>NZ_NIUB01000007.1 GCF_002197815.1 Pseudomonas oleovorans subsp. oleovorans
TACTCGATCTGGTAGACCGTATGACTGCCGTATCTGTAATCCATGCGCTTGCCCTCCAGCCCCGCATGGTGGCGCTAAAGCTCACCGGCTGAAAGCCGGTGGTTTTAACCTTTCGATGGAAAATAAAAAGCCGCTGGCGTTGGTTACACCAGCGGCGAATAACAAGCGGACAGCGCTGGGGCTAACCGGCTTGACGTTGCGCCAGCTCCAGCCGTTTGACCTCATCCATTGCCCAGGACTCGAAAGTGGTTAACTGTGAGGCCTCGACAGGCTTGGCCAGCGGGTAGCAGTTAACCTCATACGCGCGCCCCGGATACTGCTTTGTGAGCACGTCTCTTGCCCAGTTCGCGTTTGCCTCGGTGGATAGCGGGCGCACCATCGCATGGCTTGCCCCCTCGCTCACTGCGGCCCAGCATACGGCCTGCCATATCACCGGCAGGCCCTGTACGGTCTTAAAGCCATTACGCAGTTGACGTGAGACAGCGGCGCGATATGGGGTACTCATGCCGGCCACTCAGAGACCCTGCGGCTGGGCGTTGGCACGGCCAGCCAACTCCACCAGGTCATGCCGGCCCAGGCGCACACGGCTCCCACCTGACGAGAAGAACGGGATATTGAGGTCATTGGTCTCATGGTAGCCACCGTCACTCAGCAACTGCACAAGCGGAGCGCCGTACCTCGCCAACAGGTCAAGAGCGGCGTCATTCCACGCAGCCATGGCCAGCGCGGCCTTGGCACCTTGCACACGGGCTAGAGCCTTAGCTGCCCTATTCTCGGCCTGCTCCATTTCAGCAGTGAGCATTTCCGCCTTGTTACGCAAAGCATCCATTAATCCAGCGTCATCAGCTACAGCCTGCCGGGCAGTGGTGAGGGCACGCCGCGCATCAACTAGGCGAACTTCCAAAGCCTGAATAGCCTTATCCGGCGAACCATTTGCGAGTGCCTCGGCAATCTCCCGTGCAATCTGGCCTTCAGATTGGGCGGCTTTATCAATGGCGGCGGCGCCATTCTCACTCAAAGCAGTGAGCCGGGGGGCAACCGCCTGCAACTGCTTGGCAACTTGTGCCACCTCAGAGTCGGCAACCTGCTGAGACTGCAGAGCATCGGCCAACGCGGCCTTGAGGGATTGATAAACGTCTTCCGAAGTCTTGGTATGAGTCATCTCGTTAAATCTCCAATTCGATATAGGGTCTGTTCGTTCACGGGCGGGCCAGGCCCGAAGGCGGCCGGCACTCTCCTGCATGCGGCAGCCCTGGCTTATGCGGCCTCGGTTGCTGCGTCTTCGGAGAACAGCGCGGCATTGCTCACCACATAGGTACGCGTGCTGCCCATGCCGGGCAACGCCGTAACCTGTGCGGCTTTGCCATCCTTGCCGGGCAGCAAAATCCCACGTGCGACCAGCTCCCTGTTCACGTTGCGGGCGTTCATGCCCTTGAACACCTCATTGCTCCAGGCAGTCGTCAGGAAGTAGTAAGTCTTGGTGGTGTAGAGAATATCTCCATAGCCGTGGCTGTCCGTGCGCTGGAAGCCGAGACGGTCAACCGTGCGCGGGCTGTGGTCGTCGACCTTGGCGGCGACGCTCTCCCAGCGGGTAAACCGGCTTTCGCCATAGCGCTCGATGGTCAGGCGCAGGCGCTGCACAATGGCGTCGCCTTCTAGGTTGCCAGCCCCGCCCCGCTCAGCGAGCCAGGCGCCCAGGCACACCCTGGCCGCGTGTGTGGCCGTGCCATCCGGCCAGCCCGTGACGCCCAGCGACGTGGCCAGTTCGCCGGCTGCAGCAGCCAGGCCAAAGCGCGCCGCAGCTCGCTGGGCCTGGCCGCTCGCGTCAGCCGGCAACGCCTCGGCAGTGAAGCGCTCCACCGTACTGCGCACCACGGCCGCATAGCCGCGCAGCTTGCCCGGCTCGCAGAGGGCCGACAGGAAGGCCAGAGCCGGCGTGCCGTAGAACTTGCCTGCCCGGGCCTTGAGTGCATCCGACAGCGCGGCAGCATCCTCGAAGCCATGCAGCACCTCGAACAGCCCGAGACCCTTGCCAGCGTCTGCAGGTACGGCCAGCAGCCGAACCTCCATCCCTGCTTTCAGTTCCTTGTGTGCCTCGGCCATGTGCTGCGCTAGCGTCTTCTCCCCGGTGGAAAGGAACAGCAAACGCCACTCATGCACCTGTCGACCGGCCTGTCCTCGATCATTGGCGCGAGCCTTGCCGGTGCCATTGCCAAGCATGTAGACCATCTCGCCGATAATGCGTGGCTCTGACTGGCCAATTTCGTCCAGGATCAACAGCGCATCAGACAGAGCGGCGGCAATGCTCTCCATCGCGTTGTCCGTCGCCCGCCACGGCATTACCAATCGGGGGCCACCCCACACCGAGGCAGCTACCTGCAAGTGCGTGGTCTTGCCGCCCGAGCTGTCGCCATAGAGGTGGAAGCCACCCGACTCGGCGCCCAACAGATGCAGCAGCGGGCCGGCGAAGGCCACGCACACCACGAACGCCAGCCGGTTGTTACCGACGCAAAGCGCGCCAACCTGCTGCCGCCATTGTTCCAGGGTGCCGGCCTGGCTGATCGGCGGGAGGCGTGCGCCGGCTTCGTAGAAGTGCAGGTGCTCTACGCTCTGCCCTATCTGGCGATCCGGCAGCAGGTAGGCATCGCCATGCCAGCCCAGGCGCGTGACCAGCCGAGCCCGCTCGGCACTGTCATAGCCCTGCAGGTAGCTCTGCAGGTCGTTGCGTGAATTGCGGGCGGTACGCACGGGAGCCAGGCGCAAGCCTGCGTCAACCAGTGGAGCGACCACCTCCTTTCCGAAGTCGCCAGCCATGGCACGGGCTGGGATGTTAAGCCGCTTCTTGTCGCCGTCCGGGTCGTCGAACTCCACCAGCAGACCCCAGCTCCCGCCGTTACCGTCTCGAGTGCGCGCCTTAATTTCCAGCCATGAACACACCGGCCGCGCCTCGCCATCCTCGCCGGCATAGAACACGCCATCGGCTGTGACGCGAAAGCCCGCCGGCAGGGGCGCGGGCTTCTCGGTTGGTGCCGGTTTGCTGCTGGCACTCCCCTTGGTGCTGGGCTTGCCGCCCTTACCTTTACTGGCAGGCGCTGCAGCCGGCGCCAGGGCGAACAGTTCCCCGGTGCGTTCCAGCTCGGCCAGGTGCGCCGCCGTCCAGCCCTTGGCCACTGCATCGGCGGCGTCGTCACCCTCGGCCCATTCGCCACCAGGGGCGAAGGTGGGCCGGTCGCCATCGAGGCCAGGGCGCTGGCTGAACACCGTCAGCGCTACCGAGCGCACGGAGGCCGCGCCAAGCTGGCGCAGGTGCTCGGCCAGGGCATCCATGCACTTGAGGCCCGGCGCGTCGTTGTCCGGCCACAGCAGCACATGGCGACCGGCCACCGGGCCGAAGTCGGCTTTCTGCCAAGAGTTGGTGCCGTTGGGCCAGCAGGTAACGACGTAGCCCGGCAGCAGCTCGGCGGCAGCGTCTGCCGCTTTCTCGCCTTCGCACAGCACCACCGGGGCAGCCGCTCGGGTGGCCAGCTCATCGAGGCGCAGCAGCGGGCGCGGCTCGGGCAACACCTGCCAACGCCAGGACAGCGAGCCATTGCCCGAGTGCTTGCACCAGGTCAGTGGGGCGAACACCTTGCGCGGCGTGCCGCTTTCATCCGGCCCCAGGTCGAAGCGATACAGCACCATCAACGGTTGGCCATCGGCGGCACGGTAGATCCACACCTTCGACGGCTTGCCGTGCTGGCGGTGCGTCTGCAGCACCTTGCGCATGGCTTCATCAGGAATTGGCAGCACCGGCACCCACTCGGGCGCCTTGGGCTTGTTGCTGGCCGGCGCGCTGGCGCTGACAGTGCCTGGCGTAACACCCAGGAAGTCCGCCAGCTTGTTGCAAGCGTCCACCTCGCTGCCGCCGTCCAGGTAGCGCACCAGGTCTATCAGGTCGCCGCCCTTGTCGCCGGTAGCAAAGTCGCTCCAAGTGCCCTTGGCCAGGCTCACCTTGAGCGAGCCAGCGCGCTTGTCGGCCCGCGTTGGGTTGGGTGCGGTGTATTCCTTGCCACCGTCCACCCGCTTGCCACCGGGCAACCAGTGCGACAGCACCCGGTCGATGGCCTGCAGGGCGGCGCGCTTCACCTCGGCAAAGGTGGGGTACTTCTTGTGCTCTCGGGCGTCAGTCATTGGCCGCCCTCCGCGTCAAACACCCCGCCGGCACTGGCATCTACCAATGCCTTGGCCATCTCGGCCAGGTACTGGATAGCGAAAATATCACCGCCCCGGTTTGCCTCATCGCCAATCTGTACCGCCAGGTTCTCCACGCAGGCGAGTAGGTTGGATGCCTGCTCCAAGGCATCAGCGACCGGCATGCCTGCTTTAACGGCGAACAGCATGCCGGCGGGGAAGCGGCTGAACTCCTGAGGCTGGGTCAGAATGCGGCGGCGCTTCATTTCGCACCCCCTTTCATTTTCTCGGCCTGCGCGTACAGCTCGAAGCCAGTCACGCGCACATAGTTTCCCAGCGCCATGACAGCCTGTTGCAAGCCGTTAACGTCATCGGCGTGCAGCTCGCTTTCATTCAAGAGCCGACCGATTGCCTCCAAGCCCATGCCGGCCGAGGTAAGGCCATCGGCACGCTGACTCAATTGATCCAACTCCCAACGCGAATCGAGGTTATCCATGGCTCACCTCCTTGGCCTTGAGGGCAGCTGCAATCTCTTCGCAGGCATCGGCCCAGGCGTCGCCCTCCAAGCTCTCCAGCCAATCGCAGGCATTGGCTTGTGCTTCAAGAGAGCGCTGGATGGCGCGGTGGTGGTTGTAGCGGTTGAGCCGAACGGCAAGGGAGGAAGTGCTACGCAGTGCAGCAAGGGCCATTGCCCGGTGAGCGGCGGCGCGTGCTTTGGACGGATTGAGGGCGTGCGGGTGCTTCATGGGTGGTGCTCCTTTTGCTTGGTAGGAGCTGCCACGTACCGTCGCCAAACGGATAAGGGTGGCAGCCGTGCGCAGGTTGGCGAACCGGGGCAAAAGGAACCCGGCAGACCCGAAGGTCTCCCACGCACGGCCGCCATAACACGGCATTGCGGGCACAAAAAAAGCGCCTGCAATGGGGTCTATGGCGCCTGTGCGCCTTTTGCTGATCGGGTCGCCAAACCCGGCCGCTGGATTGACAGCGACGGGCGCAGAGTAGCGCGGCCGATTGGCTCGCGCAAGGTTCAAGAGCGAGCGCATTGCTTGCGCGACACTCGGCCAAGGCATAGATTGATCGAACACAGTGCGTCACCTCTAACGCCCTCGGCTGCCACCGGGGGCGTTTTCATTAGTGAATCGTGGTAGTCGGGCGCTGCAGATGCAGCCAGGCCAGGTGCTGGCCTTGCGTGGCATTGCGGTGCATCTGCTGCAGCGCCTCTGGATTGGCCATCAGGTTGGGGATGAGCTGCGCAGCGTCCTTGATCACCACGCCGGCCGGCACCTCGACAGCGAGCAATGCCCACTCGAAGGTTGGCCAGAGCAACAGCAGCACATGCGCACCGTCTGCCAGGGCTCGGTCACGCAAAGTACAGAGACGGCTGCGCCCCTGTCGGGCAGTCTCGGGCAGCGCGGCGGCGCCCAGTTCGTCGATGGCATCAAGGGCCGTGTGCGGCAGGAATATCGGCGTCATGCGGCAGCCTTCCCACGCGCAGCGATGCGAGCCAGCACCCACTGATTAACCTCACCAAGAACCCATGCCACAGGCGCGCCACGGGCGGTGCTATCGCTCAGCTTTACCGGCTGGGGAAAGCCGCTCTCAGGTTGGCGCAGCAGCTTGTAGATGGTGGGGCGCGCCAAGCCGACAATGGCCACCACCTCATTGATACGAATCAGGGTGGTGGACGGGTCACGGGGGATGGCGCCGGCTGTCGCATCCATTGCAGAAGCAGGGCGACTGCCAGCAGAGAGCGCGGCAGGTTTTCGGGTCGGGTGATCCATGGGTAGCCTCCTGTAAATTGGTTCAGGCAGGAGGCTATTGGCGCGCGATTGACAGGGCGAAGCTGGCTTTACTTTTTCTTCGCGGGTGAACTGTGTAGGCCGTAGCGCTTGAGAATGGCGTTCATCGCCGGCTTGCTCAGAGATTTTCCGGTGCCCCGTAGCAGCCATCCACGCAACTTGCTGCTCAGATTATGTAGCTTCGTGCCGGTTCTAATCAGCTCTAGCGCCTTGAGCCGGATTGCCTCATCGCGGGCATCTGTTCCGTCAAGCTGTCGCCGCCCTTCGACCAGCAAGCCGCCTACCGGCTGATACCCTTCAATCCCTCGATAGCCGCTGGCAGAGCGCGTAGCTATCAGCGCTGCAGCGTCAGCAAGGTCGGCTATCTCAAAACAGGCATCTATCTCGCCGGCCGACAGCCCTGACGGATTAGGCGCCGTGTAACCATGCACCGCGCAGTCACGCACCGCGCCTACAGAGTCGAGAAAGACTTTATGCCACTCCCAGTCATCCGCGCCGCCCCGCTCGCCCGCCAGGATCGGCAGCAGCGCCTGCAGAGCGTGCGCAGCGCATGCCAGCACGTACGCCGATATGGCCTCCATATCGCCGGCTTGCTCATAACCGGCAGCCCGCCTTACCTCACCGGGTAACACGCGCCCGCCGTAGCCTTCTGCCATCTGGTCAATTGCGTCATTGCGAGTGTAAGCAGCCTCGGCTAAGCGCCTGGCATGCGCGCCGTCCAGCCAAGGCCTGCAAGCCTCCACAATCGACAGGATGGAGCTGATTCGCGCTTCGCAATCGTCAAAGCGCCGGTAGTCAGCCAAGCGCGCCCGCACACCCTCAACTGGGTTTTCGACTGGTTCCAGATAACTGCCAACAAGAATCTTCCACCCTATGCGGTCATCCAATCATCACCCCCCAGGCCCCGAAGTCGGCGACCATACCCGCGCTGGTTTGCTCATGCCGCAGCAGGCCAACAGGCAGGAACGGGGCCGTATCGTGTCGGACGAGGCATTACACCGATGGTGTAAATTACACGTGGTGTACGCACTCCCCGTGCCTTGTGTAATTTCTCTGAAAGCCACGCCACGCAAGGCTTTCAGAGCTTTCATTACACCTGTTACACCGATTACACCGGATTTTTGAGGGGTACGGGTTCGCATACTCAAACCACCTTGCCGAAGTTGACCGGCACCACGTTAGCGGCGCCCTCCCCTCGGTGAGCAAAATCATAGGGGGTGACGTGCTGCTGCCTGTTGGCATCGAGGTAGTCAGCCCACCACTGCACCATAAGCCGACGCTCCTCAAGGTGTTCAGCCTTGTGGATATAGGCGGCCCGCACCGTGTTGCGTTCTTGGTGGCTCATCTGCCGCTCTACCGCCTCGCGCGTCCACAGCCCTGACTCCACCAGGGCAGAACAGGCCATTGCCCGAAAGCCATGCCCGCATACCTCTGCCTTGGTGTCGTAACCCATGCGGCGTAGGGCAGCATTCACGGTGTTCTCACTCATGGGCTTGTGGTGGTAGTGGTCGCCAGGGAACACCAGCTCATAACGGCTGGACAGCATATGAACCTGCCCGAGCAACCCCAGCGCCTGGCGGCTCAGCGGCACCAGGTGCGGCGTGCGCATCTTGGCCCCTCGGCTGGAGTGCTTGACGCCCTCGATAACCTCACGCTCACCCGGGATCGTCCAGAGGCTGGCTTGCATGTCGATCTCCCGCCACCGAGCAAAGCGCAGCTCGCTGGAGCGGATGAACACCTGCAGGGTGAGTGCCACGGCCAGCTTGGTCAGTGCGCGGCCGTTGTAGGTGTCGATCCGCTCCAGCAACTCGGGCAGCCGCTCCAGTGCGAGCGCCGGTCGGTGCTGCGCCTTGCGGGTCGCCGTAGCGCCCACCAGGTCACTCGCTGGGTTGGTTTCGATAAGCCCATGCTGGACGGCGTAGCGCATTACCCCAGTGGTGTACTGACGCAAACGGCCGGCCAGCTCCAGGGTATCGCGCTGCTCTGCCGCCTTGAGCGGTGCCAGCAGGTCACGCACCTTGAGGCTTGCCACCGCCCGGCTACCGAGCGCCGGGAACAGGTGCTGTTCGATGCGGCGCAGCACCTTGGCGGCATGATCCGGCGACCACTTGCGGGCACCGGCCGCATGCCAGTCCAATGCTACGGCCTTGAAGGTGTTGGTCTGCTCGGCCTGGGCGGTCGCCCTCGCCTGCTGTTCGTGCTCAATGGGATCAACACCTTCGGCCAGCAGCTCAAGGGCTGCAGCACGGCGACCACGCGCAGACTTTAGACCGAGGGCTGGGTAGTTGCCGAAGGTGGCCAATCCGGCGCGGCCATCAGGACGGGTGAACTTGAAGCGCCACACCTTGGAGCCATTGCGCTTCACAAGCAGGAACAACCCTTGACCATCAAACAGGGTGTAGTCCTTTTCCCGAGCCTTGGCGGCCTCGCATTTGGCGTCTGAAAGTGGGGTAACGGTACGCGCCATAGGTATATGCCTCCCTTGCCGAACCGGCGTATACCTAAACGTATACCCATTTTAGGTATATGCCTAGAGACAAGAGTAGACAGCCATAAACAACAAAACCGGCCAAGAGTGCCGGTTTAGATGGGTTTCGTAGACTTATAGAGACTGCTAGAAACAGATGAATGGTGCCCGAAGCCGGACTCGAACCGGCACGCCATTACTGGCGAGAGATTTTAAGTCTCCTGCGTCTACCGATTTCGCCATTCGGGCGGTAGCGCTGTGCAAAGGACCGGACTATATACAGCCCTCCCCGTCCTCGCAAGGTATGCCAAAGCACATCAGGGGTAATGAAAAAGGCCTCGTAAATCATGGATCTACGAGGCCTTTTAAATTGGAGGCTGAGGTCGGAATCGAACCGGCGTTCACGGATTTGCAATCCGGTGCATAACCACTCTGCAACTCAGCCATGAAGCAAACGAACCGCCTTGGCGACTCGTGTAAAGCTGGAGCGGGAAACGAGACTCGAACTCGCGACCCCGACCTTGGCAAGGTCGTGCTCTACCAACTGAGCTATTCCCGCTTGTCTTGTCGACGGGCGCCATTCTATAGAATCGAATCGCGCCGTCAACCCTTTGATTCAAAAATACTTATTTCTTTTCCGAGGTGGTGCTGAGGTGTGGCCAGGCGGCCAACAGGTACTGCAGCATCGACCACAATGTGAGCACGGCTGCGACCACCAGCAAGATGTATCCGAGCACGACCCAGAAGGTGAACACCGGTGGATTACCCAGCAGGATGACCAGCGCCAGCATTTGCGCTGCGGTTTTCCACTTGCCAAGGTTGGACACGGCCACATGTGCCCGAGCCCCCAGCTCGGCCATCCACTCGCGCAGCGCAGAGACGACGATCTCGCGACCGATGATGATCGCCGCCGCCAGCGTCAGCCAAAGATTGGAATGTTCGGCAGCCAACAGCACCAAGGCTACAGCAACCATCAATTTATCTGCGACCGGATCGAGGAAGGCGCCAAAAGGCGTACCCTGCTCCCAGCGTCGCGCCAGGTAGCCATCTAGCCAATCAGTGACGGCAGCAACGGCAAAAACTCCGCTGGCTGCCCAGTAACTCCAGGCAAACGGCAGATAGAACAGGAGGATGAAAACCGGTATCAGTGCGACCCGGAGCACGGTAAGCAGGTTGGGGATATTCATCGGCACAACAAGGCTGCGAGGTGAGCGGGCATTCTACTCGCTGTGCAGAGTGTCATAAATCGACTCAGCGAGCTTTTTATTGATTCCGGGCGCTTTGGCAATTTCTTCAGCGCTGGCACGGGACAATTCCTGCAGGCCGCCGAAGTGGTTGAGCAATTCGCGCCGCCGCTTGGGGCCGATACCAGGCACTTCTTCCAATGTAGAGGTACGTCGGGTCTTGCCGCGTCGCGCACGGTGCCCGGTGATCGCAAAGCGGTGCGATTCGTCACGGATCTGCTGAATCAGATGCAGTGCCGGGGAGTTGCCGGGCAAGGTGAACTCATGCTCGGCATCGTTCAAGTAAAGCACTTCCAGGCCCGGCTTGCGCGTCGTGCCCTTGGCCACACCAAGCAGAATCAGATCCGGCACGGCCAGCTCCTGCAGTACCTCGCGCGCCATGGCCAACTGCCCCTTGCCACCGTCCACCAGCAGCACATCGGGCAACTTGCCTTCGCCATCCTTGATCTTGCTGAAGCGCCGAGTCAACGCCTGGTGCATCGCGGCGTAGTCGTCGCCAGCGGTCACGCCATCGATATTGAAGCGCCGGTAATCGGATTTCAGCGGACCTTCGGGACCGAATACCACGCATGAGGCGACCGTCGCCTCACCACTGGAATGGCTGATATCGAAGCATTCCATGCGCTGCGGCGGCTCGTCCATTTCCAGCACGGTAGCCAGCGCCTCGAAACGCTCGGCCAGATGCTGCCGGTTGACCAGGCGTGCGGCCAGCGCCTGTTCGGCGTTGGTCACGGCAAGCTGCTGCCAACGAGCTCGCGTGCCACGCACGCGCAAGCTGATGCTGAGACTACGGCCGCGTAACGACTCGATGGCCTCGATCAGCGTGGCGAAATCTTCATGCTGCACGTTGACGATCAGCTCGCTGGGCAGGTCGCGCTCGGCATTACCCAGGTAGTACTGAGCGAGGAAGGCCATCAGCACGTCGCCACCCTCCTCTTCGATCGCCACCTGCGGGAAGAAATTCTTGCTACCCAGCACGCGCCCGCCACGCACGCTGATCAGGTGGACGCAGGCGCCGCCGGGGGTGAGCATCACCGCGACCACGTCGACGTCGCCGGTGCCACCTTCCATGCTTTGCTGGTCCTGCACACGGCGCAGCATTGCGATCTGATCACGCAGCTCAGCGGCGCGCTCGAACTCCAGGGCCATCGAGGCCTTTTCCATACTGGCCGAGAGCTCCTCACTCAGTGCATTGCTGCGGCCGTCGAGAAACATCACCGAGTGACGCACGTCCTCGGCGTACTCCTCCGGACTGACCAGGCCGACGCAGGGGGCTTTGCAGCGTTTGATCTGGTATTGCAGGCAAGGTCGCGTGCGGTTCTTGTAGTAACTGTCCTCGCACTGGCGAACCAGGAAGGTCTTCTGCAGCAGGCTCAGGCTCTCGCGAATCGCCAATGCACTGGGATAGGGGCCGAAATAGCGCCCCCTGGCCTTCTTCGCCCCTCGGTGAATGCCGAGCCGTGGAAAGTCGCCGTCAGAGAGAAACACGTAAGGATAGGATTTATCGTCGCGCAGCAGGATGTTGTAAGGCGGCCGCCATTCCTTGATCAAGGTCTGCTCGAGCAGCAGTGCCTCGGTCTCGTTGGCGGTGATGGTGGTTTCGATCTGCGCGATACGTGCGACCAGCGCGGCCGTCTTGGGTGCCTGACCGGTCTTGCGAAAGTAACTGGAGAGACGCTTCTTGAGGTTTTTCGCCTTGCCGACGTAGAGCAGGCGAGCCTCGCTATCGAACATGCGATAGACGCCGGGGCGACCACTGCAGGTCGCCAGGAAGGCACTCGGATCGAATGGGGCAGGCATTTTCAGCTGACGGCGTCGACCATGCCGTGGCACACCGCGAGCAAAGCCAGCTCGACATCGCTGGTGATAGAGAGCTTCTCGAAGATGCGATAGCGGTAGGTATTGACCGTCTTCGGCGACAGGCACAGTTTGTCCGAGATGTTCTGCACCTTGTGGCAGTTGGCGATCATCAGCGCGATCTGGATTTCGCGCTCGGACAACAGATCGAATGGCGAACCACTGTTCTGCGGCTGGAAGGATTTCAGCGCCAGTTGCTGGGCGATTTGCGGGTCGATGTAGCGCTGGCCGGCGAATACGAGACGAATGGTCTGCACCATCTCATCCAACGCTGCACCCTTGGTCAGATAACCAGCGGCGCCCGCCTGCAGCAGGCGCGTCGGGAAAGGTTCATCCTCACACACGGTAACGGCGACGACCTTGATATCGGGATGACTGCGCATCAGCTTACGGGTGGCTTCCAGGCCGCCGATACCTGGCATCTTGACGTCCATCAGGACGACGTCGGGCTTGAGTTCGCGAACCTTGAGCAGGGCTTCTTCGCCAGTGCAGGCTTCGCCCACGACTTGCAGACCGTCGATATCGGCCAGCATACGGGTGATGCCCGTGCGAACCAGATCGTGATCGTCGACAACCAGGACCCTAATCAATCGCCACCTCGTTGCACCTTGTCAGCCACCGTGCAACGACGGTGAGATTGAACTTGCCGGTCACCTTAACAAAAAGCCAAGGCCTGACCTAGCTTGGCGCACGGTAGTCAAAAAGCAAGCGCCAGATTAGGATCAGTAATTGCGTCGTAGCAATTTTGGAGAGTTGGCGGAAGCGGTGAGATTCGAACTCACGGATAGTTGCCCATCGACGGTTTTCAAGACCGTTGCCTTAAACCACTCGGCCACGCTTCCAGATTCTTGAGTGCGGAGGCTAACGCTCAAACCTCCGCAGCAGTGCGGGCGGCAATCTTACCGGAACGCAACACACTGTCAAACTCTAAGTCTTGGCAGGCAATCCCGCTCTGCTATGATCCGATACATTCGAATTTGAAAGCCTCTTACAACAGGAGCGTCGCCATGCAAGAGCGAGATTATGCACTCAACCATTCTCAGGTTGAGCAACAGGAAGTCAGCAGCGTTCTGCGTAATACCTATGGCCTACTGGCCATCACCCTGGCCTTCAGCGGCCTTGTGGCGTTCATCTCGCAGCGCGCCAACGTTCCTTATCCGAACATCTTTGTCGTACTGATCGGTTTCTACGGCCTGTTCTTCCTCACCGCCAAGCTGCGCAATTCTGCGTGGGGTCTGCTTTCTACCCTCGCGCTGACCGGCTTCATGGGTTACACCCTTGGCCCGATCCTCAACCGCTACCTGGGCATGACCAACGGCGCTGAGGTCATCAGCTCCGCCTTTACCATGACTGCGCTGGTGTTCTTCGGCCTGTCTGCCTACGTGCTGACCACCCGCAAGGACATGAGCTTCCTCAGCGGCTTCATCACGGCAGGCTTCTTCGTTCTGCTGGGCGCCGTGGTTGCCAGCTTCTTCTTCCAGATCAGCGGCCTGCAACTGGCGATCAGCGCTGGCTTCGTGCTGTTCTCCTCGGCCTGCATCCTGTTCCAGACCAGCGCCATCATCCATGGTGGTGAACGCAACTACATCATGGCCACCATCAGCCTGTACGTATCGATCTACAACCTGTTCGTCAGCCTGCTGCAGATCTTCGGCATCATGGGCGGCGACGACTGATAGCTTTCGTCCCCCTTCAAGCCCGCTTCGGCGGGCTTTTTCTTGCGCGGCCATCAGTTGCCTTTGTTTGCCGGGCACCCTGGCCTTATCATTGGCACAGTTTTGCCTCGCCGGAAACGCCATGAAGTTTGCCATTGCCCTGTTCGCTGCTCCTCATCTGCCTGCCTCGCGACGCGCACTGCGTTTTGCCCAGGCGGCGCTGGCGGACGGCCACGAGATCGTTCGCCTGTTCTTCTATCAGGACGGCGTGCATAGCGCCGCCAGCAACGTGGTCAGCCCGCAGGACGAGCTCGATCTGCCCGGCGAGTGGCGCGAGTTCGTCACTGCCAACGGGCTGGACGCGGTGGTGTGTATCGCTGCTGCACTGCGTCGCGGCGTACTCAACGCCGAAGAAGCGCAGCGCTATGCGCGCCCTGCGGCCAATCTGCAGGCCCCGTGGGAGCTTTCCGGCCTTGGCCAATTGCATGAAGCGGCGCAACAGGCCGACCGCCTGATCTGCTTCGGAGGCCACTGAATGAGCAAGTCGCTATTGATCATCAGCCGCCAGGCGCCCTGGAGCGGCCCTGGAGCCCGCGAGGCGCTGGATATCGCCCTGGCTGGCGGCGCCTTCGACCTGCCCATCGGCATGCTGTTTCTCGACGATGGCGTGTTCCAGCTAAGCAAAGCGCAGCAACCTGGTGCACTACAGCAAAAAAAACTTGGCGCGAACCTACAGGCGCTGCCAATGTTCGGCGTAGAAGATCTGTACGCCAGCCAACGCAGCCTGGCCGAGCGCGGCCTGAGCGATGCCGAACTGAATCTGGCGGTAGAGCGACTGGACGACAGTGCGCTGACCGCCCTCCTTGATCGTTATGACCAGGTGATCACCCTCTAATGGCCACCCTGCACATACTTTCCCATTCGCCGTTCGCCGATAGCCGCCTGGCTAGCTGCCTGCGTCTGTTGGGTGCCGCTGATGGTCTGTTGCTCAGCGGCGATGCGGTCTACGCGCTACAGCCCGGCACAGCCAACCTGCAGGCTCTGCAACTGATGCCCGCCAGCGTTGCGCTCTATGCACTGGGCGAAGACCTAAGCGCCCGCGGCCTGCAGGCGCCCGAGCGCGCACAGGTCGTGGACTATCCAGAGTTCGTCGAGCTATGCATCCGCTACGCCAAGGTCAACAGCTGGCTATGAGCACGCTCAACGTCGCCGGACGTGAAATTGCCCTGGACAAGGACGGCTACCTGCTCGACCTGCAGGATTGGTCACACCCCGTAGCCGAGGCGCTGGCCGCAGCTGAAGATTTGCAGCTGAGTGAAGAACACTGGGAAATTCTCGACCTGCTGCGCGCTTTCTACGCCGAATTTCAGCTATCACCGGCCAACCGCCCACTGATCAAGTACGTGGCATTGAAGCTCGGTCCGGAGAAAGGCAACAGCCTGCACCTAAACCGCCTGTTCAAGGGCACGCCCGCCAAACTCGCCGCCAAGCTTGCCGGCCTGCCAAAACCGACCAATTGCCTATGAACCTGATCACCCCCGCCGAACATCCCTTCGCCCAGTTCGTGCGTATTCTCGGCAAGGGCAAGCGCGGCGCACGTGGTCTCACCCGCGAGGAAGCCCGCGAGGCCATGGGCCTGCTGCTCGACGGCAAGGTGGAGGACACTCAGCTCGGCGCTTTTCTGATGCTGCTGCGGCACAAGGAAGAAAGCGCCGAAGAACTGGCCGGCTTCACCGAGGCAATCCGTCAGCGCCTGCCCACGCCCAGCGTTGCAGTGGACCTGGATTGGCCCAGTTATGCCGGCAAGAAACGTCATCTGCCCTGGTATCTGCTGGCGGCCAAGGCGCTGGCCGCCAGCGGCACGCGCATTTTCATGCACGGTGGCGGCGCTCATACCGCAGGGCGGCTGTATACCGAACAACTGCTAAAGCAGCTGGATATAGCCAGCTGCGATAACTGGCAGGCCGTGGAAGAAGCGCTCGACACGCACGGCCTGGCCTACAGCTACCTGGGCAACTGGATGCCGGCGCTACAGCGCATGATCGACCTGCGCAACACCCTTGGTCTGCGTTCGCCGATTCATTCCCTGGCACGGGTAATCAACCCACTGAACGCCCACTGCGGCCTGCAGAGCATTTTTCACCCCGGCTACCAGGCCGTGCATCGTGAAGCCAGCCGGCTACTGGGCGATCATGCCATCGTGATCAAGGGCGAAGGTGGCGAGATCGAGGTCAACCCCGATGTCGCCTGCCATCTGTATGGCACCCGCAATGGCGAGGATTGGGACGAAGAATGGCCCGCGCTGTCGGCACAGCGTCACGTCAAGCCCGAGCGGCTCGACCCGGCCGTGCTGGTCGCGTTCTGGCGCGGTGAACATGATGATGCCTACGGTCGCCTGGCCGTGATCGCGACCATGGCAACCGCGCTACGTGGATTGGGCCTGAGCCGCGATGAGGCCATGCAACAGGCTCGACAACGCTGGGATGCACGCTTTCAATCCAACTGATCGATCAGTTAAGCCAGCTTTTTCCACCTTTCCATCGACCCCACAACGCTAGACTCCAGGTTCATTCAAGACGGAGGCACGTGTTATGGGCTTGTTGATCGATGGCCGCTGGCATGATCAGTGGTATGACACCGGCGACAGCGGCCGCTTCCAACGCGAAAGCGCACAACGGCGCAACTGGGTGACCGCCGATGGCAGTGCCGGCCCGAGTGGCAGCAGCGGTTTCAAGGCGGAGGCCGGGCGCTATCACCTGTATGTTTCACTGGCCTGCCCCTGGGCTCACCGCACCCTGATCCTGCGCAAGCTCAAAGGCCTGGAATCGCTGATCGACGTCTCGGTGGTCAGTTGGCTGATGCGCGAGCAAGGCTGGACCTTCGACCGCATCACAGGCTCCAGCGGCGATCACCTCGATAACCTGAGCTACATGCACCAGCGCTACACCGCCGATGACCAGCATTACACCGGGCGTGTAACCGTGCCTGTATTGTGGGACAAACAAACGGGCGGCATCGTTAGCAATGAATCGGCGGAAATCATCCGCATGCTCAACAGCGCCTTCGATGGCCTGACTGGCAACGCTCTGGACCTGTATCCCGAAGCCCTGCGCGAACGCATCGACTCACTCAATGAGCGCATCTACCCGGCGGTGAACAACGGCGTCTACCGCGCGGGCTTTGCTACCACCCAGGACGCTTACGAAGAAGCCTTCGACGAATTGTTCGTCATGCTCGACGAACTGGAGGCATTGCTGGCTGACACACGCTATCTGGCCGGTGAGTACCTGACCGAAGCCGATATTCGCCTGTTCACCACACTGATTCGCTTCGATGCCGTCTATCACGGGCACTTCAAGTGCAACCTGCGACACATCGAGGACTACCCGAACCTGTCCAACTGGCTACGCGAGCTCTACCAGTGGCCAGGCATCGCCGAGACGGTGGACTTCACCCACATCAAGTCGCACTACTACGCCAGCCACGCCAGCATCAACCCTACGGGCGTGATACCCCAAGGGCCGCGGCAGGACTTCATGCGCGCACATGACCGCCAACGCCTGCCGGGCAAAGGTGTGTTCCAGCGTTAGAAACGCGATGGCTGGTGACTTGAAGCCTCGACAACGAGGCTTCAGTCGCGGGGTTTCAGATGCTGTTCTGAGCGCCTTCGAACCAAGCGAGCTTGTCACGCAGAGTGACCACTTCCCCGACGATCACCAGGGTTGGCGCATGTACTTCATGCGCTGCTACCAACTCCGGCAGGGTCGCCAGAGTGCCGGTAAACACGCGTTGATTCTGCGTCGTGCCTTGCTGCACCAAAGCCGCTGGCGTGGCGCCTGAACGGCCGTGTGCGATCAATTGCGCGCAGATGCCGGGCAGGCCAACCAGCCCCATGTAGAACACCAGGGTTTGTCCCGGCGATACCAGATCCTGCCAGGGCAGATTGCTGCTGCCATCCTTGAGGTGGCCGGTAACGAAACGTACGGACTGCGCATGATCGCGATGAGTCAGCGGAATCCCGGCATAGGCTGCGCATCCTGAAGCTGCGGTAATACCCGGCACCACCTGAAACGGAACGCCTTTGGCAGCCAGTTGCTCGATCTCCTCACCGCCCCGGCCGAAGATGAACGGATCGCCACCCTTCAGGCGCAGCACCCGCTTGCCCTGCTTCGCCAGGTCGATCAATAGCTGATTGATCTGCTCCTGCGGTACGGCATGATCGGCGCGGCGCTTGCCGACGTAGATACGCTCCGCATCACGGCGGCACAAATCGATGATCGCCGGCGCCACCAGACGGTCGTACAGCACCACGTCGGCCTGCTGCATCAGGCGCAGCGCCCGAAAAGTCAGCAGATCGGGGTCGCCGGGGCCGGCGCCGACCAGATACACCTCACCCAGCGCACGTGGCGCAGCACCGGCCAGACGCGCCTCCAGCAGACGCTCGCCCTCTTCCAGTTTGCCGGCAAAAACACTCTCGGCGATCTGTCCCTGGAACACATCTTCCCAGAATACACGGCGCTGCTGTACGTCGGGGAACAGCTGCTTGACCCGCTCACGAAAGCGCTTGCCCAGGTTGGCCAACTGGCCATAGGTGGCCGGAATCCAGGTTTCGATCTTGGCGCGGATCAAGCGCGCCAGTACCGGTGCGTCACCACCGCTGCTGACCGCGACGATCAGCGGCGAGCGGTCGACGATGGCTGGGAAGATCACGCTGCACAGAGCCGGCGCATCCACCACGTTGACGGGGATACCCAACGCCTGGGCCTCGGCAGAGATTCGCGCATTGAGCGGCTCGTCGTCGGTCGCGGCAATCACCAGGCCAACGCCCTGCAGATCATCGCTCTGGTAACCGCGCAGGAAAACACCCTGCTCGCCGGCCATGGCCTGCAGCTCGCGACGGACATCGGGCGCCACAACCCGCAGGCATGCGCCCGCTTCGGCCAGCAGGCGCGCTTTACGCAGCGCCACCTCGCCGCCGCCGACGACCAGCACCGGGCGACCCTGCAGCTTGTGGAACAGCGGAAGAAATTGCATAAAGTCAGCCTCGAATGAGGTGGGAAGGCGAACGACGGGCACGTAGGGTGCGCCATGCGCACCCTACGTCCATCGCCAGGCGCGCCGCTTGTAAACGGGGCAGCCGCACCACCCCGTTTTAGTAGCGGCTCAGCCGATTACTTCAATGCCGCCCATATAGGGTTTCAGAACCTCGGGCACACGAATACTGCCGTCAGCCTGCTGATAATTCTCCAGTACCGCCACCAGGGTGCGACCAACTGCCAGGCCGGAGCCATTGAGGGTGTGCACCAGCTCCGGCTTGCCGGTTTCCGGATTGCGGTA
Source organism: Pseudomonas oleovorans subsp. oleovorans (assembly GCF_002197815.1). Lineage (GTDB taxonomy): Bacteria > Pseudomonadota > Gammaproteobacteria > Pseudomonadales > Pseudomonadaceae > Aquipseudomonas > Aquipseudomonas oleovorans. Next base: position 18,530 of record NZ_NIUB01000007.1, read on the forward strand.
GCGCGCCTGCATGCGGCGCGCCTGGAAGTCGCCGCAGTTGGAGCAGGAAGAAATCTCACGGTACTTGTCCTGGCTCGGCACCCAGACTTCCAGGTCGTAAGTCTTCACCGCGGAGAAGCCCATGTCACCAGTGCACAGAGCCAGCTTGCGATACGGCAACTCCAGCAGTTGCAGCACGCGCTCAGCGTTTGCGGTCATGCTTTCCAGAGCCTCGAAGGACTTGGACGGCTCGACGATCTGCACCATCTCGACCTTGTCGAACTGGTGCTGACGGATCATCCCACGGGTGTCTCGGCCGGAGGCGCCCGCCTCACTGCGGAAACATGGGGTATGGGCGACGAACTTCAGTGGCAGCTGTTTGGCATCGAGAATTTCGCCGGCGACGATATTGGTCAGCGAGACCTCGGCAGTCGGGATCAGGTACAGGTCGGCCTGGTCTTCGCGACGGATTTTGAACAGGTCTTCCTCGAATTTCGGCAGCTGACCTGTGCCCTGCAGCGCCGGAGCCTGCACCAGGTACGGGGTGTAGGCCTCTTCGTAGCCATGTTCGCCGGTGTGCAGGTTGATCATGAACTGCGCCAGGGCGCGATGCAGGCGCGCGATGGGGCCGCGCAGCAGGGCGAAACGCGCGCCGGACAGCTTGGCAGCGGTCTCGAAGTCCAGCCAGCCGTGCTGCTCGCCCAGGGCCACATGATCCTTGATCTCGAAATCGAAGCTGCGCGGCGTACCCCAGCGCGCGACCTCGACGTTGCCGTCCTCATCCGCGCCAACCGGCACAGACTCGTGCGGCAGGTTGGGAATGTTCAGCAGCAGGTTGTCCAGCTCGTTCTGGATGGCGTCCAGCTCGCGCTTGCCGGCCTCCAGGTCGCTGCCCAACTGATCGACCTCCGCCAGCAGCGGCGCAATATCCTCGCCGCGCGCCTTGGCCTGGCCAATGGACTTGGAACGGCTGTTACGCTCGGCCTGCAGCTGTTCGGTGCGTACCTGCACCGACTTGCGCTGACTCTCCAGGGCCTCGAAGCGGGCGACGTCGAGGACGAAGCCACGGGTGGCGAGGCGCTCGGCGATTTCGGTGAGTTGCGTGCGGACGAGTTTGGAATCGAGCATGTTCGGGTCTCAATACATCGGCGAAAAAAGGTTGCGGCCACCAGCGTGACGCGGGTTGCCGAGTGTAAAGCCTTAGCAGGCTGTTGAAAAACCACCTGCGCTCTTTTCAACAGCCTGCTGCCAGGTCAGGCAGCCAAACGAGCCAGGCTCAAACCTGCCCAGGCCGCCAGCAGACCGCCGATGATGCTGAACGCCAGGTAGCCGAGCGCCTCGACTGCGCGACCACCCTCGATCAGTTTCATGATTTCCAGGCTGAAGGATGAAAAAGTGGTGAAACCGCCCAAAACGCCGGTAATCAACCCCGTGCGCAGCTCCTGTGGAAGATCGGTACGCGTGAGGAACAGCCCCGAAAGCAAGCCGATCAACAGGCAGCCAACGAGGTTGACGGCAAAGGTGCCCAGATAAAAGTGCCTGGGCCAATTGCCCGCGACCCAGCTGGAAGCCAGAAACCGCAGCACCGAGCCAACCGCGCCCCCAGCAGCTACGGCAAGCGCGACGCGGATCATGGTGCTCTCCTCCGCCTTGGGCTCGCAGCGTCCAGGCTGCGCAAATGCAGCAGCTTGTCGCGAATCTTCAGCTCCAAGCCGCGCGGCACAGGGTCGTAGTACTGACGCGGCTGCAAGCTCTCGGGGAAGTAATCCTCGCCCGCCGCATAGGCATCCGGCTCATCGTGCGCGTAACGATATTCGTCACCGTAGCCGAGCTGCTTCATCAGCTTGGTCGGTGCGTTGCGCAGGTGCAGCGGCACCTCCTGCGAACCCTGCTCGGCCGCATCACGCATGGCTGCCTTGAAAGCTGTGTACACCGCGTTGCTCTTCGGCGCACAGGCCAGATAAACGATGGCCTGTGCCACGGCCAGCTCGCCTTCCGGGCTGCCCAGGCGCTCCTGCACGTCCCAGGCATTCAGGCACAGGGTCAGGGCGCGCGGGTCGGCGTTGCCGATATCCTCGCTGGCCATGCGCACCACACGGCGGGCGATGTACAGCGGGTCGCAGCCGCCGTCGAGCATGCGTGCGTACCAGTACAACGCGCCATCCGGGCTGGAGCCGCGTACCGATTTGTGCAGGGCGGAAATCTGATCGTAGAAAGCTTCGCCGCCCTTGTCGAAACGGCGGCGGCTGTCGCCCAGCAGGTTCTGCAGCAGCTCCACCCCAATTTCGCCACCGTCCTCGGCCAGGTCTGCAGCGTTCTCGAGGAAGTTGAGCAAACGACGGCCATCGCCATCGGCGGCAGCCAGCAGAATCTGAAAAGCCTCGTCCGGCAGGCGTAGATGGCGTTCGCCCAGGCCTTTCGGGTCGGTCAGAGCGCGATTGACCAGCTTGCGCATCGCCGCCTCATCGAGGCTCTTGAGCACGTAGACGCGGGCCCGCGAGAGCAGCGCATTGTTCAGCTCGAACGAAGGATTCTCGGTAGTGGCACCAATGAAGATCAGCGTGCCGTCTTCCACGTAGGGCAGAAAGGCGTCCTGCTGGCTCTTGTTGAAGCGGTGCACTTCATCGACGAAGAGGATGGTACGCCGGCCATACTGCGCCGCGTGCTGCTGAGCCACTTCGACGGCCTGGCGAATCTCCTTGACCCCGGACAGCACGGCCGAGATGGTCTCGAAATGAGCATCGGTGACCTTGGCCAGCAGGCGCGCCAGGGTCGTCTTGCCCACCCCGGGCGGCCCCCAGAAGATCATCGAGTGCAAGGCGCCCTGCTCCAGCGCCTCACGCAGCGGTTTGCCCGGCGCCAGCACATGCTCCTGGCCGACGTACTCGTCCAGGCTGGTAGCACGCAAACGCGCAGCCAGGGGCTGCGCGACGGGTTGGCGACTGAACAGATCCACGCCTTACTCCTGGATGACGTCCGCACCTTCCGGAATGTCGAAGGTGAACTGCCCATCATCGACCGGCTCGTTCATCTTCACATTGAGGAACAGGATGTTGGTGCGCTGGCCGATGCTGTCGATCAGTTGCATGTCGTTGAGCACGCGGTTGCGGAACGACAGACGCAGGCTGTCGAACAGACTGTCCTTGGCCTTGGGCTTGAGGATGAAGTCGACCACGCTGCCGCCTTCCTTGTAGTCGATCTCGAAGTTCTCGCGAATCTGCGAGACATCACCGGAAAGCAGCAATGCCGGGGTATGGGTCAGGCGCTGATCGAGTGTCTGAATGGTCACCTGCTCCAGATCCGGGTCGTACAGCCAGACCTTTTCGCCATTGGAGACCAGCAACTGCTCCATGGGTTGATCGGTGTGCCAGCGGAACATGCCCGGACGCTTGAGCGCCAGTTGCCCTGCAGTTTCCTGCAATTGCGTGCCGCTGGCGTCGAGGGTCAGCTGCGAGAAGCGCGCACTGATGGTCTGGGCCTGGCCGAGTAGCTCGCTCAGCCGCTTGCTCGCCACCTCTTCATCGGCCTGTGCGTTCAGCAGGGTAAAACTCAGAGCAGCCAGCATCAGCAGGCGAATAACACGCATATAAACCCCTTGAGTCGAATGAGAACGGCGAAGCAACTGCACACCTCGCACTGCTCGGCAGCCCGGGCTGCCGTGAATCCTGTAGACCGCGAAATCAGCGGTTTATCCGTGACGGCAACACTCAGTCACGAGATGAACCGGGCGCCAGCACTTCGCGTGAGCCGTTGGTGTTCATCGAGCTGACCACGCCGGCCATTTCCATTGCCTCGATCATCCGCGCGGCGCGGTTGTAACCGATCTTCAGCTTGCGCTGCACGGCGGAAATGGAAGCACGGCGGCTTTCCAGCACGAAGTTGACGGCTTCGTCGTACAGCGGATCTTCCTCGCTGCCCTCACCACCCTCACCACTGCCGCCACCCTCGAAGCCGCTGCCACCTTCTTCGGCGCCGGCGAGGATATCTTCGTTGTAATCCGGCGCGCCACGCAGCTTCCAGGCCTCGACCACGCGATGCACTTCATCGTCGGAGACAAAGGCGCCGTGAACACGAATAGGCAAGCTGGTGCCGGGCGGCATGTAGAGCATGTCACCGTGGCCAAGCAATTGCTCAGCACCGCCCTGGTCGATGATGGTGCGCGAGTCGATCTTGCTCGAGACCTGGAACGCCATGCGGGTCGGGATGTTGGCCTTGATCAGGCCGGTGATCACGTCCACCGAGGGGCGCTGGGTGGCGAGAATCAGGTGAATACCGGCCGCACGCGCCTTCTGCGCAATACGCGCAATCAGCTCTTCGACCTTCTTGCCAACGATCATCATCATGTCAGCAAATTCGTCGACCACCACCACGATGGTCGGCAGCGGCTTGAGCAGCGGTGCTTCATCGTCCAGGTTTTCCCGGCGAAACAGCGGGTCAGTCAGCGGCTCGCCAGCCTCGATGGCATCCTTGACCTTGCGGTTGAAGCCCGCCAGGTTGCGCACGCCCATCTTCGACATCAGCTTGTAGCGACGCTCCATCTCGGCGACGCTCCAGCGCAGGGCGTTGGCCGCCTCCTTCATGTCGGTGACCACCGGGCACAGCAGGTGCGGAATGCCCTCGTAGATCGACAACTCGAGCATTTTCGGGTCGATCATGATCAGTTTGGCGTCTTCCGGGCTGGACTTGAACAGAATCGACAGAATCATCGCATTCACGCCCACCGACTTACCGGAACCGGTGGTGCCAGCCACCAGCAGGTGCGGCATCTTGGCCAGATCGGTGATCACCGGTTTGCCGCCGATGTCGTGCCCCAGTGCAAGGGTGACCGGCGACTTGGCCTCGTCATACTCGGGGGTCGACAGCACTTCGGAGAAACGCACGATCTGGCGGTTCTCGTTGGGAATCTCGATACCGACGGTGGTCTTACCCGGAATGACCTCGACCACACGCACGCTGGTCACGGCCAGCGAGCGCGCCAGATCCTTGGCCAGGTTGGCGATGCGGCTGACCTTGACCCCGGCAGCCGGCTGAATTTCGTAGCGGGTGATCACCGGGCCCGGGTGGATCGAATCCACCGCCACTTCGACGCCGAACTCCTTGAGCTTGATTTCCAGCAGATGGCCGACGCCCTTGAGCGACTCCGGCGAATACTCGACCTTCTTGGCTTCCGCCGGGTCGAGCAGGGAAATCGGCGGCAAGGTGCCTTCCACCGCGCTGTCAACAAACAACGGCGCCTGTTTTTCCTTCTGCACGCGCTTGCTAGGCTCTGGCGCCTTGACCACTGGCGGCGTGGCGATGACCGGCGCAGGGCGCCTCTCGCGCTCGCTCATGTGCTTGCTCAGCGACTCTTCGCGCTCGAGCAGACGCTCCTTGACCCTGGCCTGCTCACGACGATCGGACACCACCGGCGCGGCCACCTCGATAACGCGTTCGTCCAGCTCGCGCAGCTGGATCTTCATCTGCTTGCGTTCGCTGCGGGCGTTCCACCAGCTGGTGATGGCACCATGAATCAGCTCGAGCAGATCGAGGGTGATCTTGCCAGTCAGATCCATCACGCGGAACCAGGACAGGTCGGTGAATACGGTCAAACCGAACAGGAACAGCGCCAGAAAAATCAGCGTACTGCCCTGTACGTTCAGCGCATGCACGGCCAAATCGCCCAGGCTGGCACCCAGCATGCCGCCGCCGGAACCCTGCATGCCGGCCGCGGCGGCAAAATGAATGTCACCCAACGCTGCGCCGGAAAGAATCAGAAAGACCAGACCGATGCTGTGCCAGGAAAACAGCCAGCCATTCCAGTGCCAGGGTTGATTACGGGTGCGAAACACCTGCCAGGTCTTGGCGGCCAGCAACAGGGGGAAGATGTAGGCGAAGTAACCCAGGGCGCCGAACAACGCGCTGGAGAGCCAAGCACCAATACTGCCACCGGCATTGATGATGCGCTCGACCTGCACGCTGTTGTCCCAGGCCGGATCAGCCACGTTATAGGTCAACAGTGCCATCAGCAGGTACAGGCACATCGCGCCCAGGGCGATCAACGCGCCTTCCTTCAGTCGATACTGAAGCTTGTGGCGCCAGTCGGTAATCTGGGTGGTGGAATTCTTCAAAACAGCCATTTCCTGCGCCCTTGGCGCGTCCATCTGGTGGTTGATCACAAGCGACTTATTGTAGGGCCAGCCTGACGCCGAGGCCAATTGCCAAGCTCCCGCACCCACCCTGCTTCGGTGTAGCATAGCCGCCAGCAGCTTCCATGCGGCTCAATTGGAGCACGCATTCTCTTTTGTGACAAAGGCTTATGGGGTTTTTTTATGAGCGAAGTCAAGCATTCCCGCCTGATCATCCTGGGTTCCGGCCCAGCCGGTTATAGCGCTGCCGTGTATGCTGCGCGCGCCAACCTGAAACCCGTCGTGATCACCGGCATCCAGCCTGGCGGTCAGCTCACCACCACCACCGAAGTGGACAACTGGCCGGGCGACGTCGAAGGCCTCACCGGCCCGGCGCTGATGGAGCGCATGCAGAAGCATGCCGAGCGCTTCGACACCGAGATCATTTACGACCACATCCATACCGCTGAGTTGCAGAGCCGTCCCTTCGTGCTCAAGGGTGACAGCGGCACTTACAGCTGCGATGCCCTGATCATTGCCACCGGCGCCAGTGCCCAGTACCTCGGCCTGCCATCGGAAGAGGCGTTTTCCGGCAAGGGCGTTTCGGCCTGCGCCACCTGCGACGGCTTCTTCTACCGCAATCAGGTGGTCGCCGTGATCGGCGGCGGCAATACCGCCGTCGAAGAGGCGCTGTACCTGTCGAACATCGCCAAAGAAGTGCACCTGGTGCACCGCCGCGACAAGCTTCGCTCGGAGAAGATCCTGCAGGACAAACTGTTCGATAAGGTCGAGAACGGCAACATGCGCCTGCACTGGAACCACACCCTGGATGAGGTGCTGGGCGACCAGAGCGGCGTAACTGGCGTACGCCTGAAAAGCACCCTCGACGGTAGCACCAAGGAGCTGGCCCTGGCTGGCGTGTTCATCGCCATCGGCCACAAACCCAATACCGAACTGTTCGTCGGCCAGCTGGACATGCATGACGGCTACCTGAAGATCAAAGGCGGCAGCGAAGGCAATGCCACTGCTACCAGCATCGAGGGCGTATTCGCCGCCGGCGACGTGGCCGACCACGTCTACCGCCAGGCCATTACCTCGGCCGGCGCCGGCTGCATGGCCGCACTGGACGTCGAGAAGTTCCTCGACAGCAACTGATGGACAAGGGCGAGCCGCCCCGCTCGCCCTCCCCCGCCCCAATGGACAAGCGCGCATGCTGACCTGGCTGCAACGTGACTCCCTGCAGTTCCCGCCACTGGCAAAAGCCATGCGCGAACCCAACGGCCTGCTCGCTGCTGGTGGCGACCTGAGCGCCGACCGCCTGATCAGCGCCTATCGGCACGGCTGCTTTCCCTGGTTTCAGGATGGCCAGCCGATTCTCTGGTGGTCACCCGATCCGCGTACCGTTCTGTTCCCCGAGGAGCTGCATGTCTCCCGCAGCCTGGCCAAGCTGCTGCGCCAGCAGCGCTACCGCGTCACCTTCGATCAGGACTTCGCCGCCGTCATACAGGCCTGCGCCGAGCCGCGCACCTACGCCGATGGCACCTGGATTACCCGTAGCATGCAGGAGGCTTACCTGCAGCTGCATGAGCGCGGCATCGCCCACTCGGTGGAAGTCTGGCAGGAGGATCAACTGGTCGGCGGGCTTTACGGCCTGGCGATGGGGCAGCTGTTCTTCGGCGAATCCATGTTCAGCCGCGCCGACAATGCCTCGAAAGTCGGTTTCGCCACACTGGTCGGCAAACTTCGAGACTGGGGCTTTGTACTCATCGACTGCCAGATGCCCACACAGCACCTGCGCAGCTTCGGCGCCAGGGCCATACCGCGCGCCAGCTTCGCCGAATACCTCAAGTGTCACCTCGATCTGCCCACCGGAGCAGATTGGCTCGCCTAGTCGATCTTCGCAGCCTGGCATACACTCTTTATCAGGCTTCCCCGAGACACCGCCATGACCGAGCTGGCCCGCCTGAAGTTCTATGCCACTCAACCCCATCCATGCAGCTATCTGCCGGAAGAACAGGCCACCACCCTGTTTCTCGACCCCAGCCAGCCCATGGATGTGCTGGTTTATGCAGAACTTTCGGAAATGGGCTTTCGCCGCAGCGGCGACCACCTCTACCGACCGCATTGCCAGCAGTGCACCGCCTGCATTCCTGCACGCATTCCTGCTGCGCGCTTCACACCTAACCGCCAGCAGCGGCGCATCCTCAAACGCAATGAAGACATCGTAATTCGCTGCGTGCGCCCGGCATTCACTGAAGAGTATTACGATCTCTACGTGGGCTATATCGAGCAGCGCCATGCCGATGGTGACATGTACCCACCGAGCCGTGACCAGTTCTCGACCTTTCTGATTCGCGACCTGCCGTTCTCACGCTTCTACGAGTTTCGTCTGCAAGGCAGATTGGTCGCCATCGCAGTCACTGACGTTCTGCCAAACGGTCTGTCAGCGGTTTATACCTTCTATGACCCCACCGAAGAACGCCGCAGCCTGGGGCGATTCGCCATCCTCTGGCAAATCGGCGAGGCCGAGCGCCTGGGGCTGGAGGCCGTCTACCTCGGCTACTGGATCAAGAATTGTCGGAAGATGAACTACAAGACCCAGTACCGCCCCATCGAACTATTCGTTAATCAGCGCTGGACACTGCTTACCTAGGGTCTGTTGCCGTTTCGCGCACGGCCGCAACGGAGCCAGTTTTTGCGTGGGGCTAGGCGCGAGACGCGAAGTTTGGTCGCCCAAATGAGCCGTCGAGTAACGACGTACCACGCAAAAACTGGCCGTCCCTTCGGGTTGCGCGGCAAATTGCGCCATGCGTCGTTGCGGGATTTGGCAAGGGAACGACCATTACCTGCATCCCGCGCCTCGCGTGGCGCAATTTGGCGCAGCAACGCGGCTCGCGTCGAAACGGCAACAGACCCTAACCTCTCAGCCACCATCCCAGTCAGTTCGACACTCCAAGCCACTTGGCGCAGCCCACTGTTTTCGGGCACAATGCACGCCGCTTTTGCCTGGCGCCAGTTGCACCGGGCCATTTCCTGGATACCGAGGGCTTTACTGCATGTCGAAAGAAGACAGCTTCGAAATGGAAGGCACTGTCGTCGACACCCTGCCCAACACCATGTTCCGCGTGGAGTTGGAAAACGGGCACGTCGTTACCGCGCACATCTCCGGCAAGATGCGCAAGAACTACATCCGCATTCTCACTGGTGACAAGGTGCGCGTTGAGCTGACGCCTTATGACTTGAGCAAGGGCCGCATTACCTACCGCGCCCGTTAAGCCAAGCACCAAACGAAAACGCCCGGCATATGCCGGGCGTTTTCGTTGACTTACTGAAAGCCACCAGGGCTTTCAGTGCACTTGAGGCCATTCGATCAGGCGACCTCTGCCGCCGTCTCGAACTCGAAGCTGGGCTCGCCACCCTTGATGTCGATGTGCACCACACCGCCATGCTCGGCCAGCTCGCCGAAGAGGATTTCCTCCGCCAGCGGACGCTTGATCTTGTCCTGGATCAGGCGTGCCATCGGTCTGGCCCCCATCATCACATCGTAACCGCGCTCGGCCAGCCAGCTGCGCGCCGCATCGCTGACTTCCAGCGTGACACGCTTGTCTTCGAGCTGCGCCTGCAGCTCGGTGAGGAACTTGTCGACGATGCTCTTGATAGTTTCGTGACTGAGACGACCAAACTGGATGATAGTGTCCAGACGGTTGCGGAACTCCGGCGTGAAGCTCTTCTTGATGACTTCCATGGCATCGGTGGAGTGATCCTGCTGGGTGAAACCGATCGACGCACGCGAAGCGGTTTCCGCACCGGCGTTGGTGGTCATGATCAGGATCACGTTGCGGAAGTCCGCCTTGCGTCCATTGTTGTCAGTCAGCGTGCCGTGGTCCATCACCTGCAACAGCAGGTTGAAGACTTCCGGATGCGCCTTCTCGATCTCATCGAGCAACAGCACGCAGTGCGGCTGCTTGGTGATCGCCTCGGTCAGCAAGCCACCCTGGTCGAAACCAACGTAACCGGGCGGCGCACCGATCAGGCGCGATACGGTGTGACGCTCCATGTACTCGGACATGTCGAAACGCACCAGCTCGATACCCATGGCCTTGGCCAACTGCCGCGCCGCTTCGGTCTTGCCCACGCCCGTGGGGCCGGCGAACAGGAAGGAGCCGACCGGCTTGTCCGGCGCCTTGAGTCCGGCGCGCGACAGCTTGATCGCAGTGGCCAGCGAGTCGATGGCAGCATCCTGGCCGAACACGGTGAGCTTGAGATCACGCTCCAGGTTACGCAGCAGTTCCTTGTCGGAACTGGAGACATGCTTCGGCGGAATCCGCGCGATCTTGGCGACGATATCCTCGACCTGTGCTACCTCAATACGCGCCACGCGCTTGTCTTCCGGCTGCAGGCGCTGGTAGGCGCCGGCCTCGTCGATGACGTCGATGGCCTTGTCCGGCATGTGCCGATCATTGATGTAGCGCGCAGCCAATTCAGCCGCTGCACGCAGGGCTTCGTCACTGTATTCGATGTGGTGATGCTGCTCGAAGCGCGCCTTGAGCCCCTTGAGAATGCCGACGGTGTCCTCTATCGAAGGCTCGACCACGTCGACCTTCTGGAAGCGTCGCGCCAGCGCACGGTCCTTCTCGAAGATGCCGCGGAATTCCTGGAAGGTGGTGGAACCGATGCAGCGAATCTCACCCGAGGACAGCATCGGCTTGAGCAGATTGGAGGCATCCATGACCCCGCCCGACGCCGCGCCAGCACCGATGATGGTGTGAATCTCGTCGATGAAGAGGATCGCATGCGGCCGCTTGCGCAGCTCATTGAGCAGCGCCTTGAAGCGCTTCTCGAAGTCGCCGCGGTACTTGGTGCCGGCCAGCAGCGCACCGAGATCCAGAGAATAGACCACGCTGTCAGCCAGCAGGTCGGGCACCTGCTCGTCAACGATACGCTTGGCCAGGCCTTCGGCGATGGCTGTCTTGCCGACACCGGCCTCGCCTACCAGCAGTGGGTTGTTCTTGCGCCGACGCGCGAGAATCTGCGCAACACGCTCGACTTCATGCTCGCGACCGACCAGTGGATCGATACGTCCCTGACGAGCCAGTTCGTTGAGGTTGCTGGCGTAGGCATCCAGCGGATTGCCGGACGCTGAGGACTCACCGCCCTCCTCATCCTGCATGTCCTGATCATTTTCGTGGTGATCGCCATGCCCAGGCACCTTGGAGATGCCATGGGCGATGTAGTTGACCACATCGATGCGCGCCACGCTCTGCTGCTTGAGCAGGAACACGGCCTGACTTTCCTGCTCGCTGAAGATCGCGACCAGGACGTTGGCGCCGGTCACTTCACGCTTGCCGGAGCTCTGCACATGGAAGACAGCACGCTGCAGAACGCGCTGGAAGCCCAGAGTCGGCTGGGTTTCGCGGTCTTCATCGTGCTGAGGAATCAGTGGCGTGGTGGAGTCGATAAACTCCTGCAGATCGTGGCGCAGCTTGTCGAGGTTGGCCCCACAGGCCCGCAGCACACTGGCGGCTGCCTCGTTATCCAGCAAGGCGAGCAGCAGGTGCTCGACCGTCATGAATTCATGACGCCTGGCACGGGCCTCCTTGAAAGCCAGATTGAGGGTGACTTCGAGCTCTCGATTCAACATAGCTTCACCTCATACCCAATTGGCCGGCGTTAACCGTCCTTCTCTATTTCACAGAGTAGCGGATGCTGGCTCTCTCGCGCGTATTGGTTGACCTGCATTGCCTTGGTCTCCGCAATATCACGGGTGTACACACCACATACCGCACGCCCTTCCGTATGGACGGCCAGCATGATCTTGGTCGCCAACTCCCGGTTCATGCCAAAAAACGTTTCGAGCACTTCGACAACGAAATCCATCGGGGTGTAGTCGTCATTGAATAAGACCACCTTGTACATCGGTGGCGCCTGCAATGCTGGCTTGGATTCCTGAACAGCGATACCAGAGGAGTCATCCTCATGCTCTGCCGGGTGATCCTGATTGAATGTTAGTCGAATCTGGCTACTTGCATGCATGCTGAAATCAGAGGTTCAGGGCCGGGCGAACGGGGATGCTAGAAGGAGTTTGACTGAGTTCTCAGCCATCCGCCGTATAGCCTTGACTAACGGCAAAAGGGTGTTACAACAAATGAGTACCCATACGCGGGTATCAGGGATTCCGCACCTTCGCCCAGCCTGGTCGGTTATCGCGCGGAATCAGGGTGGATGATACTCCAGAGATGGAGTCCTTTGCAGAGGGATATCAGCATGCTCAGCGGTAAGGTCAAGTGGTTCAACAACGCCAAAGGTTATGGATTCATCCTGGCCGATGGCCGAGATGAGGACCTGTTCGCCCACTACTCGGCTATCCAGATGGACGGTTACAAAACGCTCAAGGCCGGCCAACCGGTTCGCTTCGAGATTGTGCAAGGCCCCAAGGGCCTGCATGCCATCAATATCAGCGCGGTTACCGCCAACCAGGGCGCCCCAGCGGCCTTACCCCAGGCGCACACTGTCGCGAGCCCTGTCGAAGCCTGAGCATTCTGGCAAATCGTCACGAAAAGGCCGGTCATTTGACCGGCCTTTTTTTCACACCTGAATCAGCCTACATATGGCTGATCATCGCATCGCCAAATTCGGAGCATGACATCAACTTCGCTCCTTCCATCAGGCGCTCGAAGTCATAGGTGACCGTCTTCGCAGCGATGGCGCCATTGGTGCCCTTGATGATCAGATCGGCAGCCTCGGCCCAACCCATATGACGCAGCATCATTTCGGCAGAAAGGATGATCGAGCCCGGGTTGACCTTGTCCTGGCCAGCGTACTTGGGCGCCGTACCGTGCGTCGCTTCGAACATGGCCACCGAGTCGGACAGGTTGGCACCCGGCGCGATGCCGATACCCCCCACCTCGGCCGCCAGCGCATCGGACAGATAGTCGCCATTGAGGTTTAGGGTAGCGATCACGTCATATTCAGCCGGACGCAGCAGAATCTGTTGCAGCATGGCGTCGGCGATCACGTCCTTGACCACGATATTCTTGCTGGTGCGCGGATTCTTGAACTGCATCCACGGGCCGCCATCGAGCAACTCGGCACCGAATTCCTCACGGGCAATCTCGTAACCCCACTCCTTGAAGGCACCCTCGGTGAACTTCATGATGTTGCCCTTGTGCACCAGGGTCACCGAGCTGCGGTCGTTATCGACTGCGTACTGCAGCGCCTTGCGCACCAGGCGCTTGGTACCCGCTTCGGAGACCGGTTTGATGCCGATACCGCACATATCAGTGAAGCGGATCTTCTTGACGCCCATTTCCTCGGTGAGGAACTTGATGACTTTCTCGGCTTCAGGGCTGCCGGCCTTCCACTCAACGCCGGCATAGATGTCTTCGGAGTTCTCGCGGAAGATCACCATGTCCACGTCACCCGGTTTCTTCACCGGGCTGGGTACGCCCTCGAACCAGCGCACCGGGCGCAGGCAGACATAAAGGTCGAGCTCCTGGCGCAGGGCTACGTTCAATGAACGGATGCCGCCGCCTACGGGCGTGGTCAGCGGGCCTTTGATCGAGACCACGTAATCACGCACGGCCTCGAGGGTTTCTTTCGGCAGCCAGGTGTCCTGATCGTAAACCTGGGTCGCCTTCTCACCGGCATAAACTTCCATCCAGGAGATCTTGCGGGCGCCGCCATAGGCTTTTTCGACGGCAGCGTCGACCACCTTGATCATCACCGGGGAAATATCGACACCAATACCGTCACCCTCGATGAACGGGATGATCGGATTGTCTGGAACATTCAGCGACATATCGGCGTTAACGGTGATTTTGTCACCGCTGGCTGGCACCTGGATCTTTTGGTATCCCATGCTGGACTCCATCTTGTGGTTAGGCAGTGTGCATCTCCGAGAGTAGCGCAAACCGCTCAAGGAGACACATGTGCAAAGGTCTTATGCAACTGGGCATTCTGTGGCGAGGTGTCGCAGTGGTATACTGCTTAGGTGACTAACGAGTCATAAGGGGCGACCTATCTGGAACCAGACAGCAACCTCTTGAACCCGGTAAACGGCCACCACTGTCTGCCGGCTCGAAATGCTCGACACTCTACGGGTGCATCCAACATCACCGCGGCGAGTCCTCGACCCGGCCCCGCCATCATGGGGCTCAAGCGCCTACCCGCGCAGGTCGAGTTTCTATGCGCGCTCAGCAAAGAAGAGAGTTAACCCTAAATGTCCACCCCTTCGAAGATCATCTACACCTTCACCGACGAAGCTCCGGCCCTCGCTACCTATTCGCTTCTGCCAATTGTAGAAGCCTTTGCCGCCTCGGCTAACATCTCCGTTGAAACCCGCGACATCTCTCTTGCTGGACGGATCCTGGCAAGCTTTGCCGACCGCCTGGACGCCGACAAGCGCATCGATGACGACCTGGCCAAACTGGCCGAGCTGACCCTGCAGCCGGACGCCAACATCATCAAACTGCCGAACATCAGCGCCTCCGTACCTCAGCTCAAGGCTGCCATCGCCGAGCTGCAGGCTCAGGGCTATAACATTCCGGACTTCCCGGAAGATCCGCAGAGCGACGAAGACAAAGAAGTTCGCGGCCGCTACGCCAAAATCCTGGGCAGCGCCGTGAACCCGGTTCTGCGCGAAGGCAACTCCGACCGCCGCGCCCCGGCCGCGGTCAAGGCCTATGCACGCAAACACCCGCACAGCATGGGCAAGTGGAGCATGGCCTCGCAGTCCCACGCCGACTACATGCGCGGCGGCGACTTCTTCTCCAGCGAGCAATCGATCACCATGGCCAAGGCCGGTGACGTGCGCATCGAGTTCGTCGGCAAGGACGGCAAGGTCGAGGTCAAGAAACAACTCGCCCTGCAGGAAGGCGAAGTGTTCGACAGCATGTTCATGAGCTGCCGCAAGCTACGTGACTTCTTCGAGAAGACCCTGCAGGACTGCAAGGAAACCGGCGTGATGTGGTCCCTGCACGTCAAGGCGACCATGATGAAGGTCTCCCACCCGATCGTCTTCGGTCACGCCGTCAGCGTTTACTACAAGGACGTGTTCGACAAGTACGGCGAGCTGTTCAAGGAACTGGGCGTCAACCCGAACAACGGCATCAGCAGCGTTTACGACAAGATCAAGGCCCTGCCGGCCTCGCAGCAGGAAGAAATCCTGCATGACATCCACGAGGTTTACGCCCATCGCCCGGAAATGGCCATGGTCGACTCGGTCAAGGGCATCACCAACCTGCACATCCCGAGCGACGTGATCGTCGACGCCTCGATGCCGGCGATGATCCGCAACTCCGGCCAGATGTGGGGCAAGGACGGCAAGCAGAAAGACACCAAGGCCGTCATGCCTGAGAGCACCTACGCGCGCATCTATCAGGAAATGATCAACTTCTGCAAAACCAACGGCGCCTTCGACCCAACCACCATGGGCAGTGTGCCGAACGTCGGCCTGATGGCGCAAAAGGCCGAGGAATACGGCTCCCACGACAAGACCTTCGAAATGACCGCCGACGGCACCATGCGCGTCGTCGCCGCCGACGGCACCGTGCTGATGCAGCACCAGGTCGAAGCCGGCGACATCTGGCGCGCCTGCCAGACCAAGGACGCGCCGATTCGCGACTGGGTCAAGCTGGCCGTTACCCGCGCCCGTCAGTCCAACACCCCGGCGATCTTCTGGCTGGACCCGGAGCGCGCCCACGACCGCGAACTGCAGAAGAAGGTCGAGCTGTACCTCAAGGACCACGACCTGACTGGCCTGGATATCCGCATGATGGGCTACAACGAAGCCATCCGCGTATCCATGGAGCGCATGATCCGCGGCCAGGACACCATCTCGGTAACCGGCAACGTACTGCGTGACTACCTGACCGACCTGTTCCCGATCATGGAGCTGGGCACCTCGGCCAAGATGCTGTCCATCGTTCCGCTGATGGCTGGCGGCGGCATGTACGAAACCGGCGCCGGCGGTTCGGCGCCCAAGCATGTGCAACAGCTGGTCGAAGAAAACTACCTGCGCTGGGATTCCCTGGGCGAGTTCCTGGCCCTGGCCGTGTCGCTGGAAGAAACCGGCATCAAGACCAACAACGCCAAGGCCAAGGTACTGGGCAAGACCCTGGATCAGGCTACCGGCAAGCTGCTGGACAACAACAAGTCCCCGGCGCGCAAGGTCGGCGAGATCGACAACCGCGGCAGCCACTTCTACCTGGCACTGTACTGGGCACAAGCCCTGGCCGAGCAGAATGACGATGCCGAGCTGAAAGCCCATTTCGCCCCGCTGGCCAAGCAACTGACCGAGCAGGAAGCGACCATCGTCGCCGAACTGGCTGCCGTACAAGGCAAGCCGGTCGACATCGGCGGCTACTACCGCTCCAACCCTGAGCTGACCAGCAAGGTGATGCGCCCCAGCGCCACCTTCAATGCCGCTCTGGCTGCACTGAATGCCTGATAAGGCTTGAGTGTCAAAGAACCCCGGCCTTGCGCCGGGGTTCTTTATTTATGGATCTGGACAATCTTTGTAGGAGCGAGCTCTGCTCGCGAAGCCGTTTTTCGCGAGCAGAGCTCGCTCCTACAGAATCCTGCACGCTGATCGTTTTTTGGAGCACTGAAAATGCAGTGGCAACCCCATATCACCGTGGCCACGGTGATCGAAGATGATGGCCGTTTCCTCTTCGTCGAAGAGGTCAAGGCCGGCCGCCTGGTACTCAACCAGCCGGCCGGGCACCTGGAAGCCAATGAATCGCTACGCGAAGCCGCACTGCGCGAGACGCTCGAGGAAACCGGCTGGGACGTCGAGCTCACCGCCCTGCTCGGCATCTACCTCTATACCGCACCAAGTAATGGCGTGACCTATCAGCGCGTGTGCTTCAGCGCACGCCCCGTGCGCCATGACGCCGAGCGCGAGCTGGATAACGACATCAGCGGCATCACCTGGTTGACCCGCGATGAGCTGGCCACCCAGCCCGAGCGCTGGCGCAGCGAGCTGGTACTGCGCTGCGTGGACGATTACCTGGCCGGTGTAAACGGGCCGCTTGAGCTGCTGCGCGACTAAGCGTAGCCCAATGAGATCCGGGGATGTCGTGCTCACCGGTTCCAGATGAGGACGCAGGGCGGACCGGAACGCCGGCCGCTCGTAGCGAAGCGAGCAGTCCGCCGCTCTTGAGCGCCACACAAACCCAGCGGCGTACTGCTTCGCGACGACTGCATGGATGCAGGAGGTAGAGCGACGCAGGAAGCCAAAGCCGAGTACGCCCTACGGGCGGCAGGCTTTCTGGTAGACTCGGCAACTTTTAAGGCTTCACTCGCAGATTCCTATGCAAGCACCTAGCACCCAACGCGTGATCGTCGGCATGTCCGGCGGCGTCGACTCGTCCGTTTCCGCCCTGCTGCTGATGGAGCAGGGTTACCAGGTCGAAGGCCTGTTCATGAAGAACTGGGACGAAGACGACGGCACCGAATACTGCACCGCCATGGATGACCTGGCCGACGCCCAGGCCGTATGCGACCGCATCGGCATCAAGCTGCACACCGCCAACTTCGCCGCCGAATACTGGGACAACGTGTTCGAGCACTTCCTGGCCGAATACAAGGCCGGGCGTACGCCGAACCCGGACATCCTGTGCAACCGTGAAATCAAGTTTAAAGCCTTCCTCGACTATGCCCTGTCGCTCGGTGCCGACCTGATCGCCACCGGTCACTATGTGCGTCGCCGCGATATCGATGGTCGCACCGAACTGCTCAAGGGGCTCGACCCTAACAAGGACCAGAGCTACTTCCTGCACGCCGTCGGCGGCGAGCAGATCGCCAAGACCCTGTTCCCGGTTGGCGAGCTGGAAAAGCCGCAGGTACGCGCCATCGCCGAGAAGTACGAGCTGGCCACGGCGAAGAAGAAGGACTCCACCGGCATCTGCTTCATCGGTGAGCGTCGCTTCAGTGACTTTCTCAAACAGTACCTGCCGGCCCAGCCAGGCGACATCGAGACCACCGAGGGCCAGGTCATCGGCCGCCATCACGGCCTGATGTACCACACCATCGGCCAGCGCCAGGGGCTTGGCATCGGCGGTCTCAAGGACGCCAGCGACGATCCCTGGTACGTGCTGCGCAAGGACCTAACGCGTAACGTACTGATCGTCGGCCAGGGCAACGAACACCCCTGGCTGTTCTCACGCGCCCTGCTCGCCTCGGACATCTACTGGGTCAACCCAGTGGATCTGAGCAGCCCGCGCCGCCTGACCGCCAAGGTGCGCTACCGCCAGAACGATCAGCACTGCACCCTGGAGAGGACCGAGACCGGCTATCGCGCCGTGTTCGACGAGCCGCAGCGCGCCGTCACTCCGGGTCAGTCCGTGGTGTTCTACGACGGCGAGGTGTGCCTCGGCGGCGGCGTGATCGAAACCGCAGAAGCCTGGTACGAGGACGCCCGATGAGCCCGCTGCAGGAGCAACTGGTTGCCCTCGGCGCCGTATTCGAAGCAGCAGTGCTGGCCGACAAGATCGCCCGGACCGGCCAGGTCAGCGAAGCCTCGATGGGCTGCATGCTCGGCAGCCTGCTGGTGCGCGACCCGAAAAGCACGCTGGACGTATACGGCGGCGACGATCTCAACCTGCGTGACGGTTATCGCGCGCTGATCAGCTCGCTGGAGCGCAATCCGTCTGCCTTGCAGCGCGAGCCCCTACGCTATGCGCTGGCGATGATCGGCCTGGAGCGGCAACTGGACAAGCGCGGCGACATGCTGCAGGTGATGGGCAGCCGGCTGGATCAGATCCAGCAACAGGTCGAGCATTTTGGCCTGGTCCATGACAACGTCATCGCCGCCTGCGGCGGCCTCTATCAGGACACCATCAGCACCTTCCGCCAGCGCATTCAGGTGCACGGCGACATGCGCTTCCTGCAGCAGCCGAACAACGCGGCGAAAATCCGCGCACTGCTGCTCGCCGGCATTCGCTCAGCGCGCCTCTGGCGCCAGCTCGGCGGCCACCGCTGGCAGTTGGTGTTCAGCCGCAGCAAACTGCTCAAAGAACTCTACGAACTGACGCGAAACTGACCATGGAACCCGCCAGCCGCAGCGTAAAACCCATACAGGGTGCCCTGCTGCTGGCGCTCTCGGCGCTGCTGTTTGCCTTCACCGGAGTCGGCATCCGCGAGATTTCCGTCAGCGTCAACAACGAGTCGGTGGTGTTCTTCCGCAACCTGGTCGGCGTGTTGTTCTTCCTGCCTTTGCTGCTGGTGCGTGGCGTTCGACCGTTGCGCACGACACGCCTGAAGTCCCATCTGTGGCGCACCACCTACGGCCTGGCGGCGATGTACTGCTTCTTCTACGCCATCGCCCATCTGCCACTGGCCGACGCCATGCTGTTCACCTATTCGGCGCCGGTGTTTACCCCGCTGATCGCACATATCTGGCTCAAGGAGCCGCTGACTCGGCGCATGCTGGTAAGCAGCCTGATCGGCTTGTGTGGCGTGCTGCTGGTAGCCAAGCCCAGCGCAGCATTATTCGAAGGGCCAGCCCTGGCCGGCCTGGCTGCCAGCCTGCTGGCGGCCTTTGCCTTCGTCTCCATCCGAGAGATGAGCGACAGCGAGCCGGCCACACGCATCGTCTTCTATTTCTCGCTGTTTTCCGCGTTGTTTTCCGCCATCCCGCTGACCTGGAGCTGGCAGCCGCTGGACGCCAACCAGCTTGGCTGGCTGCTGGGCATCGGCCTGCTGGCCACCGCCAGCCAGGTGATCATGTCACGCGCCTACGGCCTGGCGCCGCCGGGACTGATCGGTCCGGTGGCTTACCTGGCCATCGTCTTCGCCGGCATCATTGCCTGGCTGCTCTGGGGCGAGACGCCAGACACCCTGTCGCTGTTCGGCGCGGCGCTGATTTTTGCCGCCAGTCTGTTATCGGTCGCCAGACGCAGGACATAGGCGGTCACACGCCGGTTTTCATGTATGATATGCGCCCTTTTCGTCAGAGGTCGTCCAGGCACCTGAGCTAGCGCCCGCTTCACTGAAGCAGGCACGACGCGCAGCGACCCCGGATGGCTTTTCAGCCCGACAGCCCGAGAACGCCTACATGCAGCTTTCCTCGCTCACCGCGGTTTCCCCCGTCGACGGCCGCTACGCCGGCAAAACCAGCGCCCTGCGCCCTATCTTCAGCGAATACGGTCTGATCCGTAGCCGCGTACTGGTCGAAGTGCGCTGGCTGCAGCGCCTGGCCGCTCACGAGGGCATCCCGGAAGTCGCGCCCTTCTCCGCCGAAGCCAACGCCCTGCTCAACGAGCTGGCCGAGAACTTCGCCGTCGAGCACGCCGAGCGCGTCAAGGAAATCGAGCGCACCACCAACCACGACGTCAAGGCCGTGGAATACCTGCTTAAGGAACAGGCTGCCAAGCTGCCGGAGCTGGACAAGGTCAGCGAGTTCATCCACTTCGCCTGCACCAGCGAGGACATCAACAACCTGTCCCACGCCCTGATGCTGCGTGAAGGCCGTGACAGCGTGCTGCTGCCGCTGATGAAGCAACTGGCAGGCGCCATTCGTGAACTGGCAGTGAAGTTCGCTGACGTGCCGATGCTCTCGCGCACCCACGGCCAGCCGGCCTCGCCGACCACCCTTGGCAAGGAACTGGCCAACGTCGTCTACCGCCTGGAGCGCCAGATCGCTCAGGTCGCGGCCGTGCCGCTGCTGGGCAAAATCAACGGCGCCGTGGGCAACTACAACGCCCACCTGTCGGCCTACCCGAGCATCGACTGGGAAGCCAACGCGCGTCAGTTCATCGAAGGTGACCTGGGCCTGACCTGGAACCCCTACACCACCCAGATCGAGCCGCACGACTACATCGCCGAGCTGTTCGACGCCATCGCTCGCTTCAACACCATCCTGATCGACTTCGACCGCGACGTCTGGGGCTACATCTCCCTCGGTTACTTCAAGCAGAAGACCGTGGCCGGCGAGATCGGCTCCTCGACCATGCCGCACAAGGTCAACCCGATCGACTTCGAGAACTCCGAAGGCAACTTAGGGATAGCCAACGCGATCTTCCAGCACCTGGCCAGCAAGCTGCCGATTTCCCGCTGGCAGCGTGACCTGACCGACTCCACCGTGCTGCGTAACCTGGGTGTCGGCTTCGCTCACAGCGTCATCGCTTACGAAGCCAGCCTCAAGGGAATCAGCAAGTTGGAGCTCAATGCTCAGAAAATTGCTGAAGACCTGGATGCCTGCTGGGAAGTGCTCGCCGAGCCGATCCAGACCGTCATGCGTCGCTACGCCATCGAGAACCCGTACGAGAAGCTGAAAGAGCTGACTCGCGGCAAGGGCATCAGCCCCGAGGCCCTGCTGGCCTTCATCGACGGCCTGGACATGCCTGCCGCCGCCAAGGAAGAGCTCAAGCAACTGACTCCGGCGCGCTACATCGGTAACGCCGTGGCCCAGGCCAAGCGGATCTAAGCGCGATCAGCCTGGCAGACAGCCGAAAAACTACCTACGTTGGCAATACTGCATTAAAACCGGCCTCAGAATGCTCATTTACAGCACGTAAACTCCGCTTCTTCGGCCGCTTTTGCCTTGTCTTGCCTGCCTCGCCTACGTTTTTTGACAGTCCGCCAAGGACGCCCGGCTGAGCCGGGCGTTTTTGTTTTAAGGTTTTTATCTATTTCAAGGGCTTACTGATGAATCCTGATACTCCGCTGCAATTGCTGGGCGGCCTCACAGCCCGTGAATTTTTGCGCGACTACTGGCAGAAAAAACCGCTGCTGGTGCGCCAGGCCATTCCCGACTTCGAAAGCCCGATCAGCCCGGACGAACTGGCCGGCCTGGCGCTGGAGGAAGAAGTCGAATCGCGCCTGGTGATCGAGCATGGCGAGCGTCCCTGGGAACTGCAGCGTGGCCCGTTCAACGAGGACAGCTTCCAGGATCTGCCCGAGCGCGACTGGACGCTGCTGGTGCAGGCCGTCGATCAGTTCGTTCCGGAAGTGGCCGAACTGCTGGAAGACTTCAAGTTCCTGCCTAAATGGCGCATCGACGACCTGATGATCAGCTTCGCCGCCCCCGGTGGCGGCGTTGGCCCGCATTTCGACAACTACGACGTATTCCTGCTGCAGGCTCACGGCCATCGCCGCTGGCAGATTGGCCAGATGTGCGATGCCGACAGCCCGCTGCTCCCCCACGCCGATCTGAAGATCCTGGCCCAATTCGAACCAACCGATGAATGGGTGTTGGCACCCGGCGACATGCTTTACCTGCCGCCCTGCCTCGCCCACTGTGGCACCGCTGAGGATGATTGCATGACCTATTCTGTGGGCTTCCGCGCGCCGAGCGCCGCCGAAGTACTGACCCATTTCACTGATTTCCTCGGCCAGTTCCTGCCCGACGAAGAGCGTTACAGCGATGCCGACATCCAGCCGAGCGAGGATCCCAACCAGATCCAGCGCGACGCCCTGGAGCGCCTCAAGGCGCTGCTCAACGAGCACATGAGTGACGAACGCCTGCTGATGACCTGGTTCGGCCAGTTCATGACCGAGCCCAAGTACCCGGAGCTAGTTGCCGGCATCGAGATCGAGGAAGAGGACTTCCTCGGCGCACTGGAAGATGGCGCGATCCTCATTCGCAACCCCAGCGCACGCATGGCCTGGTCGGAAGTCGGCGAAGACCTGGTGCTGTTCGCCAGCGGCCAGAGCCGCCTGGTTTCCGCCCGCCTGCGCGAGCTGTTGAAGCTGATCTGCAGCGCCGATGCGTTACATGTGGAAAACCTCGGCGCCTGGCTGGCCGACGACGAGGGGCGTACCCTGCTATGGGAACTGGTCAAGCAAGGCAGCCTGGGATTTGCCGATGAGTGAGATCACTGTCCGTGTCGCGGACTGGCATAGGGACAATGCCGAGCTTCGTCGTATCCGCGACAGCGTTTTCGTTGCCGAGCAATCGGTACCGCCGGAGCTGGAATGGGACGCCGAGGATACCGACGCCGTGCACTTTCTCGCCGAGGAAGGTGATTACCCGGTGGGTACCGCGCGCCTGCTGCCCGATGGCCATATCGGTCGCGTTTCGGTGCTCAAGGACTGGCGCGGCCTGAAAGTGGGCGAAAAACTGATGCAGGCGGTGATTGCCGAAGCTGAAAAACGCGGCCTGCATCAGCAAATGCTCACCGCTCAGGTGCACGCCACGCCGTTCTATGAAAGGCTAGGCTTCAGGATTGTCAGCGACGAGTACCTCGACGCCGGCATACCGCACGTGGATATGGTGCGCAGCAGCCAGTAGAGACCGAAATGAACGACAAAGACGCCCCGGTCGAACCGATCGATACGCCAGATCCCATTGAACTGGCGGCCATCGAATTCGAGTCGCCGGGGCGTTTTGCCGTGCACAACCCCGAACCCATCACGCCGGATGCGGCGCAATGGGAGCCGGCCCCGTTCATACTCGGCCAGCACGAGCGTCTGGAGCGTTTCAGCCAGCCCCAGCAGGCTCGCGCCCACATCCTGGCGCTGATCCAGCAAGCCCAGCGCAGCCTGTGCCTGTACAGCGATGACCTGGAGCCCTGGCTCTATCACCACAGCAGCGTGCAACAGGCCTGCACCCGGTTCCTGCTGAGTAGTCCTCGGGCGCGCCTGCGCATTCTGCTGCGCGACCCGACCCGTGCCGTAAAGGAAGGTCATCGTCTGCTCGCCCTGCCACGCCGACTGTCCTCCAACCTGCATATCCGCAAACTCAATCCGGACTATGCCAGCGAGGAACTGGCCTTCCTGATCGCCGATGACAGGGGCCTGTTCGTGCGACCTGAACTCGATCAACAATCCGGCTACACCCTGTACAACGATCCGGCGCGCGTGCGCCAACGCCAAACCCAGTTCGACCAGGCCTGGGATACCAGCATCACCGACCCTGATCTGCGGAGCTTTCTGCTATGACCCTGCGCACGCTGTTCGCCGCCCTGCTTCTCGGCCTGTGCCTGCCGCTGCAAGCGGCCACCGAGGTAATCGCATTGAATTACCGCACTGCCGATGACGTACTCGGCGTGGTGCAGTCGATGCTCGGTAACGAGGGCAAGGTCAGTGCCTATGGCAACCAACTGATCGTCAATGCGTCACCGGCCAAGATCGGCGAGGTGCGCGTGCTGCTGCAGCAACTCGACACCCGCCCGCGGCGCCTGCTGATCACCGTCGAAAGCGCTGACAGCAATTACCAGAACGACCGCGGCTATCGCGTCGACGGCACCCTCAGCGCCGGCAATGCCGAGGTTCAGGTCGGACGTGGCGAAGTCAACGGTCGCGACCAGGTGCGCATCATCCGCCGCAGCACCGACAGCCGTGGTGGCGGCACCCAGCAGGTACAGGCCACCGAGGGCTATCCGGCGCTGATCCAGGTCGGTCAGAGCGTGCCGCTGACCACCACCAGTACCGGCCCGTACGGCCAGGTTTACCAGGACACCCAGTATCGCGACGTGACGCGGGGCTTTTACGTGACAGCCAGCCTCTCTGGCGAACTCGTCCACGTGGCCATCAGCAGCCAGCGCGATCGCGTCAGCAACAGCCGCCCCGGCGTGATCGACGTGCAAAGCACCGACACGCGCGTCAGCGGTCGTCTCGGCGAGTGGATTACCTTGGGCGGCGTCAGCGAGGAAACCAGCTCCAGCGGCCGTGACGTGTTGCGTCGACACTCCACCCAGGGCCGCGAGGACATGTCGCTGCGCCTTAAGGTCGAAGCGATCGACTGACACCCCCGACCAAAGTCGAATGCCTTTCCCTCGCAAGAACGATGGACAACTCTCGCAACCCGCGAAATGCCTGAAACGCCCAACCCATGGGCTGCCAAGCGTGACCAGCCAGTCGCCTACTGAATATGTAGTAGCTTTAAAAAACCACTACAAAACGTTTGACGAAGCATTTTCCCAGAGGCATGATGGCCTCGCTCCCGCTAGCCAGGGGTCCTGAAAAGGATCTCCAGACCGCCCGCGAAGTACTTCGCACCGGTCCGTGTCCCAACAGCCCACAAGGCCGTACGACGAGGTTGCGACTGGAACGAAGTTGTCCTGAGGGACGGGGAAGCGTTTAGCGTCAGACAGATCGAAAGCCCAGCAGGTGCCCAAGGTTTCCACGAGCCAAACGGCCCACGCGACGCTCTCGCACTGTTCGCCACATCCCCCTCCTCGCGGTCAATCCTCGCCCCAGCCGTATTCTCGCCGTCAAAGTGGAAGCCTCCCGCAGCCGCTGCATCCGTGCACGCATTGCGTGGGTAGTCGGTGCTCAACCAACACATTTTTTTGAAGGATTGACCATGTCCGCATATCAAAACGACATCAAGGCTGTAGCCGCTCTGAAAGAGAAGTTCGGCAGCAGTTGGAGCGCTATCAACCCCGAGTCCGTCGCCCGTATGCGCGCTCAGAACCGCTTCAAGACCGGTCTGGAAATCGCTCAGTACACTGCTGACATCATGCGCAAGGACATGGAAGAGTACGACGCCGACTCCTCCCTCTACACCCAGTCCCTGGGCTGCTGGCACGGCTTCATCGGTCAGCAGAAGCTGATTTCGATCAAGAAGCACCTGAAGAGCACCAACAAGCGCTACCTCTACCTGTCGGGCTGGATGGTCGCTGCCCTGCGTTCCGAGTTCGGCCCGCTGCCGGATCAGTCGATGCACGAGAAGACCGCCGTCTCCGACCTGATCGAAGAGCTGTACACCTTCCTGCGTCAGGCCGACAGCCGCGAACTGGACCTGCTGTTCACCGCTCTGGACGCTGCCCGCGACGCTGGCGACCACGCCAAGGCTGCCGAGATCCAGAACCAGATCGACAACTACGAAACGCACATTGTCCCGATCATCGCCGACATCGATGCCGGTTTCGGTAACCCGGAAGCCACCTACCTGCTGGCCAAGCGCATGATCGAAGCGGGTGCCTGCTGCATCCAAATCGAAAACCAGGTATCCGACGAGAAGCAGTGCGGCCACCAGGACGGCAAAGTTACCGTTCCACATGCCGACTTCCTCGCCAAGATCGCTGCCGTTCGCTACGCCTTCCTGGAACTGGGTATCGACAACGGTGTAATCGTTGCTCGTACCGACTCCCTGGGTGCCGGCCTGACCAAGCAGATCGCCGTGACCAACCAGCCGGGCGACCTGGGCGACCTGTACAACTCCTTCCTGGATTGCGAAGAAGTGTCCACTGCCGAACTGAAGAACGGCGACGTCGTTCTGAACCGCGAAGGCAAGCTGCTGCGTCCGAAGCGCCTGCCGTCCAACCTGTTCCAGTTCCGCGCTGGCACCGGCGAAGACCGCTGCGTACTGGACTGCATCACCAGCCTGCAGAACGGCGCCGACCTGCTGTGGATCGAAACCGAGAAGCCGCACGTTGGCCAGATCAAAGGCATGGTTGACCGCATCCGCGAAGTCATCCCGAACGCCAAGCTGGTTTACAACAACAGCCCGTCCTTCAACTGGACCCTGAACTTCCGCCAGCAAGTGTTCGACGCCATGGTTGCCGAAGGCAAGGACGTTTCCGCCTACGACCGCGCCAAACTGATGAGCGTCGAATACGACAATACCGAACTAGCCCAGATCGCTGACGAGAAGATCCGTACCTTCCAGCGCGACGGCTCCGCTCACGCCGGCATCTTCCACCACCTGATCACTCTGCCGACCTACCACACTGCCGCTCTGTCGACCGACAACCTGGCCAAGGGCTACTTCGCCGACCAGGGCATGCTGGCCTACGTGAAAGGCGTACAGCGTGAGGAAATCCGTCAGGGCATCGCCTGCGTCAAGCACCAGAACATGGCTGGCTCGGACATCGGCGACACCCACAAGGAGTACTTCGCTGGCGAAGCCGCTCTGAAAGCGAGCGGTAAAGACAACACCATGAACCAGTTCCACTAAGAACGGTTCCCCTGCTGCGGACCACGCATCCGCAGCAGCCTGCTTGCCTAATCCGCCCCGGCTTGCCGGGGCTTTTTTTACTTGCGCGATAAACCGCTTCAGCCAAACAGGGCGCAGCCTTGGCATATCCCCAAGACAGGATGGGCGAGTAAATGCCAAAGGCCCGATAAACCTTGAGGCAGAGCTGCAGGCGGAGAGATACATCAAGAGAATTTAAGTCAATGCCTGCTGCCGTCGCCCCAATACCAAAGTGGCAGACAATTACTCATCTTGCCGAGGCGCATCACCCAGCAAAATGAGGCAGATTAGCCGGATGAATGGGCGCCACGGATTGCCAGAACAAAGCCATCAGCCATAGTCCAGAAGCGCCGACCTGCATGGCCTGCAGCGCAATTACAGCGATGCGACAATTCAGGCAAAAACCTGGCAATAGTGATGAAAATGCAGGAATAATTTTCTTTGAAAAATTGACTTACAGTCGGCATACACATAGTATTGTATACACACTTTGCATCAGCACCCTTGACGGTGCTTGTCAGCTAACCAAATACAAGCCGTTCCTTGAGTTTCAGGAGTACCGGCATGCCTGATGCGGTAACCACCATGTCCCAGAACTGGGCCTTCGCTGTTTTCTTGCTGGGTGTCTGCGCGCTCATCGCCTTCATGCTCGGCGTTTCCAGTCTGCTCGGCAGCAAAGCCTGGGGACGTAGCAAGAACGAGCCTTTCGAGTCGGGCATGCTTCCTACCGGCAGCGCGCGTCTGCGCCTGTCAGCCAAGTTCTATCTGGTCGCGATGCTCTTCGTGATCTTCGACGTTGAAGCCCTCTATCTCTTCGCTTGGGCAGTCTCGGTGCGCGAAAGCGGCTGGGCGGGTCTGATCGAAGCTACAGTTTTCATAGCAATTCTGTTGGCAGGTCTTGTCTATCTTTGGCGTATCGGCGCGCTCGATTGGGCACCGCAGGGACGTCGTGAACGGCAGGCGAAGCTGAAACAATGAGGCTTTGGCGATGCAATACAAACTTACTCGGGTCGACCCGAATGCGCCCAACGAGGCGTATCCGATCGGCCAGCGGGAGGTCGTCTCCGACCCGCAGCTAGAGGACCAGGTTCACAAGAACATCTACATGGGCAAGCTCTCGGACGTGCTTAACGGCGCGGTCAACTGGGGGCGCAAGAATTCCTTGTGGCCGTACAACTTCGGCCTGTCCTGCTGCTATGTGGAAATGACCACCGCCTTCACCGCCCCGCATGACGTGGCGCGTTTCGGTGCGGAAGTCATTCGCGCATCACCCCGTCAGGCTGACTTCATGGTCATTGCCGGCACCTGCTTTATCAAGATGGCGCCGGTCATCCAGCGTCTCTACGAGCAGATGCTGGAGCCCAAGTGGGTCATTTCCATGGGTTCATGCGCCAACTCCGGCGGCATGTACGACATCTACTCGGTCGTTCAGGGCGTGGACAAGTTCCTCCCCGTGGACGTCTATATTCCCGGCTGCCCGCCCCGCCCCGAGGCGTTCCTGCAAGGCTTGATGCTGCTGCAGGAATCCATCGGCCAGGAGCGCCGCCCGCTATCCTGGGTCGTTGGCGATCAAGGCATCTACCGTGCCGAAATGCCTTCGCAGAAGGAACAGCGACGCGAGCAGCGAATCGCCGTTACCAACCTGCGTAGCCCCGACGAAGTCTGAGCTGATGCTTGCCTGCGCAAGCGTCACGCCCACTTTCTACGTTGATCGACAGCGACCGAGACCATGACTCAAGACACCGTTGTGTCCATACCGCCTTACAAGGCTGACGACCAGGACGTCGTCGCCGAACTGTGCGCCCGTTTTGGCGACGACAGTTTCACCCTGCAAGCGACCCGCACCGGCATGCCGGTACTCTGGGTCGCCCGTGAGCGCCTCATCGAAGTGCTCACCTGCCTGCGCAACCTGCCGCGCCCCTACGTGATGCTCTTTGATCTGCACGGCGTCGACGAGCGCCTGCGCACCCAACGTCGCGGCCTTCCCGATGCCGACTTCACGGTGTTCTATCACCTGATGTCGCTGGAGAGTAATAGTGATGTGATGATCAAGGTCGCCTTGTCCGAGCGCGACCTCAACCTGCCCACCGCCACCGGCATCTGGCCCAACGCCAACTGGTACGAGCGTGAAGTCTGGGACCTGTACGGCATCACCTTCACCGGCCACCCACACCTGAGCCGCATCATGATGCCGCCGACCTGGGAAGGTCACCCGCTGCGCAAGGACTACCCGGCGCGCGCCACCGAATTCGACCCGTTCAGCCTGACCCTGGCCAAACAGCAGCTGGAAGAGGAAGCCGCGCGCTTCCGCCCCGAAGACTGGGGCATGAAACGCGGTGGTGAGCACGAGGACTACATGTTCCTCAACCTCGGCCCCAACCACCCTTCCGCTCACGGCGCGTTCCGCATCATCCTGCAGCTCGACGGCGAAGAGATCGTCGATTGCGTGCCAGAGATCGGCTACCACCACCGTGGCGCCGAGAAGATGGCCGAACGGCAGAGCTGGCACAGCTTCATCCCCTACACCGACCGCATCGACTACCTCGGCGGGGTGATGAACAACCTGCCCTACGTGCTCTCGGTGGAGAAACTCGCCGGCATCAAGGTGCCGGCCCGCGTCGATGTCATCCGCGTGATGCTCGCCGAGTTCTTCCGTATCACCAGCCACCTGCTGTTCCTCGGTACTTACATCCAGGACGTTGGCGCGATGACCCCGGTGTTCTTCACCTTCACCGACCGCCAGCGTGCCTACAAGGTGATCGAAGCCATCACCGGTTTCCGCCTGCACCCGGCCTGGTACCGCATCGGCGGTGTCGCCCATGACCTGCCGCGCGGCTGGGACAAGCTGGTCAAGGAATTCGTCGACTGGCTGCCAAAGCGCCTCGACGAATACGAGAAGGCCGCGCTGAAGAACAGCATCCTCAAGGCCCGTACCATCGGTGTGGCGCAGTACAACACCAAGGAAGCGCTGGAATGGGGCACCACCGGTGCCGGCCTGCGCGCCACCGGTTGCGATTTTGACCTGCGCAAGGCGCGTCCCTACTCCGGCTATGAGAACTTCGAATTCGAAGTGCCGCTGGCGGCCAATGGTGACGCCTACGACCGCTGCATGGTGCGCGTGGAAGAAATGCGTCAGAGCATCCGCATCATCGATCAGTGCCTGAAGAACATGCCGGAAGGCCCGTACAAGGCCGACCACCCGCTGACCACGCCGCCGCCGAAAGAGCGCACGCTGCAGCACATCGAAACCCTGATCACTCACTTCCTGCAGGTTTCCTGGGGCCCGGTCATGCCGGCCAACGAAGCCTTCCAGATGATCGAGGCGACCAAGGGCATCAACAGCTACTACCTGACGAGCGACGGCAGCACCATGAGCTACCGCACCCGGATTCGCACCCCCAGCTTCCCCCACCTGCAGCAGATCCCTTCGGTGATTCGCGGCAGCATGGTGGCGGATCTGATCGCCTATCTGGGCAGTATCGACTTCGTCATGGCCGACGTGGACCGCTGATCATGAGCACGCTAATTCAGACCGACCGTTTCACCCTCAGCGAAACCGAGCGCTCGGCCATCGAGCACGAGATGCATCACTACGAAGACCCGCGCGCCGCCAGCATCGAAGCGCTGAAGATCGTGCAGAAGCAACGCGGCTGGGTGCCGGACGGCGCCGCTGACGCCATTGGCGAAATTCTCGGCATTCCTGCCAGCGACGTCGAGGGCGTGGCCACCTTCTACAGCCAGATCTTCCGTCAGCCCGTCGGCCGCCACGTGATTCGCGTGTGCGACAGCATGACCTGCTACATCGGCGGCCATGAGTCGGTGGTCAGTGAGATGCAGAAGCAGCTTGGCATCGGCCTTGGCCAGACCACCAGCGATGAGCGTTTCACCCTGCTGCCGGTGTGTTGCCTGGGCAACTGCGACAAGGCTCCTGCAGTGATGATCGACGACGACACATTCGGCGATGTCCAACCTGACGGCGTCGCCAAGCTGCTGGAGGACTACAAATGAAAACGCTGACCTCCATCGGCCCAGCCAACCGCATCACTCGTAGCGAAGAAACCCATCCGCTGACCTGGCGCCTGCGTGACGACGCCCAGCCGGTATGGCTGGAGGAATACCAGCAGAAGAACGGCTACGCCGCCGCACGCAAGGCACTGACCGAGATGGCCCAGGCCGACATCGTGCAGACCGTCAAGGAATCCGGCCTCAAGGGCCGTGGCGGCGCAGGCTTCCCCACGGGCGTGAAGTGGGGCCTGATGCCGGCCGACGAATCCATGAACATCCGCTACCTGCTGTGCAATGCGGACGAAATGGAGCCCAACACCTGGAAAGACCGCATGCTGATGGAACAGCTGCCGCACCTATTGGTGGAAGGCATGCTGATCTCGGCGCGCGCACTGAAGGCCTATCGCGGCTACATCTTCCTGCGTGGCGAGTACGTCGATGCGGCGCGTAACCTCAACCGCGCCATCGATGAAGCCAAGGCCGCCGGCCTGCTCGGCAAGAACATCTTTGGCAGCGGTTTCGATTTCGAGCTGTTCGTGCACACCGGCGCCGGCCGCTACATCTGCGGCGAAGAAACCGCACTGATCAACTCGCTGGAAGGCCGCCGCGCCAATCCGCGCGCCAAACCGCCCTTCCCCGCGGCCGTTGGCGTCTGGGGCAAGCCGACCTGCGTCAATAACGTCGAAACCCTGTGCAACGTGCCGGCCATCGTCGGCCAGGGTGTGGACTGGTACAAGGGCCTGGCCCGCCCGGGCAGCGAAGACCACGGCACCAAGCTGATGGGCTTCTCCGGGAAGGTGAAGAACCCCGGCCTGTGGGAACTGCCGTTCGGCATTACGGCGCGCGAATTGTTCGAGGACTACGCCGGCGGCATGCGCGATGGTTACCAGCTCAAATGCTGGCAGCCGGGCGGCGCCGGCACCGGCTTCCTGCTGCCCGAGCACCTCGAGGCGCAGATGTACGCCGGCGGCATCGGCAAGGTCGGCACCCGTATGGGCACTGGTCTGGCGCTGGCGGTCGACGACTCGATCAACATGGTGTCGCTGCTGCGCAACATGGAAGAGTTCTTCGCCCGCGAGTCCTGCGGCTGGTGCACGCCGTGCCGCGACGGCCTGCCGTGGAGCGTGAAGATCCTTCGTGCACTGGAGCGGGGCGAAGGCACACGCGAGGACATCGCCACCCTGCTCGGCCTTGTCAACTTCCTCGGCCCGGGCAAAACCTTCTGTGCTCACGCGCCAGGCGCCGTGGAGCCGTTGGGCAGTGCCATCAAATATTTCCGTAAAGAGTTCGAGGCCGGTGTGGCCAAGGTGGCGACCACGCCCCGCATGCCGGCAAGAGCGAGCTGAACAGACGAATTCCCTTAGCCAGCCGCTTTTCTGAAGCGGGTAAACGAAGACTGAAGAAATGGCCACTATCCACGTAGACGGCAAAGATTTCGAAGTCGATGGTGCAGACAACCTCCTGCAGGCCTGCCTGTCCCTTGGACTCGATATCCCCTACTTCTGCTGGCACCCGGCGCTTGGCAGCGTCGGCGCCTGCCGCCAGTGCGCGGTCAAGCAGTACAACGACGAGAACGACACCCGTGGTCGTATCGTCATGTCCTGCATGACGCCTGCCACCGACAACACCTGGATCAGCATCGACGACGAGGAGTCCAAGGCGTTCCGCGCCAGCGTCGTCGAATGGCTGATGATCAACCACCCGCACGACTGCCCGGTTTGCGAGGAAGGTGGCCACTGCCACTTGCAGGACATGACGGTGATGACGGGGCACAACGCCCGGCGCTACCGCTTTACCAAGCGGACTCATCAAAACCAAGAGTTGGGCCCGTTTATCGCCCACGAGATGAACCGCTGCATCGCCTGCTACCGCTGCGTGCGCTACTACAAGGACTACGCCGGCGGCACCGACCTGGGCGTCTACGGCGCGCATGACAATGTGTACTTCGGCCGCGTCGAAGACGGCACGCTGGAAAGCGAGTTCTCCGGCAACCTGGTGGAGGTCTGCCCGACCGGCGTATTCACCGACAAGACCCACTCCGAACGCTACAACCGCAAGTGGGACATGCAATTCGCCCCGAGCATCTGCCACGGCTGCTCCAGCGGCTGCAACATCAGCCCCGGCGAGCGCTACGGCGAGCTGCGCCGTATCGAGAACCGCTTCAACGGCTCGGTGAACCAGTACTTCCTCTGTGACCGTGGCCGCTTCGGCTATGGCTACGTCAACAATGCGGATCGCCCGCGTCAGCCGCTGCTGGCCGGCCAGGCCGTCGGCATCGATGCCGCGCTGGACAAGGCCGCCGAGCTGCTCAAGGGCAAGCGCGTGATCGGCATTGGCTCGCCGCGCGCCAGCCTGGAATCCAACTTCGCTCTGCGCGAACTGGTGGGCGCCAGCAACTTCTATAGCGGCATCGCCGCTGGCGAACTGGCCAATATCCGCCTGATCCGCGACATCCTGCAGAACGGCCCACTGCCGACCCCGACCCTGCGCGATGTCGAGCTGCACGACGCCATCTTCGTCCTCGGCGAAGACCTGACCCAGACCGCCGCACGCCTGGCCCTGGCCCTGCGCCAGGCGGTCAAGGGCAAGGCCACCGAGATCGCTGCCGGCGCGCGCATTCAGGACTGGCACATGGCCGCCGTGCAGAACGTCGCCCAGCACGCTCGTCACCCGCTGTTTATCGCCAGCGTCACGGAAACCCGCCTGGACGACGTGGCCGCCGAAAGCGTGCACGCCGCGCCGGCTGACCTGGCTCGCATCGGTTTCGCCGTGGCTCATGCCATCGACCCGAGCGCCCCAGCCGTCGACGGTCTGGAAGCCGAGGCGCAAGCGCTGGTACAGCGCATCGCCGACGCCCTGCTGGCAGCCCAACGCCCGCTGATCGTTTCCGGCGCCTCGCTGGGCGACAAGGCCTTGATCGAAGCTGCCGCCAATATCGCCAGCGCGCTGAAGAACCGCGAGAAGAACGGCTCGCTGAGCCTTGTGGTGCCCGAAGCCAACAGCCTGGGCCTGGCACTGCTTCTGGATAAAGAGCAGGGCGGCGAGTCCGTCGATGCCGCGCTCGATGCGCTGAGCAACGGCCAGGCCGATGCCGTGATCGTGCTGGAAAACGACCTGTACCGCCGCGCCGATGCGGCCAAGGTCGATGCAGCGCTCAGCGCCGCGCAGGCGGTGATCGTCGCCGATCACCAGCGCACTGCCACCAGCGAACGCGCCCATCTGTTGCTGCCGGCGGCCTCCTTCGCCGAAGGCGACGGCACCCTGGTCAGCCTCGAAGGCCGCGCCCAGCGCTTCTTCCAGGTCTATGAACCGAGCTACTACGACAGCAATATTCTGATCCGCGAAGGCTGGCGCTGGCTGCACGCGCTGCACAGCACGCTGCAAGGCAAGGCCGTGGACTGGACGCAACTGGATCAGGTCACCGAGGCCTGCGCCGCCAGCAACCCGCTGCTGGCCGGGATCAAGGACGCCGCGCCGAACGCCTCGTTCCGCATCAAGGGCCTCAAGCTCGCCCGCGAGCCGCACCGCTACAGCGGCCGTACCGCCATGCGCGCCAACATCAGCGTGCACGAGCCGCGTCAGCCGCAAGATCAGGACACCGCCTTCGCCTTCTCCATGGAAGGCTATGCCGGCAGCAAGGAAGACCGTCAGCAGATTCCATTCGCCTGGTCGCCGGGCTGGAACTCGCCACAGGCCTGGAACAAGTTCCAGGACGAAGTCGGAGGTCATCTGCGTGCCGGCGACCCCGGCGTGCGCCTGCTCGAAGCGGCCGGTAACGTCCTGCCCTGGTTCGCCGTCAATGCAGCGTTCAACCCGGCAGCCGGCACCTGGCAGGTGGCGCCGCTGCACCACCTGTTCGGCAGCGAGGAAAACTCCGCGCGCGCCAAACCGATTCAGGAGCGCATGCCCGAGCCCTACGTGGCCCTGGCCCGCGATGAAGCGGCACGTCTGGGCGTGAACGACGGTGCGCTGCTGGCTCTGCGCGTCAACGGCCAGGCGCTACGCCTGCCGCTGCAGGTGCGTGATGATCTGGCCGTTGGCCTGGTCGGCCTGCCGGTTGGTTTGCCAGGCATTCCGGTGACACTCGCCGGCGCCAGGGTGACCCTGCTGCAGGAGGCCGCGCAATGAGCTGGTTGACGCCCGAACTGATCGAGATCGTCATCGCGGTGCTCAAGGCCATCGTCATCCTGCTGGTGGTGGTGGTCTGCGGCGCACTACTGAGCTTCGTCGAACGCCGTCTGCTCGGCTGGTGGCAGGATCGCTACGGCCCCAACCGTGTGGGGCCGTTCGGCATGTTCCAGATCGCCGCCGACATGATCAAGATGTTCTTCAAGGAGGACTGGACGCCGCCGTTCGCCGACAAGTTCATCTTCATCCTGGCACCGATGATCGCCTTCTCGGCGATGCTGATGGCCTTCGCCATCATCCCCATCACCCCGACCTGGGGCGTGGCGGACTTGAACATCGGCATCCTGTTCTTCTTCGCCATGGCGGGTCTTTCGGTCTATGCCGTGCTGTTTGCTGGCTGGGCAAGCAACAACAAGTTCGCCCTGCTCGGTGCCCTGCGTGCTTCGGCGCAAACGGTGTCCTACGAAGTGTTCCTGGCCCTGGCGCTGATGGGCGTGGTGGCGCAGGTCGGCTCGTTCAACATGCGCGACATCGTCGATTACCAGGCGCAGAACCTGTGGTTCATCATTCCGCAGTTCTTCGGCTTCTGTACCTTCTTCATCGCTGCCGTTGCGGTGACCCACCGTCACCCGTTCGACCAACCGGAAGCCGAGCAGGAGCTGGCCGATGGTTACCACATCGAATACGCCGGGATGAAATGGGGCATGTTCTTCGTCGGCGAGTACGTCGCCATCGTCACCGTGTCGGCCTTGCTGGTAACCCTGTTCTTCGGTGGCTGGCACGGCCCGTTCGGCATCCTGCCGCAGATTCCGTTCTTCTGGTTCGCGCTGAAAACGGCCTTCTTCATCATGATCTTCATCCTGCTGCGCGCGTCGATCCCACGCCCTCGCTATGACCAGGTCATGGCCTTCAGCTGGAAGTTCTGCCTGCCGCTGACCCTGATCAACCTGCTGGTGACCGGCGCCGTCGTGCTGGCCACGGCCCAGTAAGGAGAACCACAGAATGTTCAAATACATATGGGACGTGCTGGTCGGTACCGGCACCCAACTGCGCAGCCTGGTCATGGTGTTCAGCCATGGCTTTCGCAAGCGCGACACCCTGCAATACCCGGAAGAGCCAGTCTACCTGCCGCCGCGCTACCGTGGCCGCATCGTCCTGACCCGCGACCCCGACGGCGAGGAGCGCTGCGTGGCCTGCAATCTGTGCGCCGTGGCCTGCCCGGTGGGCTGCATCTCGCTGCAGAAGGCGGAAACCGACGACGGGCGCTGGTACCCGGAGTTCTTCCGCATCAACTTCTCGCGCTGCATCTTCTGCGGCCTGTGCGAGGAAGCCTGCCCGACCACCGCGATCCAGCTCACCCCCGATTTCGAGATGGGCGAGTTCAAGCGCCAGGATCTGGTGTACGAGAAGGAAGACCTGCTGATCAGCGGCCCCGGCAAGAACCCGGACTACAACTTCTACCGCGTTGCCGGTATGGCCATCGCCGGCAAGCCCAAGGGCGCCGCGCAGAACGAGGCCGAGCCGATCAACGTCAAGGGGCTGTTGCCATGAGCCAAGGTCATGGGTTTTCCCGCCCTGTAGGAGCGAGCTCTGCTCGCGAACGCAGACGACGCCAAACGCTTCGCGAGCAGAGCTCGCTCCTACGTCTTTGGTGTCATCTCCCGAAATATGCCGCTGCTTCTCACGAGGCGAGCGCAATGAGGAGCTTCTGATGGAATTCGCATTCTACTTTTCCGCCGGTGTGGCGGTGGCATCGACGGTTGGGGTGGTCACCAACACCAACCCGGTGCATGCCCTGCTCTACCTCATCGTCTCGCTCTTGGCGGTGTCGATGGTATTCTTCGCCCTCGGTGCGCCCTTTGCCGGCGCGCTGGAAATCATCGTCTACGCCGGCGCCATCATGGTGCTGTTCGTCTTCGTGGTGATGATGCTCAACCTCGGCCCGGCTGCCGCCGAGCAGGAGCGCAAGTGGCTGACGCCCGGCATCTGGGTCGGCCCGGCAATTCTCAGCGCGCTGCTGCTCGGCCAGTTGCTCTATGTGCTGCTGAATCATGTCAGCGACGCCCATATCGGCCACACCACGGTCGAAGCCAAGGCTGTCGGCATCAGCCTGTTCGGCCCTTACCTGCTGGCGGTGGAGCTGGCCTCCATGCTGCTGCTCGCCGCACTGGTCGCTGCCTACCACCTGGGCCGCCATGACGCCAAGGAGCCCACCGCATGACTGGAATCCCACTCGAACACGGCCTGGCCCTGGCCGGCGTGCTGTTCTGCATCGGCCTGGTCGGCCTGATGGTGCGACGCAACATCCTGTTCATCCTGATGAGCCTGGAAGTGATGATGAACGCCGCCGCGCTCGCCTTCGTCGTCGCCGGCGCCCGCTGGGGCGCTGCTGACGGCCAGGTGATGTTCATTCTGGTGATCACCCTGGCAGCCGCCGAGGCCAGCATCGGCCTGGCGATCCTGCTGCAGCTGTATCGCCGCTTCAACACCCTGGATATCGACGCTGCCAGCGAGATGCGCGGATGAACCTTCTAGCCCTGACTCTATTCTTCCCGCTGCTCGGCTGGCTGCTGCTGGCCTTCTCGCGCGGACGCTTCTCGGAAAACACCAGCGCCGTAATTGGCGTCGGTTCCATCGGCCTGGCGGCTGCCAGCGCTGCCTGGGTCATCGCTGCCTTTCTCGGCAATCCGCCGGCCGGCGGTGCCTACAGCCTGACCCTGTGGCAGTGGATGAGCGTCGAAGGCCTGGCGCCGAGCTTCACCCTGCATCTGGATGGTCTGTCCGCCACCATGCTCGGCGTGGTCACCGGCGTGGGATTCCTGATCCACCTGTTCGCCAGCTGGTACATGCGCGGCGAGGAAGGCTATTCGCGCTTCTTCGCCTACACCAACCTGTTCATCTTCAGCATGCTGCTGCTGGTGCTCGGCGACAACCTGCTGGTGCTGTTCTTCGGCTGGGAAGGCGTCGGCCTGTGCTCGTACCTGCTGATCGGCTTCTACTACAAGCACGTACCCAACGGTAACGCCGCGCTCAAGGCCTTCATCGTCACCCGCGTCGGCGACGTGTTCCTGATGATCGGCATGTTCCTGCTGTTCATCAACCTCGGCACCCTGAACATTCAGGAGCTGATGGTGCTGGCACCGCAAAAATACGTGGCCGGCGATACCTGGCTGTGGCTCGCCACCCTGATGCTACTGGGCGGCGCGGTGGGTAAATCCGCCCAGTTGCCGCTGCAGACCTGGCTGGCCGACGCCATGGCCGGCCCGACCCCGGTGTCGGCGCTGATCCACGCCGCCACCATGGTCACCGCTGGCGTCTACCTGATCGCCCGTACCCATGGCCTGTTCCTGCTGACCCCGGAGATTCTCGAACTGG
This sequence comes from Pseudomonas oleovorans subsp. oleovorans, assembly GCF_002197815.1. Lineage (GTDB taxonomy): Bacteria > Pseudomonadota > Gammaproteobacteria > Pseudomonadales > Pseudomonadaceae > Aquipseudomonas > Aquipseudomonas oleovorans. Next base: position 56,984 of record NZ_NIUB01000007.1, read on the forward strand.
TCGGCATCGTCGGTGGCGTGACCCTGGTACTGGCCGGTTTCGCCGCACTGGTGCAAACCGACATCAAGCGCATCCTCGCCTACTCGACCATGAGCCAGATCGGCTACATGTTCCTGGCCCTGGGCGTTGGCGCCTGGGATGCGGCGATCTTCCACCTGATGACCCACGCCTTCTTCAAGGCCCTGCTGTTCCTCGCTTCCGGTGCGGTGATCCACGCCTGCCACCACGAGCAGAACATCTTCAGGATGGGCGGCCTGTGGAAGAAGCTGCCGCTGGCCTATGCCAGCTTCGTCGTCGGCGGTGCCGCCCTGGCCGCTCTGCCGCTGCTGACCGCTGGCTTCTACTCCAAGGACGAAATCCTCTGGGAAGCCTTCGCCAGTGGCCACAGCGAGCTGCTCTACGCAGGCCTGGTCGGTGCCTTCCTGACCTCGATCTACACCTTCCGCCTGATCTTCATCGCCTTCCACGGCGAGCAGAAGACCGAGGCGCACGCCGGTCATGGCATCGCCCACAACCTGCCGCTGCTGGTGCTGATCGTGCTGTCGACCTTCATCGGCGCCTGGATCACCCCGCCGCTGGCCGGCGTGCTGCCACAAAGCGCCGGCCATGCCGGTGGCGAGGCCAAGCACAGCCTGGAGCTGCTGTCGGGGCTGATCGCGGTGAGCGGTATCGTCATCGCCGCCCTGCTCTTCCTCGGCCAGCGCCGCGTCGCCTCTGCCGTGGCGCAGAGCGCGCCGGGTCGCCTGCTGAGCGCCCTGTGGTTCGCCGCCTGGGGCTTCGATTGGCTGTACGACAAGTTGTTCGTACAGCCCTACCTGCTGCTCTGCCGTGTGCTGCAACGCGATCCGATCGACCGTGGCATCCGTGTCATCCCGCTGGCAGCACGGGGCGCCAACGCCCTGCTGGCCACCAGCCAGACCGGCCAGGTGCGCTGGTACGCGGCCTCCATCGCAGGTGGCGCGGTACTGGTACTCGCCGTCATTCTATTTCTGAGCTAAGGAACGCAGCCTGTCATGATTCTGCCCTGGCTAATCCTGATTCCCTTCATCGGCGGCCTGCTGTGCTGGCAAGGCGAGCGCTTCGGCCACGTCCTGCCGCGCTGGATCGCCCTGATCACCATGGGCCTGCTGCTGGGCCTCGGCCTGTGGCTGTGGGCCAGCGGTGATTTCACCCTGGCACCCGCGCCTGGCGGCGAGCCGCGCTGGGCCCACGAGTTCGTCATCGACTGGATCCCGCGCCTGGGTATCACCATCCACCTGGCGATGGACGGCCTGTCGGTGCTGATGGTGGTGCTCACCGGCCTGCTCGGCGTGCTCTCGGTGCTGTGCTCGTGGAACGAGATCCAGAACCGTGTCGGCTTCTTCCACCTCAACCTGATGTGGATTCTTGGTGGCGTGGTCGGCGTGTTCCTCGCCGTCGACCTGTTCCTGTTCTTCTTCTTCTGGGAAATGATGCTGGTGCCGATGTATTTTCTCATCGCGCTCTGGGGTCATAGCGGCAGCGACGGCCGTACCCGCATCACCGCCGCCACCAAGTTCTTCATCTTCACCCAGGCCAGCGGTCTGATCATGCTGGTGTCGATCCTGGCCCTGGTGTTCGTGCACTTCAACCAGACCGGCGTGCTGACCTTCAACTACGCCGACCTGCTGAAGACCGAGCTGGCGCCAGGCACCGAATACCTGCTGATGCTCGGTTTCTTTGTCGCCTTCGCGGTGAAGTTCCCGGTGGTGCCGGTGCACTCCTGGCTGCCGGACGCCCACGCCCAGGCACCGACCGCCGGCTCCGTCGACCTGGCCGGCATTCTGCTGAAGACTGCGGCCTACGGCCTGCTGCGCTTCGCCCTGCCGCTGTTCCCCAACGCCTCGGCGGAGTTCGCGCCCATCGCCCAGTGGCTTGGCGTGTTCGCCATCATCTACGGCGCCCTGCTGTCGTTCGCACAGACCGACATCAAGCGCCTGGTGGCCTACTCCAGCGTCTCGCACATGGGCTTCGTGCTGATTGCCATCTATTCGGGCAGCCAGATCGCCCTGCAAGGTGCGGTGGTGCAGATGGTCGCCCACGGCCTGTCCGCTGCTGCGCTGTTCATCCTCTGCGGCCAGCTCTACGAGCGCGTGCACACCCGTGACCTGCGCCAGATGGGCGGCATCTGGGCGCGTATGCCGTGGCTGCCGGCCATCAGCCTGTTCTTCGCCGCTGCCGCGCTGGGCCTGCCGGGCACCGGCAACTTCGTCGGCGAATTCCTCATCCTGATCGGCAGCTTCCCCGGCGCGCCCTGGATCGTGGTGCTGGCCGCCACCGGCCTGGTGCTCGGCTCGGTGTACGCCCTAGCGATGATCCACCGCGCCTACTTCGGCCCGGTGCAACAGGACGCGCCGCTGCCTGGCCTGAAAGCCCGTGAGCTGGCGATGGTACTCGGCCTCGCGGCCCTGCTGATTCTGCTTGGCGTTTACCCGCAACCGGTGCTCGATACCTCCGCTGCCAGCATGCATGGCGTGCAGCAGTGGATGGCTGGCGCCCTCGATCAACTCGCCTCGGGCCGGTAAGGGTAAGGATTAGAGACTCATGGAACATCACGCTGTCGAATTCACCCTGCAACACCTGATCGCCCTGCTGCCACTGCTGGTGACCAGCCTCACCGCTATCGTGGTGATGCTGGCCATCGCCGCCAAGCGCAATCACGCCCTGACCTTCATCCTCTCGGTGGTGGGCCTGAACCTGGCGCTGCTATCGTTGATTCCGGCACTGGAAGTAGCGCCGCTGGAAGTCACCCCGCTGCTGCTGATCGACACCTTCGCCTGCTACTACATGGCGCTGGTGCTGGCCGCCAGCCTGGCCTGCGTCACGCTGATCCATGCCTACCTGGGCGGCGAGTCCGGCAAGGGCTACCCGGGCAACCGCGAGGAGCTGTACCTGCTGGTGCTGCTCTCCGCCGCGGGCGGCCTGGTGCTGGTCAGCGCCCAGCATCTGGCAGGCCTGTTCATCGGCCTGGAACTGCTGTCGGTGCCGACCTACGGCATGATCGCCTACGCCTTCTTCAACAAGCGCTCGCTGGAAGCCGGCATCAAGTACATGGTGCTGTCGGCCGCAGGCAGCGCCTTCCTGTTGTTTGGCATGGCGCTGCTGTATGCCGAGTCTGGCAACCTGGCCTTCGCTGATATCGGCGCAAGCCTGGCGCGCGAGAGCAGTCAACTGGTGCAGATCGGCATCGGCATGATGCTGATCGGCCTGGCCTTCAAGCTGTCGCTGGTGCCCTTCCACCTGTGGACGCCGGACGTCTACGAAGGCGCCCCGGCGCCGGTGGCGGCCTTCCTCGCCACTGCCAGCAAGGTGGCGGTATTCGCCGTGCTGCTACGCCTGTACCAGATATCCCCGGCCATGAGCGGCGGCTGGCTGAGCGAGCTGCTGACCCTGATCGCCATCGCGTCGATCCTGTTCGGCAATCTGCTGGCGCTGCTGCAGAACAACCTCAAGCGCCTGCTGGGTTACTCGTCCATCGCCCACTTCGGTTACCTGCTGGTGGCATTGGTGGCGAGCAAGGGGCTCGCGGTGGAAGCCGTGGGCGTGTACCTGGCCACCTACGTGCTGACCAGCCTCGGTGCGTTCGGTGTGATCACCCTGATGTCCACGCCCTACAGCGGCCGCGATGCCGATGCGCTGTACGAATACCGTGGCCTGTTCTGGCGCCGCCCGTACCTGACCGCCGTGCTCACGGTGATGATGCTGTCGCTGGCCGGCATTCCGCTGACCGCAGGCTTTATCGGCAAGTTCTACGTGATCGCTGCCGGCGTCGAGGCGCAACTGTGGTGGCTGCTCGGCGCCATGGTGCTGGGCAGTGCCATCGGCGTGTTCTATTACCTGCGGGTGATGGTCACGCTGTTCATGCGCGAACCCAATATGCATCGCCACGATGCGCCCTTCGACTGGGGTCAGCGTGCCGGCGGCATCATGCTGCTGGTGGTCGCCCTGCTCGCCTTCTTCCTCGGCGTGTACCCGCAGCCGTTGCTGGAACTGGTGCAGCAGGCAGGACTGGTCGCCCTGGCGCAGTAAGCGAAGCCCCGCAATCGGGTAGGAGGCGGGGTCACCCCCGCCGTCCTCCCACACCACCGTACGTACGGTTCCGTATACGGCGGTTCCTGCCTACTGACAAACAGCATCAGTGAGCTTGGTTCCGTTGATGTGTCGCCTGCGGTAGCTAAGCGCCCAGACCGACCCTCGGAGTTTCCGACTCCTACCTCCTGATGGTCTCGACCACCGCTGCTCACGGCGTTTCTGCTTTACGCTCCAACAGAGAGCACACCTGACTATCCACTCATGACAGGTTCAGCCCTTCATCGCTCCGGTTTCCAGCAACTACTACGGCCTCTGCTGACTTCTGTTCGCCCATCCCGTCACCTCTCGGGGCCGGTAGCACATGGCAGGCCAAACAGATCTCCCAGGGTAATTCGCGCGACCTTCCTGCTTATGCCTGTCGGATTTACGTCGTAGCGTTCCGTGCAAGTATCGGGCTTTGGCAATCGTTGCTACCTCACCCCGCTACGCCGCCTCTATCCGCTTCCTGTTCGTCAGGCCAGCATTTTGCCTCGGGCTTCCTTCAGATTCGCAGTCGCCCGCGACACCCTTGCCTCTGGCTAACACTTCCCCTTGCCGGGTGTGTAGAGGACTTTCACCTCCAAGTCGTCCAGTCCACCACCACAGTGAACCGAACAGCGCCAGTCACGGCGCTACGCGCCATGCCTGGCGCAGTAAACGAACAGCCCCCGCAAATGCGGGGGCTTTCTTTCTTTTAAGGGTCGCGGCTAAAGCCCCTCCCACAGATCGCAGTGAAGACTGTGGGAGGGGCTTCAGCCGCGACAGACCTGCCCCGGATTGCATCCGGGCTACCGCCGAGCTACCAGAAACAGACGCGGAAACGGCAGCAACAGCCGACCATCGGTCTGCGCCGGATAGGCCTCGGCAATCGCCGCCTGATAGCGTTGCAGAAATGCGACCTGCTGCTCGGCCTCCAGCGGTTGCAAAAACGGCAGTAACGCCGTGGATTTGAACCACTCCACCACCGCTGCGGCATTCTCCAATACGTGGAAGTAAGTGGTACGCCAGATATCCAGCTCACGGGCGTGGGCAGCAAGCATGTCGTAATAGGTTTGCGCGTCATGCCGCTCGGCATGGCGCACCTCGCCGATCTGCGCTGCCCATGGTCCATCTGCCGCCACCTCACGAGCCAGGCGATGCGCAGGTTCCTGCAGGTTGTCCGGGGTCTGGATCGCCAACCAGCCACCGGGCGCCAGTTGCGCGAGCAATCTCGGATACAGCCGAGCATGGTCCGGCAACCACTGCAGCGAGGCATTGGCCAGGATCAGTTGCGGCGCGTGCTCGGCCTGCCAGTGCTGGATATCCATCAGTTGAAAGGTCACCTGGGGCAGCCGCTCACGCGCTGCGCGCAGCATGTCTGCGCTGCTGTCGATAGCGATCACCCGTGCCCCGGGCACATGCGCCTGCAACACGGCAGTGGAGTTGCCGGGGCCACAGCCGAGATCGACGGCCAACTCGATACCGTCGCGCGGTACCGCTGCCAGCACGTCATGGACCGGGCGAGTGCGCTGGCGTTCGAACAGGGAATATTGTCGGGCAGACCAACTCATCGGCACCTCCGCAGCACAATCGACTGGCGCAGAGTAACAGGTGACAAGAAACTCGGCACATCAGCAATTTTCCGCCGCATGGACACGCACACCTGGCGGTTTTTCGCCATGCATTGTGCGCCACTTCACAGTGCTTTTCTCAGCCCTGAAAGCCTGGCGGGAATTCGCCATACTGGCACAAGCCTTGCGGTAACAAGGCACGCTCTAAACTGTCGACGCGGCTGCCCATAGCCCTCCAGCAGAACAGTGGAGCAACCAACACGAGGCACCCACGGGTGTCGCAACCGACAAGAAGAAAAGGAAGCAGTATGTTCAATCCAGTCCGCGCCCTGGCCGCCTGCGCCTTGGCGTTAGCCTCTTTCGGTGCCACCACGGCACTGGCCGATGAACCTATCCTGATCAAATTCTCCCACGTCGTCGCCGATGCCACGCCCAAGGGCCAGGGCGCACTGCTGTTCAAGCAGCTGGTCGAGGAACGTCTGGCCGGCAAGGTGAAGGTCGAGGTCTACCCGAACTCCAGCCTCTTTGGCGACGCCAATGAGCTGGAAGCCCTGCGCAAAAACGATGTTCAGTTGCTGGCACCGTCTCTGGCAAAGTTCGAGCAGTACACCAAGCAACTGCAGGTGTTCGACCTGCCGTTCCTGTTCGATGACCTGGATGCGGTCAACCGCTTCCAGAAACGCGCCAAGGGCCGCCAGCTGCTGCGCTCGATGGAAGACCACAACATCGTTGGTCTGGCTTACTGGCATAACGGCATGAAGCAGCTTTCCGCTACCCGCGCGCTGAACATGCCTGGCGATGCCAATGGTCTGAGCTTCCGTATTCAGCCGTCGGCGGTACTGGAGACACAATTCGCCCAGGTAGGCGCAAATAGTCAGAAACTACCGTTCTCGGAAGTCTTCAAAGCGCTACAGAATGGCCAGGTACAGGGGGCGGAAAACCCCTGGTCGAACATCTATAGCCAGAAGCTGCATGAAGTGCAGCCCTTCATCAGCGAAACCAACCATGGCGTGCTGGACTACATGCTGGTGAGCAATTCGCGCTTCTGGTACGGCATCCCGCATCAGACCCGGATGGAGCTGGAAGCCATCATCGACGAGGTCACCTACGTGGTGAACAAACAGGCCGAGGCCGCCAACCAGGCCGACCGCCAGCGCATCGTGGATTCTGGTCGCAGCCAGGTCATCAACCTGACCGCCGAGCAGCGCCAGGCCTGGCGCGATGCGATGCGTCCGGTATGGGAACAGTTCCAAGGGCAGATTGGCAGTGACGTGATCAAGGCGGCGCAGACGGTGAACCGCAAGCATCGCGAATGACTCACAGCCGGCATGGCGGTTTTCCGCCACGCCGACTGCTTACTTCCTTCACCTACTGGGGCGCCTGCTGCTGTAGTCGCTCCACCTGCCAGCCGCCACCGAGAGCAGCGATCAGCTGCACACTGGCAGTCAGCCGGCTACCCAGTAGCGTGAGATTGGTGCGTTCGTTGTTCAGCGCGGTGGCCTGTACGGTAACCACGCTGTTGTAGTCGACGGTACCGGCGCGGTACTGGTTCTCGATCAGCCGCAGCGACTCGCGCGCCGCATCCAGCGCCTCCTGCTGCACTCCGCTCTCCTGCTCCAGCACGCGCAACTGCACCAGGTAATCCTCCACTTCGCGGAAGCTGTCCAGCACGGCCTGGCGGTATTGCGCCACGGTCTGGTCATAGACGGCTTCGCTACGTTCCAGCTCCGCACGCCGCGCGCCGCCGTCGAACAGGCTCAAGGCCAGTTGCGGGCCCAGCGACCAGAAACGATTGGGCACTTCGATCCAGTCGGCGAAGCTGCTGCCGCGATACCCCCCGCTGGCCGAGATCGTCAGATCGGGGAACCACGCAGCCTCGGCTACGCCTATCTGCGCGTTGGCCGCCATCACCCGGCGCTCGGCGGCGGCAACGTCAGGGCGGCGCTCGAGCAGCTGCGAAGGCAGCGCCACGGGCACCTCGGGCAGCGTCGGCAGGCTTTCGCGCGGTGCGATGGACAGTTCGGCCGGGCTGACGCCGACCAACACGGCAATGGCGTGTTCGAGCTGCGCCCGTTGCCACTCGAGATCGATTGCCTGCGCCTGGGTGCTCTTGAGCTGCGTGGTGGCCTGGGACACATCTGACCTGGGCACGATGCCGGCGCGGTACTGGTTCTCGGTCAGGCGCAGCGAGCGTGCGTAAGCGGCCACCGTGGCGTCGAGCAGGCGCTTCTGTTCGTCGAGGATGCGCAGTTGCAAATAGTTCTGCACCAACTCGCTCTGCAGGCTCAGGCGCGCAGCGGCAAGGTCGGCGGCGCTGGCCTCGAATTCGGCGCGGCTGGCCTCCAGGCCCCGGCGCAGCTTGCCCCAGAGATCCAGCTCCCAGGCTGCATTGAGGCTGAGGTCATAACTCTTGGAAATGCTTGACGCTCCAGAACCGCTGACGGTGACGCCATCGGCGGTACGGATGGTGCTGTCACCGCCACCCTGCCCGACCCGAGTCACCCCGGCGCTGCCGGACAGCGTTGGATAGAAGCTGGCCCGTGCGCCGCGCACCAGCGCCCTTGCCTGGCGGTACTGGGCCTCGGCGGCGGCCAGGTTCTGATTGGACAGTTGCAGGCGCTCGGCCAGCGCATTGAGCTCGGTGTCGCCGTACAGCGCCCACCAGTTGCCACGCTCCAGAACATCTGCCGGCGCGGCGGCTTTCCAGCCCTCGACCTGTTTGAACTGCACGGGCGCCATCAGCTCGGGGCGTTGATAGTCAGGCCCCAGGGCGCAGCCGCCCAGCACACCGAGCAGCACGAACAGACTGTAGGAGCGAGCTCTGCTCGCGAATGGGTTGTATCGAGGCTCTTCGCGAGCAGAGCTCGCTCCTAGCGGAACGGTATGCATGGTCATAACGGATTTTCCAACGAAGCATCGGTGCGCACGCCACGCCAGCGGTTGACGCGATGGCGCAGGCGGTCGAAGTAGAGGTAGACCACCGGAGTGGTGTAGAGGGTCAGCATCTGGCTCAGCACCAGACCACCGACGATGGTGATACCCAGTGGCTGGCGCATCTCCGAACCTTCGGCACTGCCCAGCACCAGCGGCAAGGCGCCAAGGATCGCAGCCAGGGTGGTCATCATGATCGGTCGGAACCGCAGCAGGCACGCCTGGCGGATGGACTCCTGCGGACTCAGGCGCTCACCACGCTCCAGTTGCAGGGCCAGATCGACCATCAGAATGGCGTTCTTCTTGACGATACCGATCAGCAGGAACAGACCCAGCAAGGAGATCAGACTGAACTCCATGCCTACCAGTTGCAGCGCCAGCAAGGCGCCAACCCCGGCCGACGGCAAGGTCGAGAGGATGGTCAACGGATGCACGTAGCTCTCGTAGAGCACGCCCAACACGATATACACCACCACCAGTGCCAGCAGGATCATCAGCGGTTGATTGCCCTGGGTCTGCTGGAAGGCCGCGCCAGTGCCGCCCAGCATGCCCTGCACTTCGGTGGGCAGGCCGACCCGCGCCACGGCATTGTCGATGGCGCGGCTGGCCTGATCCAGGCTGACCCCTTCGGCCAGGGAGAAGCCGATGTTCTCGGCGGCGAACTGGCCCTGGTGGTTGACCCGGTCCTCTTCCAGGCTGCGTTCCCAGTGGGCGAAGGTGGACAGCGGCACCCGTGCGCCATCGGCGGTGATCAGCTGAATCTGGTCCAGCGCCTCGGGATGTTGGGCATAGAGCGGGTTGATTTCCATCACCACGCTGTACTGGTTCAGCGCTTCGTAGATGGTGGAAACCTGGCGCTGACTGAAGGCGTTGTTGAGCACCGCGGTGATCATGCTCATCTCCACGCCCAGGCGCTGCGCGGCTTCGCGATCCACCACCAGGCGAATCTGCTGGGCACCACTGTTCTCGCGGGCGTCGATATCGGTCAGTTCGGGCAACGCGCGCAGCGCTTCACGCACCTTGGGTAGCCACTCACGCAGGGCATCGAGGTCGCCCGAGAGCAGCATGTACTCGTTCTCCGAACTGCGCCCCTCGCGCCCGCCAATCTGCAGGTCCTGGTCCGGCATGAGGAACATGCGCCCACCGGGCACCTTCGGCACGCTGGCGCGCAGGCGGTTGATCACCTGTTGCGATGACACGCTGCGCTCGCTGATGGGCTTCAGGCGCACGATCATGAAGGCGTTGTTGATGCCGCCGGCACCGCCGATGAAGCCAGCGACGCTGTCCACCGCCGGATCGGCCAGCACCGCCCTGCGGAAAATCTCCATCTTCGGCTGCATGACCTGGAACGACAGGCCATCGTCGCCGCGGATAAAACCGATCAGTTGGCCGGTGTCCTGCTGCGGCATGAAGGTCTTCGGAATGCTGACGAACAGGTAGACGTTCAGCGCGATGGTCGCCAGCAGGCTGATGACCATCAGCAACGAATGGCGCAGTGCCCAGTCCAGCGAACGCCCGTAGATAGCCAAAACCCGCGTCTGCAGGCGGTCGCCCCATTGCTGCAGGCGGCCGCGTGGTTGTTCGTCCTCGGCCTTGAGCCAGCGCGCGCAGAGCATCGGCGTCAGGGTCAACGACACCAGCAGGGAAATCACCACCGCCACGGCCAGGGTGATGGAGAACTCACGGAACAGCCGCTCGACGATGCCACCCATGAACAGGATGGAGATGAACACCGCTACCAGCGACAGGTTCATCGACAGCAGGGTGAAGCCTACCTCGCGCGTGCCTTTGAACGCCGCCGCCATCGGCTTCTCGCCGTTATGGATGTGCCGGGCGATGTTCTCCAGCACCACGATGGCATCGTCCACCACCAGCCCGGTGGCGATGATCAGCGCCATCAGCGACAGGTTGTTCAGCGAGAACCCCAGCAGGTACATGGCGGCGAAACTGCCGATCAGCGACACCGGCACCGCCAGCGCCGGAATCAGCGCTGCGCGCCAACGCCCGAGAAACGCCAGCACCACGAGGATCACCAGGCCCACGGCGATCAGCAGCGTCTGCTCGGCCTCGTGCAGGGTGGCGCGGATTACCGGCGAGCGATCCATCGCCACTTCCAGCTCGACACTGGCTGGAATCACCTCGCGCAGCGCCGGCAGCTCGGCGCGGATGTCGCTGATGGTCTGCAGGATGTTCGCCCCGCTCTGCCGGTTGATAACCAGCAGCACCGCTTCCTTGTCGTTGTAGAAACCGCTGTTGTAGCGGTCTTCGACGCCATCGGTAACCGTGGCCACGTCGCCCAGGCGCACGGCAGCGCCGTCCTGGTAGCGGATGATCATCGGCAGGTAATCGGCGGCCTTGGCCAACTGGTCACTGGCCTGCACCTGCCAGCGGCGCTGCTCGTCCTCGACCGCGCCCTTGGGACGCAGGGCATTGCTCGCGGCGATGGTCTGGCGCACTTCGTCCAGCGCAATGCCATAGTGATCGAGCAGGCGCGGCTCCAGCGACACCCGCACAGCTGGCAACGAGCTGCCGCCGACCTGCACCTCACCCACGCCACCAACCTGGGACAGTTTCTGCGCCAGGATGGTCGAGGCCACGTCGTACAGCTGGCCCTTGTTCAGCGTGGCACTGGTCAGCGACAGCACCATGATCGGTGCCTGCGATGGATTGATCTTGCGGTAGCTGGGCATGCTGCGCATGCCGCTGGGCAGCAGTTCGCGCGCCGCATTGATCGCCGCCTGGACCTCGCGCGCGGCGGTGTTGATGTCCTTGTCCAGGTCGAACTGGATCATGATCCGCGTGCTGCCCTGGCTGCTGCGGCTATTCATCTGGCTGACCCCGGCGATCGAGCCGAGCGAGCGCTCCAGCGGCGTGGCCACGGTCGAGGCCATGATCTGCGGGCTGGCCCCAGGTAGGCTGGCCTGCACGGTGATGGTGGGGAAATCCATCTGTGGCAGCGGCGCCACCGGCAGCAGGCCGAAGCTGACGCCGCCGAGCAGCATGATCGCCAGGCTCAGCAGCAGCGTGGCCACCGGACGGCGGATAAAGGGGGCGGAGAGGTTCATGCGCGATTGCCCTGCTCCCTCTCCCATTTATTGGGGGCACGCCTAGTGGAGAGGGTTGGGGAGAGGGCCGATGGCACAGCACGACACCCGCCCTCTCCCCCGGCCCCTCTCCCGCAAGCGGGAGAGGGGAGGAAAAGCCACACACCAGTCATACCGCCACCCCCGCCGCACTGCGCCCACTAAAGCGGCGCGACAGGCGATCGAAGTACAGATAGATCACAGGTGTGGTGAACAGCGTCAGCACCTGGCTGACCAGCAGGCCGCCGACCATCACCAGCCCCAGCGGCTGGCGCAGCTCGGCGCCGGAGCCCGAGGCGAGCATCAGCGGAATGGCACCGAACAGCGCCGCCAGGGTGGTCATCAGAATCGGCCGAAAGCGCAGTAACGCCGCCTGGTAGATCGCCGCCTCGGGCGCCATGCCCTGGTTGCGCTCAGCCTCGAGGGCGAAGTCGATCATCATGATCGCGTTCTTCTTGACGATACCGATCAGCAGGATGATGCCGATGATGGCGATCAGCCCCAGGTCGTTACCCGTCAGCAGCAGCGCCAGCAGCGCACCAACGCCCGCCGACGGCAGCGTGGAAAGAATGGTGATCGGGTGGATATAGCTCTCGTAGAGCACGCCCAGCACGATGTACATGGTGACGATGGCCGCCAGAATCAGCAGCAAGGTCGACGACAACGACGCACGGAACGCCTCCGCAGCGCCCTGGAACTGGGTGTTGATGCCGCCCGGCAGGCCGATTTCCTGCTCGACCCGCTCGATCACCGCCACTGCCTCGCCCAGCGACACGCCAGGCGCCAGATTGAATGACAGGGTCACCGCCGGGAACTGGCCGATATGGTTGACCAGCAGGCTGGCCGGACGCTCCTCGACATGCGCCAGGGACGACAACGGCACCTGCTGGCCGTCGCCGGTGGCCACGTGAATCTGACGCAGCGCGGCCAGGCCGATACGCCCGCCATCGCGGCTCTCCAGCACCACGCGGTACTGACTGGCCTGGGTGTAGATGGTGCTGATCTGGCGCTGGCCGAAAGCGTCGTACAAGGCATCGTCGATAGTGCCGACGTTAATGCCAAGGCGCGCCGCGGCGTCGCGGTCGATATCCAGAAACACCTGCAAGCCGCGGTTCTGCAGGTCGCTGGCCACGTCAGTCAGCTCCGGCTGCTCGCGCAGCGCCTCGACCAGACGCGGCGTCCAGGTTTCCAGCAGCGCGCTGTCGGGCGACTCCAGGGTGAACTGGAACTGGGTGCGGCTGATGCGATCTTCGATGGTCAGGTCCTGCACCGGCTGCATGAACAGCTCGATCCCGGGAACCTTCGCCAGCTCAGGACGCAGACGTTCGATTACCTCACTGGCGGTGACGTCGCGCTCGGCGTGGGTTTTCAGGTTGATCAGCAGACGGCCGCTGTTGAGCGTCGGATTGTCGCCATCCACGCCAATCGACGAGGACAGGCTGGCCACCGCCGGATCACGCAGGATGACATCCGCCAGGCGCTGCTGACGCTCGCTCATGGCGGCAAAGGAGATCGACTGCGGCGCCTCGGAAATACCCTGGATCACGCCGGTGTCCTGCACCGGGAAGAAGCCCTTGGGCACCGCCATATACAACAGCACGGTCAGGCCCAGGGTCGCCACGGCCACCAGCAGGGTCAGCGGCTGATGCCTGAGCACCCACTGCAGCCAGACGCCATAGCGTTCGATCATGGCGTCGATGGCGCCACCGGCGACGCGATAGAAGCGCCCTTCCTGCTCGGGTTTCTCGGCCTTGAGCAAGCGCGCGCACATCATCGGCGTGAGGGTCAGCGACACCACCAGGGAAATCAGGATGGCCACGGCCAGGGTGATGGCGAACTCGCGGAACAGCCGGCCGACCACATCGGCCATGAACAGCAGCGGGATCAGTACGGCAATCAGCGACAGGGTCAGCGAGACCAGGGTGAAGCCGATCTGCCGGGCACCCTTGAGTGCGGCGTTGAGCGGCGTCTCGCCCTCCTCCAGATGGCGGGCGATGTTCTCCAGCATGACGATGGCGTCGTCGACCACGAAACCGGTGGCGATGGTCAGCGCCATCAGCGTCAGGTTGTTGATGGTGAAACCGGCCAGGTACATCACGCCGAAGGTGCCGATCAGCGACAGCGGCACGACGATCGACGGGATGATGGTCGCCGACAGCTTGCGCAGGAACAGGAAGGTCACCATCACCACCAGGGCAATGGCCAGCAGCAGTTCGTGCTGCACATCGCGCACCGCAGCACGGATGGTCTGGGTGCGGTCGGTGAGCACCTTGACCTCGACGCTGGCCGGCAGGCCCTCGGTCAGGTGCGGCAGCAGGGTCTGGATGCGGTCGACCACATCGATGACGTTGGCACCAGGCTGACGCTGCACGTTGACCAGTACCGCCTGGTTGCGGTTGGCCCAGGCCGCCAGGCGCTCGTTTTCGGCGCCGTCGATGATCTCGGCGACATCCTTCAGGCGCAGCGCGGCACCATTCTGATAACTGAGGATCAGCTCGCGATATTCCTCGACCGACTTCAGCTGGTCGTTGGCATCGAGCTGGGAAACCCGCGTAGGCCCGTCGAAGTTGCCCTTGGGCTGGTTGACGTTGCTGGCGGTGATCAGGCTACGCACGTCGGCCAGGCTCAGGCCGTAGGACGCCAGCGCCTCCGGGTTGACGCGGATACGCACGGCCGGGCGTTGCCCGCCGGCCAGGGTCACCAGGCCGACACCGCTGGTTTGCGCGAGCTTTTGCGCCAGGCGGGTATCGACCAGGTCGTTGACCTGCGGCAGCGGCATTGTCTTTGAACTCACCGCCAGGGTCAGCACCGGCGTATCGGCCGGGTTGACCTTGTTGTACACCGGCGGCGCCGGCAGATCGCCAGGCAGCAGATTGCTCGCCGCGTTGATCGCCGCCTGCACCTCCTGCTCGGCCACCGCCAGGGAAACATCCAGATTGAAGCGCAAGGTGATCACCGAGGCACCACCAGAGCTGGTCGAGGACATCTGTTTGAGCCCGGCCATCTGCCCGAACTGGCGCTCCAGCGGCGCGGTCACGGCGCTGGTCATCACATCCGGGCTGGCGCCTGGATAGAGGGTCAACACGCGAATGGTCGGGTAATCCACCTCCGGCAGCGCCGACACCGGTAGCAGTCGGTAGGCGATCAGGCCGCTGAGGAAGATCGCCACCATCAACAGCGTGGTAGCGACCGGCCGCAGGATGAATGGGCGGGAGATGTTCATGCGTCATTCCGCGCCGCGGTCCGACCAGGCTCACGCAGCCCTTCGCTCTTGGATTCCTGCACGGCAGTGGGCTCGACCACCTCCACTTCGCTACCGTCCCGCAGACGATCGGTGCCCTCCAGCACCAGCCGCTCACCCTGCTGCACGCCCTCGTTGACCATGCTGCGTTCAGCGTCGCTGGCGGCGATGGTGACCGGGCGGATGCTCACCTTGTTATCGTCACCCACGACATAGACGAAGGTGCCCTGGGTGCCGAACTGCACCGCAGCGGACGGAATGATGGTGGCGGCCTCACGGGTTTCCACGCGCAGACGCACGTTGACGAACTGATTGGGGAAGAGCATCTGCTCGGCGTTGTCGAAGCGCGCCTTGAGCTTGACCGTACCGGTGGTGGTGTCGATCTGGTTATCCAGGCTTTCCAGCACGCCCTCAGCCAATTTCAGGCGTTCGCCACGGTCCCAGGCCTCGACGGCCAGGATCGTGCCGTCGCGGCGGCGCTGCAGCACGGCTGGCAGATCGCCCTCGGGGATGGTGAAGATCACCGCAATCGGATCGGCCTGGGTGATTACCACCAAAGGCGTGGTATCACCGCTG
The DNA here is from genome assembly GCF_002197815.1 of Pseudomonas oleovorans subsp. oleovorans. Classification (GTDB taxonomy): domain Bacteria; phylum Pseudomonadota; class Gammaproteobacteria; order Pseudomonadales; family Pseudomonadaceae; genus Aquipseudomonas; species Aquipseudomonas oleovorans. The sequence goes on from NZ_NIUB01000007.1 coordinate 72,454, forward strand.
CTGACCAGGTTGCCGATATCCAGCTGACGCAGACCGAGGCGACCGTCGATGGGCGCGCGAATCTGGGTGAAGTCGAGGTTGAGCTTGGCCGTGGCGACATCTGCCTGGTTGCTCTGCAGACTGCCACGGTACTGATTGACCAGCGCCTGCTGGGTGTCCAGGGTCTGTTTGGCGATGCTGTCTTCGTCGTACAGCCCCTTGTATCGCTGCAGGTCCAGTTCGGCGTTCTTCAGTTGCGCCTGGTTTTCCTGCAGCGCCCCCTGCGCCTGCTGCAAGGCCACCTGATAAGGACGTGGATCGATCACCGCCAGCAGGTCGCCGGCCTTGACCTGCTGGCCCTCCTCGAACAGCACCTTGACCAGTTCACCGTCGACTCGCGAGCGTACGTTGACCGTGTTGTAGGAAGTTACCGTGCCAAGCGCCTTGAGCTCGATGGCGAACTCACCCTGCTTGACCTCGGCCACGCGCACCGGCACCGGCCCCATGTCACCGAAACGGCCACGGCCCATCTGCTGGCTTTCTGGCTTGCTCGGCCAGAACCACCACAGCAGCAGAAGCAGCACGGCGAGCAACGTCAGGCCAATCAGCCATTGACGGGAGGAATTCGATGGAGACGGGGAAGCATTCGACATGGCAGGCGCAATATCACTTTTAAGGGGAGTCGGCACGATAAGCACTGGCCCGCGTCAAGCAAAGCCCATTTACCCGCTTTTTACGCTGCCCTTACGTTACTAACTGTTTGACTCCGCGAAAAAATCTGCATTGGGCAAGGGACTGTCGACGTGCTCAGAACGTTCGCCTTGGTGCACAAATAAAAACGGCCTGCAAAGCAGGCCGTTACATCGAACCAGCTGCGAGTTACTTCAGCGCGGCCAGGGCAGCTGCGTAATTCGGCTCATCAGCGATTTCGCCAACCAGCTCGCTGTGCAGCACCTTGTCGTTTTCATCCAGCACTACCACGGCGCGCGCGGCCAGGCCGGTCAGCGGGCCGCTGGCAATGGCCACACCGTAGTTCTTGAGGAAGTCGGCGCCACGCAGGGTGGACAGATTGACCACGTTTTCCAGACCTTCAGCACCACAGAAGCGTGCCTGGGCGAACGGCAGATCCGCGGAGATGCACAGCACCACGGTGTTGTTCAGTTGACCGGCTTCAGCGTTGAACTTGCGCACGGAAGTGGCGCAGGTCGGCGTGTCGACGCTGGGGAAGATGTTCAGCACCTTGCGCTTGCCGGCCAGGCTGGCCAGGGTGACGTCGCTCAGGTCGCCCGCGACCAGGCTGAACGCCGGCGCCTGTTGACCAGCCTGCGGCAGTTGACCATCGACCTGTACCGGATTGCCTTTGAGAGTGACTTGCGCCATGGGAGTTTCCTTATCGTCAGGGAGTTGAAGGGCAAATATGTGACACGGGCTTCGCCACAGCGAATAACCCGTCGAATGGCAGGTCACGGCCCGACCATGCGTCCAGACTAGCGCAGAAGCGACGCCGATACACCGGAGATCGAGTAGGGATTTTAGCCAATGAACCTTTTGCCATCAGAAATCGCGCCGGTAGAACAGGTCGAGCGAACTGGCCAGGCCGCTGGCGGCCTCCAGATACAAGCGGCGGCTCAACTGATAGCGCAGGGCGATGGTGTTGGCCGGCTCGAACACACCCACGCCGTAACGCAGACTCAAGCGCTCGGTGATATTGCCGCTGGCCACCACACTGGTGGTCACGCCACTGCCCTCGGTGTCGAGCTGAAAATCCTGAATACCCAGACTGGTGGCCAGGCTGGTGGTGAGCGAACTGCTGCCGGCCAGACCGAGCGCCAGCGCTGCCTGGCCAAGCATGTTGTTGTCCCCCGTGCCTTGCCCCAACGGCCGGCCCAGCACCAGATAGGACAGCGCCTGTTCCTGGCTCATGGCCGGCTCGGCGAAGACCGTGGTGCTCGGCTGCTCGGCGCTACCGGACAGACGAATACCGGCGACTACCGTATCGACCCGGCGAATCGCCTCGACATCGAGAAACGGCTGATCGATGGGGCCGGTGAACAACAACCGCGCGCGACGGATGGTCAGACGCTGACCGTAGGCACGATAGCGGCCATTGGCAAGATCCAGCTCACCACGGGTATCGAGGTTATCGCCGATATGCACGCGCCCACGCAGGTCGGCGCTCAGGCCAAAGCCGCTGAACGCCAGCCTGTCCTGGCCCACCTCGACCTCGACATCCATGGCGACGCCGAGCCCCTCTTCGGCCTCTGGCACTTCACGCCCGACCACCTGCGCATCGCCGGAGACTTTCACCGTTGACGGCGGCAGCTCACGGACGCTGATCAGCCCGCGTGGCACGCCGACTTTACCGCTGATGGCCAGGCGCTGAGCACGTAGCTGCAATTGCAGGTCAGGTTCGACTTCCAGTTCGGCGTAAGGCTCGACCTTCACCGGCAGACGCCGGCCCTGCAGGGCCAGGTCGCCGCTCAGGCCTTCGGCCCAGGCAACTTCGCCACGCAGGTTGCCCTGGCCCTGCTCACCACTGCGCCAGTCTGCAGACAGCTGCATTCGCTCACCTGCGATCAGCGCCTGCAGCTGCAAGCCCTCCAGGCTCACCGGCAACTCGCTGCCGGACAGCTCGCCGCCCTCCAGCCGCAGCTGGCCGTTGATCTGCGGCGCCATCAGCTGGCCACCAATAGTGCCACTGCCCTGCAGCTTGCCTTCAAGGGTGTCCGCCATTGCCACGAAGGGGCGCAAGACGGCGAGGTCGAAACCACTCAGACGAAACTCGCCGCTGACCGGCTTGTGCGCCGGGCGCGGGTCGATCTGCGCCTGCAGCAGCAGCTCACCCAGGCGGCTACTGACGAAACGCAGTTCGCTGTCTACCCGCTGAGGGCGCAGCGTGCTGTCCAGGCGCAGGCTGTCGTAGGGAAAGTCCAGCCACTGCTCTTCATCCGGCTGACGAATACGCAGGTTGCCGCCGCCGGCATCGAGCCTGATCTGGCCGTTGGGACCGCTGTCGGGTAGCTCGACTTTCAGCTGACCATCCAGCCGCCCCTGCCAGGCAAAGTCCTCGGGCAGCCAGGGCTGCAGGCTGGCCAAGGGGAAATTCTCCAGGCGCCAGTCCAGGCTGGGCTGTGGCATCAGCCGCTGCTGCCCGCCGCACAGGCTGGCATCGCCGGACTGCCAGCAATGCGCGCCCAGGTTCATGCGGCCGCTGGCCAGGCGCTCCAGTGTCGCCACCTGTTGCAATTGCCAATCCTGCCCGCCGCTCTGCACACGGCCACTGGCAATACGACCGCGCCAGTCGCCCTGCTCGCTCAAGCTGCCGTCCAGGGCCAACGCCAGCTGCAACAGCGGACCTTGCAAATCGATGTCCAGCGCCTGGCGACGCTGATCGCCACGACCATCGGCCTGCAGGCGCCCAAGGTAGGTATCGCCGATGCGGATGCCACGCAGATTCAAACCGATGCGCGCCTGCTGGCGGGCATCCAGCGTCGCGTCCAGCTGCAGTCGCCGCAGGCTGGGGTCGCCAAAGGCCAGACGCTCCCCACTCAGCGCCAGCTGGCCTTGCGGCGTTTGCAACGTACCGGCCAGGGACAGCTGGCCCTGTATCTGCCCTTGCAGGCTGGGCCAGAGTTGCCCCAGGCGCGGCAAGGCCAACTCCAGCTGGCCACGCAAGCGCTGATCCATAGCGCCTTGGCCACTGATCCGATTGTCGCCCAGACGCACCAGCAACCGCTCGAGCTGCCACCGCTCGCCGCTACCGGCGCCCTGTACCTGTAATTGCGCGGGCTGGCCACGCAGACGGCCATTGAGGTCGATATCAGCGTTGGCCTGCAGCGCGCCGGCGTTGAAGCTGCCCGAGGTATTCAGCGGCCCTGCCAGATTACCCGGCATCTCAGCCAGCCAGTAACCCGGGTCGAGGGCGCTGAGCTGCAGCATGGCCTGCCAGTCGACGCCGTCGGCAAAACCAACCTTGACCACCCCTTCGGCGCGGCCCTGGCCGGCCACCAGCTGCAACTGCGGCAGGCTGACCTGGCCGAGATCGCCACTGACCGGACTGCTCAGGCTGAAGTCCCCTGCCGGTCCCTTAAGCTGCGCAGCGAAGTTACCCAGGTAATTGCCTTCGCTATAGCTGGCTTCGGCGTGCAGCTCCTGCAGCGCCACGGGCGGCGGCTCATCCAGCGGGTACAGGCGCTGCCAGGGAAAATTCAGCCAGTCGAGCTTGGCATCGACCTGAAACGCTTCGCTCCAGGCGAGCGTACCGCTGAGCTGCAGATGCTGCTGATCCTCGGCCTCGATGCGTAGCAATTCGATATCCGCGCCCTTGGCATCGACCCTGCCGCGCAAGGCCAGCGGCATCGGCGCCTGCTCGGCGGGCAGAGTGGCGCTGCCGTCGATGCGATAGCCGCTGCTCAGGTCACCCTTTGCCGACAAGGTAAGCGCCTGCAGGTGCAGCGTCTGCGGCAAACCGCTGCTGGCCTGGAAATCCTGGCTGGTCAGGCGCAGTTCAGCGGGCAGATGCTCAGCCAGCGCCTGCACCTGTCCTTCCAGACGAGCATCGAGATAGCCACTGCTATCGGCCTCGATCGTCAGGTTGCGTTGCAATTCGCCGCCCACCTGCAGCGCCACCTGCCAGGCCTTGCCATCGACCTCCGGCAACTGCAGGCGCCCGCTCAAGGCCAGCGGCCAACCACCCTGCGGCGTCAGACGACCGCTGACCTCCAGGCGCAGATCATCACGCTGCAGGGCAAGACGTTGCAGGTCGACGCCCTGCTCGTTCCAACTGGCAATCAGTGCGACATCGCGCACCTGCGGCTGGCCGTCCAGAGTCAGCTCACCCAGCTGGATATCGCCCAATTGCAGGCGCAGTGGCAGTTTTACATTTGGCAGGCTGAGCGGTTCGCTGTCCGACTCGGCACCGGCCGGCAAGGTCACGGCAACCTGCCGCAGATGTAGACGATCCAGGCACAGCGTCAGGCGCAGCAGGCAGGACGGCGACCAGGTCATGTCCAACTGCTTCAGCTCAACCCGCCTATCGTCTTGCTGCCAGATCAGCGCATCGGCCTGCCAGGCACCGCCCAGACGGCCTGCGAAGTTGTCGACCTGCAAACCTGGCACCTGGGCCAGCAGCGAACGGCTACCACCCTGAGTACCGAGCAGCGTCCATAAAGCTGCTACGAGCAGCAACAGCAGACCGAACAGACCTCCGGCCAGCCATTTCAGCAGGCGCCGACTCATAGCTCAGGCCCCATGGAGAAATGCAGGCGCACGCCACCGTCGTCGTCCAGCGCATGAGCGAGGTCCAGGCGCAGCGGGCCCACCGGCGAAACCCAGCGCACGCCGAAGCCGACACCAGTCTTCAAGGTGGGAATGTCCAGCGAATTGAAGGAATTGCCCTGGTCGATGAAAGTCGCCAGGCGCCACTTGTCGGTGAGGCTGTACTGGTACTCGGCGCTGGCGGTGAACAGGTAGCGGCCGCCAATCTTGTCGCCGCGATTGTTCACCGGCGACAGACTCTGGTAGTCGTAACCACGCACGCTCTGATCGCCACCGGCGAAGAAGCGCAGCGACGGCGGCACGGCAGAAAAACCATTGGTTTCGGTACCGCCAAACTGCACCCGCCCGAGCAGACGGTGATTATCGAGTACGGTAGTCAGGCCCTTGAGCATGACGTTACCGTGCAGCACGTTTGCGTCGGACAGTACGCCATCGACGGCGCCGCGCAAATCGAACTGCACGCGGTAACCCTGATTCGGGTCGAGGCGATTGTCGCTGCGCAGCAGCGAGTAGCTGACACCCGGCATCAGCAAGTTGCTCAACCCGGAATCGTCGCCCAGGCGATATTCCTCACGCTGCCATTTCACCGACAGCACGCGCTGCCAGCCCCCAGGGCGCTGGCTGTGCCATTCCGGACCGAGGGTAAGCAGCCGGCTCAAGCTGTCCTTGCTGGCCAGCTCCTCATACTGATAACCGCCGGCCAGGCGCAGTTTGTCGGTCAGTGGCGGGTCACCGGGAATGTCGTACCACAGGCCAACGTTCTGTCTGGGAGCGGACAATTCGGTTTCCACCCCGTAGCTGTGCCCCTGCGGATTGCGCCAGTGGCGCGTCCAGTTGGCGCGCAGGCGCGGCCCGACGTCGGTGGAAAAGCCCAGTCCCAGGCCCATGGTGCGCGGCTCACGCACCTGCAGCGCCACCGCCACTGGAATACGCAACTGATCGGCCTGGGTCGGGATGGCATCGACCCTCACCGACTCGAAATAGCCGCTGGACTGCAGGGCCTGGTACAGCTCGGCGATCAGCTCGGAGTCGTAGGGGGTGTCTGGCGCAAAGGGCACCATGCGCCGCAGCAGATCCTCGTCGAAGGGGAAATCACCGCTGAAGGCGATATCGCCCAGGCTGTAACGCGGCCCGCTGACGAACACCAGCTCGATATCGGCCACCCCGACAGCCGGGTCGATTTGCAAACTCTGGCGAGAGAATCGGCCGTCGAAGAAGCCATAGCGCAAGGCCTGATTCTGAATCAGTCGCTTGGCGTCCTCATAGCGCCCATGGTTGAGCACCGAGCCTGGCTGCAAACGGCCGGCACTGGGTACGCGAAAGGCAGACAGCTCGCTGGCAGGCCCTTCGATACGAATGTCCACGTTGCGCAGGCGCACCCGTTCGCCGGGCTCGACTTCCAGCACCAGGCGTGGCGTTGCGCCCTCTTCGATATGGCTGCGGATGCGCGCCTGGTAATAGCCCAGCGCCTGCGCGGCCTTGTCCGCCTCGCTTTCGGCGATGCGGCGCAAACGGCGCAACGACTGCGTATCACGGCCATCGAGGCTACCGACGTAGCCCTCGATATTGGCCTTCAGCGCCGAATTGCTCGGAGTGATTCGCACGTCCAGCTCGCCAGCCGCGAGGGCGCCAGTACTGATCAGCAGCAGCGCGAGGCTGCGCCGGATATGTCCATATACACTCATGGCGGGGATGCTACCACGGCGCGAAGCGCGCGCCAGAGGCTTCGCGACATGGGCAGACAGCCGGAGCTTGGAACCTGCTCACGATCTTGCGAGCTAGAGCGATGCAAGGCAAAAACAGGCGAGGAAGCGCAGTTTACGAGTTGTAAATGAGCATTCCGAGCCTGTTTTTAACGCAGCAGCGCCGACGCGCAGCTGATCGTGAACAGGTTCTCAAGCGCTGGCCCGCACCACCGGCTGTGGATTGGGATGGAAGAACACGTGCCCCACCACCGGGCCGATGGCCAGCTCGCCGATTTCCTCGTAGCCCTGGCGCCTGTAGAAGTCCAGATAGCGCGCATTGCCGGTATCCAGCACCACACCTTGCGAGCCGCTGTCCTGTGCACACCAGTCGTGCAGCGCCTCGAGCAACTGCTCGCCGTGATGCTGCCCCTGAAACTCGGGGTGAATGCCCAGTAGCGGCAGCACGTGGTAAGGCCCGGGCGGCAGACTGGCAAGCACCGCATCGTGGTACTCGAGATAGCGCTTGGTGCAGCTGAAACCGGTGCTCAGCAGCATGCGCAGACGCCACCCCCAACTTTCGGTGATATCCAGGCGGCGCTGCGGTGGCGCGATCAGTGCTGCGCCGATCAGGCGGTCATCGATCAGCAGGCCAATGGCCGGCAGATCCTCGGCGAAGTGCTGCTGCACAAGTTCGCGAATCGTCGCGCGTACACGCTGATCAAAACCCGGTCGCTGCGCTTCGAACAGGTAGGCGAAGGTCGGCTCGTGGCGATAGGCGTGGTAGAGCAGCGAACGGACCTCGCGGGCGTAACCACCATCAAGCATGCGCACTTCTGCTGGAGCGTTGTTGGGCATGGCAGACCTCTGTTGTTATGCGTTGTGGGTCAGGCGCGTCCCATCCAACTTAGCACCACCTCATGATGCCCGCCAGGCGCTGGCCGCGAGCGCCGAGGATCGGCTAGCATCGCCGTTTAATCTGAAAGTCGCGCAGCGACACCTTCCTCATGCCCTTCCCCTTTCGGGAGAAGGTGGCGCGAACCACCGGATGAGGGAAGGCATGCCGCGAAGGCTTTCATCATCCGGGATACCTCTCATGGCATGCCCGTTAGCCCAGGACCCGCTGCCCATGAAAATCGTCTCTTTCAATATCAATGGCCTGCGTGCGCGCCCTCATCAATTGCAAGCCCTGATCGAAAAACACCAGCCGGACGTGATCGGCCTGCAGGAAACCAAGGTGGCCGATGAGCAGTTCCCCGAAGCCGAGATCCGTCAGCTCGGCTACCACGTGCATTACCACGGCCAGAAAGGCCACTATGGCGTTGCCCTGCTCTCGCGTCAGGAGCCACTGAGCCTGCACAAGGGGTTTCCCGGCGATGGAGAAGACTCTCAACGCCGCTTCATCTACGGCACCTTCGCCGATGCGGGTGGCAACCCGGTCACCATCATGAACGGCTATTTCCCGCAAGGCGAAAGCCGTGACCACCCGGTGAAGTTCCCGGCCAAGCAGCGCTTCTACGCCCACCTGCATCAACTGCTGGTGGAGCACTTCGATCCGCAGCAGGCCCTAGTAGTGATGGGCGACATCAACATCAGCCCGGAAGATTGCGACATCGGCATCGGCGAGCCTAATCGCCTGCGCTGGCTGAAAACCGGCAAGTGCAGCTTTCTGCCGGAGGAGCGCGAATGGCTGGCGACGCTGAAGAGCTGGGGCCTGGTAGACAGCTTCCGCCACCTCAACCCCGAGGTGAATGATCGTTTCAGTTGGTTCGACTACCGCAGTCGCGGCTTTGAAGACGAGCCCAAGCGCGGCCTGCGCATCGACGTGATCCTCGCCAGCCAGCCGCTGCAGGCGCGCTTCAAGGATGCCGGCATCGATTACGACCTGCGTGGAATGGACAAGCCCTCGGACCATGCGCCGATCTGGCTGGAACTGGCGTGAAACTGGGCGCGTGTCGATGACGCGCCCTGTAATATGACTGCAACTCGACTGACTTAATCTGCGCGGTATTTCTCTCCACTAGAAGGTGCTTGCCGCATGCCGCGCGCCCTGTCCGCCGACCGCGACCTCTGGGGTCGTACTCTGTCCCTGCTGCTGATCGGTTTCATCTGCTACGCCCTGCCTCTTTCCGTCTTCGCCGCACTACCAGCCTCCGAGGGCAACCAACCGGTACTGCGCATCCAGGGCTCCAACACCATTGGTGCCAAGCTCGGCCCGGAGCTGGTCAAAGGGCTGTTCGAAGCTCAGGGCCTGCACGATATCCACAGCGAAGAAGGTGCCCGGGAAAACGAGCAGCGCCTGCTCGCGCGACGGGCCGACGGCCGCCAGGTGATAGTCGAAGTCGCCGCTCACGGCTCTGGCACCGGTTTTACCTCGCTCAAGGACGGCAGCGCCGATCTGGCCGCCTCGTCGCGGCCGATCAAGGATGGCGAAGCCGCTACCCTGGCGACCCTTGGCGATCTGCGCAGTCCGCAGAGTGAACAGGTCATCGCCATCGATGGTCTGGCCATCATCGTCCATCCATCGAACCCGATTGGAACGCTGAGTGTGGAGCAGATCGCGCAGCTGTTTTCCGGCGAGATCGGAGACTGGGCTGCGCTGGGCGGCAAACCCGGCAAGGTTCGCCCCTACGCACGCGATGACAATTCCGGCACTTACGACACCTTCAAGGAGTTGGTGCTGGCTCCAGGCGGGCGCACACTCGCCGCCGACGCGCAACGCTTCGAATCCAGCACCCAACTGTCCGACGCAGTGAGCAGCGATGCCAATGGCATCGGTTTCATTGGCCTACCCTACATCCGCCAGGCCAAGGCTATCGCCGTCGCTGCGGGCAATTCTCAGCCGATGCCACCGAGCACCACGCTGATCGCCACCGAGGACTACCCCCTGGCACGCCGCCTGTTTCTCTACAACGACCCGCAACTGGCCAATCCCTGGGTACGCGCGCTGATCGACTTCGCCCACAGCCCACGCGGCCAGGCCATTGTCGACAACAGCGGCTTCATCGCCCAGACCGTCCAGGCGGTCAAGGTCGCCGCAGATGCGCAAATGCCAGCGGAGTACCAGCAACTGGCAAAGCAGGCGCAGCGCCTGTCGGTGAACTTCCGCTTCCAGGAAGGCAGCGCAACGCTGGATAACAAAGCACATCGTGATTTGCAGCGGGTGCTGGACTATCTCAAACAACACGACAAGCTGCAGGACAAGGTGGTGCTGGTGGGTTTCGGCGATCCGAAAAGCGACCCCGAGCGCGCCGAACTGCTGTCGAAACTGCGCGCCATGGCCGTGCGCCGTGAGCTGGCCAAACAAGGCGTACTGTTTCGTGAAATCACCGGGATGGGCAGCGAGCTACCGGTGGCGGCCAATGATCAGAACAATGGCCGTATCCGTAATCGCCGTGTCGAAATCTGGGTCTACTGACGCCTGAAAATATTTCCTTACAAAGGGCTTGGCAGAGTAAGGGCTCGGCGCTAATCTTCGCCGCGCGTGACGCCGGGCCCCTCTGGCGGTGAGTTTTCTCACCGTGATGTCGGAGTCACTGAGTCGATTTCTTTCAACTCAGGCAGACATAAGGGAGGGCTCATGGACGCTCTACTTGCCTTTTTGACATCCCCCATTTTCGGTACCCCCGGCTGGTTCTGGCTGGCCTTCCTGATACTGATCATCACCCTTCTGGTACTCGACCTCGGCGTGCTGCATCGCGATCAGCATGAAATCGAGATGCGCGAAAGCCTGCTGCTGTATTCCGGCTACTTCAGTGTCGGCGTCGCCTTCGGCGGCTGGATCTGGTGGCAGCTCGGCGGTACCAAGGCGATGGAGTACTACACCGGCTTCCTGGTGGAGCAATCGCTGTCGATGGACAACGTCTTCGTCATGGCGATGATCCTCGGCTACTTCAACATCCCGCGTAAATACCAGCACCGCGTGCTGTTCTGGGGCATTCTCGGGGTGATCGTGCTGCGCGCGATCATGATTGGCCTGGGCACGGCGCTGGTGCAGCAGTTCGACTGGATTCTCTACATCTTTGGCGCCTTCCTGCTCTTCAGCGGCGTCAAGATGCTGCGCAGCGGTGACGAAGAGTCGCATCCAGACCTGGCGCAGAATCCGGTGATCCGTTTCGTGCGCAAGCACATTCGCGTCACCGATGAGCTGCACGAAGGCAAGTTCCTGGTGCGTCTGAAGGATCAGGTCAGTGGCAAGCCGCTGCTCTATGCCACCCCGCTGCTGCTGGCGCTGGTGCTGATCGAACTGGCCGACCTGGTGTTCGCGGTGGATAGCGTGCCGGCGGTACTGGCCATCTCGCAGGACCCGTTCATCGTCTACACCTCGAACATCTTCGCCATTCTCGGCCTGCGCGCGCTGTATTTCGCCCTGGCCGCACTGATGCACCGCTTCATCTACCTGAAGTACGCCCTGGCGCTGGTGCTGATGTATATCGGCGGCAAGATCTTCCTGCACGACCTGATCAAGGTTCCCGCCCTGCTCTCGCTTGGCGTCACCCTGGGCCTGCTGGCAGGCGGGGTGATCCTGTCGCTGCTCAATACCCGCGACCATAAAGCCCCGGAACACTGAGAAACGGCGTAGCCGGACGACCGAGCAGCAAAGTCGACGACAGACAAACAAAGAGGCCCGCAAATGCGGGTCTCTTTGCTTTGGCTTGCGGGATCAGCGGCTGGCTTTCATCACGTCGCGCGGCACGTACTTGCCAATCTCAAACTTGCCGATGGCTGCGCGATGCACCTCGTCCGGGCCATCGGCCAGGCGCAGGGTGCGCTGCATGGCGTACCAGTAGGCCAGCGGGAAGTCGTTGGAAACCCCGGCACCGCCATGCATCTGGATCGCCCGGTCGATCACCTTGAGCGCCACGTTGGGCGCCACCACCTTGATCTGGGCGATTTCACTGGCGGCGATCTTGTTGCCCACGGTATCCATCATGTAGGCCGCGTTCAGGGTCAGCAGACGCGCCTGGTTGATCTCCATGCGCGAATCGGCGATGTGATCGATATTGCCACCCAGGCGCGCCAGCGGCTTGCCAAAGGCGGTGCGCGAAACGGCGCGCTTGCACATCAGCTCCAGGGCGCGCTCGGCCATGCCGATCGAACGCATGCAGTGGTGGATGCGGCCCGGGCCGAGGCGCCCCTGGGCGATCTCGAAGCCACGCCCTTCACCGAGCAGTACGCTCTCGTAGGGCACGCGCACGTTCTCGAACAACACTTCGGCATGGCCATGCGGCGCATCGTCATAACCGAACACCGGCAGCGGGCGCAGTACGGTGACGCCTGGCGCATCCATCGGCACCAGGATCATCGAGTGCTGTTGGTGGCGCGGCGCGTCCGGGTTGGTCAGACCCATGAAGATCATCACCTTGCAGCGCGGGTCGCAGGCACCGGAGGTCCACCATTTGCGACCGTTGATGACCCACTCATCGCCCTCGCGGCGAGCATTGGCCTGCATGTTGGTGGCGTCGCTCGAGGCCACGCCCGGCTCGGTCATGGCAAAGGCGGAACGAATCTCGCCGGACAGCAGCGGCTCCAGCCATTGCTGCTTTTGCGCCTCGTTGCCGTAACGCACCAGCACTTCCATGTTGCCGGTATCCGGCGCGGCGCAGTTGAACGGCTCGGGGCCGATCAGCGAGCGACCCATGATCTCCGCCAACGGTGCATATTCGGTGTTGGTCAGGCCGGCGCCGTAGTCCGACTCGGGCAGAAACAGGTTCCACAGACCTTCGGCTTTGGCCTTGTTCTTCAGCTCCTCCATGATCGCGGTCGGCTGCCAACGATCACCTTCGGCCACCTGCTGCTCGAACACCGCTTCAGCCGGGTAGATGTGCGCCTCCATGAATGCACTGACGCGCTCACGCAGCTCTTGAACCTTCGGGGAATAGGCGAAATCCATGGAATTACCTGTTTGTAATAAAGGGTGAGAGGTTGTGGAAATGATGCTAGAACAGCGCTTAGGATTTATCTAACCTATTTTCAGCGTGTATGAACATTCATAACCTATATATGATCGATTGATATCGACGCCCCCTGGAGCACTGCCGGCATGAACCTGACCAAGGTGGATCTGAACCTCTTCATCGTCTTCGACGCCATCTACACCGAGGCCAACCTGACCCGTGCCGGGCAGATCGTCGGCATTACCCAGCCAGCGGTTTCCAACGCCCTCGCCCGTCTGCGCGAAACCTTCAACGACCCGCTGTTCGTGCGCACCGCCCAGGGCATGGTGCCGACGCCGATGGCGCAGAACATCATCGGTCCGGTACGCAACGCCCTGCAGTTGTTGCGCGTTTCCGTGCAGGAAAGCCGAACCTTCAACCCGCAGCAGGCCGGCAAGACCTACCGCATCAGCATGACCGACCTGTCGGAGCAGATCCTCCTGCCACCGCTGTTCCAGCGCCTGCGTCGCCTGGCGCCGAGCGTATGCATCGAGAGCTTCCTGGCCAAGCGCCGCGAAACCACCAAGGAGCTGGCCGCCGGCCGGCTCGATTTTGCCGTCGACGCGCCACTCAATACCGACCCGCAGGTTCGTCACGTCAAGCTGCTGGATGATCGCTATGTCTGCGCCATGCGCCCTGGCCACCCAATGGCCAAGGAAAAGATCAGCCTCGACGAATACCTGTCGCTGAGCCACATCCACATCTCCAGCCGCCGCAGTGGCTTAGGCTATGTGGATCTGGCCCTTGGCAAGATGGGCATCCAGCGCAAGATTGCCCTGCGCTCGCAACACTATCTGATGGCCAGTAGCGTGATACAGCAGACCGACATGGTGATGACCGTGCCGGAGCGTTTCGCCCGCCGCCACAACCTGCATCATGTGACCTTACCGGTCGGTGATGTGCCGGCGCTGGAAACGCACCTGTACTGGCATGAGAGTACCGATCAGGACCCGGCCAACCGCTGGATGCGCGAGCAGATGATCGAACTGGCGCAGCAGGTCATTGCGCAGGAAAAGAAAGCTGATCAGGCCGCTACCGCCTGATCGTTCAGCGCTTGATGCAAGAAGGCCCGCATGTGCGGGCCTTCTTGCTGGTACCTGAACGCAGGATGCGTGATGCCGAAGCTGGCCTGGGTGGCGGTGATGTTCTTGATCAGGTTGTTCATTACAACCCTTCCTTCGTGTGTGGAGTTGATGGCGCACAGAATATCCAATGCACTCGATTAAAAAACAGCAAAACACCGGCAATTAATATCAAATAAATATCTACTTGGCCGTCAGACGCTGCCTTTACGGTTCGAGCAGATAGCGCTCACGGTCATAAGCAAGGTAGTACTTATTCACCGCATTCACATAACTCACCACGCCCATGCCCATCTGCTCCATGGCCACACGTTCGACCTGGAAGAACCACTGATTGGGATTGAGGCCACGCCTGCGAGCCTCGGCGCGCAGGCTCTGCACCCGCTGCGGCCCCAGGTTGTAGCCAGCCAGGACGAAGGCCATGCGCTCGCGCTCGTTGAGCTGCGGGCTGTTGAAGAAGTTGCGGCGGATCATCGCCAGGTACTTGCTGCTGGCCTGGACGTTACCGTCGAGGTTCTGAATGTTGCTCACCCCGACGCTACGCGCTGCCGCCGGGGTGATCTGCATCAGCCCGGTCGCGCCGCTGGCGCCGCGCGCCGATGGGTTCAACGTCGACTCCTTGAATGCTAGCGCAGCCAGCATCAGCCAATCGAAACCCTGCTGCTCGGCATGCTGCTGCAGCACCGGGCGCACCTTCTCCAGACGCTGTCGTTCAGTGCGCCCCAGCGGCGAATGCACCTTGTATAAGCGGCGATAGACACGTTGGAACGCCGCATCCTGGTCGGCCGGGCTCTGATAGCTACTGAAGAAACGGTCGATACTGGCTCGTAGCATCGGCGCATCGGGGCGCATGAACCATTTCATGTCGCCATCACGTGCCAGGACCAGATGCTTGTCGACGCGCAACTTGGGCATCACCTTGGCCCAACGTTCGGCGATCGGCAGCTCCACCGCAGTACGCTCGAAGATGCCGGCCTGGACCATTTCCAGTACATCTTCGACGGCCAGGCTGGGGTCGACCCACTCGACCACGATGGGCGGCAGTTTGCGCTCAGCCAGTTGCTGGTTGATCAACCGTAGCGCGTCACCCACGGCGCTACCCGCTGGCAATGAAAGACTACGCCCGGCCAGCTGTTCGAGGCTGCGGTAATGCCGGTTACCCTGCTTCGACACCAGCACCAGCGGTACTCCGCGGCGAATCGCCGTACTGGCACTGACATCATGCCCGGTGCGCACATTGAGCAGTTCGCCGGGCGCAACCAGATCGCCCTCGCCGCGCTGCAATGCGCCAAGCAACTGATCCTTGGCTTTGGGGATGATCTTCAGTCTGAGGCTGCGACCATCTCGGGCATTGCGGTTGAGGTACTGCTCGAACGCCCGTAGGCGGTGATATTCGACGCCAATGCTCTGGCCCTTGACCGAGCCCGAGCTGTTGCGGCTCTGATTGACCAGCACCCGTAGCTCACCACTGCTGCGAATCGTCGGCAGATCGCGCGCACTGCGGGCCTGACTGCCGACCTCCGGCGGGCCGGCCACGCGCGCACTGACCGACAACGGCAGCGCAGCCAGTAGGCACAGGATCAGCAGCAATCGCGACATCGACTCTCCAGGGAAGGCGGTAGACCGCCGAAGCCTCATCCGGTTGGTGGCTGCTGTACGCCAATACGCGACAGGCGGCTACTGACCGTATACCCGCCAAACAAGCTCCAAGGGCGGCAGGGGCGCGGAGATTGGCACAGCCGAGCGCTGCCGCGCCACCCCACAACCTTGCATCAACCTTAAAAACAGCGACCAACTTATTGTTTTAAATCGACTTCCTGACGAACGGATAGCATCTGCTATTCTGCCCCCTCGCGTTCAACAGGTGGCACCATGCAACTCATCGATATTGCCGTCAATCTCACCCACCCCAGCCTCGCGGTGCAGGCCGAGGCGCTGCTCGAACGCGCCTATGCAGCCGGGGTGTGTCAGTTGGTGCTGACCGGCACCAGTCTGAATGAAAGCGAGGCGAGCCTCGCACTTTGCCGACAGTTGGATAACAGCGGCCAGCGCCTGTTCAGCACCGCCGGGGTCCATCCGCACGACGCCAGCTCGTGGAACGGCGCCAGCAGCGCTACCCTCAAGGCGCTATTGGCGCAACCACCAGTACGCGCCGTGGGTGAATGCGGGCTGGACTTCGATCGCGATTTCTCGCCACGCCCGGCACAGGAAAAAGCCCTGGAAGAACAACTGGCGCTTGCCGTCGAATTGCAGATGCCGGTGTTTCTGCATGAACGCGAAGCCAGCCAGCGCCTGCTGGAAATCCTGCATGACTATCGTGACCGACTGCCAGCGGCCGTGGTGCACTGCTTTACTGGCGAACGCTCTGCACTCTATGCCTATCTCGATCTCGACCTGCATATCGGCATCACCGGCTGGGTCTGCGACGAACGTCGCGGTACGCACCTGCATCCGCTGCTCAAGGATATCCCCGGCGAGCGCCTGATGCTGGAGACCGATGCGCCCTTCCTGTTACCGCGCAGCCTGCGGCCAAAGCCCAAGAGCGGGCGTAACGAGCCTGCCTTTCTCGGCGAGGTGCTGCGCGAGGTGGCGTTGCACCGCGGGCAAAGCGAGGAAACCCTGGCGGCACAGACCACAGCCTGTGCGCGAGCGTTCTTCGATATGCCAGCCATAGTGGAAGACTAAGGCGCCAGAGTATTGATTGGCGTCAAGACCCTGGCTGTGTACCGATGCATACTGCTGGCACTTGGCCAATAGCGAACGCAGCGAGACGGATAACAACAGCATGGGCGCCTGGATCAGCGATCTTTCTCTGAAGTACAAATTCTGGGCGGTCAATGCCGTTGCCTTCGTCATCAGTCTGATGCTGGTGCTGTTCGCCCTGCATACCGAACAGCAGGCACGCAGCGCCGATGCCAAGCAGGCTGCAATCGCGCAGGCGCGCCTGCTCCAGCAGTGGCCGCAGCAGGCGGCACTGCCCAGTTCGAGCAACATCCAGGTGGGCAACGGCAGCCTGCCAGGTGCTCAAGGTGGCCCCGACGCCAGTGGCTGGCAGGCCGTGCAGCATGACGCCCGGTTAGGCGACTCGCCGGTGATCGGCGCGCAGCGCGTCACCCTCAGCGATGGACGCACCCTGGCGGTCATGGCGCGCGCGCCCAGCCTGCTCGACCTGTTCGCCCAGCACGCGCTGACCTATGCCGTCGCAGTTGCCGTGTTGATGCTGTTGCTGCTGGCTGCTTCGCAGCTGTTGATCCGCTTTCTGCTCAGCCATCTCAACACCCTCAAGGACGTGATACTGCAAGCCGAGCGCAGCGGCGACCTGTCCCTGCGCGTCCCTCTGAGCAGCCGTGACGAGGTCGGCCAGATGGCCGCCGCCTTCAACGCCATGCAAGCCGGCTATCAGCGCGTGGTCGGCACCGTCGGCCAGGTGGCTGACGAGCTGAACAGTGGCACCCGCGATATGGCCGAGCGCATGGGGGCGGTGCGTCAGGGCATGCTCAGCCAGCAAAGTGAAACCGATCAGGCTGCCACCGCGATCAACGAGATGTCGGCGACCGTGCAGCATATCGCCGATCACGCTGGTACCACCCGCGATCAGTCGCTCAATGCCGATCAGCTAGCGCGCGCAGGCCAGCAGGTGGTCGAACGGGTCGAGCAATCCATCGCAGCCCTGTCGCAGGGCGTACGCCAAAGCGCCGCCAGCATCGAGCGCCTGGCCGAAGACAGCCAGCACATCAGCCGCGTGGTCGGTGTGATTCACGGCATCGCCGAACAGACCAACCTGCTCGCCCTCAATGCCGCCATCGAGGCCGCCCGCGCCGGTGAAATGGGTCGCGGCTTCGCCGTGGTCGCCGACGAGGTGCGCAACCTGGCCAAGCGCGTGCAGGACTCCACCGACGAAATCACCCAGATGATCGGCAACCTGCAGGGCGGCACCCGCGACGCCGTGGAGTTCATGCGCGAAAGCTCGGAGAACGCCAACCATTGCGTACAACTGGCGCAAGAAGCCGGCGAGTCGCTGGCGGCGATCACCGCCGCCGTGGCGCTGATGCGCGACAGCAATACACAGATCGCCGTGGCCGCCACACAGCAGAGCCAGGTGGCCGAAGAAATGAGCCGCTCGGTGGTGGGCATTCGTGACGTCACCGAACAGACCGTCGGGCAGACCCTCGAATCGGCCGCCACCAGTCAGCAACTCGCCCAACTGGCAGGCGAGCTGAACAAGGCCATCGGCCAGTTGCGCCTGTAGAGGTGGCCCTTTAGGCATAAGCCTATCTGCGCCATAGCCAGGAGCAATTCGCTCTGCATTGGCGGCGATCCTAGACTCGTCTTATCGAGTCGAGGATCGTCCCATGAGCAAACGTCACCCCAACCTGCTGGCCTGGCAATGGCGTCATTACGCCAGCCAGCATCGGCATCCCACCAATCTGCTGCTGCACCTGATCGCCGTGCCACTGTTCCTGCTGTCGCTGATACTGCTGCTGATCGGCCTATGGCATCTGCGGTTCGTGCCGTTGGCACTGGGCAGCATCGGCCTGATCGCCTCCCTGGCGCTGCAAGCTCACGGCCACAGACTGGAGCAACAGCCTGCGGAACCCTTCGCCAGCAAGAGCGATGCGCTGAAGCGCCTGCTGTTGGAGCAGTGCGTGACGTTCCCGCGCTTTCTCTTCAGCGGCGCGTGGTGGCGCGCCTGGCGCCAACGCCGGCGCCACTGAATCAGGCAAATACGGTCACGGTCTGCCGGCTCAAGGCGATCAGCTCACCTGCAGGTGTCCACATCGCCGCCGCTACGTGCCCGTAACCATCGCGGGCATATTCGATGTCCGCGCGATACAGGCACCAGTCTTCGCTGCTGAGAGTGTGTAGCGGCTGAACGAACTCGATGGTCCAGGTCAGCGAGCTGCCCGGCGCCGGGCTTTTCAGATAGGGCAGCAGCGCAGGCGGCCAGGCATCGACCAGTGCCAGCAAGTGCGCCTCGCTGAGCGCCTGTGGCTCGCGCTCACCACGCAAACGCACCCAGCCGCCCATCTGCCGCGATGGCGTGTTGCTGAAAGGCATACCGCCAATTCCCCAGCGCATGGCCAGAAAGCGCGTGAACTCCGGCGTGACGTTGCGCACGTAGGGCAACTCCTGGCACTGCTCCACCGGCGTGATCTGCGGCGCGGCAAGCGCCTCCACGGCAATCGCCGAAGGGCGCGATGCGCCAAAGCTGCCCTGCACCACGGTCACCACCTGTCCGTCCTGAACCGCGCGTAGGAACATCTGGCTGACCGCCTTGCCCTCGCGCAGCACCTCGGCCTGGAAACTGACGGGAACATCCGGCGCCACGGGGCCGACGAAGGTGATGGCCAGCGAGCGTACCGGTCGGCCCTGCGGCACCTTGGCGCGCATCGCCTCGAACGCCAGAGCCGCCACCAGACCACCGAAACTGGCGCGCCCCTGCCCCCATTCGGCCGGAATCACCACGGCATCGGCATCGCGGCGCACCGCTTCGAGCATTTCGGAAAAGATCATACGCACCTCGGCATTCATCGATGGCGACGATCTTAGGGGATGGTGGCAACTGAACGATAGTCCGCAAGGATGCTTATTCGGTCATATTTGCGGCGAAAATGTCGCCTTATTCCACGCTGGGAAAATCGCCATACAGTGCCAGCAGGGCTCCATCAGCGCGTTGCTCGGCCGCCTGCTGAGCCTGCAGCCAGATTGCCCGGCAAGGGCCCAGCGACGCCAGCGCATCGGCCTGCGCCAGCCACTGCAGGTGGTCATGCCAGTCGCCAAGGGCGCTTTGCGCACGTTTGAGCCTGAGCTGCACCGCCTTGCTCAAACGACTTTGTGCCGGGTAGGTTTCAGCAGCGTAGCGCACGCGTTTGATCAGCAGGCGCAGGCGATGGCGGTCATGCGCCGGATCGCGTAAGGCGCGGGCCAGTTGTCGTTGCTGGCGCCGCAGGCGGCGCCGGATGCGCTTGTCCACATCGTTCAATTGGCCTTGCCTGGCAGCTTCACGCCAATTCGCCGGCCAGCCGTCGAGCAACAGCATCAGGTCGGCCAACTCGCCACTGCTGGCAATGGCAACGTAACCTGCGGCGCGCTGCGCCTCATCGGCAGGCGCCAGATGCACCAGGCCCAGACGAGTCAGCTCGGCCACCAACACCTCACGATCACGCAGCGGCCCACTGAGGCGGCCCAGCACTGCGGCTCCCTGCTCCAGAGCATCCACAGCCGGCAAACCGCGCAGCGGACGCAACAGGCTGCGCAATTGCCGCAGGGCGATGCGCAGGTCGTGCAAGGCCTCGGTGTCAGTGCAGTCAGCCAACCGCGCCTGGCAGGCATACAGCCGCACCTGCAGAGCCAGGACACGCCCCAAACAATGTTCGATGAAATCGCTCATGCTCGATCCTCCCAAACGACGATGCATCAAGCTAACAACCCGGCCCCCACTCAAACAAGTGACCAATGGTCGCTAACGCGACAGGCGCCAGGGTAATGCTCTGCGCAAATCACTCAATGCCTGCCGCAGGGCATCACGCGACGCGGGCCCGCCGGCATAGCGCTGCTGCTCGAAGCATCGGGCAAATGTCTCGATCTGCTCCGCCTGCTCGGGCAACTGCCGCGCCGCGCGCAACGCGAAGGAGCGTGCGCCCTCACCCGCTTCCCGGCGCACGTCATGGCGCGCCAACAGCCGCTCGAACTTGCGAAACGCCTGGCGTTGCGGATCAGGCCGCTGTTGCCAGGGCTTGAGCAACCACAGCGCCAGCAGGCCAATCAGAAGCGCTCCGGTGCCCACCAGAACGAGCGCCAGACGCTGCCAATCGAGGCTGCCGAACCAGTTCTGCAGCAGTTTCAGCTGCTGCTCGCCCTGGTACCCCAGCACCCAGCGCTGCCAGCCGTAATTGAGATTCTCCCAGCTCATGCGCAGCTGATTGAGCCAGGCCAGCTCGCGGTAGCGCAGTGGCGAGAAGGGTTGATCGTCGAGAAAACCATCCTCCTCGGCCAAGGCCTCTTCCAGCCCTTGCTCGATACGCTCCGGTGCTACCTGAAAAGTCGGATCGACGCTGCGCCAGCCACGGCCCGGCTGCCAGTACTCGACCCAGGCATGGGCGTCGAACTGACGGACCTGGATGTAGTTGCCATTGGGATTGAGCTCGCCGCCCTGATAACCGGCCACCACCCGCGCGGGAATACCCGCGGCACGCAGCACGAAGGTCATGGCGCCGGCATAGTGCGCGCAAAAACCACGCCGGGTGTTGAACAGGAAATCGTCGATGCTGTCGCTGCCCAGAGGCTGCGGGCGCAGTGTGTAGACGTAGGGTTCACGGTTAAAATGCTGCAGCACTGCCGCCACTAATGCGTCGCTCTGCGGATACTGCTCCTTCAGTTCAGCCGCCCAGGCGCGACTGCGCGGGTCGCCCTGCTCGGGTAATTGCAGCGCCTGCCGGATACCTGGCGGTTCGGCCTGCGCCTCCCGCATGGCCTCCGGCCAGGAACGCACCTGGTACAGCAGGGGCCGATCCACCGGACGCAGTCTCTGCCAACGGAAGTCGTTCATCATCCGCCCGCTGTCCTGCGCCATCTCGCCGACATCCAGCGCGTACAGCCAGCGCTTACCGCTGGGCTGCATGATGATGCTGTAATCGAGCGGTTCGCCGGCCTTGCTCCACTGCGGCGCGACGGGTACATCAGCGTAACCGGACTGCGACCAGCGCCGGCCATCGAAACGCTCCAGTGTCAGGGCGCGCCAGTACAGTTGTTCGCGCGGCGGCACGTCACCTTCGAAGCTGGCGCGAAAGGCCAAGGCCGGGGAGCGACTGAGTTCGGCGATATCGGCCGGTTCCATGCTGTCCGACAGCCCGGTAACGCCCTTATCACTGGGCAGTGGCAGCGACCACAACGGCCCCATGCGCGGGAAGAAGACGAACAGCAGCACCATCAGCGGTATCGCCTGCAGCAGCAGCCCACCGGCCAGGCGCAGGGTCGGCCAGGGGCGTTCGGCGAAACCACTGTGCTGCAATCCAACCAGGGCAGCCAGCAAGGCAGTGACCGGCAACAGACTGTAGAGCGCGGCAAGAATGCCGTCTTCGAACAGATAGGCGGTCACCACGCAGAAGAAACCGAGGAAAATCAGCACCAGCGCATCACGCCGCGTGCGCATCTCCAGCAGCTTGAGGGTGAAGGTGGCGATCAGCAGCACCGACGCGGCATCCAGCCCCACCAGTGTGCCGCGCGAAAGCAGGATGCCAGCCAATACCAGCAGCACCAGGCCGCCCTTGGCCCAGCCATTGGGATAGCGCGCCCGCATGCGAAAGATCTGTACGCGCCAGGCCGCTGCGCCCAGCCACAGCGCGATCATCCACAACGGCAGATGCAGCAGATGCGGCACGATCACCAGCACCTGGGCGACCAGCAACCAGATCAGAGCAATACGCGGGATACCCGGCAGGCTGCTCATGCGCGCGCTCCGAACAGCGCCAGGGCACGCAGGCAGGCATCGCGGTGGCCCTCGCCATAATCCGGGGCAATCACCTGCCCCGGCAGTTGCAGACCGAAGGCCTGCTGACGCTGTGATAACTGCAGCACCCAATGACAGAGCAGCGAAAGGCGCGTTTCACTGTCGCCTCCCAGGCTGTCGAAATCCAGCCACAGGTCACGCCCGCTGAGCATGGCGAAATCCTTGACCAACAGGCCCTGTCCACGTGAATAGGCTTTCCAGTCCAGGCGCCGTTTCGAATCGCCAGGCTGATACTCGCGCAGCCCCTGGAAATCATCGGCACCCTGGCCGCGCGCACGCATGCCCTCTTCCTCCTCGTCGTCCAGGCCCGCCGACAACGGCAGCTCACCCTCCAACGGCCGCGGGTAGACCAGCACCGCCTGATCCAGATCGACCCAGCTCCAGGCCACCAGCAAGCCCAACGGAAAACGGCTTTCCACCCTCAGACGCTCGGGTCGCAGCCAGCCACGTCTCACGGCGGGCTGGCTCAAATCCACTTCGGTCTGCCCCTGGCGCGGCACATCACGCAGCATCAGCTCGGCTGGCGGCCAACCGAGCGCGATGGCCTGGTGCTCGCGCTCGCGGCTTTCCAGGCGCACGCGAAAACACGCCTGCTCGCCGACGAACACCGCTGCGCCGCCACCCGCCTTGAGCACCAGCCCGGCCAGGTTGCGGTAGGTGTGCAGAATGGTGACGACGAACACCGCCATCAGTAGAAAAGTCAGGCCATAGGCCAGGCTGTTCTGGTAATTGATGCCCACCAGCAGCATCAGCAGCAGCGCCACGGCAAATGCGCCCCCCACGCGGCTGGGCAGGATGAAGATACGCCGCTGGTTCAAACGCACGCTGGCCGCTGGCGGAATGCGCCTGGCCAGCCAGCGCTGCCAGAGCGGCTTCAACGCGGCACGCATCAGAGCGCCGGCACTTCACGCAGCAGCCATTGCACCAGGCTGCCGCCGCCATGGCCAGC
This sequence comes from Pseudomonas oleovorans subsp. oleovorans, assembly GCF_002197815.1. Taxonomy (GTDB): domain Bacteria; phylum Pseudomonadota; class Gammaproteobacteria; order Pseudomonadales; family Pseudomonadaceae; genus Aquipseudomonas; species Aquipseudomonas oleovorans. The sequence goes on from NZ_NIUB01000007.1 coordinate 95,868, forward strand.
CGGGTCGGCGCGCTCGCGCAGGCGATGGCCAACCACCGAGGGCAGTACGGCCTGCACGTCTTCGGGGATCACATAATCACGCTCGGCCAGCAAGGCCCAGGCCCGTGCCGCCGCCAACAGCGCCAGACTGGCACGCGGCGACAGGCCCCAGGCGAACTGCGGCTGGCTGCGCGTGGCCTCGACCAGACGCAGCACATAGTCGACCAGGGCATCGCTGGCGCGTACCTTCGGCACTTGCGCCTGCAGGCGGGCCAGTTCGGCATGGTCGAGAATGGATTCCATACGCGGCAGCAGATCGCGCCGGGCATCGCCCAGCAGCAACGCCCGTTCCGCAGCTTGCGCCGGATAGCCCAGCGAAAGACGCATAAGAAAACGATCGAGCTGGGATTCGGGCAAGGCGAAGGTGCCGCCACTGCTGACCGGGTTCTGCGTGGCGATGACGAAGAACGGCTCGGGCAGTGGCCGGGTCGCGCCCTCGATGGTCACCTGCCCTTCTTCCATGGCTTCGAGCAGCGCGCTCTGACTCTTCGGCGTGGCGCGGTTGATTTCATCGGCCAGCACCAACTCGGCAAAGATCGGTCCCGGATGAAAGACGAACTGCCCGCTGTCCTTGTCGAACACCGAGGTGCCAAGAATGTCGCCCGGCAACAGGTCGGAGGTGAACTGAATACGCTGGAAACTCAGCCCCAGCACGCGCGCCAGGGCATGGCTGAGAGTGGTCTTGCCCATGCCCGGCAGGTCTTCGATCAGCAGGTGACCACGCGCCAGCAGGCAGGTCAGGGCCAGGCGCACCTGCGCCTCTTTGCCCAGCAATACCTGATTGACCGAGTCGAGACAGGCATCGAGTTTGGTTCGCATCGTTGGCTCCTTATGCAGAACACCGATGCTACTGGGGCGCCGAGGCGTGGCATAGCGCTATGCAAAGTTTGCTCACGAAACTGTGAGGGCAGACGCTATGTCATGCGAAAGTGCCCTGCCATGCCCTGCAGCTCCCGCCCCAGCTCAGCCAGCTGGATGCTCGACGCAGCGGTTTCGTCCATGGCCGTAGCTGACTGATCGGCAATATCGCGGATCGAGGTGACGCTGCGGTTGATTTCCTCGGCCACGGCAGTCTGCTGCTCGGCCGCGGCAGCGATCTGCTGATTCATCTCCGAGATCAGGCTCACCGCCTCGGCAATGGCCGCCAGGGCGCCTTCGGTCTGGTTGGCGTCGCCAACCGTGAGATTCACCAGGCTGGCGCTCTGCTCCATGTCCGTCACGGCGCGGCGGCTACCCTCGCGCAAGGCCGCGATCAGCGACTCGATTTCCGCCGTGGATTGCTGAGTGCGTTTTGCCAGCGCCCTTACCTCATCGGCGACCACCGCGAAACCGCGCCCCTGTTCTCCGGCGCGCGCCGCTTCGATGGCCGCGTTGAGCGCCAGCAGGTTGGTCTGCTCGGCCACGCTCTTGATCACCTCGAGTACGGCATCGATACGCTGAGTGTTCTGGCTCAGGCGCTGAATGCTCTCGGTAGTGGCGTCCATGGCGCGAGCCAATTGCTCGATGCGCTGCAGGGTCTGGCGCACCACCTGGCTACCGGCACCGACACGCTGGTCAGCCTGTTCAGTGGAAGCCGCTGCGGCCTCGGCATTGCGTGCCACCTCGTGCACCGTGGTCGTCATCTGGCTCATGGCGGTGGCGACCTGATCGGTCTCCAGCTTCTGACCATTGACGCCCTGGCGCGTCTGCTCGGCAGTTGTCGAGAGGGTTTGGGCGGAGCTGGAAATCTGCGCCACACCCCCCTGCAGGCGGCCGACCATATCGCGCAGGTTGGCGGACATCCCTTGCATGGCAGCCAGCAGCTGCCCGATTTCATCGCGCCGATCCTGTTCGATACGTACGCTGAGGTCGCCACTGGCAATGGATTCGGCGAGGCCGATCACGCGCTTGAGCGGACGCACGATGGCCAGGCTGATCATGATCGCCGCGCCAAGACCGAAAAGCAGCGCCAGGGCCGCTGCCAGGATGATCAGACCGCTGCTGGCCTGACGCTCGGCATGCATGGCCTGGCGTTGCGTGTCCAGGGCCAGCTCGACTCGCTGCAGCAACTGCTCGACCTGAGCGACCAGTTGCCCGTATACCTGTTTTTGTTGCTGCAACTGGGTGGCGTATTCCTTCAGGCGCTCATTGAAGGAGTCGACGTTGACCACCACCTCGCCGAGCACCGCGGCATAGCCGGGATCGTCCAGCGCATCGCGCAACTCGGCAGCCAGGGCTTGCGCCTCGCCTGCCTGGGCAATTTCCGCCAGCTCACTGCTATCGCTGCGCCGGCTGGCCTCCAGGCGCTGGCGTGCCTGATCCAACGCCTGCAGCAGTAGTTGATGAATCTTGCCGACCTTGCCGGCCTGCAGGACCGAATCACCGCCCTGCTCGCCTTGGGAGCTCTTGAGCAGGTCGACGCCGTCTTCGGTCAGCCCTTCCTGCAGCAGATCCAGGCTGTTGGCCGCGCTGACCACCAGCCAGTCGGCGGCTTGCAAGGACAGCTGCATGTTGTCGGTGAGTTCAACGTAGCGGGCAAAAGCGCTGCGGTAGTCGGCCAGTGCAGGCTCGACCTGCGCCAGAATCGCGGCCCTGTCGCTATCGAGCTCACCTTGCAGTGCCTGCCCGGCCTGCAGAATCGCCTCGGCCTGTTCGGCCAGACGCGCGGCGTGCTGACTATCGCCACTCAGCGCGAACGCCTGCTCGCTCTGACGCATGCGCAGCACCTGCTCACCCAGCGCGCTCATGCGCTGCTGCAGCTCAGCGCCAGCACTGACTTCACGCAACGCCAGCAAACCGGTAACAGCCACCAGAGCGGTCAGAATCAATACCAAAGCAAAACCCAGCATCAACTTGCTGGCCGTGCTCAGACTGGCCAGCCGCTTGCTCAATGAGCCACCCATGACATCCTCCTGCCTACTGCAGCTAGCCCCGAATTCTGGAACATAGGAGCGCAGCGCTACTGGCGACAAGCCAGCAGACGCCAAGATGGCCGGGAGAGTTAACTGGACGTCGTTTTCAGAACGGGTTCAGGGCCGCTGCATCTGGAAAAGGTCACGTGTGCGGCAGTAGGCGCTGCCCCCCAGGCGACCGACCAGATCGAGCTTGAGCGGGTCGATACGCCCCTGCTCGTTGAGCACCGCATCATCAATGTGCGCCAGCAGCACTTCGGCGAAGATCAGGTGGCAATTGGGTTGTTGCGGCGGATAGGGCTGGATCTGCGCTACGCGGCATTCGAAGGTCACCGCTGCGCCAACGACGCGCTGCACGTCGATGCGCTCGCACGGCTGGCTGGCGATATCACAGTGGGCGAACTCGCTGACCTCATGGGGCAGGATCGCAGCGCTGTCATTCATCGCCTCGGCCTGGGCGAAGCTGACCAGTTGGATCGCCAGTTCGCCACTGGACTGGGCGTTGCGCAGGCTGTCCTTGAGGCTGCCGTCATCGCGAGTGTTGACGTTGACCAGCAAGGTCGGGGGGTTGTCGCTGATCACCTGAAAGAAACTGAACGGCGCCAGGTTGGCTACGCCGTCGGCCGAACGGGTCGAAACCCAGGCGATAGGCCGCGGGGTGACACTGGAGGCCAGCCAGCGGTAGGCCTCAAGCGGGCTCAGATCGGCGAAATCGAGTTGCATCAACGCCCCGCTCGCGATTCGCGGATGTAAAAGCGCGCACGCTCGGCCTTGCTGGTGCAGCCTTCGTAGGCTTCGAACTGCTGCTGGGTCTTGGCAGCGGTAAGCAGCGAAAGCGCCTTGGAATAGCTCACCGTACCGGCGAAACCCTCGGCCTCGGCGATGCTCAGCTCTTTCCAGGCGGCATCCAGTTGATTGGCACAGGTCTCACGGTAAACGGTCTTGCCGGCGCAGCCGGTGAGCACCAGCGCAAGCAGCGGTAAACAGATCCAGTGTTTCATCGACCACACTCCTCGAACGGATATGACTACGTATAACAGGCTGTTGAAAACGTAGGCGAGGCAGCCAGTGCAATACCGATGGCGGCCCCGCAAAAACAGGTGAAAAACGACCGGGGTCGTGTTCGACTTTACGAGCTATAAATGAGCATTTTGATCGGGCTCGCGCACGAGCCTGTTTTTAACGCAGCAATGGCAACGCAGGTAGTTTTCAACGGCCTGCTAGGGTCTGTTGCCGTTTCGACGCGAGCCGTGCGCGAAACGGCAACAGACCCTAGGCCCAGTCTATGACGCTACGGCAGAAGGAAAGTGCCCACCTCACCCGCCGTTTCGCTTACGCAGGTATTCCACCACAGCCTGCTGCTCCCCGGCGAATTCAATCCGCCCGGATTTGCTCTCGCGCTGGAACACGTACATAGGATCGTAGTACTCGACCAGCAAGGCCTCGATCCAGCCGCGATGGGTATCGACCTGGCCGTCGCGCGCCTGCTCCTCCAGCGCCTGGTCCATGATCGCCGCCAGGCGCTGATAACGCTCGCCGCCCAGGCGACGGGTGATATTGGCCAGGCTCTCGCGCAGGCGCGCGGCGAACGCGGTGAAGCCTGCCTCGGCACCCTGGGCTGCAACGAACTCGGCACACAACTCGACCACGTAGGCCTGCAGAATCCGCTCCACACGGTTGGCCACGCTGTCCTCCAGCCACACCAGGGGATGATGCTGCATCGCCTGATACAGCGGTAATGGCAAGGAGCAGCGGCCGATCAGACGCGCCTCATCTTCCAGCACGAACTGCTGCTGTCCCGCGGCACGGCGCTTGAGCAGATCGATGGCCAGAGCATTTTCGAAATCGATCTGCTCGGGCTGGCCAGTGGCGCGCTTGCCAAAGCTGGAGCCTCGGTGATTGGCGTGCGCCTCCAGGTCCAGGCTGTTGCTCAGCTGGCTGATCACCTCGGTCTTGCCGGTGCCGGTCATCCCGCCCACCAGCACGAAATCGCACGCCTGTACCGCCTCGTCGGTGGCCTGCAGAAGGAAGGTGCGCATGGCCTTGTAACCACCGACCACGCGCGGATAGTCGATGCCCGCCTCGCTTTTCAGCCATTGCTGGACGATCTGCGAGCGCAGGCCACCGCGAAAGCAGTACAGGTAACCGTCAGGGTTGGCCTTGGCAAAGGCGGCCCAAGCCTCGATGCGCTCGGCCTTGGTCTGGCCGCTGACCAGTTGATGGCCCAGCTCGATGGCCGCCTGCTGGCCTTGCTGCTTGTAGCAGGTGCCGACCCTTTGCCGCTCGATATCGGTCATCAGCGGCAGATTGATCACGCCGGGGAACGCGCCTTTGTGGAATTCGACCGGTGCACGGGTATCCATCATCGCCCGGTCATGCAGGAACAGATCGCGGTAGTCGGTGCAGTTGTCGCGCATCAGAGCACCTCGACCGCGTAACGCTGTCGCTCGACCATCTCACCGATGGGCGCCAGATCCAGCCCCAGCTCGGCGGCCACGGCGAGGAACTCGGCCTCGCCCTCCGGCGCCACGGCAATCAGCAGGCCACCGCTGGTCTGCGGGTCACACAGCAGTAGCTTGGCCAGCTCGGGCAGCGGCGCGATCTTGTCGCCGTAACTGTCGAAATTGCGCAAGGTGCCACCCGGTACGCAGCCCTGCTCCAGATAGTGTTCGACACTCTCCAGACGCGGCACTCGGGCGAACTCGACACGGGCACTCAGACCGCTGCCATCGGCCATTTCCACCAGGTGGCCAAGCAGGCCGAAGCCGGTGACGTCGGTCATCGCGCGCACGCCGGCGAGCTTGCCAAAGCGGCTGCCGGGCTTGTTCAGGGTGCACATCCAGTCACGCGCCAGGCCAACGTCCGCATCGCGCAGCTTGGCCTTCTTCTCCGCCGTGGTGAGGATGCCGATGCCCAGCGGCTTGGTCAGGTACAGCTTGCAACCAGCCGTGGCGGTATCGTTGCGTTTCATGTTGGCCTTGCTCACCAGGCCGGTCACGGCCAGGCCGAAAATCGGCTCCGGCGCATCGATCGAGTGACCGCCCGCCAGCGGGATGCCGGCTTCATCGCACACGGCGCGGCCACCGCGGATCACTTCGCGTGCCACTTCCGGGGCCAGCAGGTTGACCGGCCAGCCGAGGATGGCGATGGCCATCAGCGGGTCACCGCCCATGGCGTAGATGTCGCTGATCGCATTGGTCGCGGCGATACGGCCGAAATCGTAGGGGTCGTCGACAATCGGCATGAAGAAGTCGGTCGTAGAGACCACGCCACGCTCTTCGTCGATGGCGTATACCGCCGCGTCATCACGCGAGGCATTGCCCACCCAGAGTCTGGGGTCGAGATTCTGCGCGCCGCTGCCAGCGAGAATCACCTCAAGCACCTTCGGCGAAATCTTGCAGCCGCAGCCGGCGCCGTGGCTGTACTGGGTCAAACGGATGGGTTCGCTCATGGTTCTTCTCTCACCGCGATAACTGGCGGCGGATTCTAGCAAAGACTGCCTTGGCTAAGCCCAATTGCGCGAGTAAGGTCGAAGCTTCACTGGGGGAGTCGGTCAATGAGCAAGAAAGTGGCGCTGGTATTGGGCTCGGGAGGTGCGCGCGGCTATGCGCACATCGGTGTGATCGAGGAGTTGCAGGAGCGCGGTTATGAAATCGGCTGCATCGCCGGCTGCTCGATGGGCGCGGTGGTCGGCGGTATTTTCGCCGCAGGCAAGTTGCGCGAATACCGTGAATGGACGGAAAGCCTGGACTATCTCGATCTACTGCGCCTGCTCGATGTCAGCTTCCGCCTCGGTGCCATTCGCGGTGAGCGGGTGTTCGGGCGCATCCACGACATAGTCGGCGAGATCAACATCGAAGAGCTGGCGATCCCCTTCACCGCCGTCGCCACCGACCTCACCAACCAGCAGGAGATCTGGTTCCAGGAAGGCTGCCTGCACCAGGCCATGCGCGCCTCGGCGGCGATTCCCAGCCTGTTCACCCCGGTCATCCAGGGCAAGCGCATGCTGGTCGACGGCGGCTTGCTCAACCCGCTGCCAATCGTGCCGGTGGTCTCCAGCCACTGCGACCTGATCATCGCGGTCAACCTCAACGCCACCAACCAGAATCACTATCAGTTGCCGGTGATTGAGCGGCCGGCGGCGCTCAAGGGGCGCATCGACCAGTTGATGACCACGCTCGGCTCGCGCCTGCCAAGCTTCCGCCGCAAGAGCGAGGACGACGTCCTGCTGCTGGCCGAGGAGCAGCAGCGCGCCGATGCCGTCAGCCCGGCTGCCGCGCCGAGCCGCGCCTGGGAGGATGAGGCGGCGCCGAAATCCGCCAGCGGCTCGCGTGTTGCCGAGTTCAGCGGCCCGGCCTCGCTGCTGGAGCTGGTCAACCAGAGCTTCGAGGTGATGCAGACCTCGCTGGCACAATACAAGATCGCCGGCTACCCGCCGGACATCCTGATCAACGTGCCCAAGAGCGTGTGCCGTTTCTTCGAGTTCTACAAGGCGCCGGAGCTGATCATGCTCGGCCGCCAGATCGCCCGCGACACCCTCGAGCGCTACGAGCGCGAGCGCTGATCACTCACGGATCTGCACCTGCTGCGCGGTGAAGGCCAGTTGCGCCAGGCGCGCCTTGGTCTCGGCCTGGTCGAGGTGCTCGAGCGAGGTCAGCTTGCGTTCGCCCAGGTGCTGCAGTCGGCGGTAATCACGCTGGTACAACTCGGCCTTGCGGCACAACTGCTCGCGCTCGCTGCGGCGTACCTCAAGACGCGCGCAGGCCTCCTCGACCCGCGCCAGGCGGTCGTCCTGGCGCAGACGCATGAGCACCTGGCCGACCTCGACCTGCTGGCCTGCGTCGACCAGCAGCTCGCTGACCTGGCCGCCGACATTGAACGACAGCCGCGAACGGCGACAGGATTTCAGGGTACCGGCGCGGGTATTGGCGACCAGGGTTTCCACCGGGCCGCGCTCCACCGCGATCATCAGTTGCACGGGCATCGATTGGGGCCGCTGCCACCACCACACAACCGCCAATAAACCGGCAAAAACGAGGGAAACTGACAGGCTACGCACAAGCGACTATTTATTGACACCAAACCTCGACCTAGGTCAGCCTCTCCCCATCAACAACGCGGTACGCCCGCCATTGGTCTCTTGATAGAAGCTCTTAGTTTCAACGGTTGTTACGTCTCATGCTGTTTGTCTGGCGGCAACTGGTCGAGGGCTGCCTGGTTGTCCGGTGTCTTCTGCGCCACCCAGTCGCTGAGCAGGCTGTAGGCCACCGCCAGCAGGGTCGGGCCAAGGAACAGGCCCATAAAGCCGAAGGCCAGGATGCCGCCGAACACACCGAGCAGCACCACCACCAGCGGCAGGTTGCCGCCACGGCTGATCAGGTAGGGCTTAAGGATATTGTCCACCCCACTGATAATGAAGAAGCCCCAGATACCCAGGAAGATCGCCATGCCGATTTCCCCCTGCCATACCAGCCAAGCCACGGCGGGGCCCCAGATCAGCGGCGGGATCATGATGAAACTGCAGGCGAAGGTCAGCAGGCCCAGCACCAGGGCGCCCGGCACGCCGGCGATGACGAAACCGATGTAGGCCAGCACGGCCTGCGCGGCGGCGGTACCGATCACGCCGTTGACCACACGTTGCACGGTGCCGGCGACCAGTTCCAAGTAATGATCGGCACGCTCGCCAATCAGTCGCTCCAGCAGGCTGTGCACGAACACCGCCAGGCGCGGCCCGTCACGGTAGAAGAAGAACACCAGCACCAGGCTCAGGGCCAGTTCGACCATGCCCGCACCGATCTTCGCACTACGTGCCAACAGCCAGTTGCCGACCTGGCCCAGATAGGGCCGCAGCGTGTCGAAGAAAGCAGCGCCCTGCTGGTCGATGGTGCGCCACAGTTCCACCAGGCTATCACCGACCAGTGGAATGCTGGCCAGCCAGCTTGGAGCTGGCGGCAGGCCTTCGACCTGCAGATCCTTGACCAGGGCGTTGGCATCGTTGATGTGATCGGCCAAGTTGAAGCCCAGCCAGACCAACGGCACCGCCACCATGATCACCCAGACCACAGTCAGGATGCCCGCCGCCAGCGACAGGCGCCCATTGAGCAATTGCGTCAGCAGGCGCATCAGCGGCCAACTGGCAAAGGCCAACACGGCGGCCCAGAACAGCGCCGACCAGAATGGCGCCAGCACCCATAAGCTGGCAGCCAGCAGGCCGAGCAGAAGAATCTGCACCAGCAGACGATCATTAGTGGCCATCAAGCGAAACTCCCTTCGACGAAACGACAAAGCGCCCTTGCGGGCGCTCTGTTACAGGCGATTGCGAGTGCTAGCTTAACGCAACAAACGCACGCTCAGTGTTTCATCCGAGCTCTCACCTAACTCCAGGCGCGCTTCGCGCACGCGCTGCTCGATCAACGCCTCGCGCCAGGCCTCGGCCTGGCTACCGGCGAGGCTGACGCGCAAGGTGCTGTCGAGGTTCAGGCTGCGCGCCAGCACCTCGACCCAGGCGCTGTCGGCCTTGGCTTCATCGGGCAGTTTCAGTTGCCCATCGGTACGCAACTGACGCAGCAAGGTCGCCGGCGTCGGCAGCAATACGCCTAGAGGGGCTTCGGCATCCAGTTGCTCGGCATGCAGGTAAGCACGGCGATTCCCACGAGTGATGCTGTATAGCGCCAGCAGGCTCTGGTGATTCGGCTCGGCCAGGCGTAACAAGGCATAGGCCTGCTGGTCGTCAGGGCCATATAGCGTGGCATTGCCGAATACCGAGTTAGCCCATAGGCTACTCGCACCACACTCACGGCCCTGGCACCAGTAGAGCAATTCGGCGCCCTGCTGCAGCAGCGTTTCCCGTACGGTGGTGAATACCTGATCGGCACTGTGGGTGCGTGGCAGCTCGTAGGTCACCGCACTGTGCTTGCCCTGCACGAGAATCTCCCGCTCATAGCGCAACCGCCCGCTGATGCGGCGAATCGAGCCTTGCGGATAGATACGCTCGACATCGGGCGCTTCCTTGAACGCGACGATGTGACTGGCAGGAAACCGCGGCAGTACCTCGAGGTCGCGACTGCCAGGTAGATCGGCCGCCAGTACGGCACCGCTGCAGACCGCGGCAAGCACCGCAGAAAAAAACTGCACAGCCCCCTTCATGAGGTGGCAGTCCACTGAAAAAACGCGACGGGTGAGCTTGCTGTACAGCGAGTGGCGACTTTTAACGGGTCGATCATGCGATCCTCCATGGCAGACCACCACACCTTTCCCCACGGCCGCAGGCAAGTCAAGGCAAGCGCAGGAATGGATTGAAACAATCCGCTACGAGCTGCGCACCGGCTTCATCATCCAGATGCAGGTGATGCCCACCGGGCAGACGGTGTACCTCGAACGGCAGATCCTGCAGCAAGGTGCGCACGGCCGCCTGCGCCCTCATCATGCCCTGCTCCGCCAACACCAGGCTGACCGGGCATTGCAGCGCGCGAACGAACGCCTGGGCATGCGCCCAGCTCAGACGCAGCGGCGACGGCAGGGTCAGGCGGCTGTCGGTACGCCAGGTGTAGCCGCCCGGCACCGGCATCAACCCACGCTGGGCCAGCAATTCGGCCGCCTCACGGCTGACCGCGCCCACGCCTTTCATCCGCGCCTCGACCGCGCGCGCCATCTCCGCGTACACCGGCTTGCGCTTGTCAGTCAGCGCCTGCCTGGCGCGCAAGGCTTCACCCAGCTTCTGCGGCGCCTGCTCGGCTTCACCGGTGTAAGGCACCAGGCCGTCAATCAGGGCCAGGCGCGCGATCCGCTCCGGCATCGCTCCCGCCAGCAACACGGCGGTGATCGCGCCCATGGAATGACCGAGGATGGAGAAACGCGCCCAGCCAAACTGCTCGGCGACCTGCAGCACGTCAAAGGCATAGTCCCACAGCGCATAACCGGCGCCTGCCGAACGATGCTCGGAATGCCCATGACCGGCAAGATCAAGGGCGACGATGCGCATTCCCTCGAGTTTCGGCGCCAGCCGCGCAAAGCTCGCTGCGTTATCCAACCAGCCGTGCAGCGCCAGAACCGGCACACCATCCTCTGGACCGTAGAGATGAGCCGCCAACTCGATATGCGGCAGGCTCAGGCGTACTTCCTCGAAATCCATGCTCATGCTCATGCACGTTGCTCCTGGCTACCAGCCCAGCGGGTGAACAGTTGACGCAGCAGGTCGGCGGTAGCCTGCGGGCGCTCCAGCGGGAACATATGGCCGCCAGGCAGATTGTGATATTCCGCGCGCGGCATGCGCCGTAGCAGGCGCGCATGATGCGGCAACACCACCCGACTGTGGCGACCGCGCACCATGGCCAGCGGCACCGCCAGCTGCTGGGGTAGCCCCGGAGAGGTGTGCGGCACGCTGCGGTAGATACTGATCTCGGTGGCCGGATCGAATTTCAGGCGCAGCCCCTGCTCACCCGGTTGCAGGCCATGGCTGACATAGGCGTCCAGGCACTCGGGGTCGAAACGGCGAAACAGGCTCTTGCCGGCGAAGTAGTCTCGCGCCTCGACGAGATCGGCAAAGGCTTCACGGCGCCCAAGAGTACGGCCGGCCGGGGTGATGCGGTCGATGAAGCCGAAGCGCTTGGCGGCGCGAATCACCATGCGGTCGGCCAGGGTCAGCACTGGCGAGTCGAGCATCACCACGCCGCGATACAACTCCGGGCGAAGCAAAGCGGCGTGATAATGCAGCACGCCGCCGAGCGAATGGCCGACGCCCCAGACCGGCTCGGCGCCGCCCTCGAGGTGATGGATCAGCTCATCGACCAGATTCGACCAGTTGTCATTGACCGGAAAACGCGGGTCGTGGCCATGCTGTTCCAGATGCTGCACCTGAAAATCCGGCGCCAGCGCGGCGAACAGCTTGCCGTAGGTGGCCGACGGAAAACCGTTGGCATGAGCGAAGAAGATCGACTGCGGCATGCATCAAACTCGAGAAAACAAATATGCCCGGATTCTCCGGCAGCCACCGACGCACGGCAATGACCGTAACGGCCATTGATGGCGGCGCAATGGTCAGGGCTATAGCAGCAGACGTCCGACGATACTGGCCGCCACCAGCAGAAATACCAGGCCGCAAACGAAGTCGATGATCGGCGCCACCTGCAGCAGCCGCTGACGCATCAGCGGGCGGCTCAGGGTCAGCCCCAGCAGGCTGAACCAGAACAGGCTCAGGCCGAACAGCAGCGCCGCACAGGCCACCTTGCCGGGCAGCGACATATCGGCGGGTACCAGACTGCTGAGCAGTGCCAGGAAGAACACCAACGCCTTGGGATTGCCCAGGTTGGTGAGCACGCCGCGTAACCAGGGGCCGAACAGCGAAGGCGTCAGCTCGCCATCCAGCCGCCTCGGACCAGCACTGCCACGCCACCAGGCACGCACAGCGCCGATACCCAGCCAGCCCAGATAGAGTGCACCACCGACCTGCACCAGCTCGAACAGCCACTCGGTACGACTGAGCAGCAAGGCCACTCCGCTGAGCACCAGGGTGCCGTGCAGAAGAATGCCGCAGGCCAGGCCCAACGCACTGAGCAAGCCGGCACGCTGTCCCTGATGCAAGGCGGTGCGCACCACCAGCGCTACATCCGGGCCGGGGCTTACAAGGGCCACCGCGAACACGGCAGCCAGCGACAGCAAGGCGGACGCCTCCTGCATGGTGATCTCCAGAAAATTGAAACGATGACGTATGGACTGATGGTCGATGCAGCGGATCTGTAGGAGCGGCGCCCCGCCGCGAATCAGGACGCCTCCGACTCGCAAGGCTTCCCCCCGGGTCGGAGCTCCTACAAAAGGCTAGCTTCGCGGTCTTGCCTGGTAACCGCTGAATCAGCCCTGACGCAGGCGCGCCGGTGGCAGACCGTAGGTGCGGCGGAACAGCCGCGAGAAATGCGCCTGGTCGTAGAAGCCCAGGCGCAGGGCGATCTCGCTCAGAGGCTCACCCGCCAGCACCAGCGGCAACGCCCGCTGCAAGCGCAGTTGCGTCAGCCACTGATGCGGTGGCAAACCGGTGTGCTGGCGGAAACGCCGCAGCGCCTGCCACGGGCTCATGGCGCAGAAAGCAGCGATTTCCTCCAGCGTGGGCGGATCGCCCAGGCGGTTCTCCAGCCAATCGCGCAGCCGCTGCCAGGTCTGCTGATCGAAGACGCGATGTGGCTCGCTGACGCGCAACGTCGAGCCCATCTCCAGCAGGTGGGCCAGCGCCTGCCAGAGCGCCTCCTCCTGAGCCAGTCTCGAGCCGCCCAGCATCGCCGCATGAAAGCGCTGCAGGTGCTGTGACAGCCGCGGGTGACGCAGACTGCTGGTGGTCAAGCGTGGCGCGCCCTGACGACCGTCACTCAGGGTACGACTGGCTTCATCCAGCCAGGATGGATCGAAGGCCATCACCCGAATACGTTAACTCTGGCCATCCAGGCCGGCACCGTCATGAATCCCTTCCAGCGCCATCAGCAGCACGTCCCCCGCTCCGACATGCCGGTGCTCACCGCCATAGGCGTAGCGATGCTGACCCTGTATCAGCAGGCCGACGTGATATTCCAGGTGAAAGTGCCGGGGAAAGGCGAAGCGATGGTACTCGGCATCGATCAGGCGCACGCCGGGCAAGCTGCTTTGGATATGAGTGATCTGGTCCATGGCGCCTACTGTAGCGCCACGGGCCGGGCAAATCTTGGATGAAATTGCAGGCAGAACCTAAAGTTTCGGGGGCTGATCACCCAGGGGAACGATGGCCATGGTCAGCCGCGAGATACAGCTGGCCTTGCCGTCGTCGCCACTGAGGCGAATGTCCCAGACGTGGGTGGTACGGCCCAGATGCACCGGCCGCGCCACCGCATACACGCGCCCGCTGCGCAAACCGCGCAGATGGTTGGCGTTGACTTCCAGGCCGACGCAGTAGAAGCGGCTGCTGTCGATGCACAGATAGCTGGCAGTGGAGCCTAGGGTTTCCGCCAGCACCACCGAGGCGCCACCGTGCAGCAGGCCGTAGGGCTGATGAGTGCGCGAGTCGATCACCATGCTGGCGCTGAGCGATTCGTCGTCGAAGGCGTCGAAACGAATGTCCAGCACCTCGCCGATGCTGTTTTTCAAGGTCGCGTTGAGTGCATCGATATCGGGCGTTCGTTGCCACAGTCCCATGAAGGCGTTCCTTGTGCGTTGAACACAGGGCCGGTGAACCCGGCCAATTCGGCTCAATCGTGCCAGAGCACGGCTTCGCTGCGCTGTTGCCACTCGGCGAAACGCTCGCCATAAATGCCCTCGATCACCGCGCGTTTGATTTTCAGGGTCGGCGTCAGGAAACCATTCTCCACTGCCCAGACCTCCTTGACCAGTACCAGGCCTTGCAGCCGCTCATGATGATCGAGACGACCATTGACCTCGGCGAGCAAGGCCTTGAGGCTGTTCTCCAGCTCATCGCGGCTGTCATTGGCCACCTCCTGACGCCCCACATCGGATAGCACGCACAGGGCTATGGGCTGCGGCAGGCCGTCGCCGACCACGCACACCTGCTCGATACGCGAGTGCTCGCCAATGCGGTTTTCGATCGGCGCAGGCGCGACATACTTGCCCTTGCTGGTCTTGAAGATTTCCTTGATGCGTCCGGTGAGGCGCAGGTTGCCTTCGGCGTCCTGCTCGCCCTTGTCGCCGGTGTGCAGGAAGCCATCGTCAGTCAGCGTCTCGGCGGTCTTGATCGGGTCCTTGTAGTAACCCTGCATGGTCGCGCCGCTGCGCACCAGGACTTCGCCATCCTCGCCGATACGTACCTCGACGCCTGGGTTGTTCTGGCCGATCCAGCCCTGCTTAAACTTGCCCGGCAGACACACGTGGGAATAACCACAGTTCTCGGTCATGCCATAGACCTCCTGGATCTCCATGCCCAGGCGGCGATACCAGTTGAGCAGCGCCTCGGGCACCGGCGCGGCGCCGGACAGCGCATAGCGAATGGCGTCCAAACCGAGGCCGGCCAGTACCTTACGACCGATGAAGCGGCCGATGATCGGCAGCCGCAGCAGGCGGTCGAGCTTCTGCGCCGGCATCTTGCTGTACACCCCCATCTGGAACTTGGTCCAGATGCGCGGCACGCCGAACATCACGGTCGGCCGCGCGCGCTTGAGATCCTCCAGAAAGGTATCCAGGCTCTCGGCAAAGAAGATCGCCTGCCCGGCATAGATGGACGCCAGCTCGACAAACATGCGCTCGGCCACATGGCACAGCGGCAGGTAGGAGATCAGTCGATCATCTTCACCGACGCCAAACAGCTTGATGGCGTTGCTGGCGGCGAAACCGAAATTGGAGAAATTGTGCATCACACCCTTGGGCGTACCTGTGGTGCCGGAGGTATAGATGATGGTGGCCAACTGGTTGGCTGCGGGCTTGGGATCGTCCTGAATCGGCGCGCTGTGCTGCAGGTCATCCCAGCTGTAGTCGAAGCTGCCCTGCGGATGCAGCGGCAGGCTGACGGTCGGCAAGCCCTGTGGCAAGCCCGGCGCCATCGAGGCCCAGTCATCGAGCTTGCCGACAAAGGCCAGGGCAGCTTCTGAATGCTCCAGCACCTGCCCCATGGAGTCGGCGGTGAGGTTGGGGTACAGCGGTACCGAAACGTGGCCTGCCATCCAGATCGCCAGATCGGCAACGATCCAGTGCGCGCAGTTCTTGGAGATGATGGCGATGCGGCTGCCCTGTGGCAGTTCGCGGCTACGCAACCAGCTGGCTGCACGGCGCGCCTGCTCGCCCACGTCGGCCCAACTCAGCTCCAGCAGCTGGCCGCCCCCCAGAGGTTGCACCATGTAGCGTTTGTTCGGGTGCCTTGCTTCACGTTCATAAAACAGCTCGAGCGGCAAACGGATTGCATCAGCCACAGGGCTTCCTCCTTTGTTGTTTTTGTAGGAATCAACCAAGCACTTGCTTGGTTGAATATTCCACGCAGACAAAAGAGGCGCAAGTTAAGAAATGTTTCTCGCCTGGAACATTTGCCCCCACGGGCAATAAGTCAGGCATGAGGCACCTGCGACGCCACAAGTGGCGACACAGGGCGAAAGGTCAACGGGGGTGGATAAGCGCCAACAGCTCCATCAGCCCGGCGGCCGGGATATCGCCTTCCAGCTCAGCCAGGCTGGCGGTGCGCATGGGCAGCGGCTCCTGGCGATGCCCGTGCACCAGCAGCCCGCCCAGCGCGCCGATCAGCGGTTGATGGCTGACCAGCAGCACCTCGGCACGCTCACGCTCATCGAGATACTTCAGGGCATCACGCGGATCACTGTCCGGCGTCAGCCAGGTCACGGTGTTTATCTTGCCGCTGAACCCCAGCTCGCTGCGTACCAGCTCGGCCGTCTGCTGGGCACGCACGTAGGGGCTGGCGACGATGGCGGTCAGGGGCCGACCGGCGAGCTGGGCGGCAGCCTGCTGCACTTCCTTGCGACCATGGGCGGTCAGCTCGCGGGCAGCATCAGTGGCTGCCTGCGGCTCGGCCTCACCATGGCGCAACAGCCATAACCTCACAGCTTGGGCTCCTCGTCACGCACCGGATGCGGCGCCGGCGGGATACTGTGCGCGGTCTCGCCTTCCGGCGCCCGCGGCGTCGGCCAATCGGCGAACGGCCAGGGTTTTTCATCGGTATTGAAGGTGCCGAAACGACCGATCTGCGCCAGATACTGGCTGAGGCTGTCGCCAAAACCCAGCAGGCTGGCATTGGGCGCACCGTAGAACAGGCGGTAACCCAGTTGCAGCAGCACCACGGCGCCGAGCAGCAATTCGGCCAGTTGCCAGACGATGACGAATATCACCATCCACATAATGCGCAGCAGAATCGACTCACGCTCCAACTCCTGCTTTTCATCACTCATGACTTACGCTCCTTGATTGGCTGCCTGGTTCAGAAGCCGGCAGTGGGGATGAAATCGACGTCGGTCTTGGGCTCACCGAGCATCAACAGTTCGATGACCTGCGCCAGCGTACGCCCCTCGAAGAGAATGGCATGCAGGCCAGCGACCAGCGGCATGTACACGTCCAGTTCTTCGGCACGGGCCTTGAGTACCTTGAGCGTATTGACCCCTTCGGCGACTTCGCCAAGGCGCTGCACCGCGTCTTCCAAGCTGAGGCCTTCACCCAGGGCGTAACCCACCTGATAATTGCGACTTTTCGGTGACGAACAGGTGACGATCAGATCGCCGACGCCGGCCAGACCAAGGAAGGTCATGGGATTGGCACCAAGCTTGACCGCGAAACGGGTCATTTCCGCCAGGGCGCGGGTGATCAGCATGCTTTTGGTGTTCTCCCCCATGCCCAGCGCCGCCGCCATGCCGGACATGATGGCGTAGACGTTCTTCAACGCGCCGCCGAGCTCGACGCCGAAACGATCGGCGCTGGCGTAGACACGGAAGGTTCTGCCATGCAGAGCCTGCTGCACGCACAGGCACAGTTGTTCATCTTCACTGGCGATCACCGTGGCAGTCAGGGCGTGATCGGCCACTTCCTTGGCCAGATTCGGCCCGGACAGCACGCCGATACGCGCGTCGGGGGCGATCTCTTCGAGAATCTGGCTCATCAGCTTGAAGGTCTTGGCCTCGATGCCCTTGGTGGTGCTGATCAGCATCTTGCCCGCCAACTGCGCCGCCACCGGTTGCAGGGCATCGCGCAGGGCGTTGGAAGGCAATGCGACCAGCACCAGCTCGGCCTGCTGCAGCACGCCGCTCAGGTCACTGGTCGGCTCGATACCGCAATGCAGCTTGACGCCCTTCAGATAGCGCGGGTTCTCGCCGCTCTGACGCATCTGCTCGGCCTGCTCGGGATCACGCATCCACTGCAGGACGCGCTGGCCGTTCTCCGCCAGCAGGTTGGCCAGGGCGGTGCCGAAGCTGCCGCCGCCGAGTACGGCAATGGGTTGGAGCTGTGTCATAGGTCTTCCGAATGAGGCCATGCGTGATGGCGGTCTGCGGGCATTATACGGAGCCGAGAGTACCCGGTCAGGGCAAAAGTTCAGTGCAGACTATCCGCAGAGCCGGGCAAACGAGAATTACCGCAGAGTGCAGGCGCCTGACGCTGGCAAAGCGCGTCGGGTCGGTTAACATGCGGGATTGACCATAATTGCCAAGGACGATGCGCCTCACGTCAGGCAGCAGCGCCGCTTTTCAGGGATGGTGGAGCCATGAACCAGCGTCGCGGCTAGAACATTCACACCTGCACTCAGTTGATCAGTGTCGGCCCGTCCCTGCTGCTGACCGGCTTTCTCACCCATCCGCCTGCAGGACCTGCGCCTGGAGCAAGGTCATATCGGCCACTGGAAAGCCTGCTGCGTGCCACCCTTGGCCCCCCCGACGTGCGTTTCGCTGAAGTGCGTGACCGCGACGACAACATTCTGGTCTACGTCGAACGGCCCAAGGAACAAGGCCATAGCACGCCGCAAGTCGAGGTGTTCCAGGCACCGACTCGCCTGCAGGGCCAGCCTGCCCATACGCAAGCGCTGCCACCCTTGGGCAAGTCACTCGGCGACGGCTACCTGGGCCGGGTTGTGGTGGGCATGTCCAACGACACCTTAAATACGCGCCAGCAGGAGATACTGTTCAAGGCCGGCGTTCTCTCATTGCTTGCCCTGCTCCTGACCTTCCTGCTCGCCCGTACCCTGGCCGAGCGCATGAGCGGCACCCTGTGCGCGGAAAGCCAACTGGACACAGGCTCGGTGTTTACCCTGGAAATACCGCTGCCCTTTCTGGCCCACAACGAACCGGTACAAAGCAGTGACACTCAAAACCTGGGTAGCGGCGAGGGTCAGTCGGTGTTGCTGGTCGAGGACAACCCGGTCAACCAGACCGTGATCGAAGCCATGCTGCGCAGCCTGGGCTAGCAGATCAGCCAGGTCGGCGACGGCCAACAGGCCGTACAGAACTGCCGCGCACAGGATTACGCCGCCCTCCTCATGGACTGCAGGCTACCGCTGATCGACGGTTACGAGGCAACGCGGCAAATTCGCCAGCTCGAGGCAGACAACAACTGCCCATCATCGCCCTCACCGCCAATGCCCTGCAGGGCGACCGCGAAGCCTGCCTGGCCGCCGGAATGAACGATTACCTGGCAAAACCATTCAAACGTGCCGACCTGCAACGTATCCTGCAGCGCTGGCTGCCATCGCGACCTTAGTCAACTGGCGCCCGTGACAAGCCGGCGTTACAAGGGGAAACTGCGGCAGCTGTGACAACATGGAAGCAGCAGAGTACAACTGTACTCACTGCGCTGTGACTTTCACCACAACGCAACAGTCTATGACTAGGCTGCCGGCGCCCGGTCTGATTTTCCAGACGCGCCGGCCAGGACGATTCGCCCAGCCTTAGAAGCGTGGGGACAATTGAGGAGCTCGCATGACAAGACAAAACGCCTACACCCGGGAAGATCTGCTCGCCTGCAGCCGCGGCGAACTGTTCGGCCCGGGGAACGCGCAACTGCCCGCCCCAAATATGCTGATGATCGATCGCATCGCTCACATCAGCGAAACCGGCGGCAAGTACGGCAAGGGCGAAATCGTCGCTGAGCTCGATATCAATCCGGACCTGTGGTTCTTCGGCTGCCACTTCGAGGGTGATCCGGTCATGCCGGGCTGCCTCGGTCTCGACGCCATGTGGCAGCTGGTCGGCTTCTATCTCGGCTGGCAAGGCAACCCGGGGCGCGGCCGTGCCCTGGGTAGCGGCGAAGTGAAATTCTTCGGTCAGGTACTGCCGACCGCCAAGAAGGTCACCTACAACATTCACATCAAGCGCACCATCAGCCGCTCGCTGATCCTCGGCATCGCCGACGGCACCGTAGCCGTCGACGGTCGCGAAATTTACAGCGCCGAAGGCCTGCGCGTCGGCCTGTTCACCTCCACCGACAGTTTCTGAAGGACTTGCACATGCGTCGTGTAGTGATCACCGGTCTGGGCATCGTTTCCTGCCTGGGCAATGACAAAGAAACCGTTGCCGGCAGCCTTCGCGTGGGCAAATCAGGCATCCGTTTCAACCCCTCCTACGCCGAAATGGGCCTGCGTAGTCATGTCTCCGGTTCGGTCAACCTGAATCTGGAAGAGCTGATCGACCGCAAACTGTTCCGCTTCATGGGCGACGCTGCGGCTTACGCCTATCTGTCGATGGAACAGGCGATCAAGGACTCCGGCCTCAGCGAAGAGCAGGTTTCCAATCCGCGCACTGGCCTGATCGCCGGTTCCGGTGGCGCTTCCACCGTCAACCAGATGGAAGCCATCGATACCCTGCGCGAAAAAGGCGTCAAGCGCATCGGCCCATACCGCGTAACCCGCACCATGGGCAGCACCGTATCAGCGTGCCTGGCGACTCCGTTCAAGATCAAGGGCGTCAACTTCTCCATCTCCTCGGCCTGCGCCACCAGCGCACACTGCATCGGCCAGGCCATGGAGCAGATCCAGCTGGGCAAGCAGGACGTGGTCTTTGCCGGCGGCGGTGAAGAAGAACATTGGAGCCAGAGCTGCCTGTTCGACGCCATGGGTGCCCTCTCCACCCAGTACAACGAGACCCCGGAAAAAGCCTCGCGCGCCTACGACGCCAAGCGTGACGGTTTCGTCATCGCCGGCGGTGGCGGCATGGTCGTGGTCGAGGAGCTGGAGCACGCTCTGGCCCGCGGCGCCAAGATCTACGCGGAAATCGTCGGTTACGGCGCCACCAGCGATGGCTACGACATGGTTGCTCCGAGCGGCGAAGGCGCGATCCGCTGCATGCAGCAGGCGCTGGCCACCGTCGACACCCCGATCGACTACCTGAACACCCACGGCACCTCCACCCCGGTCGGCGACGTCGCCGAAATCCGCGGTGTACGTGAAGTGTTCGGTGACAAGGCTCCGGCCATCAGCTCGACCAAGAGCCTGTCCGGCCACAGCCTCGGTGCAGCCGGCGTGCAGGAAGCGATCTACTGCATGCTGATGATGGAAGGCAACTTCATCGCCGCCTCGGCCAACATCGACGAACTCGATCCGGAAGTCGCCGACATGCCGATCCAGCTCAGCACCGTCGAGAACGCCAAGCTCGATACCGTGATGAGCAACAGCTTCGGCTTCGGTGGCACCAATGCCACCCTGGTGCTCAAGCGCTGGGCCGGCAAGTAACTGCTGCCGCGGTAAAGAAAACGGCGCCTTCGGGCGCCGTTTTCGTTCGTGCTGCTTTCCCCTGCCGCTGGCAGGAGGGAAAATGGCCGTGCCTCAGACCTTGAAACGCGCTACCAGGTTGTTCAGGTCGATCGCCAGGCGCGACAGCTCCTGGCTAGCCGCACTGGTCTGGTTGGCACCCGCCGAACTCTGCAGCGACAGATCGCGAATATTGACCAAATTGCGATCCACCTCCCTCGCCACCTGAGCCTGCTCTTCCGACGCACTGGCAATCACCAGGTTGCGCTCGTTGATCGAGGAGATCGCCTGAGTGATCAACTCCAGCGCCGCGCCCGCAGCCTGGGCCACCTCAAGGGTGGAGCGGGCGCGATTGTTGCTGCTCTGCATCGACCCGACCGCCTGATCGGTGCCGCTTTGAATGGCACCGATCATCTGCTCGATCTCCTGCGTGGATTGCTGAGTGCGATGCGCCAGCGCACGCACCTCGTCAGCCACTACAGCGAAGCCTCGTCCCGCATCACCGGCCCGCGCCGCCTCGATGGCAGCGTTGAGCGCCAACAGGTTGGTCTGCTCGGCAATGGAGCGGATCACGTCAAGCACCTTGCTGATCTCACGGACCCGCTCGGCCAACTTCTCAACCTCACCCGCGGTGCCATTTACGTCATCAGCCAGCTGACTGATTGAGCTCACGGTCTGGCGCACCTGCTCGCGCCCCTGCTGTGCGGTCACGGTAGAGGCGCGCGACGCTTCCGAGGTACTCACCGCATTACGCGCGACCTCTTCGACCGCGGCAGTCATCTCGTTGACTGCCGTAGCAGCCTGTTCGATCTCGGCGTTCTGCTGATGCAGGGCGCGAGTCGAATCTTCGGTCACCGCATGCAATTCTTCGGATGCCGATGCCAGTTGATTGGACGAGTCGGCGATGCTCTGAATGGTGTTACGCAGGCTCTGCTGCATGCTTTTCAGGGCGTTTAGCAGCCGTGCCGGCTCGTCACGGCCCTCGACGTGGATGCTCTGGGTCAGATCACCCGACGCCACTACCTCGGCAAGACGTACCGCCTCCTTCAGCGGCGCGACGATGCTACGGGTCAGCAGCAGTGCCAGGCCCACGGTAGCCAGCGCCGCCAGTGCCATCATCACCACTACCCAGGTACGCGCCGAATCGAACACCTGCCCAGCCTTGCGAGCTGCCTCGATAGCGCCCTTGCGGTTCAGCTCGGAAAGATCAGTTAGAGCACGCGCCATATCATCGGCATGTTGATTAAGCGTGCCACGGGTCACGGCAATGGCATCGTCGAAGTTACCTTGGCGAATGAAGGCAACGATCTTGCCCTGCTCCTGCAAGTAGGCCGCTTCGGCTCGGCGAAAAACCTCGTAAAGGCTACGCTCCTCACTACCGGAGATAAGCTTTTGATACGGGGAGTCAGCCGCACTCAACTCAGTACGCAGTTCATCGGCAAGGCGCAGGTTCCTCTGAAGCTCATCAGGCTCACGACTGAGCATCAGCCGCAGCGTCACGGCACGCAGACGCAGGATGTCCTGGCTGACCTCCCCCAGCGCCATCATACTTGGCAGCCAATGCTGATCGACTGCCTCGGACTGCTTGCGCATCTCGCTCATCTGCAACAGCGAAAAAGCCCCAAGCAGCAACACCAGCAAAGCCACTAGACCGAACCCCAAGGCAGCCCGTGGTGCGATAGAAAGATTACGCAGCGACATTTTTGCCACTCCCATTGCGCGCAGAAATCGAGACATCCTTCGCCGCACTTGGCAAAAGACCTTCAGAGATTGCGCTAATCCCTTCTTTCTTATCGACGCGATTCAGTCGTTCTTGATAAGGAAATAAAGAAATTTCTAACGACGCAGAGCCTTGGCCATCGCCTGGTCGACGTGGTGTCGCCATTCGTCATCGCGCCACTGCTCCTCCCGACGCGCCTGCCAGTCATCGATGCGCTGCACGTCTTCGCATTGGCGGAAGCCATCCTCCCAGCCGCGGGCATACAGCGGCTCGGCCATGTAACGTGGCACGTCCTTGTCGAACTGACCGAGCGGGCCAACAGCCGAACGCCCACTGCTGCAACCGTCCTCGAAGCCGTCGACGAAGGTCGGCGGATAGTTCTCTGCCAGCATCTGCTCGCGCAGGCTCTGACACCCCAGCAAGACCAGCAACGACAGGCCACAGATCAGCAAACGCGCGACCTTCATGACTTCATACCCCCTCGATTACGCCGAGCAGCCGATCCTTTAACGCGCACAGTGCCCATGCGCTGGTGCTGCATGCACCGCTGGCCAACGCCGAGCGCAACGCCGGAATATCGACACCTCGCAGGTAACGCTCGGCGTCGTCCATGCGCTCCTGGCCACCAAAACCGCCACCGCGCATTTCCGCCAGCGCCTGCTCCTTGCTCCAGTTCTGGTAGATCACCCGGTACATGGCGGCGATAAGACCCGTACGATTCTGCCCGTGCTTGCAGTGAATCAGAACGCGGCCACGGCTTTGCGCGTGGTGAATGCTGCGCAGCGCTTCGATGACATCGGCGTCATCGATACGGTCGGTACGCAGCGGCAGATGCACCTGAACAACCTGGGGATCCTTCAACCACTGCTCATCGCCGCGCTGGTAGAAGTTGATCACCGTGGCGATACCCAGCGCCTGCAACTGTGGCAGGTCCCTGGCACTGGGCAAGGCGCTGCGATAGAGATCAGGCGCCATGCGATAGAGGTTGATGCGGCTGTCCAGCGACTGAGCCCAACTGGCCGGACGTTCGCCCTGCCCGGGTACTGGCGCAGTGGTGGCGGCCCAGACCATGCTCAACGGCAGCGCCAGTAGCGCTGCGAAAAACACCATTGCGGCCAGCGTCAGGCGCAGGCCCTGTAGAAATCTGTTCATCGGCAGGTTTCTCCCCATTTCAGCGAGTTATCTGATAGCTGGTGGGCCGGCGCTCGATAGAGCAGCCCGCGGTAGGTCAGCACGCAGATGCTCCAGTCGATCAGCAGCGTCCACAGGTTGTGCGAGAGAAAGTGCGCGCCTTGCAGCATGCGACCCAGGGAAAACAGAGAACCCAGCCCCAGCGCTACCACCAGCGCGATGCGTGCTGCCCGCGGCCTGCGGTCGCGCAGGACGAAGAACAGCGCCAGCAGCGAGAATCCTGCCGAAGCATGCCCGCCCGGCCTGCATCGGCCGGGGTTGGCCGGGGCTGGCGGTGGGTGCACGTTCGCTCAGCAGCGGGGTGAACTGCTCCTGGCCACCAAACTCGCTCAGGCTCCAGGGGCAATGCATACCGGTCAGCGTCTTCAGCGGCGTGACCACCGAAGTCGACAGACCCAGCGCCAGCACCAGATAACCGAGCTGTCGACGCCAGGCACGCAGCCGTGTCGGCATGAGGCTGAGCAGAAAGCCGGCGATGGCCAGCACACCGAGCATGATCAGCGCCTGCTTGGCACGGTCATGCAGGATGTCTTCGAGCCAGAAACTGCTACGACCGATGAAGCCCTGGCCAGGTTCGTAGAACAGACGGGCCAGGGCGAAGTCCACAGGTGTGGGATCGACTACCAGCAACAGCGCCATCAGCAGCAGCGCAATACCCAGCGCCAGGCGAAAATCGAAATAACGAGACGGCATCTTCATTCCTTAGCGCTGGCTGAGCTGCTGGCTCGATTGAGCGTCTGGTTGCCAGGCGATCAGCCGCTTGCCGAAGGCATGACTGGCGCCCTGGTAGTAGGCGATGTCGCGCCGCAACAGCGGATCGGAATCATCCACCCGCCACTCATGACTCAGGCCCAGAGCATCGTCGTGGCGACGCATGCCCTGGCGCGGGCTGAGAATCGCCAGGTTCTGCCCATCGAACAGGCCCAGATGCTGGTAGTTGCCGAGTAGTGCCCGCCCGGGCGCGTGGTCGGCGCGCAGCAGGTTGCGACCAAAGAAAGTGGAGACGTAATCCAGGTTGAGCAGACCAAGCAGTGTCGGTGCTACGTCGATCTGACTGGCCACATCGGTGTACTGCGCCGGCTTGACATACCTGGGCGAGTAGATGAACAGCGGGATCTGGTAGTTGGCCAGCGGCAGATCCTCACGCCCGGCGCTGCCTGCGGTGTGGTCGGCGACGAAGACAAACAGCGTGTTGTCGAACCAGGGCTTGCTGCGCGCCTGCGCCAGGAACTGGCCGATGGCGTAGTCGGTGTATTTCACTGCTCCCTCACGCCCCTCGCCGGAGGCGATGTCGATACGCCCGTCCGGGTAGGTGTAAGGCCGGTGATTGGAGGTTGTCATCAGTTGCAGGAAGAACGGCTTGCCGGCCGCATGGTCGCTATCGGCCACCTTCAGCGCCTGATGGTAGAGATCCTCGTCGGCCATGCCCCAGGCATTCTGGAAGCTCATCTCGGACTCATCGACGCTGCTCTGATCGACGATGCGATAACCATTGCCGCCGAAGAAGGCGTTCATGTTGTCGAAGTATCCGCGCCCGCCATAGACGAAGACGCTGTCGTAGCCCTGCGCGCCCAACTGCTGGCCCAGGCTGGCATAGCCGGACTCGCGGCCGATGCGCTTGACGATGGAGCGCCCCGGGGTCGGCGGTACCGACAGGGTCAGCGCCTCCAGACCGCGGTCGGTGCGCGTACCCGTGGCATAGAAATTGGTGAACACCAGGCTGTGCTTGCGCAGCTCGTCCAGGTTCGGGGTCAACCCACGGGTATCGCCAAAACTGCCCAGATACTTGGCACTCAAGCTCTCGATGGTGACCAGCACCACGTTGAGCTTGCGCGCCTGGCCGGGGTTGTCGATCACCCGGCGAATGTCCTGCGGGTCACTGCCGATGAAGCGCGCATTGGGCTCGGCCACTTCGGCGCGCAACTGCTCGGCCACCGCAGCATCGGGCAAGGTGGCGTAGAACTGCTGATAGTCCAGCTCGTTGTTACGAAACGCAGCGAAGAACTGGTACGGGCCATTGCTCGCCAGCTCACGCTGGTAGGTATTGCCACCCAGGCTACGCGGCGCGTCCTGCCCCACCAGGCCGCTGCACAGCCCGACCAACAATGCCAGCATCACCAGTGCATAGATCGCACGCAGCCGTGGCAAACGCGGCGCCTGCAACGCCGCACGCAGCGGCCGGCGCAGCGCTACGGTCAAGCCGATGGCCAAGACCGCCAGCAGCGCCAGCAGCGGATAGATCGGGTAGGACTCGAGAATGTTGTCGACGACCTCTTTGGAGTACACGAGGTAGTCCACGGCAATGAAATTGAAGCGCACGCCGAACTCGTCCCAGAACAGCCATTCGGCCACCGCGGTGAATAACATCGCGAACAGGCTGACGGCCGCCAGGGCGATCAACAGACGCTGGTGCCAACGGCGCTGCCACAACCAGGCAGGACACAGCAGCAGGTAAAGCGCCAGCGGCGCGGCGGCGTAGACCAGGAAGCTCAGGTCATAGATCAGACCGACGCCATACAGGCCAAGCAGGTTCGGCAGGGTGACACCGGCATCGCCCAGATGCGCAATCAGCAGCACGCTACGAGTGAGGAAGAAAACCGCCAGCCAAGCCAGCAGAATGATCGACAGATAACGAAGTTGCGCGTAATGGAGACGTGGCAAAGTATGATCCTTGTAGGATGAACGAGCCGCAGTCTGCGAGGCGAGCCGTGAGCCTCTCGTCAAAGCCGTGTGAAAAAATCGTCAAACCCAGGAATTACTCGCGATGCGCATTCTGGTCATCGAAGACAACCGAGACATCCTCGCCAACGTGCTCGACTACCTGCAGCTCAAGGGCTTTTCCGTCGACTGCGCGCAGGACGGTCTCAGCGGTCTGCACCTGGCCAGCAGCGGTCATTACGATCTGATCGTGCTGGACATCATGCTGCCCGGCATCGACGGTTATCAGGTGTGCAAGCGCCTGCGCGAGGACGGGCGCAGCGAGGTTCCCATCCTCATGCTGACCGCGCGCGATGCCCTGGATGATCGCCTGCAGGGGCTCAATGCCGGCGCCGATGACTACCTGATCAAGCCCTTCGCGCTGTCCGAACTGGTGGCGCGCATCGAGGCGATCCTGCGCCGTAGCCGCGGCAGCCGCAAACGCCAGCTGCAGGTCGCCGATCTCAGCTACGACCTCGATACCCTGCAGGTCAGTCGCGCCGGCCAACTGCTCAAGCTCAACCCGTTGGGCCTCAAGCTGCTGGCCATCCTCATGCAACGCAGCCCAGCGGTGGTACGCCGTGAAGCGCTGGAAGAAACCCTGTGGGGCGACGATTGCCCGGACAGTGACAGCCTGCGCAGCCATGTCCATCAACTACGCCAGGTACTCGACAAACCCTTTCCCACACCACTGCTGCACACCATCCACGGCGTCGGCTATCGCCTGGCGGAGAACCCCGATGCTGTCTAAGCAGCCCTTCCAGCGCCGGATTCTGATCGCCTTCGTGCTGATGACGGTGATGGTCAGCGGCCTGTTCTCGTTGAGCATCGTCGGTGTGGTGCATTTCATCGAGGAGCATCTGGTTTCCCAGGAGATGAGTCGCGAGCTGGGTGAAACACTGAACGAGGACATCCGCCAGGGGCGCCCACCGCGCCTGGACTCCAGCACCCGCTTCTTCTCGTCGAATAATCCCGACTATGCCATCCCGCCCGAATATGACGGCCTGCGGGAAGGGTTCAACGAGGTCGTCAGCGGCAACGAGGCGTTTTACGTCTACGTACAGAAGATCAACGGCGAGACCTACATGCTGGTGCAGGAGCAACAGGAATTCGAAGCCCGCGAGAATGCGCTGTTCAATGTGGTGCTGGCGGGCTTTCTGCTGACGGTGATCGCCGCCTGGGGCCTGGGCTTGATGATGGCGCGCAAGGTCATGGCGCCGATCAGCCGGCTGGCGCAGCAGGTGCGTCATCGCGACCAGCTGCATCCGCTGGCGCCACCATTGGCACCGGATTACCCCGACGACGAAATCGGCCAGTTGGCCGCTGCCTTCGACAGCACGCTGGGCCAGGTGCGTCAGTCCCTGGAGCGCGAGCGTCTGTTCACCAGCGATGTCAGCCACGAACTGCGTACACCGCTGATGGTCATCGCCACTTCCTGCGAGCTGCTTGCCGAGGCGCCCCTGGGCTCGCGCGAGAAGGAACAGGTGGCGCGCATCGCCCGCGCCAGTGAGGAAATGCGCGAACTGGTGCAGACATTCCTGCAGCTGGCGCGCGACAAGAGCAACGAAGCCGCGTTCGTCGGCGACCGTACCCTGGCTGCCGTCGCCGATGAGCAAGCCAGTCGCTGGGGCGCGCTGATGAAAGAGAAAGGCCTGGACTTCCAGTTGATCGAGGAAGGCCAGGACGACGGCCGCTACAACGCCACGTTCCTCGGTACGGTGATGGCCAACCTGCTACGCAATGCCCTGCACTACACCGAGAGCGGCAGTGTGCGCCTGATCCTCGAAGCGGGCGCGTTTCGTATCGAGGACAGCGGCGCCGGCATTCCTGCCGAGCAGCACGAGCAGATTTTCCAGCACTTCGTGCGCGGCTCGCAGGCACGTGGCGAGGGGCTCGGGCTGGGGCTATCGCTGGTCAAACGCATTTGCGCCAAACAGGGCTGGAGCGTCAGTTTGCAGAGCAAGCCAGGTCATACCCGCTTCCGGGTCACCCTGAACAATGGCGCTTGACGAAATTTTCACACCCTTTTGACGCGGCCTTGATGCCCTGCTCTTTAGGCTGACGAACGTATCCATCAAAGGACGTTCGTCATGCCCAAGCCTAGCCCCATCGAACTGGACTTTTCCCGCAAGTACGATTTCGAGCATTCGCAGCAATACCTGCACAAGCATCAGGATGGCCTGGCCCGACGCCTGTCGCACTGGCGCGACGTACAGGTGGCGCGCCGTGCATTGCAGATGGCCGATAAGCCGAATCTGGTACTCGACCTGCCCTGCGGCGCCGGGCGCTTTTGGCCGATGCTCTGCGAGCAGCCGAACCGGGTGATCTTCGCCGCCGACAACTCGGCCGACATGATCGCCACCGCCCGCGCTGCGCAAACGCCTGAAGTGGTGGCGCGGATCAACAGCTTCCGCACCTCGGCCTTCGATATCGACCTGGGCGCCAATGCGGTGGACTGCGTCTTCTGCATCCGTCTGCTGCATCACATCGAATCGGCCGAACACCGCCTGGCCATCCTTCGCGAGCTTCATCGCGTCAGCCGCGATACGGTGATCGTCTCGCTATGGGTCGACGGCAACTACAAAGCCTGGAAACGCCGCCGTCTGGAGGCCCGTAGAACGGCTCAGGGCCGCGCCGCGGAAAACCAGAACCGCTTCGTCGTCGCTCGCAGCACGGTGGAAGAGGAATTTCGTCAGGCCGGCTTCGCCATTCTCGGCCACCTGGACTTCCTGCCCGGCTACGCCATGTGGCGCACCTACGTCCTGCGCAAGGTGGCCTGAGATGGGCGTCCTCAGCGAACAGGCAATGGCCGCCCTGCCCTCGACCGAATTCGATCGCTGGTGGTACAGCCCCGGGGAATGGGTCGAGCCGGCCAATCAGCGACGCGGCGGCGAAAGTGGCGTGCGCCTGCTGCAACACTGGGACACAAGCCGGCCCCTGCTGTTCTGCAAGCGCCAGAGCGGGCATCTCTACCGCTCGCTGCGCCACCCGTTGGGGCGGCCAACCATCCTGCGCGAGCTGCAGGCCTACCGCGCCCTCGCCCGCCTCGGCATCCGCACGCCGAAGATCGTCTACTGCTCGGCGCGCAAGCAGAGCGGACAGTGGCAGGCACTGTTGGTCACCGAAGCGCTGCAGGGCTTCGTCAGCCTGGAACAGTGGTACGAAGAGGCGCATGCAGCGAAGCTCCACCAGGCCATGCTGCAACGCCTGGCCGTCACCCTGGCGCGTCTGCACCTGGGTGGATGGCAGCATGGCTGCTGCTACGCCAAGCATCTGTTCGTCAAAGCTCGCAGCGACGGTGATGTGGACATCGCCCTGCTGGATCTGGAGAAAAGCCGACGGCATTGGCGTATTGCCAGCGCTTCGCGGCGTGATCTCGGCCAGTTGCAACGCCACGGCGGCAGCATGCCCGAAGCTGACATGCTCTATCTGCGCCAGGCTTACCAGCGTGCGCTGAACGATCCATGGGGTGGGCTGCAATCATGAACGACAGCCCCGATCTGGACGCCCTGTCCTTCAAGGGCCGCCGAGGCCTGGCGCGCATCTCCGACGCCACCGGTTATTCGCTGGCCGGGCTGCGCGCGGCCTACCAGGGTGAAGCCGCGTTCCGCCAGTTGCTGTGGTTGAACCTGCTACTGCTGCCGCTGGCCTGCCTGGTCGATGTCGGCCGCGCCGAGCGCGCGTTGCTGATGCTGGTGCCGTTACTGGCGCTGATGGTGGAATTGCTCAATTCCGCCATCGAGGCGGTGGTCGACCGCATCTCGCTGAACCTGCACCCGCTTTCCAAACAGGCCAAGGACATGGGCAGCGCGGCGCAAATGGTCGCGCTGCTGATGATCGCTCTGACCTGGGCGATCATCCTGCTCTGATCAGCGCACCATGAAACGCTGTTCGGCCAGCTTGCGATCCCCCTGATAGACGATGAAATGCCATTCGCCGGGCACCACTTCATGATGCTCGGTGAATTCGAAGGCCATCACGTCCTGCGGTGCACCGACCACCAGCTTCTGCTGCACTTCGAACTTGTCATGACGCTGACCATCCGGCGTGACAACGCCTGGCGTGAGGTACAACAACGTCAGTGGAATATCACCCTCACGCTTGCCGGCCAGGCTGTAACGCATGCCGAACTTGGTGCCGAGCTTGGCGGGAATCTGCTCGGTGCGCTCGATGTCCTGATTGCTGCGGGTCAGTACCCGCTCGCCGGGCTGAAAATCCTGATACTGGCTGCTGAAGATGCCGTATTCCACCGCCCCTTCGACACGGACGTCAGCCTGGCTCAGACCTGCCCAGGCGAATAGACCGGCCATCACGGCCACTCGAGTGTAATGCATGGTGCGCTCCTCGTTGAGATGAGCGCGAGCCTATGACGTGTGAATGACAGGTTGATGACATATTGCCCTTACCGCCCTTGCTTGTAAGACTGCACCGCACGGTTTAAAGGACATTACCGAGGGAACCTGATGTCGTCGCTCACGCCCCCAAGCAGCCTTACCCCGCATCACGCCAAATATTTCGCCTGGGAGCTCACGCGCCGTCGCGCTGCCAGCGAAGAGGATCGGCTCTCCCAATCGCTATTCGATGCCAGTGTCGATCGCAATCCACACCAGATAGACGCAGCCCTTTTCGCCTTGCACAACCCACTCAGTAAAGGGGTGATGCTGGCGGATGAGGTAGGCCTCGGCAAAACCATCGAAGCCGCGCTCGTCCTGTGCCAGATGTGGGCAGAACGCCGCCGTCGTTTGCTCGTCATCTGCCCGGCAGCGCTGCGCAAACAGTGGGCACAGGAGCTCTCCGACAAATTCAACCTACCGACGCAAGTGCTGGACGCTCGGACCTGGAAATTGCTCCGCGAGCAAGGCATCTACGATCCATTGGATCGCGACGTCATCAGCATCATGTCGCTGAACTTTGCAGCCCGTATGGAGGAGCAGCTTGGCAACATTCCCTGGGATTTGGTCGCCATCGATGAAGCCCACAAGCTGCGCAACGCCCATCGCAAAAGCAATGAAACCGGCCAGTCGCTCAAGCGTTCATTGGCTGGACGGCGCAAGCTTCTGCTGACCGCCACCCCTCTGCAGAACTCATTGATGGAGCTGTATGGTCTCAGCTCCTTGATAGACGAAGACATCTTCGGCGATGAGCGCAGCTTCCGTGCCCAGTACAGCAACATCGACGCGGATCTAGTTGCGCTAAGTCGCCGCCTGCATGCCTTCATCAAGCGCACACTGCGTAAAGACGTCCTTGAGTACGTGCCCTATACGCAGCGTCACGCACTGACTACACCGTTCACCCCCAGCGATGATGAACAGCGCCTCTACGATCTCATTTCCACCTACTTGCATCGCGACTTCAGCTACGGCTTTCCACAACGGCAAAAGCATCTCGTCGCACTCATCCTGCGCAAGCTCCTGGCCTCTTCGACAGAAGCTGTTCTGGCTACCCTGGAAGCCATCAAGGCGCGCCTACAGAAGCTACTGGATCGCCAGAGCATCGATGAGCAATGGTTCGAGCATCTGATCGAAGAGAACGAACTAGAAGAAGACCTACTGGAAGCCGCAGAAGATGCAGCAGGTTACGAAGCCCAAGACTCGGCCAGCAAAATCGACTTCGAGCTGCTGAGCAAGGAAATCACCGAGCTCGATACCTACATCGAGATTGCCCACAGCATCCGCGAAGACCAGAAATCATTCGCCTTGCTCAATGCGCTGGAACAAGGCTTTGCACGCATGTCCGGCATGGGCGCCCCACGTAAGGCCGTCATTTTCACCGAGTCACGCCGGACTCAAGAATACCTGGCCCGTTTTCTAGAAGCCCACGGCCACCTTGGCAAAGTCGTCACCTTCAGTGGCGGCAACCAGGGTGAGGCCGCTACCGGCATCTATCAACGCTGGCTGGCTCGCTACCACGGTAGTGACCGTGTAACCGGCTCGCCAGCTATCGATCGCCGCACAGCGCTTATCGATCACTTCCGTGATACGGCCGAAATTCTGATTGCGACCGAGGCTGCCGCCGAAGGTGTAAACCTACAGTTCTGCTCTTTGGTCGTGAACTATGACCTGCCGTGGAACCCGCAACGAGTAGAACAGCGCATTGGGCGTTGCCACCGCTATGGCCAACGGTTTGACGTAGTCGTCATCAACTTCCTCAACCAGCGCAATGCCGCAGATCGACGAGTCCTGGAACTCCTTCAGGACAAGTTTCATTTGTTCGATGGCGTTTTTGGTGCGTCTGACCAAGTGCTCGGCAGGATCGAAGCCGGCATTGATTTCGAGAAGCGCATTGCTGAGATCTACAACTGCTGCCGCACCCCACAAGAGATCGACGCAGCGTTCACCAGCTTGCGTGCCGAACTGGACGCCGACATCCAGGCAAGAATGCTGGAAACCGAAAAGCTCCTGCTGGAAAACTTCGATGCGGACATTCACAGCCTGCTCAAGACCCACAAAGAGCGCGCCGAAAGCCAGCTAGACCGTATAACCCGCCTGTTCTGGAAGCTGACTCAGTACATCCTGGCTGAGCACGCTAAATTCGACAGCCAGAACCTGGCTTTCGATCTCCAGCTGCCACCTCTCCCACAGGTGGTCACAGGGCATTATCAGCTCATCCGCAAAGGCGAACAGGCCAAGCAGATCCAGCCTGAAAACACCCGCATCTACCGGCTTACACACCCCCTTGGTGAATACGTTCTCGATCAAGGCCGCAGCGCTCAGGCGCCCAGCGCAACGCTGCACTTCAGTTATGCGCAATGGCTTGAAGCCCGTAACCCACGTATCAGCGTGATCGAGCAACTGCTGGGTAAACAGGGCTGGCTTCAGCTCAACCTGCTGGAACTCGATAGTTTTCAGCGCGAAGAGCACTTGGTTTTCACCGCCATGACCGATAGCGGCGAGCTACTCGATCAAGAAACCTGCGAGAAGCTCTTCCAGCTTTGCGCAAATGTAGAGCCAACGCAGATCAGCCCGCCTGATGATCTGCATGGCAATGCCCGTCGCCAGATCGATGCCGCATTGAGCCAAGCACTGGAACACAATGACAAGTTCTTCCAGCAAGAACGCGACAAGCTCGATGCCTGGGCCGAAGACCGCATTCTCGCTGCCGAGCAAGCCCTACAAGACACCAAGCTCAAGCTCAAAGGACTGAAACGTCAAGCGCGAGTTGCCCAAAGCATGGACGAGGCCCGCCGTCTGCAGGATGACATTCGCAAGGTAGAGGGAGAACAGCGGCGTCAACGC
The DNA here is from genome assembly GCF_002197815.1 of Pseudomonas oleovorans subsp. oleovorans. Taxonomy (GTDB): domain Bacteria; phylum Pseudomonadota; class Gammaproteobacteria; order Pseudomonadales; family Pseudomonadaceae; genus Aquipseudomonas; species Aquipseudomonas oleovorans. Next base: position 129,771 of record NZ_NIUB01000007.1, read on the forward strand.
CAGGAAATCTTCTCCGTGGAGGACGAAATCGAGGCTCGCCGCGATGCGCTCATCGAAGCTCTGGAGAAACGCCTGCATCGCGCCAGCCGTACCCAAACACTCTTCACCGTGCGCTGGGCCGTGATTTGACACGTCGCCGAAAGAGCATTTCGAGAACACGAGGGGCACACATGTCGCCACCAGCGACATGAACGCAAAACGTGTCGCCGAAATCTAAAAATAGCGACACGTCATGCATACATGTTTACACTGCAACCACGAAAGGGCGCTCACCAGAGCGCCCTTGCCACTAGCAGGCCGTTGAAAAACGTAAGCGAGGCAACCAGTGCAAGGCAAAAGCAGGCGAAAAAGCGGAGTTTACGAGCTGTAAATGAGCATTTTGATCGGACTCGCGCACGAGCCTGTTTTTAACGCAGCAATGGCAACGCAGATAGTTTTTCAACGGCCTGTTAGATGGATACTAAGGATTAGGACTGCATCCATGACTGCATCCCCCCTGCCCTGGCAGGCTGACAAGCCTTATAACCAACTTCCGCCATTGCCGCCCACGGCAGAGCTGGAAACCCGTGCAGTGCTCAAGCGCTGCATCGAGGCCCGCACAGCCCTGGCGGAATTGAAGCAGGCAGCCGAGCTGATTCCCAACCAAACGGTATTGATCAACACCATCCCGTTACTGGAAGCCAAGGACAGCTCGGAAATCGAAAGCATCGTCACTACCACGGATTTGCTCTTCCAGCATGCCCAGGATGGCGACAATCACGCCGACCCGGCCACCAAGGAAGCCCTGCGTTATCGCAAAGCCCTGCACCAGGGCTATCTGTCCTTGAGCGAGCGCCCACTCTCGACCGTTACGGCAGTGGAGATCTGCCGCACGCTCAAGGGCGTGAATATGGATATTCGTCGGGTGCCGGGTACCCAGTTGGCCAACGACCGCACCGGCGAGATCATCTACACACCACCGGAAGGTGAAGACCATTTGCGCGACCTGCTCGCCAACTGGGAGCGCTTCCTGCACAACGAAACCGACCTCGACCCGCTGGTACGCATGGCCGTTGGGCATTACCAGTTCGAAGCGATCCACCCGTTCGCCGATGGCAACGGCCGCACCGGGCGCGTGCTCAACACCCTGTACCTGATTCAGGAAGGTCTGCTGAGTCTGCCGATTCTCTACCTCAGCCGTTACATCATCGCCCACCGCGCTGATTACTACCGCCTGCTGCTGGATGTCACCCGCGACCAGGCCTGGGAACCTTGGCTGCTGTACATGCTCAGCGCCGTGGAAGAAACCGCCCGCTGGACCACCGCCAAGATCGCCGCCATCCGCAGCCTCTCGGAACACACCACCGAGTTCGTGCGCGAACGCCTGCCGAAAACCTATTCCCGTGAGCTGGTCGACGTGATTTTCGAACAGCCCTACTGCCGTATCAGCAACCTGGTCAACAAGCAGATCGCGCAGCGTCAGGCCGCCTCCCGCTACCTGAAAGAGCTAGTCGGCATCGACGTGCTGCGCGAAGTGCAGGTCGGCAAGGAAAAACTCTTCATTCATCCCAAGCTGATGCAGCTCCTGACGCGCGACAGCAACGAATTCCAGGCCTACGCCTGACCTTTATCGAGACGTACCCATGAGCAAGCAAAAAGACCAATTCATCGCCCTGCTGGGCGAACTGTTCCAGCTCAACCAACCCGAGCTCGACTTTGGTTTGTACCGCATCCTTCACGCCCGTAGCGCCCAGATAAAGGCCTTTATCGATACCGAACTGGGCAGCGAGATCGATGCCCACTTTGCCGAGCAATCGCAAAGCAACGCCCACGACTCGCTCGAAGCCGCTCGGGTCAGGGTCGCCGAAACACTCGGCGAAGATGCCTTCCTGCCCACGGGTGAACTGAAACCCGAGTATCGCGGCACCAAGGTTGGCAAGGAGTTCGAGCTCGCTCAGCAGCAAGCCCGCGACGGCGGCGGCGTGTTGGCGGACGATGCCCAGGTCTACGAGCACCTGTACCGCTTCTTCAGCCGCTACTACGACAAAGGCGACTTCATGTCCAAGCGCTACTTCGTCGCCGAGAACGACAGTCGCGCCGCCCCCTATGCCGTGCCTTATGACGGCCGCGAAGTCATGCTGCACTGGGCCAACAAAGACCAGTACTACATCAAGTCGAGCGAAGCGCTGAGCAACTTCACCTTCGACCTCAGCACGGCACAGGCCAAGGAACAAGGCCAGCAAAGCGGCTTCGACTTCCAACCCGCGCATGCCACCCCGCTGAAGGTGCACTTCCGCCTGGCCGCTGCCGCAGAGGGTGAGCACAATAACGTCAAGGAGGGCCAGGAGCGTTTCTTTATCATCCACGCGGCAGAGCCGCTGAAACTGGAAACCAACGATAAAGGCCTGCCGGAACTCGTTATCCAGTTCGACTACCGTCCGGATCATGAAAAAACCGGCCAGGCGGCCACCTGGCAACAAAAACGCCTGGCTGAAGCCGAACAGGTGATTGGCGATCAACTCGCCAAGCTGGCCTCAGCAACTCAGCAACTCAGCAACTCAGCAACTCAGCAACTCAGCAACTCAGCAACTCAGCAACTCAGCAACTCAGCAACTCAGCAACTCAGCAACTCAGCAACTCAGCAACTCAGCAACTCAGCATTTTACTTTCGCCAGCACCCACTGGCAAGCAGCCTAATCGAACTTTATTAGGGAAATACCTGAGTCAATTCACTGCACGCAATACCATGGATTACTTCATCCATAAAAACCTGGGTGGATTCCTGCGTCGTGAGCTGGATTTCTATATCAAGAACGAGATCATCCGCCTCGACGATATCGAAGCTGCCGATGCTCCGCGCGTGGATGACTACCTGAAGAAGCTGCGTGTACTGCGCAAGATTGCCCGCCGTATTATCGACTTTCTCGCCCAGCTCGAAGACTTCCAGAAGAAGCTTTGGCTCAAGAAGAAATTCGTAGTTGAGACGAATTGGCTGATCTCATTGGATCGCATCTCTGAAGAGCTATATTCCGACATCTGTGCTGAAGCCAATGCAGCACCAGAGGATGGCCTACTAAAGCAATGGAGGGAGCTGTTTGACATCAGAGTTACCCAACTGACCCCCAGTTTTCTTAACAAAAATAGCGCACTGGTAATAGACACGGCACAGCTAAGTGACGAACTCAAATCTCGCATCATTGCCAGCATTAGCGAGCTGGAGGAGCGTGCCAATGGCGTATTGGTCAACGCCCACAACTTCCATGCATTAGCCTTGCTGAACACGCGCTATAAAAAATCAGTAAAAACTGTCTATATTGACCCGCCTTACAACACTGGCGCCGGAGAGTTCCTCTACAGGGATGGATACAAAGAATCCTCTTGGCTCTCCATGATGGCCAATGCAGTTGAGCAAGGTCATTCTCTTCTAAAACCTGAGGGTTCGCTATTCGCCTCAATCGATGACAACGAATCGCACCGCCTAAAACTCAATCTCGAACAAGTATTTGGCGCTGAAAATCATATCGCTGATATTGTTTGGCAGAAAAGATATGCCCCAGATGTAAGGACTATAATCAGCGATGCACATGAATATGTACACTGCTTCGCAGTAGAACGGGAAAAATTCGCAGAAACAAGACGCAAGCTTCCGCTGACTGCGACCCAAACTAATCAATTTGACAACAGCGATGATGACCCTCGCGGCCCCTGGAAAGCTGCTGACTTTACAGCTCAGGGGTATCGCCCAAATCAAATGTATGAAATTACCAACCCTGCAGGTCAGGTAATGACACCACCAGCAGGACGTTGCTGGGGCGTAGTTGAGGAAAAGTACAAACAACTGCTTGCAGATAATCGCATGTATTTTGGCCGAGATGGCACGGGCAGACCTGCAGTTAAGCGTTTCTTGAATGAAATGGATGGAATGGTTCCTTGGACATGGTGGTCTTGCCAGGATGTCGGTCACTCTCAAGATGGCATGAAAGAAAGTGTGTCCTACTTTGGACGTGAAGGCGCATTCCTGACAGCAAAACCTCTGGAGCTAATCAAGCGTGTTATCAAAATCAGCAGTGCTAATGGAGACATCATTGCAGATTACTTTGCAGGCTCAGGCACCACTGCTGATGCTGTGATTAGGCTGAATGCTGAAGAAAGCTTCAATAGGCGCTTCCTATTGGTTGAAGCCGGCGAGCATTTCGACTCAAAACTCAAGACTCGCATTCAGAAAATTGGCTATACATCAAAATGGCGCGAGGGTAATCCAGAAACTGCCGACGGCAACTCTCTCCTGGTGAAGTACATCCGCCTGGAATCTTTCGAGGACACGCTAAACAATCTCCAACTCCCAGATACGCCTCGTTTGAATGTCAGCGCGACCGACTCCAGTGAGATGGCCCGCGACTATTTGCTCAAATACTGGCTGGAATTCGAAACGGCTGGCAGCCCGAGCCTGCTCAATGTTCGCGAATTTAGTGACCCGACCGCCTACAAGCTCAAGGTCAAACAGCCAGGCAGCGATGCCCAGGTGGAGAAAACCATCGACCTGGTGGAAACCTTCAACTGGCTGATTGGCCTGCATGTCGCCCACCTCGATCAGCCGCGCCGCTATGCCATCGAGCTGGTGCGCGAAACCGATCCCGAGCTGCCGCAGGATCAGGACACGCGCTGGCGCGCCACCTCCATCAAGGAGCGTGAAGACGGCGAGTTCTGGTTCCGCGCCGTGGAGGGCCATGTGCTGCGTGTACCGGGTGATGAATTGTCACGCGAGCGCGTGCTGGTGATCTGGCGCAAGCTCACCGGCAACTCCGGTCGCGACCAGGCGGCGCTGGAGGCCTGGTTGGGCAAACGTGGCATCAACCCACGTGAGAGCGAGTTCGCCCGTATTTACGTCAATGGCAACCATGCGCTGCCCAGCGATGGGGAAGCGGCCCTGCGCGTTCAGTTGATCGAACAAACCTTCGCTCAGCGCATGTGGGAGGACGCCTGAGATGGCTCGTGCTCCACGTAAAGGCAAAGCTCAGCCGCCCTTGGTGGCCAGCCATTTCCAAGAGGCGTTGGTGCTCAACCAGTACCTGATCAGCCTGTTTGGCATCGACCCGCTGGTTACGCACAAGGACGGCACGCACAGCGTTCGCCCGCTGGAGATCATCGCCAAAAGCCTGCGCGGCGCTACGGCGGGCATCGACAAGAATGGCAAGCATCATTTCCTCACCGCCCTGCTCTCGCACTTACCGCCCCATGCCGCATTGACCCCGGCCCAGTTGGAGCGCTACGACGCCAATCTGGTGGCCCATACGCGCACCATCAATGCGCGGCGCAAGCACAAAGGTGAAATTGCCTGGAAGTACTTCCAGTGGCTCACGCTGCTGTTTGTCGAAATCTACCTCGACCGCTATTTCAACGACCGCCAGGGGCTTTGTGTTGCTCTCAATGCCTTTATTGAGCGCTTCAACCAGCACCACCTCACGCAGGGGCGCGAAACCGGCATCGGCGCTTACGCCGTCGAAGACCTCAACAAGCTCTGCCTGCAGAACGCCACAGGCAGCGGTAAAACGCTGCTGATGCACATCAACCTGCTGCAGTTTGCCCACCATGCGCGGACAACCGGCCAGGCCGATGATTACAGCCGGGTGATCGTGCTCTCGCCGAATGAGCGCTTATCCGAGCAACACGAGCGTGAGCTGCGTGAGAACGGCTTCTACCCCGAGCCGCTGCGCCAGGAAAGTGACCTGATCTCGCGCGGGCAAAATGCCCTGGATGTGCCGCTGCTGACCGAAATCACCAAGCTGGCGGACGAGCAAAAGGTCAAGCAGATGGCGGTCGACAGCTTCGGCGATGCCAACCTGCTGCTGGTGGATGAAGGCCATCGCGGCATGAGCGGCAGCGACTGGAAGAGCAAGCGCGACAAGCTGGCAGCAAAGGGCTTTACCTTCGAGTACTCAGCCACCTTCAAACAGGCCGTCAAGGCTGCCAATGACCGTGCACTGGCTGAAAGCTACGCCAAGGCCGTGCTGTTCGATTACAGCTACCGCTACTTTTATGCAGACGGTTACGGCAAGGACTACCGCATCTTCAACCTGCCCAAGGATGAACAGGCGCACAAGGACACCTACCTCACCGCCGCCCTGCTGGCGTTCTACCAGCAACTACGCATGTACACGGAAGCCGGCAAGCGTTACGCCGGCTATAACCTGGAAAAACCGCTATGGGTCTTCGTCGGCGCCAGCGTCAGCGGGCGCAAGGTCGACGAGGAAAGCGTATCGCCCTCGGACGTCGCGCAGATCCTCGATTTCCTCGCGCGCTTTCTGGCCCATCGTGAAGCCTTCACCACGCTCATCGACACCGTGCTCAACGGCAATAGCCAGCAGACCGGCCTGCTCGACGCCCAAGGCCGCGATATCTTCATACAGTCTTTCCCCTACCTGAAAAGCTTGAAGCAAAGCGCGGCGCAGCTTTATGCCGACATCTGCCAACGCCTGTTCCACGCCCCTGGTGGTGGTCATCTGGTGGTCGAGCGGGTGAAAGGCGACAGCGGCGAACTGCTGCTCAAGGTGGGCGAGGCCGAACAACCCTTTGGCGTGATCAACGTGGGTGACGCCGCAGCGCTGGCCAAGCATGTGCAGAGCGAGCTGGAAGACAAACACTCCCTGGCCGAGGTTCGCCCGAGCGAGTTTGGCGAGCCGGTATTCGCGGACGTGCACAAGCCGACTTCGCCCATCCATATGCTGGTCGGCTCGAAGAAATTCATCGAGGGCTGGGACTGCTGGCGCGTGTCCAGCCTTGGCTTGATGCGTATGGGCCAGAGCGAGGGCGCACAGATCATTCAGCTTTTCGGCCGTGGCGTGCGCCTGCAAGGCAAGGACATCAGCTTGATGCGTACCAGCCGCTATCAGCCGGTCAATCCGCCACAGGATATTCACTTCCTGGAAACGCTGAACGTGTTCGGCGTGCAGGCTGACTTCATGGCGACCTTCCGCGACTTTCTGGAAAGCGAAGGCCTGCCTCCGAACGACGCGCCGCATGTCGAGGAAATCAAGCTCAACGTCACCCATGACTTCGGCCAGAAGCTCAAGATCCTGCGCTCCAAGTTCCGCAAGGACACGCAGGAGCAGTACGACTTCCGCAAACATGGCCCCATCGTGGATCTCAGTATCGATGCCCTCCCCCCAGGCATGACCAAAGGCGCCATGCCGCTGGTGGTCGATCGCTTCCCACGTCTGCAGATGCTCCAGGCCACCGAGGTCACCGGCCAGACACCAGAGGCTATGGCCAACCCGCCCCGCCACTTCGACAACCTGAGGCTGTCGATGCTGGACTGGGATCGGCTTTGGTTCGATTTGGAGCGTTTCCGTCGCCAGCGACATCTGGATAACGTCATCATCAAAGCCGGGGCATTACGCTCGTTGCTGGAGATCCCGGACTGGTATCGCATCCTGGTGCCAGCGCATTGGTGGACACCTTCGATGGCCAATCTGCGTCACTGGCAGTCCATTGCACTGGAATTGCTCTGTGGCGCTCTCGAACGCTGCTTCAATCACCAGAAGCGCAAATATCTCGACCCGCGCATGGAGCTGGTGCTGCTCACGCGTGAGCATGAAAACCTGCCAGGCGACGACGCCAGCTATCAGTTGATCGTCGAAGCAACGGAGCAATACCTGATCGACGACATCCGCAAGCTGAAGGACGAGCTCGCTCAGGTTGGCTGGCGTGACAGCGGCTATATCCAGGGTTTAAGGCTGGATGCTCACCTCTACGAGCCACTACTTTCCAGCGAGAAGGTGAAGATCCAGCCTGTCGCGCTGAACAAATCCGAATTCCAGTTCGTTGACGACCTACGCCAATGGCTGCAAGCCAACGAGGCGAATCTTGCCGAGCGTGGCGAGCGCATCTTCTTGCTACGCAACCTGGCTCGCAAAGGCGTTGGCTTCTTCGAGGCGGGTAATTTCTATCCCGACTTCATCCTGTGGTGCCTGAAGCCTGACGGCAGCCAGCACATCTGCTTCATCGACCCGCACGGTCTTGAGCATGAAGGCCCTGGCAGCGACAAGGTTCAGCTCGCGCAAAACATCAAGGATCTTGAAGCGCGCCTGAATGATCCAGAAGTGAGGCTAGAGTCGGCCATCCTATCGCCAAGTACGAACCGCATGCGTATCGAGCATCTGTGGAGCCAGCAAGGCCTTGCAAAGCCTGATCTGAGTGATCTGCACGTCTTCTTCATTGGCGAAGAGGGCTATATGGACGAAGTGCTGAGCCTCGTATTGCAGTGAGCCACCATAGCAGCGGGCTACTCAACCCGCTGCCATGATCACTCACATACCACAGTAGTCGCGTTCGACTTCACTTCGACAGATCAGCCTGCACCCGGCGCGGCAGCACGGAGAGGAAGTTGTCGCGCGCCACCTTGTGCGCCACGTCTTCGGGCAAGGCATCGAGGAACGGGTCGAAGCCCTTCATGTAGTCGCCCAGGCTGCCGAAACGGCCGACCACATCCGAGCCCAGCATGAAACGCTCCGGGTAACTGCTGACCAGATGCACCCATTTCGGATCAGGCTTGCCGTCCGCGTCCAGCAGATAGGGGCGCAACATGGTCCAGGACAGGTCGATATAAAGATTCGGGTACTGGCCGAGCATGCGCTCGACCGTCTCCAGGAGGAAGTCGAGCTTCTCCTGATGACGGTGAATCTCGGCGCTGGTGCCGGCATGCGCCCAGATGAAACGCACATGCGGGTGGTTGCGCAGCGGCGCCTCGATTTCCTCCAGGAACAGCGGTTCACGCTCGCGCTTGGAGGTGATGTTCGAATGCAGCATCACCGGCAGGTCATACTCGGCGGCCAGATGGAACACCCGCGCCAGCGCCTCGTTGTTGGCGCGCGGCGCACTGCCGTGAATCAGCGCGGTGAGGTCGTCGTGACGGGTGAAGACCTCGCCGATGCCCTGCCACAGGCCGGGGTGCAGCTCCAGCATACGGCGGATGTGCGCATCGGCGTTCTTGTCGTTGGGATTGAAGCCGGACAGAAAGGGATGGAAGCGCTTGCGCTGCTCGGCGGGCAGACGCCTGTAGGCGGCCGCGATGAACACGTCGGTAGCGCTGTACCAATAGGCATTGGCGTCATCACCGGCGTAATAACGCGGACGCTTGGGCTCGTCCTCGTCCCATTTCTTGGCCACCGGAATACCGGAGAACATCACATGATCGACGTTGTTTTCCGCCATTTTCTCCAGCAGTTCGTCCATGCCGGCACTTTCCTGGAAAAAGTCGACGTAGTGCAGGTGGGCGTCGCTGTAGCGGTATTCGCGGGCCTGGGCGCTGCAGACGATAGCGGCACTGAGCGCGAGTATCCATGGCATCGTTCGAGATGTGAGCAAGGCGAGTCCTCCTGACGGTACGAGCAGCATAGACCGCCGAGCGACCCGGCAAGTTCGGAGATCACCCCACGCCATTCGCATCAGCGCCCTCAAAAGAAGCAGGCAACCAGAGGCCGCACCAAGCCGGAACATTAATAGCTGGCTAACGGCCTGAAACGGCCATGGGTACGTCAGCCAATGATGGCACCTCGCTTGCAGTGACTCAGGCAGACCAAACAGGGGAATCATCATGTTGCAGTTGCTGCGCAAGCCAACCCGCAAGGCCCAGGACGAGGCCGCATTGGACGCTTTGTTCCAACAGCACGACCTCACGACTCGCCTCCCGGCGGACTACCAGTGGATGGTGCGTCTGAATGATTTCAGCGCCGGCCTCCAGCAACGTATCCGCGCCAGCCTCGGCGCCGCCGTCGGCATCGCCGCGCATGCGCCTCAACTGGCGCGCATCGCCGCTGCCAACCAACAAAGCGGACAGACGCTGGCACAGTCATCGGAGTTGATCGCCAGCGCCAGCGAGCAGGTCACCACCACACTGGACGCCGAGCTGGTGCCCGGCGCTGGCGAAGTCGCGCGCTTGTCCGCCGAGGTTTCCGCCACCCTCAACCAATGCCAGCAAAGCGGCCAGGCGGTACTACGGCAAGTCGAAGTGATCGATGCCAGCGAGGCGCAACTGGCTCAGGTGATCCAGCAACTGGCCGGACAGCTCGATGAAGTGAGCAAGGTCATTGGTGTGATCGCCAGCATCTCCCAACAGACCAATCTGCTCGCCCTGAACGCCGCCATCGAGGCCGCACGCGCGGGTGAACATGGTCGGGGCTTCGCCGTGGTCGCCGAGGAAGTGCGGCGTTTGGCTGGCCATACCACCGATGCCACCGGCCAGGTCAGTGGCATCATCGAACGTTTCCGCGAGGGCATGCAGCAGCTCGGCAGTGCCGGCCAGCACATGAACCAGGCGGTGGCCGACGGCCGCGCCGGCATTCTCGCCGTCAGCGGCGGACTTGACAGCACGCGCCAGGCCATGGATCGCCTGGACGCTCAGGTTGGCCAGATCGCCGCCGGCACCGAGCAGATCGGCCAGGCGGTGCGCTCGATCAACGGTGATGTGCAAAACATCGCCCAGGTCGCTGGCGAGCTGCTTGGCAAGGCTGGTCAGGTGCTGCATCACAGCAAGGCCGTGCGCGAAGACGGTGATCGCCTGCTCGCCGGGCTCGGCGACTTCCGCCTGGAAATTCACGCAGCCGTGCGCGCCAGCGTCGAACAACTGGCCAAACGCCCCGAGCTGGCCAGCGATGTGACAGCGGCCGAACGACTGCTTGCCGATACGCTGACGCGCGACAGCCGTTTCGAGCTGTTCTACCTGGTAGACAGCCGCGGCGTGCAGATTTCCGAGAACGTCTTCGCCGCCGATGTGGCGCACGGTGAGGATGCCAGCTGTCGCGGCCGCGACTGGAGCCAACGCCCCTGGTTCCGCGCTGTGGCCGAGCGCATGGAGAGTCATATCACCCAGGTCTACCGCTCCTCGGCCACAGACGACTTCTGCTTTACCGTGTCGGTACCTATCATCGACAGCCAGGGGCGCCTACTGCGAGTGCTGGGGGCCGATGTGCGCTTGTCGGCACTGGTGTGAACAGAGCTGCCTGAGCCAGGTCTGTTGACGCTTCGCCGCGACCGCGCCGGGAGCCCTTTCTCGCCGCAACGCGGCTTGCTCCGGAGCGCCAACAGCGCCTAGGCTGGCGGAAATTGCCGTCACGCCTACAAGGAAGCACCATGATCCGCATTCACAACCGCAAGGGCCTGCAGCAGCAGATCGAAATCGGCTCGCACCAGCTCCTCGGCGATGTTTCGACCGAGCTCGGTGGTGAAGGCGCCGGCCCCGATCCGCACGACCTGTTCGACTCCTCGCTCGGCACCTGCAAAGCCATGACCCTGCTGCTCTATGCGCGCCAACGCGGCCTTGCGCTGGAAGGCATCGACGTGCACGTCGAGCGTGACGACAGCGAGGAGCGCCAGGGCAACTACCGCCTGATAGTCGACCTGGCGCTCAAGGGGCCACTGGACGAGACACAGCGTCAGCAACTGCTGCGCGTGGCGGACAAATGCCCGATCCACAAGCTGATGACCACCACCGACATCCAGATCGAGACCCGCCTGGCGGGAGCTCCGGCATGAGCGAGTTACAGCTGATCCGCCCGCGCGCCGAGGACATTCCCGGCCAACCGATTCTGCGTCCCCTGCCCTCGGCACGCTTTCGCAGCATCGGCCCCTTCGTGTTCTTCGATCACATGCTGGAGCATGACTACCCGGCCGGCAAAGGCATGAACATTGCCCAACATCCGCATATCGGCCTGTCCACCCTCACCTACCTGTTCGAAGGCCAGCTGCAGCACAAGGACAGCCTGGGTTCGGACCAACTGATGGGTCCTGGCGATGTCAGCTGGATGACCGCAGGGCGCGCCGTTGCCCACGTCGAACGTACGCCGCCCGAGCAGCTCGGGCAGAACAAGCGAGCCCACGGCCTGCAGGTATGGCTGGCCTTGCCGGAAGCCGAGGAACAGTGCGAACCGGCTTACAGTTATCACCCCGCCGCTTCGCTACCCCGCAGCGAAGCCATGGGCGTGCAGATCACCCTGATCGCCGGCAGTGGTTTCTGCCTCGAATCACCAGCACCGGTTCGCTCACCGACTCTGTATGCCGAGCTGCGCCTGGCCGCCGGTGCCAACCTGCTGATATCCGCCGAGCACAGCGAACGAGCCCTGTACCTGATCGATGGCGAAGCCGAGCTGGATGGCGAGCCCCTGCCCCGGCATACCATGGCGGTGATCCCGACAGACGAAACGCCCGTGCTCAGCGCCTGCGGCGAATGCCACCTGGCCCTGATCGGCGGCGAACCCATTGGTCCACGGCGAATCAACTGGAACTTCGTCGCCACCAGCCCGGAGCTGATCGACCAGGCGCGCCAGCGCTGGGCCGCGGGCGACTGGCCGCAAGTACCAGGCGAATCCACGCGCATCGAACTGCCGCGCTGAAACCGCGCCATCAATGACAGGCGCGCAAAGGCGCCTGTCGCTCGCAAAGGATTGCCCTCTTGTCCTCGTATCGCCCCCTCGCTGGTCTGCTGTTTTTGCCCACATTAGCAACCCGACGGCAGCCGTGTGGAACTAAGCATTCCCGAAGGCAACGACGCAGAACCGCCGAGCTTCGCCGTCGAGGACTACGATTTCGACGACCACCCGGATCTGGCGATTCGCGTGCCGGCCGGGATGGTCAACTCCGCCCACCACGTTTACCTCTACCGTCCGGCCCTGCGTCGTTTCGAGCAGTTGCAGATACCGCCAGCACTGATGGAACGCGTCAATTGCGCATGGCTGTCGGAGCTGCAGCCCAATAATGATGAAAACAGGCTGCGCCCATCGGGCGCAGCCTTTCGCTCAACGCATCGCAAACCTGGCGTCACTGCTCGGCGAATACCTCATCGAACAGATCGTTCATCGCCTTGAATGCTCGCGCGGCGACCACCGGATGGTATTCGTTGCGACCCGGCACGTTGGCCTTGGGGTTGGTGAACGAGTGCACGGCGCCGCCGTAGCTCACCAATTGCCAATCAGTCTTGGCCGCCTTCATCTCGGCGATGAAGCCGTCGACCTGCGCCTGCGGTACGGCGGGATCATCAGCCCCATGCAGTACCAATACCGGCGCCTTGATGTTCTGGGCATCGGCCGGATTGGGCGTATCCAGATTGCCGTGGAAGGATACGAAGCCTTTCAACTGCGCCCCAGAGCGCGCGAGTTCCAGCACCGTGCCACCACCGAAGCAGAAGCCGATGGCACCCAGCTTGCTCAGATCCAGTGCCACCTCGCCGTTCTGCGCCTTGAGCACCTCGACTGCAGCCTGCGCCCGCTTGCGCATCAGCGGGCGATCTGCTCGCACGGCAGTGGCCGCAGCCCCTGCTTCTTCGGCATTGCTGGGACGAATGGATTTACCGTACATGTCGGCGACGAACACCACGTATTTGTCGCCTGCCGCACGGGCGGCCTTGGCCACGGTGTCTTCATTCACCCCCATCCAATTGGGAACGGCGAGCAGCCCAGGGCGCGGCGTGGTGACCGAATCGTCGTAAACCAGCACGCCTTCGAACGCTTCGCCATCGATTTCGTACGCAACTGTCTTGGTCACGACCGCCGCATTGGCAAGACCGGCGAATGCGGCGCACAACAGGGGAATCAGTGTCTTCTTCTGCATGGTGAGGCCTGCCCTTGGCAATGGTAGCCCCTAACAATAGCCTCACCTTCGACAATGACTAAGTCGAGAGGAGGCGGGTTTTAGACAGGAGATCTCAAGCGGCAGGTTGTTCGGCCCAGCGTTCCTTGATCTGCAGAATCTCGGGCAAACAAGCGATGAACAGCTCGACCAGGCGCGGATCGAAATGACGACCGCTCTGCTCACGCAAGAAGTCGACCGCAGCCTCCACAGTCCATGCCTGCTTGTAAGGGCGCACGCTGGTCAGCGCATCGAACACATCGGCGATGGCGACGATGCGGCCCTCCAGGGGAATGTCCTCACCACTCAGACCGTTGGGGTAGCCGCTGCCATCCCACTTCTCATGGTGCGACAGGGCAATGCGTTGCGCCGTGCGCAGCAGCCCCGAGCTGTGCTCACCGATGATCCGCGCACCGATCTCCACGTGCTGGCGCATCACCTGCCACTCCTGCTCGTCGAGCTTGCCCGGCTTGCGCAGCACGGCATCGGGTATGCCAATCTTGCCGACATCATGCATGGGTGCTGCATTGAGCAACTCCTCGGCAGCGCTCTCGCTGAAGCCGGCGGCCAACGCCAGCACCTTGGAGAAATGGCTCATGCGGATAACATGCAGGCCGGTCTCGTTGTCCTTGTATTCAGCCGCCATGCCCAGGCGCTGGACGATCTGCAAGCGAGTCTGTTTCAGCTCGTCGACCCGCACCAGTGACAGGTGGGTACGCACACGCGCACGCACGATCGGCGGGCTCACCGGCTTGGTGATGTAATCCACCGCGCCGACCTCGAAGCCACGCGCTTCATCGTCGACATCGCCCAGGGCGGTAACGAAGATCACCGGAATCGTATGTAGTAACGGATTGGCCTTGAGCTGTTCGCACACCTCATAGCCAGTCATGCCCGGCATCATCACGTCGAGCAGAATCAGGTCGGGCCGCTCACGCTCGGCCATTTCCAGGGCGCGCGGCCCTTCCTTGGCGAACAGCAGGCGATAGTCCTCCTGCAGGATATGGCGCAGCACCTGCAGGTTAGTGGGTTCGTCGTCGACCAACAGTAATAGCGGGCGAGTATCGGCAGCCAGGGTCATGATGCAGTCGCGTCCTCATCTTGCAGTCGCAGCAACAGTCGATCGAGCACCTGCAGGGCCTGATCGAAATCAAAGTCATCCAGCGCCTGGCGTATGTCGTTCAGGGCCGCGCTGTAGGCCGTACTCTCGGTGGTCTGCGCCATGGCTGCAAGGACTTCATCGTCCAGACCGCCCCGCTGCAGCGCGTGTCGCAGCTGACTTGCCTGTTCACGCAGCGAGCGTGCGTCAACAGCCGAACTTTCGCTCGTAGATGCCGTATCCGGCACCTGCGGCACTACGTCCTTGACCGTTAACAGGGCCTGCTCAAGTTCCACGATCAGTGCAGGCAGCGCCTGCTCGTCTCGCACTTGAAAGGCCCGCTCGACCGACTGCCCCAAAGTGGCAAGGCTGCTCATGGCCAAGTTTGCGGCGGCACCATGTAGGCGATGAGCAAGCGCCTCGCCCTCTTGCCAGTCGCGTGCCGCCAGCAGTCGACTGAGGCGCACCGCCAGATCATGCTGTTCGCCAATGAACGTATTGATCGCCTGAGCCATACGCAGCGGCCCGCCCCACAGGCTGCTGCCGCGAACCCAGTCGAACAGGCCGTCGGCGGCGACACGAGTGGCACTGACCACTGCGCCGGGCACATCGGTCAGACCCAGCAGACGGGCAACTTCCCAAAGCAGTGCGTTGAGATCCAAAGGCTTCGAGGCGAAACCATTCATCCCCGAGTCCAACGCCGCCTGACGGTCCTGATCAAGTACGCTGGCGGTCAGAGCAATGATCGGAATCGGCTCTCGCGCCTCGGCGGCCTCCAGCTGGCGGATTCGTCGCGACGCCTCCAGGCCGTCAACACCCGGCATCTGCACATCCATCAGGATCAGATCGAAACGCTGCTGGGTGAACGCCTGTAGTGCGCCTTCACCATCGGCGACGCAGTGTACGCGATGGCCGAAATGCTCCAGGGTCAGTTGCAACAATTCGAGGTTCTGCGGCACGTCATCGGCCGCCAGAATATTCAGCCGCCCCAGTTCAGGCAGCACGGCGCGTTGCTGCGACGCCAAGCGCTTGCCGGCGCGCAGCGGCAATTCGATGCTGAAGCAGCTGCCCTGCCCTTCGGTACTTTCGACCCGCAAGCGCCCCCCCCATCAACTCGACCAATTGCCGAGAGATGGTGGTACCGAGGCCGGTACCACCGAAACGTCGACTCATCGACGCATCGGCCTGGGCGAACGGCTCGAAGATCTTCTCCAGGCGGTCGACTGCGATACCAATGCCGGTGTCTTTCACCGCCAGACGCATCGCGCCCGGCTCCCCCGTCACTTTCAGGCGAACCTCGCCGTGCAGGGTGAACTTGACCGCATTACCGAGCAGGTTGGTCAGCACTTGTTGCAATCGCAGTGGGTCCCCGCAGAAGAACTCGTTGGTCGTTGCCGGGTAATCCAGATGCAGTTGCAGGCCTTTGCTTTCGGCCGTCAGGCGCTGCGTTGCGAGCACCTGCTCGCACAGTTCGCGCAGGGAGAAATCCAGTTGCTCCAGCTCGATGGCACCACGGTCGAGCTTGGCCGTGTCGAGGATGTCATTGAGCAAGCCCAGCAATGAACGCGACGAATGCTGCACGGTGCTCAGGTGACGACGCTGCTCACTGGAAAGCGGGGTTTCCAGCAGCAGGTCGGTAAAACCGATGATGGCATTCATCGGCGTACGAATTTCATGACTCATGTTGGCCAGGAAGCTGCTGCGCGCGGCAGCGGCGGTCTCGGCGCGATCACGGGCAGCCCGCAGATCCTGTTCCATGACGCGGCGCGGGGTCAGGTCGGTTGCCAACTTGACGACCTTGAACGGCTTGCCGTCGGTGTCGAGGATCGGGTTGTAGCTGGCCTGAATCCAGACATCCCGTCCGCCCTTACCAAAGCGGTGGTATTCGCCTGCACGAAAATGACCCGCACGCAGATCCATCCAACCCTGGCGATAAGCATCGCTTGCCACCAGCTCAGGAGCGCAGAACATACCGTGATGGCGCCCTACCACCTCCTCCTTGTCATAACCATACAACGCCAGTGCATTGTCGTTGATGTCGAGGATATTGCCGTCGAGGTCGAACTCGATCAATGCCATCGCCTTGCTGATCGCGGTGTCCTTGCCTTCGTATTCGGCATTGCGCCGCTTGGTTTCGGTCTGGTCGAGCAACACGCCGTCGATCCAGCGCGGCATACCATTCTCGTCGCAAACCGGGCTACCACTTTCCCATATCCAGTGCTCGGTTCCGCTACGATCAAAGAGACGATATTCGACGGTATAGTTGCACCCTAGCTCAATGGCCTGAACGACCTCGTCAACGACCCGCTGGTAGTCGTCCGGGTGATACATATCGGCAATCGAACAGCGGCGACTGATGAAGTCGTCCGCGCTCCACCCCGTGAGGGTCTGCACCGCATCGCTGATAAATATCATGGTCCAGTCCCGGTCCAGCATGCAGCGAAACGACACACCAGGAATGTTGCTGATCAACGAGCGGTACTGCTGCTCGCTGTCACGCAGGGCTCTCTCCATGGCCTGTCTTTCGCTGATGTCGGCGACGAATACCACAAACAGCGGCCGGCTGCCTGAATGGGTAACGCCAACGCTGATGCGCACAGGTTT
Source organism: Pseudomonas oleovorans subsp. oleovorans (assembly GCF_002197815.1). Lineage (GTDB taxonomy): Bacteria > Pseudomonadota > Gammaproteobacteria > Pseudomonadales > Pseudomonadaceae > Aquipseudomonas > Aquipseudomonas oleovorans. The sequence goes on from NZ_NIUB01000007.1 coordinate 147,070, forward strand.
TTCTTCACCCTCTCGAGTCAGGCACACCAGCTCCTGCTCGCCCGCCGGCATCGTCAGGCGTCCGGTTCTGAGGTAGCTCTCCAGCAGTACCTCCACCTGTTCGACATGGCTGGCAGGCATCAGCGAGCGCATGTGCATGCCCACCAGCTCGTGCGGTAACCAGCCGAATAGGCGCGAAACCGCACGATTGGCCGAGCGCACAGTGCCGGTGTGATCAACGGTGACGATGGCATCCAGCGCGGTATCGAAGATCGAGCGCAGATGCTGTTCGCTGGCCTTGAGCTGGAGGCTCATGCGGCGATAGCGCAGCAGCGTGTTGACCGATACCACGAATACCGTAAGAGCTACGGTCAGCAGTGTGATGGCGATAGCGATATAGTCACTGTCGACCACCCCCATTGGCGCTACCGACTCCGGCGTACCGACGAAACGTGCCGCCGCCATGCTGGTGTAATGCATACTGCTGATTGCCAGGCCCATGACCAGCGCGCTGATCAGCAACGACAAGTACGTCGACAGGCGTCCCTCCAGACCGAAGCGCACCCACAGCGCAACGATAGCCAGGGCGACGGCCACGACTATCGACAGCGCGAACATCCAGGGGTCATAACGCAGCAGCGGCGCCATCTGCATCGCCGCCATGCCGCTGTAGTGCATGGCACCAATACCAGCACCAACCAGCACACCACCGACGCAGAGTTGCAGCAGGCTCAGATCACGTCGCGCCAACAGATTCAGGGCGACCCAGGAGGCTGCCAGGCTCGGCAGCATGGACAGCAGCGTGATACCCAGGTCGAAACGCACCGCCGCACACAGCTCGAAAGCGAGCATGCCGAGAAAGTGCATGGCCCAGATGCCACCGCCGAACGCGAGGGAACCGGTAAAGATGGTGATTTGCCGGGCGACGGGGTGGGAACTGTCGCGCGCCTCACCAGCCAGTTGCAACGCCATGCCAGCGGTGAACACGGCAATGGCCAGTGACAACAGCACCAATTCGGGATCGTAGCGGCTGAGCACGAGAACACTAGGATCCGCGCCCATGATGAAGAACAACTCGAGAATCGACATACAACCCCAAGGCACCGGCAGAAAGCCAGCCAATTGCCAGCATCTGAAACGACGGGGTCACACTTGTCAATTAAACCCGATCAATCACACCCATAGAAAAGCCCGCCGAAGCGGGCTTGTCCTATTGCCAGATAGATCAGGCGGAGAGCTCCACCAGCAGCTTGTTCAAGCGCTGCACGTAAGCGGCCGGATCCTTCAGGCTGTCGCCTGCGGCCAAAGCGGCCTGGTCGAAGAGGATGTGCGAGAGATCGGTGAAGCGATCCTCGTCCGGCTCGGCATCCAGGCGCTCGATCAGCGGGTGCGCCGGGTTGAACTCGAAAATCGGCTTGGACTCAGGCACCTTCTGCCCGCTGGCCTCGAGAATCTGACGCATCTGCAGGCCCAGATCCTGTTCGCCAATGGCGAGGATCGCCGGCGAGTCGGTCAGACGATGCGACACACGCACCTCCTTGACCTGTTCGCCCAGCGCGCCCTTGAGACGCTCGATCAGTCCTTCCTTGGCCTTAGCCACTTCCTCCTGGGCCTTCTTGTCCTCTGCCGAGTCCAGCTTGCCCAGATCCAGGTCACCACGGGCCACGTCGACGAATTGCTTGCCGTCGAACTCGGTCAGGTAGCTCATTAGCCACTCGTCGATGCGGTCGGTGAGCAGCAGCACTTCGATGCCCTTCTTGCGGAAGACTTCCAGGTGCGGGCTGTTCTTGATCTGCGCGTAGGATTCGCCGGTGAGGTAGTAGATCTTGTCCTGACCGTCCTTGACCCGGCCCAGGTAGTCAGCCAGCGAAACCGACTGCTCGTCGCCCTCGCCAGCGGTGGAGGCGAAACGCAGCAAACCGGCGATCTTCTCCTTGTTGGCGAAGTCTTCCGCCGGGCCCTCCTTGAGCACTTGACCGAAGGCCTTCCAGAACACCTTGTAGTCGTCCGGCTTGTCCTTGGCCAGATTCTCCAGCATGTCCAGTACGCGCTTGGTCAGCGCCGACTTCATCGAATCGATGATCGGGCCGGACTGCAGGATTTCGCGGGAAACGTTTAGCGACAGGTCATTGGAATCGACCACTCCCTTGATGAAACGCAGGTACAGCGGCAGGAATTGATCGGCCTGATCCATGATGAACACGCGCTGCACGTAGAGCTTGAGGCCCTTGGGTGCTTCGCGGTGATACAGGTCGAACGGTGCACGGCCCGGCACGTAGAGCAGCGAGGTGTACTCCAGCTTGCCTTCGACCTTGTTGTGGCTCCAGGTCAGCGGGTTCTCGAAGTCATGGCCAACGTGCTTGTAGAACTCCTGATATTCCTCGTCCTTGATTTCGGTACGCGGGCGGGTCCACAGGGCGCTGGCGCGGTTGACGGTTTCCCACTCGACTTCGGCAGGCTTGTCCTTTTCTTCGCCATAGTGCTCTTTCGGCATTTCGATGGGCAGGGCGATATGGTCGGAGTACTTCTTGACGATATTGCGCAGGCGCCAGCCATCGGCGAACTCCTCTTCACCGCTCTTCAGATGCAGAACGATGCGGGTACCACGCTCGGCTTTCTCGACGGTGGCGACTTCGAACTCGCCTTCACCTTTGGATGACCAATGCACGCCTTCGCTGGCCGGGCTACCGGCACGGCGGCTGAACACCTCGACCTCGTCGGCGACGATGAAGGCAGAATAGAAGCCCACACCGAACTGGCCGATCAGGTGCGAATCCTTCTTCTGGTCACCGGAGAGATTTTTCAGGAAGTCGGCAGTGCCGGACTTGGCGATGGTGCCCAGGTGCGCGATGACTTCCTCGCGGCTCATACCGATGCCGTTATCTTCGAGGGTGACGGTCTTGGCATCCTTGTCGAACGACAGGCGGATCTTCAGTTCGGCGCCACCTTCGAGCAGCTCCGGCTTGGCCAGCGCTTCGAAACGCAGCTTGTCAGCGGCGTCTGACGCGTTGGAGATCAACTCGCGCAGGAAGATTTCCTTGTTCGAGTACAGGGAATGGATCATCAGGTGAAGCAGTTGCTTCACCTCGGTCTGGAAGCCCAGGGTTTCTTTTTGAGTTTCCACACTCATGGTCTGCTAACTCCATCTGTAGGACAGGAACCGCTATCGCGGCGATGACCTACAGATGGGGCCTGCTGGATGAACTTCAAGGGCTTGGAGCAGGCGCATCATCGTCTCGGGCAGGTAAAAACCATCCGCAAGCCGAATATGGCGGGTTGCACCCGCCCTACGGCTCCAGCAGTTCCAGGCGACCGATTTCTTCCGGTTTGAAACTGAAGCTGGCCTGGCCACCGCCACTGCCCATTTGCTGAATGAGGCGAATGCTGCCGTCGGCGTCGAGCCCGGCAAAACGTCCCTCCACCGTGCCGCCACTGGCGCGGCTCAGGCGCATGCTGAGGTTGCGGTACTGTTCCGGGTTGCGCTGCAAATGCGCCAGGCTGAAACGCTGACGACGGTCGACCGGACGACTCAGGCGCTCCTCGACGGCAGTCGCTTCAATTTGTTGTGCCGGTTGCTTGGCCGCAACGGAGGGCAATGCCGGGAAGCGATCGCCCTCCACCATCCAGCCTTGCTCAGAGCGCTTGTGCAAACGAATTGGCAAGCGCTCGTTACGCCCGTCGATCTGCGCGTCAACCTGCAATTCCAGGGTATCGCCCTCGAAGGTGAACACCGGCAGTTTCAACTCGCGCACGTCGCGCGTAGCGAAACGTCGTTGCAGATAGTCCTGCAGGAGATGGGCGATGGTGTCATTGGAGTCGTACCGGGTATCGACCTTGCCATCCACATAGCGCAGGCGATCACGGTACAGCTCGACCCGACCACTCAGGCTGGTCTTGAAGCGTGGCGGCATGACCAGATGGAAATCACCGACCAGCCGATTCGGTTCCTGCGGTTGCAGGTCCAGATGCAGGGTGTAGCCACGACTCAGGCGACGCGCCTCGGGCAGATCCTGCTCCGGCAACAGCCAGCTCAGCTCGACCTCTGGCAGGTTACCGCTGTCCTGGGGCAGCACGTCGATACGTACAGAACCCTCGACTGGCTGCGGCAGGCGGATACTCAGTTCGCGCAGGGCGAAGAAATCCAGGCCTTCGCGCAGCACCAACACGCCATCGATCAGCTCACCCTGCTGCGGGTGAAATGGCTGGCCGTTGAGCTCACCGTCCAGCTCGATGGCAAGCTCGGCCGGCGCCTGCACTTCGGGCTTTAGCCAGTCCAGACGGACGATCGCCGCCAGACGTTCGGCATCCTTGCTCGCCAGCAAGGTCAAGCCCACCACCAGCGGGATGACGCCAAGCCCGATGAGCGTGACCGCGCTACGCGCTCGTCGCCAGTGGCGCACGATGTAGATCAGGGTGATCGGTGGGATCAGACTGCCCCAGCCCCACAACAGGCTGGTGGCGAACGCCCGCATGACCAGCCATACCAGACCGGCCAGCATCATTACCAGGCCACCAATTATCAGCAACGCATCCATCTACAGGGTCCTTGTTATGATTTCGCTGCGCTGCCGATCCGCTCCAATTGCCGGGCAAGTCTCAACGACTCAGGGCTCATCGACCTTGAAGTGGGTACGGGCGGTGGCAATCGGTTCGGTCTGCCTGGTCTGCCAGGCGGTGATCGCCACGTTGGCCACCCGACGCCCCTGCCGCCAGACCTGGCACTGCGCATAGGTGTCACGATAATGGCCGGCGCGCAGGTAATCTATCGAGAAGTCGATGATTTTGGGCAAATGTGGAATGCCCATGAACATCAATAGATGGAGCATGGCTGCATGCTCCATAAATCCGGCGATTACGCCGCCATGCAGCGCCGGTAATACCGGGTTACCGATGCAGTCGTGGTTGGCTGGCAGACGAAAGACCATGTCGTCGCCCAGACGCAGGCATTCGATGCCCAGTAGCTTGGCGTAGGGGATCAGACTGATCAGCGGGTCATAATCGTTCTGCTGGTGCGCACGCGCTACCAGTTGCTCCAGACTCAACTCGCTCATGCGCCACCGCCTTGCCGGATATTGCGTTTCAGCTCAGCGCCGCCCTGCACGGCCTTGCCCATGCGCATGAAGGCTCCGACCACGTGGGCAATTGGCTGCTCGGGGTCGTCCTGATAGGCATAGCCGCGAGTGAAGATAATGTTGGGCGTGACCCGATAACACTCGGCGAAACCAAAGACGTCCTTGCCGGGCAAGGCCGGGTGCATGTAATCGATGCGCAAATCCAGGGTCGGGCATATTTCGAACTCCGGCAGCACGCAGACCGTGGAGATACCGCAGGTGGTGTCCATCAGCGTGGTAATGGCGCCACCGTGGATCACACCGGTGTCCGGGCTGCCGACAATATGCGGTGCGTAAGGCAAGCGCAGCGTCAGTCCTTTGCTATCGGCCGACTCAACACTCATGCCCAGCACCTGACAATGACGTAGCACGGCCAGAAACCGCTGCGCCCGCTCCTCGATCGACTGCTCACTCATCACACTGCTGCTCTGCCGCAAAAAAGGCTGCGCATGATAGCGCCTTGCTCCCGGACTGACACCCGTCCGGGCCAGCCTTCAAGGCCAAGGGAACTTATTGGCAGCGCCGACATTCAAAGTGACTGTGTGCTCTGGGGTAAGCCCAGCCACTTATAACTCTCACACATGGAGTGATGACCGTGAACAAACCTCTGACTTATGCCCTGCTGCTTGCCACTGCCCTGGGTCTCGCCGCCTGCGAGAAAACCCCGGAAGACAAGATGGAGTCGGCCAAGGAGTCAGTCTCCGAAGCGATGGAGAACCTGGGCGATGCCGCCAAAGACACCGGCGATGCCATCGAACAGAAGACCAACGAAGCCTTGGGTAATGAACCTACCACTGGCGAGAAAATTGAGGATGCGGCCAGCGATGCGGCCGATGCCATCGAGGATGCCGGCGACGAAGCCAAAGACGCTGTGGACGGCCAGTAACCTCCGCTGAGAATCAGGAAGGCCCGCAATGCGGGCCTTCTTTCATTTCAGCGCAGGGCTGATCATCAGCAGCAGGCTACAGGCCAGGCCCACCACCCATACCAGACTGCGCTGCCAGTGCAGATCCCACCAATAGAACAGCAGATACAGCACCCGACTGACGACGAAGGTGACGGCGAGAATGTCGATCAGAAAGCCGTATGTCTGCGTGGTGTGCGACACCTGCCGCGAACAGTGGGAAGGCCTCGATACTATTCAAATGCGCCGCCAGGGCACGCGCGCCGAAACCCGTCAGACGCGCCTGCTGGGCACGCGGGTGATGGTTGTCATAACGACCACCGCCCCGGGGCCCTCCTCGGCCATGGCCCTGGCCACCGGGGCCTTGGCGATGAAGATCAACAAGGCGCTGATGAATACACACCAGAACGGCAGGCTCACTCACTCTTCTCCTTGGCCACCTCGACGGCCGGCGTTGGGGTATACACCATCACTTCCAGCACATCCGAATGGAACTCGCGGCGATACAGCACCACGACCACGCCGGCAGTCACCAGCATGAAGAACCAGGGATTGATGAACCACGCCAGGGTTGCCATACCGAAATAGTAGGCGCGCAAACCGAAGTTGAACTGGTTGGCTGCCATCGAGATCACCCGAGCTGTGCGCTCGGCGAAAGCCTTGCGCTCCTGCTCGGTGACATGCCGTTCACCCACCATCGGCGCCGACCCCACCAGCACCGCGGCGAAGTTGTACTGGCGCATGCACCAGCTGAAGGTGAAGAAGGCATAGACGAAGATGATGCACAGGCACAGCAACTTGATCTCGGACAGGCCACGACTGGCCTGTTGCACGAAAGGAATGTCGGCCAGCAGCGACAGGGCGCGGTCGGAGGCACCCAGCACGGTGAGGATGCCGGCCAGGATAATCAGCGTGCTGGAGGCGAAGAACGAGGCGTTGCGCTCGAGGTTACCGATCACGTTGGCGTCGGCAATGCGATTGTCACGCATCAGCATGCGGCGCATCCAGTCTTCACGGTACAGGTGCAGGACGCTGGCCAGACAGGGTGTGGTTCGCGCCTTCGAGAAGGCATAGCGGGTGTAGCCGCCCCAGCACAGAACGAACCACAGTGCGGCCAGAAAATGAGGCAGGTACGGATAGCTGTTGAGCATGCCAACTCCTTGTAAGACTGCTGCAGATTATAGCCAGGCTGTCTGTTTTCTTGTTCGACAAAAAGGCCGCCTCGTGGGCAGCCTTGTTTTGTTTCGAGGGTCTATTACGCAGTGGTAGCGCTCTGACGCAGGCCCAGAAGGCGGTCGAGCGCCACCACCAGAACCAGCGTCACCGCCACCGGCAGCAGCCAGCCCAGGCTCTGACCGGCCAGAGGCAGTTGCCCGAACCAGGCGGGGACCTTGTCGGCCCATGGGGTCGCGGCAACACCGTCGGCAACACCGAAGACCAGCGTAACGGCCATCACCGGCACGAAAACCAGCGCCTGGGAAACCCACAGGCGATCGGCCAGGCTCAATGCAACCAGCACGATTGCCAGCGGATACAGCCCCACCAGAACCGGAATCGAGAAACTGATCAGTTGGGTCAGGCCCTGATTGGCCACCACCAGGCTGAACAGGCCGAAAACGATTACTACCGTACGATAGGAAACCGGCAGCAGCTTGCTGAAGAACTCGCCACAGGCAGTCAACAGGCCAACAGCGGTGGTCAGACAGGCCAGGGTGATGACCACCGCCAGCAGCAGGCTACCAGGGGTGCCGAAGGTATGTTGCACGTAGGCGGTCAACACCTGCACGCCATTTTGAGCATCACCGGCGATGCCCTGGCTGGTAGCACCGAGATAGAACAGCGCCAGATACACCAGCGACAGACCGATGGCCGCGATAACGCCGGCAATTATCGAATAACGGGTCACCAGGCCTGCATCACTGACACCACGGTCGCGAATGGCGCTGGCGATCACGATGCCAAACACCAGCGCGCCCAGTGTATCCATGGTCAGGTAGCCCTGCAGGAAGCCCTGCACCAGCGGCGCTTCGCGGTAGCTCTCGGCTACCACGCCAATCTCGCCTGCCGGCGCGAACAGCGCAGCACCGCCCAGCACCAGCAGCGCTGCCAGCAGTACCGGCGTGATGAATTTACCGATACGGTCGACCAGTTGGCCGGGATTGAGCGAGAGGAACAGCACGGCTGCGAAATACACCAGGGTATAGATCAGCAGAGGCGCCCCTTCGTTACCGGTGAATGGCGCAATGCCCATCTCGAAGGACACCACGGCGGTACGCGGCGTGGCGAACAGCGGACCGATGGCCAGATAAACCGCTACCGCGAGGATTGCACCCGCCACCTTACCCAGGGGAGCGGTGAGTCGATCCATACCGCCGCCCACTCGGGCCAGGGCCACCACAGTCAAAAGCGGCAAGCCGACGCCGGTCAGCAGGAAACCGAGTGCTGCGGGAAACAGATTTCCCCCGGCGGCAAGACCAGCACTGGGCGGGAAGATGATATTGCCTGCGCCGAGAAACAACGCAAAGGTCATGAAACCGAGGGCCAGGAGGTCCGAGCCTTTCAAACGAGTCATAAAGGGAAATACCACAAGCAGGATATCGAAGAGTTGCGGGGGTTTCCTTGAGGGATCGGGGGAAACGTCGCCCGAGCGTTTGGCTCGAACCACTGCAGGCATCGCCAGGCACTTGTGGCGCCACGGACACGACAAGGCGCACATACTAACGAAAAGTGTCCGCCAGCAGCACAGTTGGCGGACGAGCTGTCGAACTGGCGTAACTGACTGTCGCATCGGCAAAAGTTATGGGAAATCTGACCACCACACTTTCGCCCCTTACCTGGATCGCTCCTTATGGGACTCGGCAACTCGCTCACAGCGCAAGAGACCGAAAAACGACAAAGGCCGCGAAAGCGGCCTTTGTCGTTGAGCGCGGGGCTTACTCGGCCAGGCGCCAGGTGGTACCGCCCTTGCCGTCTTCCAGCACCACGCCCATGGCGGTGAGCTGATCGCGGATGCGGTCGCTTTCCGCCCAGTTCTTCTCCGCACGCGCTTGCAGGCGTGCAGCGATCAGTGCGTCGACCTCTGCTGCATCGACCTTGCCGGCAGCGCCGGCCTGGAGGAAGGCCTCTGGCTCCAGTTGCAGCACGCCAAGCACGCTGGCCAGTTGCTTGAGCTGGGCAGCCAAGCCGGCAGCAGCCTGCACGTCGGACTCACGCAGGCGGTTGACCTCACGGATCATCTCGAACAACACGGCGCAGGCTTCCGGCGAGTTGAAATCGTCGTCCATCGCCGCGCCGAAGCGCTCGACGAACGCCTCTCCACCGGCAGGCGCGGCTTCCGGCAAGCCTTTGAGGCCGTTGTAGAAACGCTCCAGGGCGCCCTTGGCTTCCTTGAGGCTCTCTTCCGAGTAGTTGATCGGGCTACGGTAGTGACTGGACACCAGCAGGTAGCGCACCACCTCCGGGTGGTACTTCTCCAGCACCTCGCGAATGGTGAAGAAGTTGCCCAGGCTCTTGGACATCTTCTCGCCATCCACGCGCACGGCGCCGGCGTGCATCCAGGCATTGGCGTACTGCTTGCCGGTGGCCGCCTCGCTCTGCGCGATCTCGTTCTCGTGGTGGGGGAACACCAGATCCGGGCCGCCGCCGTGAATGTCGAAGGTCTCGCCCAGGCAGCAGGTGGACATCACCGAGCACTCGATATGCCAGCCCGGGCGCCCTGCGCCCCAAGGCGACTGCCAGCTCGGTTCGCCCGGTTTGACGCCCTTCCACAGGACGAAGTCCAGCGGGTCTTCCTTGGCCTCGTCGACCTCGATGCGCGCACCGATCTTCAGGTCTTCGATCTTCTTGCGCGACAGCTTGCCATAGCCAACGAACTTGCCGACGCGGTAATACACGTCGCCATTGCCCGGCGCGTAGGCATAGCCCTTGTCGATCAGGGTCTGGATCATCTGGTGCATGCCGGCGATATGGCCGGTGGCACGCGGCTCGATGTCAGGGCGCAGCACGGAAAGGCGCGCCTCGTCCTCGTGCATCGCCGCGATCATGCGCTCGACCAACGCCTCGAACGGCTCGCCGTTCTCGTTGGCCCGGCGGATGATCTTGTCGTCGATGTCGGTGATGTTACGCACATAGGTCACGTCATAGCCGCGCTGGCGCAGCCAGCGGGTGACGACGTCGAAGGCAACCATCACCCGGGCGTGACCGATATGGCAGAAGTCATAGACGGTCATGCCGCACACGTACATGCGCACGCTATTACCTTCCAGCGGCTTGAACGGTTCCTTGGCCTTGCTCAGCGTGTTGTAGATCGACAGTGCCATTACTGACCCCACGAATCGCGCAGCGTGACGGTACGGTTGAACACCAGCGCGTCAGCGGTCGAATCCTTGTCCAGGCAGAAGTAGCCTTCACGCTCGAACTGGAAGCGGTCGTCAGCGCTGGCCTGGGCCAGGGACGGCTCTGCACGGCAGCCGGTGAGCACCACCAGCGACTCGGGATTGATGTTGTCGAGGAAGCTGCCGCCCTCTTCGCTCTTCTCCGGATTGGCCGAGCGGAACAGGCGGTCGTACAGACGTACTTCGCATTCGACGCTCTCGGCCGCTGGCACCCAGTGGATCACGCCCTTGACCTTGCGACCTTCCGGGTTCTTGCCCAGGGTGTTCTCGTCATAGCTGCAACGCAGTTCGACGATATTGCCGGCGGCGTCCTTGATGGCTTCGTCGGCGCGGATCACGTAGCTGCCACGCAGGCGCACTTCGCCGCCAGGGATCAGGCGCTTGAAGCCGTCCGGCGGAGTTTCCTCGAAGTCGCTGGCGTCGATGTAAATCTCGCGGGAGAACGGCAGCACGCGTACACCCATGTCCTGCTTGGGATGACGCGGCAGTTCGAGGTTCTCGACCTTCCCTTCCGGGTAGTTGGTGATCACCACTTTCAACGGCTTGAGCACGCACATGGCGCGCGCGGCGTTGGCATCCAGGTCGTCACGGATGGCGAACTCGAGCATGCCGATATCCACCAGACCACCAGCGCGGTTGACGCCGATCATGTCGCAGAAGGCGCGGATTGAGGCTGGCGTGTAGCCACGACGACGGTAGCCGGACAGGGTCGACATGCGCGGGTCATCCCAACCCTTGACGTGGCCTTCATCGACCAACTGCTTGAGCTTGCGCTTGCTGGTAATGGTGTAGTTCAGGTTCAGGCGGGCGAATTCGTACTGACGCGGATGCGCCGGCACCGGCAGGTTGGCCAGGAACCATTCGTACAGCGGGCGGTGATCTTCGAACTCCAGGGTGCAGATGGAGTGGGTGATGCCCTCGATGGCGTCCGACTGACCGTGGGTAAAGTCGTAGCTCGGGTAAATGCACCACTTGTCACCGGTCTGATGGTGATGGGCATGGCGAATGCGATAGAGGATCGGGTCGCGCAGGTTGATGTTCGGCGAGGCCATATCAATCTTGGCGCGCAGCGAACGGGCACCATCGGGGAACTCACCGGCCTTCATGCGGGCGAACAGGTCGAGGTTTACCTCGACAGAGCGCTCGCGGAACGGGCTGTTCTTGCCCGGCTCGTTCAGACTGCCGCGGTATTCACGCATCTCTTCGGCATTGAGGTCGCAGACGAAGGCCTTGCCGGCCTTGATCAGCTCGATGGCCCAGGCGTGCAACTGGTCGAAATAGTTGGAGGCGTAGCGCTCCTCACCGGCCCACTTGAAGCCCAGCCACTCGACGTCGGCCTTGATCGCGTCGATGTATTCCTGGTCTTCCTTGGCCGGGTTGGTGTCGTCGAAACGCAGGTTGCACTGGCCACCGAACTCTTCGGCCAAGCCGAAGTTCAGGCAGATGCTCTTGGCGTGGCCAATGTGCAGGTAGCCGTTGGGCTCCGGCGGAAAGCGGGTCACAATCTTGGCGTATTTGCCGCTGTCCAGATCGGCCTGGACGATGGGGCGCAGGAAGTTGGCAGCTTTTTCGACGGTAGGCTTGCTCATGGTGTCCTTAACAATACTGGCGCGGCACAGGGTAGGCCGCTTCGGGCAAAGTCCGTATCATAACCAACCTGTCAAGCCCCTGACAGGGTGCACACCACCCTGACAACCGCTGTTTACCTCAGGGCCACAGACTCGAACCTGCCTCATCACGGATACGACCATGATCAAACTGCACACCAACTTCGGCGTCATCACCCTGAAGCTGTTCGCCGACAAGGCCCCGGAAACCGTGGCCAACTTCGAGCAATACGTGAAGGAAGGCCATTACGACGGCACCATTTTCCACCGCGTGATCGGCAATTTCATGATCCAGGGCGGCGGTTTCGAGCCGGGCATGAAGCAGAAGCCGACCCGCGCACCGATCAAGAACGAAGCCAACAACGGCGTCGCCAACAAGGTCGGCACCATCGCCATGGCCCGCACCATGGAGCCGCATTCGGCCAGCGCGCAGTTCTTCATCAACGTCGCCGACAACGCCTTCCTCAACCACAGCGCGCCGACCGTTCAGGGCTGGGGCTACGCCGTATTCGGTGAAGTGGTCGAAGGCATGGACGTGGTCGAGAAGATCAAGGGCGTCGCCACCACCATGAAATCCGGCCACCAGGACGTACCGGTGGACGACGTGATCATCGAGAAGGCTGAAGTCGTAGCCGAGTAAGTCGATGATCCTGCTGATCTCCGATCTGCACCTCGAAGAGAAACGCCCGGATATCACCCGGGCGTTTCTGCTTTTTCTCGCCACGCGCGCGCGCCAAGCCGAGGCGCTGTACATCCTCGGTGACTTCTTCGAAGTCTGGATCGGCGACGACGGCATGACGCCCTTCCAGCACGAGATCGCTGGCGCCCTGCGCGAACTGAGCGAAGCCGGCACGCGCATCTACCTGATGCACGGCAATCGCGACTTTCTCATCGGCAAGCGTTTCTGCCGCGAGGCGGGCTGCATTTTGCTGAGCGATCCGCACAAGGTACAGATGAATGGCGAACCCGTGCTGCTGATGCACGGCGACAGCCTGTGCACCCTTGATGTCGGCTACATGAAGCTGCGCCGCTGGCTGCGCAACCCGCTGTCGCTGCTGATCCTGCGCAACCTGCCACTGAGCACGCGACAGAAGCTGGCGCGCAAGCTACGCAACGAAAGCCGCGCACAGACGCGGATGAAAGCCAGCGAGATTGTCGACGTCACCCCGCAAGAAGTGGCCAAGGTGATGGCCGCACATGGCGTACGCACGCTGATCCATGGCCACACCCACAGGCCGGCGGTGCATAATCTGGAAGTCAACGGCCAACCGGCACGGCGCATCGTGCTGGGGGACTGGGATCACCAGGGCTGGGCATTGCAGGTCGACGAAACGGGCTTCAACCAGGCGCCGTTCGAACTGACGCCAGCCTGAGCGCAGCCCCATATACGGATGAAATCCGGGGCGATCTTTCGATAAATCCCCGGATTTATCCGAGCTACGACACTGTAGGGCTTTGCTCCCCTCTCCCGCTTGCGGGAGAGGGGCTGGGGGAGAGGGCGGCGGCGTAGGCTGAAGCACCCTCTCCCGCCCTTCGGGCACCCTCGGCTTTGGCGTCCTGCGTCGCCCTACCTCCGGCATCCCTGCAGTCGTCTCCCCGCAAACGGCATTGGCTGAAACACCCTCTCCCGCCCTTCGGGCACCCTCTCCCATAAATGGGAGAGGGTCATCAGATGGCCGCTTCGCGGCTGCTTTCTAAGGGCACGCCACTATGGAAACGGAATTGCTCATCCGGCGTGGTGATCAGCTCCTGCTCCACCGCGCGCACCACCTCGATACGCGCATCGACATCGGCCGCGTCGCCATACAGGTAAGCGAGCTTGAGATAGCCCCGATAGTGGCGCCCTTCGCTCTCCAGCAACCCGGCGTAGAACTTTGCCAGTTCGGCATCCAGACGCGGTACCAGGGCAGCAAAGCGTTCGCAGGAGCGCGCCTCGATGAAGGCACCCACCACCAGCACATCGACCAGCCGCTCCACTTCGCCACCGCGCAGCAACGCGCGCAGGCCAGCCGCGTAACGCGAGGCGGAAACATGACGAACCTCGATGCCACGCCCGCGGATGATCTTGCTCACCTGCTCGAAGTGCACCAGCTCCTCACGAGCCAAACGCGACATTCTCGCGGTCAATTCGGTCTTGGTCAGATAGCGCCCCATCAGGCTCAGGGCCGTCTGTGCCGCCTTGTATTCCAGATTGCGGTGGTCAAGCAGGAGGATTTCCTGCTGGCGCAAGGCCTCGTCCAGCCAGGCATCAGGCGTGGCGACGCCACCAAGAAACCCGAGAATTTCCTGCAGAATCGACACAGGTTCTTCACCGCTACTCGGAATTTGCCCGGCATTTAACATCATATTTGAAGCGCTCTAGGTGCTGGCGAGGTTGAAAATGGCGGGCCATTATACGAGTGGCAGGCCGGACGACCAGCACGCCGTTGATGCAGGTCAACAAGCCGCTGGCAACAACGCACCTATAGTTGAACAAGCACTATTCATTCTCAGGGAGACGACCATGCAAGCGATCCGTAGCATTCTGGTGGTGATGGATCCCCAACACCCAGAAGCCCTCGCACTGAAACGGGCCAAACTGATAGCCGGGGTAACCCAATCACACCTGCACCTGCTAGTCTGCGACAAGAAAGGCGACCACAGCGCCTGGCTCAATGACCTCAGCAGCGAACTGGGCAAGGAAGGCTTCAGCGTTTCGTCGCAGCAGTCCTGGCATGACAACCCGCATCAGACCGTAATCGCTGCACAGCAAGCCGAGGGCTGTGGCCTGGTCATCAAGCAGCATGTCCCCGACAACCCGCTGAAAAAAGCCATTCTCACCCCGGAAGACTGGAAGTTGCTGCGCTACTGCCCGGCGCCGGTGCTGATGGTCAAGACCGAACGCCCCTGGACCGGCGGCAACATCCTCGCCGCAGTGGACGTCGGCAACGCCGATGGCGAGCACCGCACCCTGCATGCCGGCATCGTCAGCCACGGCTACGATATCGCCGGCCTGGCCAAAGGTACGTTGCACGTGGTCACTGCGCATCCGACGCCAATGCTGTCGGCCGCCGACCCGACCTTTCAGCTCAAGGAAACCATCGAAGCGCGCTACCGCGAGCAATGCCGCAGCTTCCAGAGCGAATACGACATCAGTGACGAGCGCCTGCATGTGCTCGAAGGCCCTGCCGACGTAGTGATTCCGCAGGTCGCCAGCCAGCTCAACGCCGCTGTCACGGTGATTGGCACCGTGGCCCGCACCGGACTCTCCGGTGCGCTGATCGGCAATACAGCCGAAATCATACTCGACGCCCTGGAATGTGACGTACTGGTGCTCAAGCCGGACGAAATCATCGCCCACCTCGAAGAGCTCGTTGCCCAACGCTGACGACAAGGACGCATGTTCATCTGTAGGAGCCAGCTTGCTGGCGATCTGTGGTGCTAAAGATCGCCAGCAAGCTGGCTCCTACAAACGCTAAACCCGCAGTTCCAGCCCTTCGCGCAAAAACTTCGGCGCAATATAGCGCTCGTAATGCGCCTCCGAGAGCAGGAAGAATTCGCGGTCAATGGCGTCACGCAATTCCGGCAAGGCCCAATTGCGGAATTCAGGCAGTACAACCATGCCGTACGCCTCCAGCTGATTGATCACCCGAGCGCCCCGCGCAATCAGCTGATAGGCCCAGCAATAAGGCGACTGCTGCGGCACGAAGCGAATCTGACGCTGTTCCAGCTGGCTACGCAGACGCAGCTCATCGAACACCTCCACCTTGGCCGTCATCACCTGCACCAGCAACAATTCCAGTCGCGTCCACACCGCACGCTTCTCGTCATCGTTGTAGCTGTTCCAGTTGATCACCTCATGGTGGAAGCGCTTGCAACCGCGGCACACGACATCGCCGTAAACGGTCGAACACAGCCCCACACAAGGCGTCTTGATGCGCTGATTGGACATGGCAAAAGCAGAATAGACAGCAGAATGACCTGGCATCTTAGCCCTTTGTCTAATTCAGATCACCCCTGCCGACAGGCCACCGAAAACTACCTGCGTTGGCACTACTGCGTTAAAACGGCCTCTAAATGCTCATTTAGAACAGCTAAACTGCGCTTTTCGGCCATGTTCTGCCTTGTATTGCCTGCCTCGCCCACATTTTCAGCAGCCTGCCGATACGGGGACATCGGCTTAACTTTATCCGCGCTTTCCATTAGAATCGGCCCGCCTTTTACGGCGCCAATGTCCGTTGGAAGCTGTTTTCAAAGCGTCACGAGCACAGTCGATCCTGCAGGTACGATGGCGACGCAGCCACTTGGAGTCCCCCCGAGCGTCTGCGTCAGCCCTCATCAGAAACCGTCCTGCCGGCGTAAAACTTTGAAAGCAGCTTCTACAAGAGACTCATGCAACCTCGGCTGATCGGCTCATAAAGTCGAAAAGCGCCTGGTCATGAGTATCTGGATCGCGTCCCGGACAACCCTTTGGGACCACTGATGAGGGTAATAACTGTGCTTGAAGCCTATCGCAAACACGTAGCAGAGCGTGCCGCTCAGGGTATCGTGCCCCAGCCGCTGAACGCCGAACAAACCGCAGGCCTGGTCGAGCTGCTGAAAAACCCGCCGGCTGGCGAAGAAGAATTCCTCGTAGACCTGATCACCAACCGCGTACCGCCAGGTGTGGACGAAGCGGCCTACGTCAAGGCCGGTTTCCTCTCCGCCGTCGCCAAAGGCGAAGCCACCTCTCCGCTGATCAGCAAACAGCGTGCTGTCGAACTGCTCGGCACCATGCAGGGCGGCTATAACATTGCCACTCTGGTGGAACTGCTGGACGATGCCGAGCTGGGCGCAGTTGCAGCCGAGCAGCTCAAGCACACTCTGCTGATGTTCGACGCCTTCCATGACGTAGCCGAGAAGGCTAAGTCAGGCAACGTCAACGCCAAGGCCGTACTGCAGTCCTGGGCTGACGGCGAGTGGTTCACCAACAAGCCGGCCATCGCCGAGAAATACAGCCTGGCCGTGTTCAAGGTGCCCGGCGAGACCAACACCGACGACCTCTCCCCGGCTCCTGACGCTTGGTCGCGCCCCGACATCCCGCTGCACGCATTGGCCATGCTGAAGATGCCCCGTGATGGTATCACCCCCGATCAGCCGGGCTCCATCGGCCCACTGAAGCAAATCGAAGAAATCAAGGCCAAGGGCTTCCCGGTTGCCTACGTCGGCGACGTGGTCGGTACTGGCTCCTCGCGCAAATCCGCCACCAACTCGGTGCTGTGGTTCTTTGGTGACGACATTCCGTACGTTCCGAACAAGCGCGCAGGCGGCTTCTGCTTCGGCACCAAAATCGCCCCGATCTTCTACAACACCATGGAAGACGCCGGCGCCCTGCCGATCGAGTTCGATGTGTCGAACATCAACATGGGCGACGTGATCGACGTCTATCCGTTTGCCGGCAAAGTTTGCAAGCACGGCACCGACGACGTCATCACCACCTTCGAACTGAAGACCCCGGTACTGCTCGACGAAGTCCGCGCTGGTGGCCGTATCCCGCTGATCATCGGCCGCGGCCTGACCGAGAAGGCGCGTGCCGAACTGGGCCTGGGTGCTTCCGAGCTGTTCAAGAAGCCGGATCAGCCTGCTGCCAGCACCAAGGGTTTCACCCTGGCGCAAAAGATGGTCGGCAAGGCCTGCGGCGTCGAAGGCGTCCGTCCGGGCACCTACTGCGAACCGAAGATGACCACCGTCGGCTCTCAGGACACCACCGGCCCGATGACCCGTGACGAGCTGAAAGACCTGGCGTGCCTGGGCTTCTCGGCTGACCTGGTGATGCAGTCCTTCTGCCATACCGCGGCCTATCCGAAGCCGATCGACGTCACCACCCACCACACCCTGCCGGATTTCATCCGCACCCGTGGCGGCGTGTCCCTGCGTCCGGGCGACGGCATCATCCACAGCTGGCTGAACCGCATGCTGCTGCCGGACACCGTCGGCACCGGTGGCGACTCGCACACCCGCTTCCCGATCGGCATCAGCTTCCCGGCCGGCTCCGGCCTGGTCGCCTTCGCCGCCGCCACCGGCGTGATGCCGCTGGACATGCCGGAGTCGGTGCTGGTGCGCTTCAAAGGCAAGATGCAACCGGGTATCACCCTGCGTGACCTGGTCCATGCCATCCCCTACTACGCCATCCAGAAGGGCCTGCTGACCGTCGAGAAGAAAGGCAAGAAGAACATCTTCTCCGGCCGCATCCTCGAGATCGAAGGCCTGGACAACCTGACCGTCGAGCAGGCGTTCGAGCTATCCGACGCCTCCGCCGAGCGTTCGGCTGCCGGCTGCACCATCAAGCTGCCGGAAGAAGCTATCGCCGAGTACCTGAAATCCAACATCACCCTGCTGCGCTGGATGATCAGCGAAGGCTATGGTGATGCTCGTACCCTGGAGCGTCGTGCCCAGGCGATGGAAGCCTGGCTGGCCAACCCGGTACTGCTGGAAGCCGACAAGGACGCCGAGTACGCCGAAGTCATCGAGATCGATCTGTCCGAAGTCAAGGAGCCGATCCTCTGCGCCCCGAACGACCCGGACGACGCCCGCCTGCTGTCCACCGTGGCCGGCGACAAGATCGACGAAGTGTTCATCGGTTCGTGCATGACCAACATCGGTCACTTCCGTGCTGCCGGCAAGCTGCTTGACAAGGTCAAGGGCGGTATCCCGACGCGCCTGTGGCTGTCGCCGCCGACCAAGATGGATGCCCACCAGCTGACCGAGGAAGGCTACTACGGTATCTACGGCAAGGCCGGTGCACGCATGGAGATGCCGGGCTGCTCACTGTGCATGGGTAACCAAGCGCGCGTCGCTGCCAACTCCACCGTGGTATCGACCTCCACCCGTAACTTCCCCAACCGTCTGGGCGATGGCGCCAACGTGTATCTGGCCTCTGCCGAACTGGCTGCGGTCGCCTCGATTCTCGGCAAACTGCCGACCGTCGAGGAGTACATGGCCTACGCCAAGGATATCGACAGCATGGCTGGCGACATCTACCGCTACCTGAGCTTCGACCAGATCGCCGACTTCCGCGAAGCGGCGGCCAACGCCAAGATCCCGGTCGTTCAGGCCTGATCCAAGCGTTACAAAGGAGCCCCGCCTAGTGCGGGGCTTTTTTATGGGTTCTTTGCACAGTTTGGGGAAAGTGCGAATTGACTCCGGACTGGCAAATTTGTGTTTTCTGTACGCAGCGCTATTTATCTTCGGGCAACGATCATTGGCGTGGCGATCTTTCGTCTTGGTTTCGCCCCTCACTACCGAGCCTGGCAGGGCAAGTTGGACGTGGTGATGCGTCAGGAGCACCGCGTCGGCGAGAAGCTGTTCGTCGACTATGCTGGCCAGACGGTGCCGGTTATCGATCGCCACAGCGGCGAGATCCGCCAGGCGCAGGTGTTCGTCGCGGTGCTTGGCGCGTCCAGCTACACCTTCGCCGAAGCCAGCTGGTCGCAGCAGCTGCCGGACTGGCTGGGCTCGCATACCCGTTGCTTCGCCTTCCTCGGCGGCGTGCCGGAGATCGTGGTGCCGGACAACCTGCGCAGCGCGGTGAGCAAGGCCCATCGTTACGAGCCGGACATCAACCCCAGCTACCGCGATCTGGCCGAGCACTATGGCGTGGCGGTGGTGCCGGCGCGGGCACGCAAACCGCGCGACAAGGCCAAGGCCGAAGTCGGCGTGCAGGTGGTCGAGC
>NZ_NIUB01000008.1 GCF_002197815.1 Pseudomonas oleovorans subsp. oleovorans
TCCCCACACCCATCAGCGCCCCTTGCGGTTTGCCTGCCTGACCATGCTGCTGGTCAGGCGAGTGGTCGGGATTGCCACGTTCCCCGAGTCGCATCTATTCCCCGTTTAGGCTTCGTCTTTCCCCCGGCAGCGGTGTGGTACCGCATCACATGCCTCTACGGTGATGACCGGCTGCATTGCCATTTTTGGCTAGGGCCAATAATTGCCGTAGGCCCGTCAATGCTTACGAGGGTTCAGGCGACGATTCACATGCGTTAGCCATGCGGGTTAGGTCATTAGCCTCGTTACGTCCGTGCAATTCGGACGTATAGCGTTATCCGTCACCGGATAACACCCTCATAAGAGCGAGATATTGTTAATCGGGCTTCACACCCCAGGGTTGGCCCCTGACGCATGCCGATCTAATGAACTGGCAGGTACATGCCAGGCTCGGTACTTCCTATACAAGCGAAGTTGAGCAATGCGATTCGGAGCTTTTCGCTCCGTGCTTGGTTCAACACCCTACAACGTCTCACGACGGTGAATTTGGCTCACTGCCAGACGTTCGAGGGTGAGTTCTGCCCGGAGGGCAAGTTCACCCTCGGGTCAGACATTTTTAGTAACAATTCGATGATAGCTGAACGTTACTATCCTGTTTCTGTAACCGCTCATTGACCCATTTTAGGGTTTGAACAGATACAGCTTTTGTTATCCATCCCCGCCAAAACGAAGCGTTTCCAGGGTGTGGATTAACCAGGCTGAGCCGGTTTGTTGAATGCTTTTTCGGGCTTCAAACCCCCTGATAGCAAGGGGTTAAGGTGCCTAGGCGCATTAACCAAACCAAGCACGACACGTTCAACGTGTCGCACAAGGGCCTCCATTATATTCCTTCCCAGGTTCTATGCCACTTTGATAATCAATGCAGAAAATGCTTATGCAGGCCCGTAGATTGTGGTTTCTAGCACTGTGAGCCGAATCTCTAACATTTAAATACAAATGCGAACTCGAGATCGGGCACTCGATACAACCATGCCGTTCGTAGCTAACCCGCCCCAAACGCCCCTCTATTTTATGAGGAAATGCCGTGACCGCTTTTGGCCAGCCGTTATAGCCCGTAAATCTGCACTGACCGCTCTACCCCCCTGCCCACTCAACCCGATTCCGCCCCTGTGTCTTCCCCCGGTACAGGGCAGCATCCGCCAACTGCAGAAACGCATCGAAATCCTGCGCAGCTGTAAAAGCCCCCGAAGCGCCAAGGGTCGCCGTACAGCGAATCGGCTGCTTCACGCCTGTGCCAACCACTTCGTTGTGCTCGATCGCCGCACGCATGCGCTCGGCCAGTTGCTGGGCGCCGGTGCTGTCGGTACCCAGAGCGATGACCACAAATTCCTCGCCGCCCAAGCGGCAGACCAGGTCGCCCTGACGTGCCGTGGCCTTGAGCACAGCAGCGACGTGGCTCAGAACACGGTCACCGGCCTTGTGGCCATGGGTGTCGTTGATACGCTTGAAGTGATCGATATCCACGATCAGCAAATACGCCGGGCCAGCCGTGCGCGAGCGGAAGTGGGCGTCCAGGGCGTCCATCAGCCCGCGCCGGTTCAGCAGCTGGGTCAGCGGGTCATGCGCAGCCAGGTTGCGCAGTTCATCGGTAAGCCGGCGCAACACCAGCCACACGGCGCAGGGCGGTAGCACGGTCGCCAGGAATGACATGTAGAGGTAGAAAACCTTCTGGAAGCCACTGCCCATATCGAGGGCCGCCAGGCCACCATTGAGAATCACCGCGAACTTCATGGCATTGAGGATGCAGATGCCACCGATCAGCACGGCGAATACCAGCATCTCGACGCGCAGATCCCGGGCGAAGGTTCGCCGGCCATAAAGCACCACCACGGTCATGGCCAGAAACAACGAGGCACAGGCCGCAGCCAGCATGGCGTGACGGGCTTCGGTTCCCAGTAGCCATTGCACCAGTAGTTGCAACAGCGTGTAGCCGGCCATCAGGGTGAGCAACGGGCGCAGCACCGGCGTCGGCCGCTCGAAAAAGCGCATGGCGCCCAGCACATAGACGACAGGAGCACTGAGCGTCAGCGTGTGATTGATGACGCTCACCAGCCCCTCATCCGGTGGGCCGCCGAACAACTGCAGGATGTAGGCAAGGCCCAGCAACAGGTTGCCCAGCGCGAAGACTTCCATGCCCATTTTCTTGCCGTTCAGCCGGGTGCTGATCAGCAGGAACATCACGGAAAAGCACAGCAGGTAAACGCAGAGCATGCCGAGGATGACGGTAGTGACCATGGGTTCGCGCAAGTTGAGAGGTGGCAACAGGAGCCTAGCACTGAGGCTTTGACGCAAATCATGTGCGCCCTAGCTTCTCTCTGCGTTCCAGAGGCAATCGGCATGGCTGTTCAGGTCTGCGAATCCTAGACCTGAAGCGTCTGAGAAGGCAATCTGCCATCTCTGCACGCCTGCAGGGACAGCCTGACTGCGCTGGCCTATCGTGCGAAAAAAGAACGCCGAGTTGGCTGAGCCGGCTCCGCGATGCTGGCTACGGCTGGAGTGGGCACAGCCGGAATGCTCGGCGTGCTGGCCATGGCCGGTGCGGCAGGAGCAATCGGCGCCCTATTCGTTACCAGGGCCAGCGAAGGCAGCGCGACAAGATTGGCTGCGGCAGGCGCGACCGCCTCAGTTGAGGCGGCAGGCGAAGGGGCCGCACGCAGCTGCGTGACCGCCACAGCATCAGCAGGCGCCGAGCTGAGCGACGGGGAGCCAGCCGGCTCGACAGTCAGGCTGCCGCTAATGGCTTCAGCCAGGTACTTCTCGGTCTTTGCCTGCCGATCCGCCAGTCCATTGGTGCCGCCATTGATCTTCTTCGTGACACCGGTTACATCGCCGTTCTTGGCGGCCTCGCTCAGCCCAGGACGACTCTTCCAGTACCAGGTGGCAACTTTTGCCGCGACCTCGGGATCGGCAGCCATATCCGGATTACTCACCAAGTCTATGCCCAGCGCCTTCCCAGCGGCCTCGTAGTTGGATCGACCGCTAAGCTGCGTGTAGCCGCGCCCGCGGAACTTGTGACCATCTCCTGGCTCAGTGTTGCCCAGATTCCTGGCGCCCCATGCGCCGCCGTACATAGCCTCGCCAGTCGCCTCAGGCCCCTTGCTCAGGATGGCCTTTGTCTCGTCTTCAGTGCTGATGCCAGCGCGCGCGCCGAACATCTTTATGAACTGTTTCGGGCTGTAGCTCAGGTTCTCTTCAAGCCTGGTGAATCCAGCCGATTCATGATCCATCTGCGCCATAAAGGCGGCCTGCTCGTTCGGGTCGGTAATGCCGGATTCGGCCATGGCATGGCGCATCGCCTTCTTGCCGGTAGCGTAGCTGACCGAGTTCTTCGCCGCGCGCACGGCAGTGCAGGGGATCATCTCGCCGGTGCGCTCATCCTTCAGGTTCCTGCTGAAGGTGGGCAGCCCTGTGTCAGGCGACTTGGCGAATACGCTCAGCTCTGGCTGGATTCGAGGGATATTACGGCGGGAACCAGGCTCAACTACAAGAGCGTGCTCAACATCTACTGGATGCCGCACCTGGCACTGACGCGCATCGACCTCATCACGCCCACCCTGCTGCGCCGGATAGTCGCCGGCACCGAATGGACATCATCGGGCGTAAAGCGCAACGCCATCGTAAAACTGGCGGCAATCATGCGATCCGCTGTAGGTGATGGCCTGCTGCAGAAGAACCCGGCGGAATCGATGGAACTGCCGAAACGCACCAAGAAAGAGGTCGACCCGTTTCAGTTGGCAGAGGCAGAGCGAATCATTGATCGCCTCTACCAGACCGAGCACTGGCCAAGCCTGATCTATGCGGCGCTGTTCGAGTTCCTGTTCTTCACCGGGCTGCGCATATCCGAAGCGCTGGCGCTGCAGTGGCAAGATGTGGGCACCGTCCATATACGCCGCACAGTGGCCCTGGGCGAGCTGGAAGAGCGCACCAAGACCGGCAGCGACCGTTTCGTGCTTCTGAATCAGCGAGCGCTGCGGGCACTGTGGTTTGCCAAGGTCTACGCCGACCGGCGCTTGCTGGGTGTTGGCCGGGTCACGTCTACCCCGCATGTATTACCGCCATCGAAGGGCCAGGTACACGTTAAACAGACATCCAACGTGCACCACCAGTGGCGCCCCACCCTGCAGGTACTGGGCATTCGCTACAGGCCGCCATACAACTGCCGTCACACCTATGCGACAATGTGCCTGACTGTCAGGCCTCAACCCCGCCTTTATCGCTCAGCAGCTCGGCCACTCCGTGCAAATGCTGATCTCAACATACGCGCGCTGGATCAACTCAACCTCTGACTGGGGTGAGCTGGAAAAGCTCGAAAACGGTATCAAATCGGTATCGGAGCAAACCAGGCGTCTCTAAGCAATTGATAGGTAAGTCCTTTGATTTCCACCGCTAACATCACCATGCAGTTCGGCGCCAAGCCGCTGTTCGAGAACGTTTCCGTCAAGTTCAACAACGGCAACCGCTACGGCCTGATCGGCGCCAACGGCTGCGGCAAGTCGACCTTCATGAAAATTCTTGGCGGCGACCTCGAGCCTTCCGGCGGCCAGGTGATGCTCGAGCCGAACGTGCGTCTGGGCAAGCTGCGCCAGGATCAGTTCGCCTACGAAGAATTCAACGTGATCGATACTGTGATCATGGGTCATGAGGAGCTGTGGAAGGTCAAAGCCGAGCGCGACCGCATCTACTCGCTGCCGGAAATGAGCGAAGAAGACGGCATGAAGGTCGGCGAGCTCGAAGGTGAGTTCGCCGAGATGGATGGCTACACCGCCGAATCGCGTGCGGGCGAGTTGCTGCTGGGCCTGGGCATTCCGCTCGAGCAGCATTTCGGCCCGATGAGCGAAGTCGCCCCCGGCTGGAAACTGCGCGTGCTGCTGGCCCAGGCGCTATTCTCCGACCCGGACGTGCTGCTGCTCGACGAGCCGACCAACCACCTGGACATCAACACCATCCGCTGGCTGGAAACGATCCTCACGGCGCGCAACAGCACCATGATCATCATTTCCCACGACCGTCACTTCCTCAACTCGGTCTGCACCCACATGGCTGACCTGGATTACGGCGAGCTGCGCCTGTTCCCGGGCAACTACGACGAGTACATGACTGCCGCGACCCAATCGCGCGAGCAGTTGCTGGCCGACAACGCCAAGAAGAAAGCGCAGATTTCCGAGCTGCAAAGCTTCGTCAGCCGCTTCTCGGCCAACGCCTCCAAGGCCAAACAGGCGACCAGCCGCGCCAAGCAGATCGACAAGATCCAGCTGGCCGAGGTCAAGCCGTCGAGCCGTGTCAGCCCGTTCATTCGCTTCGAGCAGAACAAGAAACTGCACCGCCAGGCCGTGACCATCGAGAAGGTGTCCAAGGCCTTCGACGACAAGGTGCTGTTCAAGAACTTCAGCTTCACCGTCGAAGCCGGCGAGCGCGTGGCGATCATCGGCCCCAACGGTATCGGCAAGACCACCCTGCTGCGCACCCTGGTCGGCGAAATGCAGCCCGATGCCGGTTCGGTGAAATGGACCGAGAGCGCCGAGGTTGGCTACTACGCTCAGGATCACGCCCACGATTTCGAAGATGACGTGACCCTGTTTGACTGGATGGGCCAGTGGACCACCGGTGAACAGGTGATCCGCGGCACCCTCGGGCGCATGCTGTTCTCCAACGACGAGATCCTCAAATCGGTGAAGGTGATCTCCGGTGGTGAGCAAGGCCGCATGTTGTTCGGCAAGCTGATCCTGCAGAAACCCAACGTGCTGGTGATGGACGAACCGACCAACCACCTGGACATGGAATCGATCGAAGCGCTCAACCTGGCGCTGGAGAACTACCCGGGCACGCTGATCTTCGTCAGCCATGACCGCGAGTTCGTCGGCTCCCTGGCCACGCGCATCATCGAGCTGTCGGATAACGGCGTGACCGACTTTTCCGGCACCTACGACGATTACCTGCGTAGCCAGGGCATCATCGTCTGAAACTCCCAAACTCCCCTCTCCCATTTATGGGAGAGGGGTTGGGGGAGAGGGCTGGACGACAGCACTCTCAGCCCAGAAACAACAAAGCCCGCTTTCGCGGGCTTTGTTGTTTCAGCGCTCTGCTCAGGCAGTGGCGAACAGCTCGCAGATACGCTGCGCTGCACCTTTCATAGCTTCGCCGCGCGGCTCTTCACCGTAGGCCAGGCTTTCGGCGCGAACGATCTCGATGTCGTCGATGCCGACGAAGTTCAGCATGCGCACCAGATAGTCCTCATGCGCCTGGCCAGACGGCTGGCCGGCATGAATGCCACCGGCGCTGGAGGCGATCACCACGGTCTTGCCGCCAGCCAGCCCTACCGGGCCGCTCTCGGTGTACTTGAAGCTCTTGCCGGCGACGGCGATGCGGTCGATCCAGGTCTTCAGTTGGCTGGGAATGGCGAAGTTGTACATCGGCGCACCGATGACGATAGCATCGGCAGCGAGAAACTCTTCCAGGGTGCGTTCGGCCAGCTCGGCCTCGTGTTTCTGCGCGGCGTCACGCAGCTCGGCCCGGGGGGGGCATTACTCCGCTGCCCACCACCTAATGCCATGAGGAATTGGCCAATGGCAGCCTGGTTTCATTGCTGCCGCACTGGACGGTGCCTGAGGGCTATATCCAGTTGGCCTACACCCACGGGCGCGGCATGTCGCCGGCTGTCCGCGCCTGGATCGAGTTGCTCAGCGACGCATTCAGTCGCTGGAACTTCCCGCTCTGACTCAGATGCGGAACTGACGCACCAGCACCCCGAGGCGATCACCCAGGCCTGCCAGGTTGCGTGCTGTCTGCGCTCCACGCTCGGTTTCGTCGGCAACGCTATCCACAGCAAAGGCGATCTGATTCACGCTGCGATTGATGTCCTCGGCCACTGCCATCTGCTCTTCAGCGGCGCTGGCGATCTGCGTGTTCATCGGCGACCACGGCGAAACCGCGCGCGGCTTCGATGGCGACGTTGAGCGCCAGCAGGTTGGTCTGCTCGGCGATGGGGCGGATCACGTCGAGCACGCTGACGATGGACTGCACGTCCTGTTGCAAGCTGTCGAGCGATACGCCGCTACTGCGGATGTCCTCGACCAGCGAGTGAGCATGGCGCTGTTCGTTTCCGGCCTCGGCACCTTCGTCCAGGCCAAACGCATCGGCCCGATCGGCTCTGGCCTGCTGTGTTTGCAGGGCACCAGTTTCGGCTTCCTCAGCGTGATTCTCAGCGCCGGCTTCATCATCAAGGGGCGTGGCGCCAGTGAGGAGGAAATACTCGCCACGCTGTTCGGCATCTGCTTCTGCGCCGCCTTCGTCGAGATTGCCTTCAGCCAATTCATCAACAAGCTGCGCAAGGTCATCACCCCGGTGGTCACCGGCACCATCATCTGCCTGATGGGCTTGTCACTGATCAAGGTGGGCATGACCGATCTGGCCGGCGGCTATGGCGCGCCAGACCTCGGCGCCCTGCACCATCTGGCCCTCGGCGGCCTGGTGCTGGGCACCATCGTCCTGCTCAACCGCGCCTCGTCACAGGTCCTGCGCCTTTCTGCGGTGATCATCGGCCTGACCCTGGGCTTCGCCGTTGCCTGGTTCACCGGCCGGGTGGACTTCGCCAACATGGCCGAGGTACCGCTGATCAGCGTGCCGCAGCCATTCAAGTATGGTTTCGGCTTCGACTGGATCGCCTTCGTGCCTATCGCCGTGATCTTCCTGATCACTCCACTGGAGACAGCAGGCGACCTGACCGCCAACTCGATCATTTCCAAGCAGCCGGTCAAAGGGCCGGTGTACATGCGCCGGATCAAATCCGGGGTGCTGGCCGACGGCTGCAACTCGGCAGTCGCCGCCATGTTCAACAGCTTGCCGATGACCACCTTCAGCCAGAACAACGGGGTGATTCAGCTCACGGGCGTAGCCAGCCGCCATGTGGGCTTCTACATCGCCGGCATCCTGGTGCTGCTGGGCCTGTTCCCGGTGGTGGGCGCGGTGTTGCAAATGATGCCCAAGCCCGTGCTCGGTGGCGCCACCCTGATCATGTTCGGCACCGTTGCGGTGGCCGGCATCAAGATCCTCAGCGAAACCGGCCTGCACCGCCGCAATGTGCTGATCGTGGCCATTTCCCTGGGCCTCGGCCTGGGCGTGGCCGGCGTACCGGATGTGCTCTCGCACATGCCGGACGTACTGAAGAATATCTTCGGCTCGCCCATCACCATCGGCGCCTTCAGTGCCATCGTGCTAAACATCTTCCTGCCCGACGAGAACCACGAAGTCGAGGAAGACGACTACGACCCCGAGGCGCACCTGCACACCGTGCTGCAGAACCGCCCGGACGATGTAGCCAGCGACGACGACAGCCTCAAGACGCTCAGCCGCGACCTCGACCCGGCCGCCCGACCCAGCTGATCCCTGACTTAGAACCAACTCCCGGCGGCACGCTGCCGGGAGACGCACGCTTGCACGCCAACAATAAGGAAAACCGATGAAACTCAAGCATCTGCCCCACTGCCTCGCCCTGTCAGCCGGATTGTTCTCCGGCCAGCAAGCACTCGCTGGCGACCTGCTCTACTGGCAGGACAACAGCCTGTCCTACCTGTACGGCGAGAACTTCCAGCGCATGAACTTCAACGGCGAAGAACAGCGCACCCAGACCACCTTCACCTTCGAGCACGCCAGTGGCTGGGCCTGGGGCGACATCTTCTACTTCCTCGACTACATCCGCGCCGACAACCAGCAGTCGCGCGGCAGCTTCGACAACGTCACCTTCCGCCAACACGACAAGAACTCGTTCAACTACATGGAGTTCTCCCCGCGCGTGAGCCTGAGCTGGCTGACCGGGCAGAAGCTGGCCGCCGGCCCGATCAAGGACGTCTTCGCTGCCTTCACCTACGAGAAAGGCGAAGGCGGCCCAGGCCCGGAGAACTACCTGTACGGTGTTGGCCTGGACTGGGAAGCGCCCGGCTTCACCTACTTCAAGACCAACCTGTATCAGGTGAAGATCAATAACCACACCTTCTTCGCCGACAGTGACAGCAACGGCTACGTCACCCAGCTGACCGTCAGCGCGGCTTACCCGTTCAGCCTCGGCGATCAGGACTTCGTCGTCGACGGCTTCCTCGACTGGCGCTCGCCGTCGCGTGACGCCGGCACCCAGACCTCGGTCGGCTCCTCGATCCAGGTCAAGTGGGATGCGGGCAAGGCCTGTTCGGCAAGGAGCGCCAGCTCTACGTGGGCATCGAGATCAACATGTGGCGCGCCAAGTACGGCGTGAAACCGGTGGATGGGTCGGGCGATCGTTTTGACCAGACGGCTGTGCAGGCACTAGTCAAGTATCACTTCTGACCGCTGTCGCACCGCACTTGGCCGACGTCGGGTAGGGACAGCGGCCGGGTAAAAAGGGGGATGGGCGCTCGCGCCCTTCCCCCTTTTTCTTGTGCGCCCAGCATGGGCGCACTCCTGCGGGTGCAAGTCCCGCCGTAAGTTGATCACAGCGAACGAAGTGAAGCGCAACTGCGTGAGGGTGACCGAGCGTGGGGAGGAAGCGTGGAGCGTAATCTGCGAGCCGATGAACAAGAACCGGATAGAAGGCGCTATGGAGCAGGGCGAGCGGGCAATGAACCGCAAAGCTCTGGTGATCAAGGCGAAGTGGCGTAGATCCGGCGGTTGTGCAGAGAAGGAGTGCGTTCTTACCTGGGGAGATCTCGCCGCGCTGCAGGGCCGGCAACAACTGATCCACCGGCAACGCCTTGTAGCTCAGGCTAACCCCGCTATCGACGGCGAAGGCATCCAGCACCTCACGAGCGAAGCCACGGTACTGACCTTCGCCATCGAGGCTGTAGTGCGGGGCGAATGGCAGGTCCTCGACGCCAACCACGTAGGTGCGCCAAGGCAGCGGGCGTCAGCAGAATGGTGGAAAACAGGCACAGTCGTACGGGCTGCATTGAGAGCCTCCTTATTGTTGTTTTGAGATTGCGGTGAGGGCTTAGTGTCGCGTCAGGCATAAGATGTCGCTCAGGCGCAGGCCTGAGTAGGAGCCCCGCCTCGGGGCGAAGCTTTTCAGTCGCCTGAACCGGCCCATTCGCCGCAGGGCGCGGCTCCTACAAGGACTGTCCAGCCTGCTGTAATTGATGTGGCTGTCTCGACCCATAGGCAACAGATTATTCGTATCGCGACACTAACCGCCGGTCATGCTCATGAAGCGCACCACCTGCACCTGCTCGTCGGTGGCGAAATGGTGCCGCTCGGGCTTCAGACGCAACGCCTCGATCAGCGCCTGGCGTAGGCGCTCGCTGTCACCCGGATGCGCGCGCAGCAGGCGCTTGAGGTCCAGCGCGTTGTCATGGCCGAGACAGAGCACCAGCTTGCCCTCGGCGGTGACCCGCACTCGGTTGCAGTCGCCGCAGAAGTTGTGGCTGTGCGGCGAGATGAAACCTACCTGGGTCTGCGTACCGACCACCTGCCAGTAGCGCGATGGCCCGCCAGTGACCTTGCTGCTACGCACCAGCGCATGGCGCTGTTCGATACGCTGGCGCACCTCGTCGCTGGAGCAGAAGGTCTGCTCGCGACTGTGGCTGACCACGCTGCCCAGCGGCATTTCCTCGATGAAGCTGATATCCAGGCCGCGCTCGATGGCGAACTCGACCAGATCCAGCACCTCGTCGTCGTTACGCCCACTCTGCACCACGCTGTTGAGCTTGATCCTGTCGAAGCCTGCGGCACGCGCGGCGTCGATGCCGGCCAGCACCTGTTCAAGCTTGTCGCGTCGGGTGAAGGCGGCGAAGCGCTCGCGCTGCAGTGAATCCAGGCTGATGTTCAGGCGCCGCACACCCGCCGCGCGCAACGGCGCAGCCATCTCCGCCAGTTGCGAGCCATTGGTGGTAATGGCCAGGTCATCCAGCTCGTCACGCTCGCCCAGGCGCTGCAACAGGCTCAGCAGGTTCTTGCGCACCAGCGGCTCACCCCCGGTGATGCGGATGCGCCGCACACCCAGCCCGATGAAGGCATCGGCCACGGCATACAGCTCTTCCAGGCTGAAAATCTGCTGGCGCGGGGCGAAGACCATGTCCTCGCTCATGCAGTAGGTGCAGCGAAAATCGCAGCGATCGGTCACCGACAAACGCAGGTAGGTGATGCGCCGACCGAAGGGATCGACGAGCTGATGGGTATTCACGGTGGGTCTCCTGCAGCGTCACGAGCCGAGACTTTTATGTCATGGATAACGCTGTGCGCGATAGAAACAGAAAAGCGATTTCTTGTATACAGAAATTTGACCACAGAGTCAGTTAAGCGCTGAGAGCCCGTGGCCGCTGCCTTGAGCCTCGCGCAAAGCCGGTGCTACCATGCCCGACCGCCGCCCGGCGGCAGAGCAAATCACAGGGCCTTATGACCAGCATCCGCGAGCGTAACAAAGAGCTCATCCTGCGCGCAGCCAGCGAGGAGTTCGCCGACAAGGGCTTCGCCGCCACCAAGACCAGTGACATTGCGGCCAAGGCAGGCCTGCCCAAGCCCAACGTCTACTACTACTTCAAGTCCAAGGAAAACCTCTACCGCGAGGTCCTGGAAAGCATCATCGAGCCACTGCTGGCCGCCTCTGCCCCCTTCAACCAGCCGGGCCATCCGAGCGAGGTGCTGACCGCCTACATCCGCTCGAAGATCCGTATCTCCCGCGAGCTGCCGCATGCCTCCAAGGTATTTGCCAGCGAGATCATGCACGGCGCGCCGCACCTGTCGCCAGAGCAGACCGAACAGCTCAACGCCCAGGCCAAGCACAACATCGCCTGCATCCAGCGCTGGATCGATCAGGGCCTGATGGCGCAGGTCGACCCGCACCACCTGCTGTTCAGCATCTGGGCGGCGACCCAGACCTACGCCGATTTCGACTGGCAGATATCCACCGTCACCGGCAAGGCCAGCCTGGACGATGCCGACTACGAAGCCGCCGCGCAGACCATCATTCGCCTGGTGCTCAAAGGCTGCGACGTCAGCCCGATGCCATCGATGGCCTCCGAACTGGTGACCAGCGCCTGATCCTCAGCTGTGCGAACCTGGGCAATCGCATAAAGCCTTTCTCCCTCCATTCAGAGGATGGCAGAGCTCTTGTAGGAGCGGATTTATCCGCGATAACGCTCGATGAAATCGCGAATAAATTCGCGCCTACACCGTTCATGCGATTGCCCAGCCGTGCGCACCGAAAAGCCTCCGACAGCTCAATAACGCTTGGCGCGCAGCATCACCCGCACGTCGTCGTTGATCGGTAGCGCATAGTCATGGGTCGCCAGCACCACGTTGGTGGTCGGCTGGATCACCTTCAGGTTGATGAACACATAGTCCTTGCTCTCACCGTAGCTGCCGACGATCACCGCCTGGGCGTTGTGAGCGTTGGCCAGTTCGTGGATCTCGCGGGTCAGCATCAGCTCACCCTGGCTCTGCGAGATGTACACGTTGTTGCGGAACTTCATTTCCACCATGCGCTGGCCGGCCTGGGTGAAACGCGCGGAGATCTGCTCGGAAACCAGGCGACCCATGGTCGAGGAGCGATCCAGCGCGTCGACGTTGACCAACGTGGCGATGATCATGGTGCTGCCGCTGCCGGGCAACTGCTGCAACAGCGCGTTGGCGGCCTGATGGTTGGCCTGGATGAAGGGCGAGTTGCGCGCGCTTTCGTAGCTCGGGCCACTCGTCTGCGCACAGCCGGCGAGCGCCGCCAGCAGCAGAGCCAGCAAGGGAGATGCCAGACGTTTCATCACAAGCCCCCCTTGAGCGGCAGAACCGCGTTGCGGGCATACAGCCCCCAGTCGCTCTGGGTGGTGTAGTAGGCGCTGCTGGTCTGGGCGTAGTAGCGCTCGTGGCTGGAAACGCTGGTGGTGACGATCAGCTCGGTCTTCGGCACGAAAGCCCCGCCACTGGCCTTGGAGCCGAACCAGCGGACGCCATCGACGGCGGCCGTGCCGGCGATCATCGCCGCCCCCGGCGAGACGTTCTCGTAGATGTTGCGCAGCACCCACAGACCGCCGGCGATCAGGCTCAGCTCGCCGGCGGCGGCCGGACGCTGGCGGTTCTCGGCGAACTGCACGGGCTGGGCGCTGAGCTCGACCAGCAGGGTGCCGGGGCGCTCCGCACTCTTCATTACCGGATAGCCGGCACGGGTCAGCTCGGTGACCAGTTGCGCGGTGAACGCCTCCTCGAACGGGCTTTCGCTGCCCTTGCGTACCACATACAGCGGGTGTTTTTCCGGCATCGCCGCCATCAACTGGCGGGCACTGTCGCCGGCGATCAGTTGCCAGTGCGACGCCGCCTGGACGTGCTGCTGCTCCTGGGTCGGGAAGTTGGTCGGCTGCGGCGCCTGCGCGTAATGCGCGCAGCCACCGAGCAGCGTGCTGCTTGCAAGCAGGCCCATGATGATTCTTCTTTACATATTATAGATCCCTGGATAAGAGATGCGAGAGATCCCGCTTGGCCATTCGGCGCCATGCTCCAATCCCCCGCTCCGCTCGGGCCGTTTCACGCTCCCCACGACCCTTGCCCAGGTGATTGCGACATGACACTGGGCATATTAGATCATTTGTATGGCTAAACAAATTAGAGCCTAACGGGCAGGGTGTGAACGCTTAATCATTTCGCGCATGGATCTCGATATGACAACTTAGGTTTACCCGTGCGCC
Source organism: Pseudomonas oleovorans subsp. oleovorans (assembly GCF_002197815.1). GTDB lineage: Bacteria > Pseudomonadota > Gammaproteobacteria > Pseudomonadales > Pseudomonadaceae > Aquipseudomonas > Aquipseudomonas oleovorans. Next base: position 13,674 of record NZ_NIUB01000008.1, read on the forward strand.
AGGAACTCGCAGCAATAGTCGGAAAGATCATCGCCCGCCACCGCGCCGCCATGGCTATCACGCATGAGCAGCTGTCACTGGCCCTGGATGACGACCCGATCACCATCTCCCGCTTCGAACGCAGCGTCAGCCTGCCCTCGCTGCTGACCATCCAGCGCCTGTGCGAGATCTTCGGCGCGTCCTTCTGCCAGTTCTTCGCCGAAAGCGCCGAGCCGCAGACGGCCAATGGCGAGTCCGCCGCCCTGCAGGCCATGCTCGATACCCTGTCCGGGGAGGAACGGGAATTCGCGGTGGATACACTCAAGCGCTTCTGCCGCCTGCAGAGCAGGCAGCAACGTCAATAGAGCAAAGCGCTGCGTTTCGCGGAAGCCGTGGGAGGGGCTTCAGCCGCGACGCCGGCAGCGGTACCAAGGCTCGCGGCTAAAGCCCCTCCCACATCATCAGCCCTAGGCGACGCCCGCATCCGCCTTCAGGCCGAGCGACTCCAGCGCACTCACCGCGCATTGCTCATCGATGTCCGAGGTGTCGCCGGTGATGCCGAAGACGCCGATCACTTCGCCGCGTTCATCGCGAATCAATACCCCGCCCGGCGCGGGTACCTGGCTGCCTTGAGCCAGGTTGTTCACCGCCCCGATAAAGGCCGGGCGCTGCTGCGCGTCGGCGGCGATCAGGCGCGAGCCCTTGCCCAGGGCCAGCGCGCCCCAGGCCTTGCCGATGGCGATCTACGGTCGCAACAGGCTGGCGCCGTCCTCGCGTTGCAGGCTGATCAGATGCCCGCCGGCATCCAGCACCGCGACGGTCAGCGGCGCGGCCTTTATCTCGCGCCCCACAGCCAGGGCGCGACTGCCGATGGCGTTGGCGTTGGCGTTGGCGTTGGCAAGGTAGTGATCGACAAGAGCTCGATCTCCCCCACCGCGACCAAGACCTTCGCCGAGAAGATCAAGGTCACCGGCGCCGCCTACCTGGACGCCCCGGTGTCCGGCGGTGAAGTTGGTGCCAAGGCCGCGACCCTGTCGATCATGGTCGGTGGCTGCCCGAATGCCTTCGAACGCGCCCTGCCGCTGCTGCAGGCCATGGGCAAGAACATCACCCGCGTCGGCGGCAACGGCGACGGCCAGACCGCCAAGGTGGCCAACCAGATCATCGTCGCGCTGAACATCCAGGCAGTGGCCGAAGCTCTGCTGTTCGCCGCCAAGAACGGCGCCGACCCGGCCAAGGTGCGTGAAGCGCTGATGGGCGGCTTCGCTGGCTCGAAAATCCTCGAAGTGCACGGCGAGCGCATGATCAAGGGCACCTTCGATCCAGGCTTCCGTATCAGCCTGCACCAGAAGGATCTCAACCTGGCGCTGTCCGGCGCCCGCGAGCTGGACCTGAACCTGCCCAACACCGCCAACGCCCAGCAGGTGTTCAGCACCTGCGCGGCCCTCGGCGGCAGCGGTTGGGACCACTCCGGCCTGATCAAGGGTCTGGAGCATATGGCCAACTTCAATATCCGCGGCGAGTAACAAAGCGCCCTCTCCCCCGGCCCCTCTCCCGCATGCGGGAGAGGGGAGACAAGCAGCTCGGCGTTATACCGATTTTCAGCGTACGCCAAACCAGTCCCCTCTCCCATTTATGGGAGAGGGTCAGGGAGAGGGGCTTTGCTTCTGGCCCACCCTTTCGACCTTCCTGGCAGGAGGTGTCACGGCCCGATTGCCAGGTTGGTCGATTCCACTCCCCAGATGCTGCGCGCGGCATCTGCGGACTGGAATCGATCTGCAAGAGAACACCGCCATGACCTTCGATCCGCAACGCCTGCTGCGCGACCTGTTCGCCACCGCCATCGCCGCCGCGCATCCGCGCCAGGTGCTGGCCGACCACTTGCCCGCCGACCGCAGCGGCCGCGTCATCGTCATCGGCACCGGCAAAGCTGCGGCGGCCATGGCCGAGGTGATCGAGCAACAGTGGCAAGGCGAGGTCAGCGGCCTGGTGGTGACCCGCTACGAGCACGGCGCTGACTGCAAGAAGATCGAAGTGGTGGAAGCCGCCCACCCGGTACCGGACGGCGCCGGCGAGCGTGTCCCCGCCGCCTGCTGGAGCTGGTGTCGAACCTGACCGAAGACGACCGGGTGATCTTCCTCCTCTCCGGCGGCGGCTCCTCGCTGCTTGCTCTGCCGGCCGACGGCATCAGCCTTCAGGACAAGCAGGCGATCAACAAGGCGCTGCTCAAATCCGGCGCCACCATCGGCGAGATGAACTGCGTGCGCAAGCACCTCTCGGCGATCAAGGGCGGCCGTCTGGCCAAGGCCTGCTGGCCGGCCACGGTTTACACCTACGCCATCTCCGACGTGCCCGGCGACGAGGCCACGGTGATCGCCTCCGGCCCCACAGTGGGCGACCCGACCACCTCGGCCGAAGCCCTGGCGATTCTGGCTCGCTACACCATCGACATCCCGGCCAACGTGCGCGCCTGGCTGGAGATCCACGCTCGGAAACGGTCAAGCACGGCGATCCGGTACTCGCCCGCAGCCACTTCCAGCTGATCGCCACCCCGCAGCAATCGCTCGACGCCGCCGCCAGGGCCGAGGCTGCCGGCTTCCCGGCGCTGATCCTCGGCGACCTGGAGGGCGAGGCACGCGAGGTAGCCAAGGTGCACGCCGGCATCGCCCGGCAGATCGTCCTGCATGGCCAGCCGATCAAGCCGCCGTGCGCGATCCTTTCCGGCGGCGAAACCACCGTCACCGTGCGTGGCAACGGCCGTGGCGGGCGCAACGCCGAATTCCTCCTCAGCCTCACCGAGAGCCTCAAAGGCTTGCCTGGCGTCTATGCGCTGGCCGGCGACACCGACGGTATCGACGGCTCCGAAGACAACGCCGGCGCCATCATGACGCCCTACAGCTACGCCCGCGCCGGCATCAAGGGCCTGAGCGCCCGCGACGAGCTGGACGACAACAACGGCTATGGCTACTTCGCCGCCCTCGACGAGCTGATCGTCACCGGCCCGACCCGTACCAACGTCAACGACTTTCGCGCCATTCTGATCCTCGCAATCTTGGAAACTGCAGGTGCGGAACCACCGGGCTCCTCCTTGTAGGGCGGGTGCAACCCGCCAAAGCGCTGGTGGCGGGTTGCACCCTCCCTACGCCGCAACGCCATCAACAAAACTCATGACCAAGGTCTGCCAGATGACTCCCGACAAGAAAGTGAAAATCCTCGCCACCCTCGGCCCGGCCATCCGCGACGCCGCGCATATACGCCATTTGGTGGAAGCCGGGGTCAACCTGTTTCGCCTCAACTTCAGCCACGGCGAACACGCCGACCACGCCCAGCGCTACCAGTGGGTGCGCGAGGTTGAGCGCGAGCTGAACCAGCCTATCGGCATCCTCATGGACCTGCAGGGGCCGAAGCTGCGCGTCGGCCGTTTCGCCGAAGGCAAGGTGCAACTGGTCAACGGTCAGAGCCTGCTACTGGACGACGGTCGCCTGCGCCTGAAGGTGATCGCCAAGCAGGCAGAAGCCACCGCCAGCGACGCCATCAACTGCGCCATACGCCACATCAGCTCGATCCTGCCGGTGGCGGCATTGGCCAACTACACCGAATCCGGTGCCAGCAGCCTGCGCACCTCGCGCGAGCGGCCCAAGGCGCCAATCTTGAGCCTCACGCCGAGCCTCACCACCGCCCGCCGCCTGATCGTGGCCTGGGCATCTACTCGGTGGTTAACGAACACCTGCGCAAGGTCGAGGAAGTCACCAGCACCGCCCTGGAAATCGCCCCAGGCTCAGGGCCTGGCCAAGCATGGCGAAACCGTGGTGATCACCGCCGGCGAACCCTTCGGCCAACCCGGCAGCATCAAGAGCCTGAGGATCGAAACGCTGCATAGAGCCGACGATTCTCAACGCAATAAAGAACCGTAGTCCGGATGAAATCCGGGGAATGCTCGACTCCTGCTTCCCGGATTTCATCCGGGCTAGGCATATAGCCAACGCAGGATGTCGCGGGGCCGCCAGGGCCTTGCACACCTGCTATGGCAGGGCGTTTTTGGTGCGCACAGCGCACCCTACACGGCTCCTGGACAACTCCCCTCTCCCGCTTGCGGGAGAGGGCTGGGGGGAGAGGGCTCTCTTGGCGCATATATCATGCCTCCACTACCAACCTCACACCCTGCCCTGCACAGCCTGCGCGCCCTGCTCTGCGGCTTCGCCCAAATCTTCCTGCAACAGCACCCCGGCTGCGGCCTGCTGGTGCTGCTCGCCATCCTTGTCGGCGCCCCGGATTTGCTGCCCGGCGCTTTGCTCAGCGGTCTGACCTCGATGCTGATTGCGCAACGCCGCGGCTACCCGCCTGCGGATATCGCCATCGGCCTGTATGGCTACAACGGCATCCTGCTCGGTCTGCTGCTCTGCCTGAAACTGCCATGGACACCGCTGCTGCCCGGGCTGATCATCGCCAGCGCCGCCCTCTCCAGCCTGCTGCTGGCACCCTGGATGCGGCGCATGCGCAAATATGGCTGGCTACCTGCATTCACCTTTCCCTTCGTGCTGCTGGGTTGGCTGTTGCTGGCTCTGTTCGGTCAGCTCCAGCCGCTACTCGCTCCCCCGGCAGACATAGTCGCTACGCCTGAGCTGAACGCCCTGCAGTTGTTGCTCGCCGTGCTATGCGGCCTGGGGCAGGTGATTTTTCTCGACTCGCCATGGGCCGGCCTGTGCCTGCTGCTCGGCTTGCGCCTGGCCGACGGCCACGCAGCGCTCTGGGCGTTGCAGGGCTCCAGCGGCGGACTCATGCTGGCGATGGTCAATGGCTGGCCCACCGATGCCGCCCTGAGCAGCCTCTACAGCTACAACGCCAGCCTCGCTGCCATCGCCCTGAGCCGGGTGCATCGCTGCCCGCTGGCTCCCGGGGCAGGCGTGCTGCTCGCCCTGCTCTTGCAATTCGGGTTCGCCAGCCTTGGTCTGTCCGTACTGACCCTGCCCCTTATCCTCGCCTGCTGGCTTATAAGAGTCGCCCTGCAAAGCTGGCATAGGGTGCTCAGAGACACCCCACCAACGGCCTAGAGTCGCGCACGCAGGTGCCTTCATCGCGTTCCAGCCCGTTATTGACCAGGCAGCACCATACGCAGGCACTTTTCTTACGGAACCTGACGGCCGTACTGAGCAACACCATGCAGCCAGTACTGCCCATATTGCCGGCAACCACCCGCAATAGCGCAGAGTCTTGTGCAGCCGCTGCTCAGCAGAGCATTGCCAGGGCCATCGTCCTTCTGAAACAGGCTGAAGCAAACCCGGATAGCCATTGCGTGGTTATAAAGTCGCACCCTGGGCTATAAAGCCCGCCCTTTTGACAATAAGGAAACGCGCCATGGCCGTTACCACCCATGAATCCACGGCTGCTGCCAAAGCCGCCTGGATTGGCCTGATCCTGGGTCCATTGCTACTGCTCCTGTGCCTGGTTACCGAACCACCAGCGGGGCTTTCCGAGACAGCCTGGGCCACCATTGGCCTGGCCTTGCTGATGGCAACCTGGTGGTCGACCGAGGCCATCCCGATTCCGGCCACCTCGCTGTTGCCAATCCTGTTGATCCCGGCGCTGGGCATCGACAGCCTCAACGCCGCGACCGCGCCCTATGCCAATCCAACCATCTACCTGTTCCTCGGCGGCTTCATCCTGGGCCTGGCCATGGAGCGCTGGAACCTGCACAAGCGCATCGCCCTGATGACGCTGCTGGCCATGGGCAGCAAGCCGAGCAGGCAGATCGCCGGTTTCATGATGGCCACTGCCTTTCTCAGCATGTGGGTGAGCAATACCGCCACCACCATCATGATGCTGCCCATCGGCCTGTCGGTGATCGCCATGCTCAGCGGTGAAAATAAAACCAGCGAGACCGACCGCGAGCGCTTCGCCACCGCCCTGCTGCTGGCGATTGCCTATGCAGCAAGCCTGGGGGGGATCGCCACTTTGATCGGCACACCACCCAATGCGCTGCTGGCCGCCTTCCTGGCCGACAACTACGACGTACAGATCGGTTTTGGTCAGTGGATGCTGCTGGGCGTACCGGTATCCGCGATGATGCTGATCTTTACCTGGTGGTGGCTGACCCGTGACGGCTTCAACCTCCGCGGGCATGACAGCACTCAACTGATCCGCAGCGAGCTGGCCGAGCTGGGCCCGCTGAGCCGGGGTGAGAAGCTGGTGGCACTGGTGTTCGTGGTCACGGCACTGGCCTGGATATTCCAGCCGCTGATCGCCGACTGGATATCGGGTGTGAACGACACCAGCATCGCCATCGCCGCAGCACTGGCGCTGTTCATCATCCCGGTAGACACCAAGAAACGTGTATTCCTGATGAACTGGGAAAGCGCCGGCAAACTGCCATGGGGTGTATTGCTGCTGTTCGGTGGTGGCTTGTCGCTGGCCGGCGTGATCCGCAGCTCCGGCCTGGCCGAGTGGATTGCACAGAGTCTCGGCGCATTGGGTGCCCTGCCCGTGATCGCGATAGTCGGCGTGGTGGTGCTGGTGATCATCTTCCTCACTGAAATCACCTCCAACACGGCGACTGCCGCCGCCTTCCTGCCGCTGCTGGGTGCGCTGGCCGTGGCTCAGGGGATGCCGGCCGAGCTGCTGGCGATTCCGGCCGCCATCGCCGCCAGCTGCGCCTTCATGATGCCGGTGGCGACACCACCGAACGCCATCGTGTTCGGTACCGGGCATATGAAGATACAGTCGATGATCAAGGCCGGCTTCGCCCTCAACCTGTTCGGCGTGGTGGTCGTCACGCTGGCCTGCTACCTGCTGGTGGGCTTGATCTGGGCGCATTGAGCCCGGAGCGAAGCTATCCGTCAGTCAAGCGTCAATGCGCCGCCCGTACAGGGGCGGCGCTGCGCCACGAATCGAGAGAGCGCCGCAGCGGCAAAGCTTCGCCCCGGGGCGGGGCTCCTACACAGAAACCCGGAACACCCCTACCCGTAGGAGCGGCGCCCCGCCGCAAATCGAGAGAGCGCCGCAACGGCAAAGCTTCGCACCGGGGCGGGGCTCCTACACAGAAACCCGGAACACCCCCTACCCGTAGGAGCGGCGCCCCGCCGCAAATCGAGAGAGCGCCGCAACGGCAAAGCTTCGCACCGGGGCGGGGCTCCTACGCAGAAACCCGGAACACCCCCTACCCGTAGGAGCGGCGCCCCGCCGCGAATCGAGAGAGCGCCGCAACGGCAAAGCTTCGCACCGGGGCGGGATTTCGACATAGATGCCGCACAAGAGCCGCGCCTCGCGACGAATCAAGCACGGCGCAAAGCCAAAACCTTCGCGCCGAAGCGCCTGCGAAAGACGACCCGAGAAGTCTTATCTGAAATGCGGCGGGTTGCTCCCGCCCTACCGCGCGATCAGCGATTCTGATACTGGCGGAACAGCCCCGGAGGAATGCCGGAGCTGTCGGTATCCCGCCACGGCCCGCCGGCCTGTGGCGACCAGCTCCAGCCGCCCTCCCAGCGGTAGAAGATGCGCTCGCGGTAGTACAGATCACGTGCACCTTCGACTACATAGACGCCCAGCCCCGGGTTCCAGTGGCTCTTCACCCCAGGCGGCGGCGCGTAGCGCGGGTGCGACGGCTGCTGCACCGGCGGCAACTGGCCAACCGGTGTACTCGGTTGCTGCAATACGCAGCCGCTCAGGCCAAGCCCGAGTACGCAGGCCAGCACCAAACGCTTCACTATGGCTGCCCGTCACGGCTGTCGATCAGTAGCGTCTGTACGTCAGTGGCCGAGTTGGCTACAGAACCGCTCTGGCCGATCCACTCACCCTGAGTGGCATTGCCGGCGCGCGATATACGCGCCACCAGTTGCACCTGATCGAATTGGGAGATTTTCAGCTGTGGCATCATCGCATCCACATCCGACAGGCTGACTTGCGCCGGCAGGTCGGAAACCTTCAGGCGCTTGACCGCCAACGGCACCGGCGGGCCACTGAGGGCACGGGCAAAGATGAACACGGCATCGTCCGGCTGCACGTTCTGCTGCACGTCGGGCGCCAGCGATACGCTGACCTGCAGCGCCTGAACCTTGGCGTCCGGCTCGGCTGCAGCGCTGGGCTGCTCGCCCTCAGCCATCTGCTGGCGGGCACGTTCGATACCACCGGCGATGGCCGCACGGGACGGATCCTGCTCCGGCAACACGGCGACCAGACGCTCCCAGTAGCGCACGGCATCGGCATAGCGCTGGCTTTCGTAGGCAGCGATACCCAGCAGACCGAGACTGGTGACCTCTTCCGGATCAGCCTGCAACGCTTCGTCGGTAAGCGCCTGCAGTTGCTCGTTCCACTGTTTGCCTTCGGCGAAATACAGCGCCTGCGCCCATTGACCGAGCAGCTCCGGCGCACGTCCGGCGACGTCCACGGCACGCCCGAAGGCCTTGGCAGCATCTGCGGCACGCTCCTGCGCCATGTAGGTACGACCGAGGAAATACCAGGCCTCGGCGGAGTCCGGCTGCTGCTGCACGGTCTGCTCCAGGCGCGCAGTCATCTCCTCGATGCTTTGCGGCTGCGCAGCGGCCAGTTGGCGCGCCTGCACGACTTCATCGGCAGCACCCCAGTGCAGGTACAGAGCCACGCCAAGTACCGGCACCAGCAACGCCGAAATCAGCGGAATCTTGCCGCCGAGCACGCTGCTGCGGCGCTGCACGCCTTCGGTATCATCCAGCAGCTCGCGCGCAGCCTCGGCGCGGCCGGCCTCCATCTGTGCATCGTCGAGCACGCCGGCCTGGAGTTGGTTTTCCAGCTCCTGCAGGCGCTCCTGATAGAGGGTGACGTTAAGTGCGGTACGGTCTTCTTCGGCCTGCAGCTTGCGAATACGCAGTACCGGAATCAACAGAAAAGCCAGGGCAGTCAGCAACAGCAGCCCGGCGGGCAACCAGAAATCGATCATCGGTCTTTGTTGTCCTGAGAGTTTTGCTCGAGCAATGCGGCGAGGCGCGCCTGCTCATCGACGGAGAGGCCAGCAGCAGAGCGGTCTTTGTTCTGGCTGCGACGGCGCAGGAGAATCACCCCCAGCACACCGAAGCCGATTACCAACATGCCGGCCGGGCCGTACCAGAGCAGCAGCGTGCGACTGGTCAGCGGCGGCTTGTAGAGCACGAAGTCGCCATAGCGCGAGACCAGGAAATCGATGATTTCCTCGTTGCTCTTGCCCTCTTCGAGCATGCGGAAGATCTCGTTGCGCAGGTCCATGGCGATCGGCGCATCGGAGTCGGCGATGTTCTGGTTCTGGCACTTCGGGCAGCGCAGCTCTTCGATCAGATTGCGATAGCGCTGACGCTCGGCGTCGTTGGCGAACTCAAAGGTATCGATGGCGGCATGCGCACTGGCCAACAGCCCCAGTGCCAAACTGGCAAAAATCAACAGACGCTTCATGGCTGGGCCTCGTCAACCAATTGCTGGTAGATCGGCGCCAGCGTCTCGCGCCAGATCCGCTCGTCGATGGTGCCGACGAACTTGTGACGGATGATGCCCTTGGCATCGACGAAGAAGGTTTCCGGCGCGCCGTACACACCCAGGTCCAGACCGAGGCTGCCCTTGGCGTCCTCGATGTTGAGCTGATACGGATTGTGCAGGTCGCGCAGCCATTTCTGCGCAGGTTCGCGCTGATCCTTGTAGTTGACCCCATGGATCACCACGCCAGCCTCGGCCAGCTTGTTCAGCACCGGATGCTCGTGACGGCAGGCCGGGCACCAGGTGGCCCAGACGTTGACCAGCGCAGGCCGGCCCTTGATGTCAGCCTCGCTGAGGGTGCGCTCGGGATCGTCCAGCGCCGGCAGGCTGAAAGCCGGAAACGGCTTGCCGATCAGCGCCGAGGGCAACTCGGACGGGTCGAGGAACAGGCCGCGATAGAGGAATACGGCAATCGCCAGAAAGGCCAGCAGCGGCAACAGCAGGAGCAGGCGTCTCATGCGCTGGCCTCCTGCATGCCCAGGGCTTCGCGCACGCGGGTTCTGACCTTGATGCGGTAGCGCTTGTCGGCTGCAGCGAGGAAGCCGCCGAAGCCCATCAGCAGCGCGCCCAGCCAGATCCAGCGGACGAACGGTTTGATGTGAATGCGTACGGCCCAGGCGCCCTGCTCCAGCGGCTCGCCGAGGGCGACGAACAGGTCGCGAGTGAAGCCGGCATCGATGCCCGCCTCGGTCATGGTCGCCTGCTGCACGGTGTACAGGCGCTTCTCCGGGTGCAGCACGCTGATCTGCCGCTCGCCGTCGAACACACGCACCGTGCCCTTGTCGGAAATGAAGTTGGGGCCTTCATGATGCACCGCGCCCTCAAACTGGAAGCGATAGCCGCCCAATTCCACCGAGTCACCCGGCGCCATACGCAGATCGCGCTCGTAGCTGCCAAGGCTGGTGAGCACCACACCCAGGGCGCATACGGCGAAACCGAAGTGCGCCATCTGCATGCCCCAGTAGCTGCGGCCCAGGCTCGGCAGGCCTTTTAGCAGGCCCTTGTGCCGGGTCTTGTCGAGGATGTCGCGCACGCCAGCCAGGATCACCCAGAAGGCCAGCAGGCAGACGGCCAGAACGGCCCAGTGGAAATCGCCATGCAGGAAAGTGGCGACTACCGCCAGCACCACGCTGGCCACCAGCACCGGTGCCAGCATGCTGCCCAACCATTTCAGCGGGGTATCCTTCCAGCGCACCAGCACGCCGACACTGATCACCGCCATCAGCAGTGCCATCAGCGGCAGGAACAGCGCGTTGAAGTAAGGCGGGCCGACCGACAGCTTGGCGCCGGTCAGCGCATCGAGCACCAGCGGGTAGAGGGTGCCGAGCAGAATCATCGCGGCCGACACCACCAGCACGATGTTGTTGACCAACAGCAGCGCCTCACGCGACCACAAGCCAAAGCCGACCTGGCTCTTGACCACCGGCGCGCGCACGGCGAACAACGCCAGCGAACCGCCCACCACCACCAGCAGGAAGGCGAGAATGAACACGCCGCGCTCCGGGTCGGTGGCAAAAGCATGCACGGAGGTCAGCACACCAGAGCGAACCAGGAAGGTACCCAGCAGGCTGAGGGAGAAGGCGGCGATGGCCAGCAGCACCGTCCAGCTCTTGAACACGCCGCGCTTCTCAGTCACGGCCAATGAGTGGATCAGCGCCGTGCCCACCAACCAGGGCATGAAGGACGCGTTCTCTACCGGGTCCCAGAACCACCAGCCGCCCCAGCCGAGCTCGTAGTAGGCCCACCAGGAGCCCAGGGCGATACCGATACCAAGGAAAGCCCAGGCAACGGTAGTCCAGGGCCGCGACCAGCGCGCCCAGGCAGCATCGAGCTTGCCGCCGAGCAATGCGGCGATGGCGAAGGCAAAGGCCACCGAGAAACCGACGTAGCCCATATACAGCATCGGCGGATGCACGATCAGGCCGAAGTCCTGCAACAAGGGATTGAGGTCGCGGCCATCAGCCGGCGAGTTCGGCAGCAGACGTTCGAAGGGGTTGGAGGTGACGATCAGGAACAGCAGAAAACCAATGCTGATCATGCCCATCACTGCCAGTACGCGGGCCAGCATCTCCTCCGGCAGGTGGCGCGAGAAGATCGCCACGGCGAAGGTCCAGCCCGCCAGAATCAACGCCCACAGCAGCAGGGAGCCTTCGTGTGCGCCCCACACCGCACTGAACTTGTAGTACCAGGGCAGTGCCGTGTTGGAGTTGTTGGCCACGTAGGCGACGGAGAAATCGTCGACCATGAATGCATAGGTCAGACAGATGAAGGAAAACAACAGAAAGGCGAACTGACCCCAGGCAGCCGGCTGCGCCAGGCTCATCCATTGGTGGTCACCGCGCCAGGCACCGATCAGCGGTAGCGTCGCCTGTACCAGGCACAGGCACAGCGCCAGAATCATCGCCAGATGGCCGAGCTCGGGAATCATTGTGCGCTCTCCTGCTGATAGCCTTGTTTGGCGGCCTTGGCCTCGTTGTGCTTCTGCATCATTCCGCTCTTTTCCAGCGCCTGCATGACTTCAGGCGGCATGTAGTTCTCGTCGTGCTTGGCCAGTACCTCGTCAGCCACCAGCACGCCCTCTGCATTGACACGCCCCAGAGCGACGATGCCCTGCCCTTCACGAAACAGATCCGGCAGGATGCCGCTGTAGCGAATGGTCACGCCATGGGCGCCATCGGTGACGACGAAGTCGACTTCCAGGGTATCGGGGGAGCGCTTCACCGAGCCCTCTTCGACCAGACCACCGGCACGAATGCGCGTGCCCTCGGGCGCTTCGCCATTGGCGATCTGACTCGGGGTGTAGAACAGGTTGATGTTCTCCTGCAGCGCGGTCAGCGCCAGCGCCACGGCGATGCTGACGCCACAGAGGATGGCCAGAACGATGTACAGGCGTTTCTTGCGAACCGGATTCACTTCGACTTCTCCCGGCGCAAACGACGCGCCTCGTCTTGCAGGTAACGGCGGCGCGCCAGGATTGGCAGCACCACATTCAACGCCAGGATCGCCAGGCTGACGCCGTAGGCACTCCAGACGAATACACCATGAGTGCCCATGGCGAGAAACTCGGAGAACGACGCGAAACTCATGCCTTGCCCTCCACCAATGTCTGCACTTCGGCTTTCACCCAACTGCTGCGCGCTTCACGCTTGAGCACTTCAAGACGCATGCGATAGAGCAGCACGGCGCCGAAGAAGCAGTAGAACCCCAGCACCGCCAGCAGCAGCGGCAGCCACATCTCCATCGGCATGGCCGGTTTTTCGGTGATCTTGAAGGTGGCGGTCTGGTGCAGTGAGTTCCACCATTCCACCGAGTACTTGATGATCGGAATGTTGACCACACCGACGATGGCGAGCACGGCACAGGCCTTGGCGGCGCTGTCGCGGTTGCTGATCGCATTGCCCAGGGCGATGACGCCGAAATACAGGAACAGCAGGATCAGCATCGAGGTCAGGCGCGCGTCCCATACCCAGTAGGTGCCCCAGGTCGGTTTGCCCCAGATGGCCCCCGTGAGCAATGCGATGGCGGTCATCCAGGCGCCGACGGGGGCAGCCTGCTGCAGGGCGACATCGGCCAGCTTCATCTTCCACACCAGCCCGACCAGGCCGGCGATCGCCAGGGTCACGTAGATCGACTGCGCCAGGAAAGCCGCCGGAACATGAATGTAGATGATGCGAAAGCTATTGCCCTGCTGGTAGTCCGGCGGCGCGAACGCCAGGCCCCAGATCAGGCCAGCGGCGATCAGCAACACAGCAGCGATACTGAGCCAAGGCAGCCAGCGGCCGCTCATCTCATAGAACCACTTGGGCGAACCCCACTTGTGAAACCACGTCCAGTTCATTCAGTCGACTCATCATCTACACGTAGCCCGGATGCAATCCGGGGAGGCTATCAAGAGCTCCCGGATCGCATCCGGGCACATCACGGTTCGTTCTTATTCGCCGACACTGATGGTCAGACCGGCGGCAATCGCAAAAGGTGTCAGGGTCACCGCCAGGGCGGTGAGGCTGGCCAGCCACAACAGGTGACCGCTAGCCGGCAGTCCTTGCAAGGCCGCCTGCAGCGCCCCGCTGCCAAGAATCAGCACCGGGATGTACAGCGGCAGGATCAGCAGCGCCAGCAGCAGGCCGCCGCGCTTAAGACCAACGGTGAGCGCCGCGCCCACCGCGCCGAGCAGGCTCAGCACCGGGGTGCCGAGCAGCAGGGAAATCAGCAGTACCGGCAGGCAACGCCCAGGCAGACCAAGCATCAGCGCCAGCACAGGCGCCAGCAAAACCAGCGCCAGACCGCTGAAAAGCCAGTGTGCCAGCACCTTGGCCAACACCAGAAGAGGCAGGGGGTGCGACGAAAGGACCCACTGTTCCAGCGAGCCATCCTCGAAATCACTGCGGAAAAGCCCGTCCAGCGAGAGCAGCACGGCCAAAAGGGCTGCGACCCAGACCAGACCCGGAGAAAGGGTTTGCAACAATTGCGTCTCTGGTCCCACCGCCAGCGGGAACAGCGCAATGACGATGGCGAAGAATACCAGGGGGTTGGCCAGGTCGGACGGACGACGAGCAAGCAGACGCATTTCCCGCGACAGCAGCTGTGTGAAAACGTTGCTCATGCCGCGTGCTGCCCCAGATCCAGGTCGCGATAGGTCGCCGGTGTACGCTGCAGACTGTGGTGAGTGGTCAGCACCACGACGCCACCGCGTTCGCAATGGCCGGCCAGGTGCGCTTCGAGTTGCGCCACACCGCTCTTGTCCAGCGCGGTGAACGGCTCATCGAGCACCCACAGCGGCGGCGTATCGGCCAAATAAAGGCGTGCCAGGGCGACACGGCGCTGTTGGCCGGCCGACAGGGTATGACAGGGAACATCTTCGAAACCGCGCAGGCCGACCGCCTCCAGCGCCTGCCAGATCGCCTCGCGATTGGCCGGGCGATGCAACGCGCAGAGCCAGGCCAGGTTCTCTTCGGCAGTCAGCAGGCCCTTGATGCCGGCGGCATGGCCAATCCACAACAGGTTGCGCGCCAGTTCACTGCGCTGCTCGGCCAGGGCCTGGCCCTGCAAAAGGATGTCGCCGGAGGTCGGCTGACGCAGGCCAGCGATCAGCCGCAACAGGCTGGTCTTGCCACTGCCGTTGGGGCCGCTGATCTGCAACATGTCGCCTGGCTGCAGGGCGAAGTGCAGTTGCTCGAAGAGCATGCGCCAGTCCCGCTCACAGCTGAGCGCCACGGCTTCGAGAAGGGGAACGGGACGGGTCATCGATACCTGGCAGGGTTAAAGTCGACGGTGCTCCGGCCGCTATACTGACGCGTGCCGGAAGTGCGCTGCGCAACGGGCCGGCATTATACATGTCGCATCACTGTCCCCGCAGTCAGCATTTTCGACAGGGTGTTAATCTGTCGCAGACAAATCGGCCGTAGGGTGTACTCGCGAAGCAGTACACCATCAGATACGTGAGAGCCCATGAGCGAAATCAGCAGCCCACGCCCGCTTCCCCCTGCCGTGCCGGTGATTCGCAACACTGCGACTGCCGCAGACATGGCCGTGCGCCTGTTGCAGCCGCTGGAAGGCATGCTGGCAGCCGGCGAAAGCGCCAAGGCCGAAGTCGTGGCGATTCGCGAGCAGGCGCAAAGCTTCCAACTGCTGCTCAAACTGACCCTCGCCGGCGGCAAGCAGGCGACTCTGCAAGCCGAAAGCCCCAGGCCACTGGCCCAGGGCAGCGCACTGGTGGTCACAGCACTGTCCGAGACTCGCCTGGCGCTGGCCTTGCAGGCTGGCGGTGACAAGCCGCTGACCAGCCTTGATCTGCAACAACTACCGCCCGGCACGCTGGTGCAGGGCAAGGTCGTCAGCAGCGCCCCGCTGCCGACACAGAATGCGCAGACAATCTATCGCCTGGTGGTGAACCTGCTCAATACCCCGCTCGCCGGCAGCCAGCTGGCGCTCGACAGTCCGCAGGCGCTGCCGCTCGGCAGCCTGCTCAGCGCGCAGGTGCAGGGCAGCCAGAGCCTCGCCTTCCTGCCGCTCAGTGGCCGCCTCGATCAATTGGTACTGGGCCAGCAACTGGCCGCCCAGCAGAATCGCCAGGCATCGCTGGAGGGTCTGTTCAAGGGCCTGCAGAAGCTGAGCGGCGGCGATGAAGCCCTGCGCGGCAGTATCGACAAACTACTTGGCGCCCTCCCCGACAGCACCCAGCTGAGTACCGCCAAGGGCCTGGCCCAGGCACTCGAAGGCAGCGGTGTGCTGCTCGAAGCCAAACTGCTGCAGGGCCAGACCGGTACACTGCCGCAGGACCTGAAGGCCAACCTACTGCGTCTGATCGCCCAGCTGATGCCGCAACTGCCAGGGGTTTCCGGCCCCCTTGCCGGCCTGCAGAACGCCCTCGGCCAGAACCTGCCCAACCTGGCCCGGCAACTGCTCGGCGCAGGCGCTGCCGGGTCGGCACGCCAACAGGCGCTGACCTTTCCCCTGCCCTCACGCTTGCTGCAGAACATGGATGGCGAAGCCGACCTGGAAACCCTGCTGAAGCTCGCCGCAGCGGCCGTCTCACGGCTGCAGACGCACCAACTGTCGAGCCTCGCGCAAACCCAGGTCGACGCCAACGGCAACCTGCTGACCACCTGGCAGCTGGAGCTGCCCATGCGCCATCAGCAGGAGGTGATTCCGCTGCAGGTCAAACTGCAGCGCGAAGACAGCGCCAAGGCGGAAAAAGCGGAACAGAAGGAAACACTCTGGCGCGTGGAACTGGCCTTCGATCTCGACCACCTTGGCCCACTGCAGGTTCGGGCTCAGTTGCTACGCGGCAGCCTCTCCAGCCAGTTATGGGCCGAACGCGCCGATACCGCATCGCTGATCAACGCCGAACTGGGCAACCTGCGTGAGCGCCTGCAAGCCGCGGGCCTGGAAGTCGGCGAACTGGCCTGCAGCCAGGGCATGCCGCCGCAAGGGCCGAAGACCTCGCTGGAACAACGCTGGGTGGACGAAACCGCATGAGCCGCAAGTCGCAGTCCGAAGCGCGTCAGGCCATCGCCCTCAACTATGACGGGCAAACCGCGCCAATACTCTGCGCCAAGGGTGATGACGAACTGGCCGAAGCCATCCTCGCCATCGCTCGCGAATACGAAGTGCCCATTTACGAAAATGCCGAGTTGGTGCGTTTGCTGGCGCGCCTGGAACTGGGCGACGCCATTCCGCAAGCGCTGTATCGCTGCATTGCCGAGATCATCGCCTTCGCCTGGTACTTGCAGGGCAAGACACCGGAAGGTTTCGAGCAGGGGCAGGACAGCGAGCGCGACGTGACGCCGACGCTACCCCGCTTGAGCGGGCCGACTCGCTGATTTCGCGACGGAACACATGCAGGGCAAGAAAAAGCTTGGCTATGTCTGCGTTAGCTGTTGCCAAGCGGTTCAAAGCTTCGCGACTGAAGCCGCTCCTACGGTTTTTTGGGCTGGTGCAGGCGGCTGATCAGCTCGGCCTCGGCCTTGCTCAGGCCACAGGACTGGGTCAGGTCATCGACGCTGGCGCCCATGCCCACCAGGCGAGCAGCCTGGGTGAACGACAGGCTGCTGGGGTCACGCTGTTCGATCTGGCTGACCTTGTCCGGCAGCGGCGCCACTACTCGGCGCAGCTCATGCAGCTCTTCGCCCATGCGAATGCTGCCGGTCAGGTAGGCGTCGAGACGCTTGCTCAGCTCCCTGATCCGCGCATCGCGCACGGCGTCACGCTTGGCCTGCTCAACCAGCAGGCGCTGCTGGTTGCGGTACAGGCCTTTGCAGACGATGCCCAATGCCACGCATAGCAGCGCCACGAAGGCCAGGGCCGCGGCAAGCATGGCGAACTCGGACATGGCTCAGATGCTCTCCAGCTCCGACCACTCTTCCTCGGACATCATCTTGTCCAGTTCGACCAGGATCAGCAGCTCGCCGTTCTTGTTGCACACGCCCTGGATGAACTTGGCCGACTCGTCGTTACCGACGTTCGGTGCAGTCTCGATCTCGGACTGACGCAGGTAGACCACTTCGGCCACGCTATCGACCAGGATGCCGACCACTTGCTTGTCCGCTTCGATGATGACGATACGGGTGTTGTCGGTGACCGGCGCCGAACCCAGGCCGAAACGCTGGCGGGTATCGATTACGGTAACCACGTTGCCACGCAGGTTGATGATGCCCAGCACATAGCTCGGAGCACCCGGTACCGGGGCGATCTCGGTGTAACGCAGGACTTCCTGCACCTGCATCACGTTAATGCCGTAGGTCTCGTTATCCAGGCGAAAGGTCACCCACTGCAGAATCGGATCTTCGGCACCCTGTGCAGAACTTTTCTTCATGTCCCTAGCCTCATCAAAAACCGCTCAGTGCGGCATGCGCGGGTCGACCCGCTTGTCATCAACTATAAGAGCCCGTTGGCACTGGCTCACCAATTCTCAATGCAGTTTGCCGCCATTCAGGCGTTTCGCCCCGCCGCTGGCGATCAGCTCGGCCAGTGCCGCGACGTCGAGCAGCGCGCACATGTGCTCGATCACCGTGCCGGCCAGCCAGGGCCGCTGGGTACGCTGGCTGCGCCACTTGACCTCGCTCGGGTCCAGGCGAATCGAACGGCTGACCTGATGCACGGCCAGCCCCCACTCGTAGCCCTGCACCGAAATCACGTACTGCAGGCCTTCGCGGAAGTCATCTCGGTAACGATCCGGCATCACCCAGCGCGCAGTGTCCAGCACCTTCAGGTTACCGGCCTGGCTCGGCAGGATACCGAGGAACCAATCCGGCTGCCCGAACAGCGGTGTCAGCTCCTGACCTTCCAGTGGGTAAATCGACCCCAAGCAGATCAATGGCACGGCCAGGGTCAACCCGGCAACGTCGAACAGCAGGCATTCGAACGGCTCCTCGGCCCAGGCAGGGCGACCATCGGCCAACAGCGCAGCCGGCTGTGGCGCCAGCTCGGCAGCGGGAGCAAGCGCCGGCGGCGCCTCGTCGATGAGCGGAGCTTGTATCGGCGCGAGTAATTCAACCGGTGCGACGTCCATCTGTACCAGCGGTTCAACCACGCTAGCGGGCACAACCGGCTCAACCAGCCGCGCATCGCGCACCTGCTCCTCGAGCACAGCGGCCTCGAACTCGTCGAGGCTGACGGACATCTCCAGTTCGGCAGCGGCCTCCTGTAGCAGCCCGTCAAGGTAGGACTGCAGGGCCAACTGGGAACGCGTGGCGGTGGCGAGGTTACGGCTCATGACTGGAACCCGGAATAAGATCTTGACAGCCTATCGGCCGCTGCATGCTCCGACTTGAGTGTCGCAGTTCAACACAGACGCTCATTTCAAGCCACCTGCGCCGCCGGGTGATGAGTCAGAAGATGCTTGAGCAGTGCCCGATAGGCGATCACGCCACGGCTGCCCGCATCGAACTGCGAAGGCGTCCGCCCTGCCCGACTGGCATCACGCAAGCGCGTATCGACCGGAATATAGGCCGGCCACAGGTGCTCGGGATAGGTATTGCGCAGCACCCGCAGCGTGCTCATGGACGCCTGGGTACGACGGTCGAACAGCGTCGGCACGATGGTGTAGGGCAAGGCCTGCTTGCGCGAACGGTTGATCATCGCCAGCGTGGTGATCATGCGCTCCAGGCCCTTCACCGCGAGGAACTCGGTCTGTACCGGAATCACCAGTTGCTGGCTGGCTGCCAGGGCATTGACCATCAGTACGCCGAGCAGTGGCGGGCTGTCGATGACAGCATGATCGAAATCTTCCCACAGCTGCGCCAGGCTCTTGGCGATTACCAGACCCAGGCCACTCTGCCCCGGTGACTGGCGCTCGAGCGTGGCCAGCGCGGTGCTCGACGGCAACAGGGAGATATTCTCGTGACTGGTGCTGTGCAGCAGCTGCTTGGGCAGGCCTTGCGGCACATTGCCCTGATGCAGGAACAGATCGAAGCAACTGTGCTCCAGCGCATCGGGGTCATGACCGAAATAACTGGTCATCGACCCATGCGGATCGAGATCGACCACGACCACACGCTTGCCGGCATCGGCCAACAGGCCTGCCAGGGCGATGGAGGTGGTGGTCTTGCCGACCCCACCCTTCTGATTGGCTACTGCCCAGACTTTCATTTTCTCTCATCCTCCCGGCAAGAGGCGCTCAGGCCGAGAATGGCTATCGCACGCACGCAGCAGGCGACTGGGATTTGACGGCTCACGACTGTGGAACCCCCGACGTAGGCGCTGGTGCAGGTTGCGTGCCAGCCTCTGACTGCTGGGTCGCGGCACTGCCAGCGCCACGTCGCGTGTCGAGGTTGCGCGAAATCACCAGCACGACCCGGCGATTACGCCCCCTGCCCTCGGCTGTGGCATTGTCCGCTACCGGCTGGAACTCGCCGTAACCGACAGCAGCCAGACGTGAAGGGTCGACACCATCCATGGCCAGCATACGCACGATGCTCGCCGCGCGCGCCGCAGACAACTCCCAGTTGGTCGGATACTGCGCTGTCTGAATTGGCACGTTGTCGGTGAAACCTTCCACCTTTATCGGGTTCTGATAAGGCGCCAGAATCTTGGCGAGCTTCTCGATGATGTCGAACGCCTGATTGTTTGGAATGGCATCACCACTGGGAAACAACAGACTGGAGCTGAGCTCGATCTCGATCCACATCTCGTTGCCGCGTATGGTCAGCTGATCACTCTTGATCAGCTCGCCAAACACCTCGCGCACGCTGGAGGCGATGCTTTGCAGGGCCGAATCCGAGCTGGGGTCGTCCATCGAGGTGTTATCAGGCTCACTGGTGCGCGGCCGTTCCTCACCGACCGGAATCGGCTTGATCGAGCGTTCAGGCTGATTGAACACGCCCGTCAGCGACTCCGAGAGGATCTTGTACTTGCCTTCGTTGATCGAGGAAATCGAGTACATCACCACAAAAAAGGCGAATAGCAAGGTGATGAAGTCGGCATAGGAGACCAGCCAACGCTCGTGATTCTCGTGCTCTTCATGATGCCGCCTGCGCGCCATGCCATACCTCCATCAGTCCATGAAGCCTTGCAGCTTCAGTTCGATGGAGCGCGGGTTCTCACCCTCGGCGATGGACAGGATGCCCTCCAGCAGCATCTCGCGGTAACGCGACTGGCGCAGAGCAATGGACTTGAGCTTGTTGCCCATCGGTAGCAGCAGCAGGTTGGCGAAGCCGACGCCGTAGATGGTGGCAACGAACGCCACGGCAATGCCGCTGCCGAGAATGCTCGGATCAGCCAGGTTGCCCATCACGTGAATCAGGCCCATCACTGCACCGATAATACCGATGGTTGGCGCATAACCACCCATGCTCTCGAACACCTTGGCGGCCTGGATATCGCGCGCCTCCTGGGTATAGAGATCGACCTCCAGAATGCTGCGAATGGATTCCGGCTCGGCGCCGTCGACCAGCAACTGCAGACCTTTGCGCGCATAGGGGTCAGGCTCGGCATCGGCCACTGCCTCCAGGCCGAGCAGGCCTTCCTTGCGTGCCACCATGCTCCAACCGGTCACACGATTGATACCGCCGACCAGATCGATACGCGGCGGGAAAAAGATCCAGCGCATGATGCTCATGGCACGCTTGAACACCTGCACCGGCGCCTGCAGAAAAGCCGCGCCCAGCGTGCCGCCGATGACGATCAGCGCCGCCGGACCGTTGAGCAAGGCACCAGCGTGCCCGCCTTCGAGATAATTGCCGCCCAGAATGGCAACGAACGCCAGGATGACGCCAATCAGGCTCAGTACATCCATGCGCATGTTTCCGACTTAGCGTTCGTCACTGGCAGGCCTCGGTCAGGTGCCGGCCGATGTCATCCAGGCCGTAGACCGCATCCGCCAGATTGGCTTTGACCACGGCCATGGGCATGCCATAGATCACGCAACTGGCCTCGTCCTGCGCCCACACCTGGCTACCGCCCTGTTTGAGCAGGCGCGCACCCTCACGGCCATCGGCGCCCATACCGGTGAGTACCACGGCCAGCACCTTGTCACCGTAAGACTTGGCGGCAGAGCCGAAAGTGATATCGACACAGGGTTTGTAGTTGAGGCGTTCGTCACCCGGCAGGATTTTTATCGCGCCACGCGCATCGACCATCATCTGCTTGCCACCAGGCGCCAGCAGCGCCAGGCCTGGGCGCAGGATATCGCCATCCTCAGCTTCCTTGACCTGAATGCGGCAGAGCTTGTCCAGGCGCTCGGCGAAAGCCTTGGTGAAGGCCGCCGGCATGTGCTGGATCAGAACCAGCGGCGCCGGAAAATTGGCCGGAAGCTGGGTCAGCACGCGCTGCAGCGCCACCGGGCCACCGGTCGAGGTGCCGATGGCCACCAGCTTGTAGGCCTTGCGCTTGGGCGCTGACGACGTAGGGGCTGCGCCACCGGCCGCTGCCGCCGGACGCGCAGCAACAGGAGCCGGTGCAGCAGGTCGCGTCGAGACAGCAGGACGACTGGTCGGCGCCGCGCTCGGACTAGCCGCAGTCGGCGCCGGAGCCACCGCGGCCGCACTGAAACGGCGGTTGCTGCGCGCGATGCTGTGCACCTTCTCGCACAGCATCTGCTTGACCTTTTCGGGGTTGCGCGAGATGTCTTCGAAGTTCTTCGGCAGGAAATCCACTGCCCCCGCATCCAGCGCATCGAGCGTGACGCGGGCGCCTTCATGAGTCAGCGAGGAGAACATCAGCACCGGCGTCGGACAGCGCTGCATGATGTTTCGAACCGCAGTGATGCCATCCATCATCGGCATCTCGTAATCCATGGTGATCACGTCGGGCTTGAGCGCCAACGCCTGATCGATGGCTTCCCGCCCATTGGTGGCCGTGCCCACGACCTGAATACTGGGGTCAGCAGACAGAATTTCCGACACGCGCCGACGGAAGAAACCGGAGTCGTCTACCACCAAGACCTTGACTACCATACACACTCCTAGACGGCGTGGACCTCGGGTCCACGCCGCGAAACATCAGAACCGTCGAGCGTAGCGCTTGAGCATGCTCGGTACGTCGAGAATCAATGCAATGCGTCCGTCGCCCGTGATCGTGGCGCCGGACATCCCGGGCGTGCCTTGCAGCATCTTGCCCAGCGGCTTGATTACCACTTCTTCCTGGCCGACCAGTTGATCGACGACAAAGCCGATGCGTTGGCTGCCAACGGTGACGATCACCACATGGCCTTCACCCTGCCCCTCCTGGAATGCCTGCGGCACCAGCCAGCGCTTGAGGTAGAACAGCGGCAGCGCCTTGTCGCGCACGATCACCACTTCCTGGCCGTCGACCACGTTGGTACGCGACAGGTCGAGATGGAAGATCTCGTTGACGTTGACCAGCGGGAAGGCGAAGGCCTGATTATCCAGCATCACCATCAGCGTCGGCATGATCGCCAGGGTCAGCGGCACCTTGATGACGATCTTCGAACCCTGGCCCTTCTGCGAGAACACGTTGACCGTGCCGTTGAGCTGGGAAATCTTGGTCTTCACCACGTCCATGCCGACACCACGGCCGGACACGTCGGAGATCTCGGTCTTGGTCGAGAAGCCCGGGGCGAAGATCAGGTTGTAGCATTCGAACTCGTTCAGGCGATCGGCCGCGTCCTTGTCCAGCAGGCCTTTCTCGACGGCCTTGGCACGTAGCACGTCAGCATCCATGCCTTTGCCGTCGTCGGTGATCGACAGCAGGATATGGTCGCCTTCCTGCTCGGCGGACAGCACCACGCGGCCTGCGCGAGCCTTGCCGGCCTTCTCGCGTTCTTCCGGGGTTTCAACGCCGTGGTCGACAGCGTTGCGCACCAAGTGCACCAGCGGGTCAGCCAAGGCCTCGACCAGGTTCTTGTCGAGGTCGGTTTCCTCGCCCACCAACTCGAGGTTGATTTCCTTCTTCAGGTTGCGCGCCAGATCGCGCACCAGGCGCGGAAAGCGGCCGAAGACCTTCTTGATCGGCTGCATGCGGGTTTTCATCACCGAGGTCTGCAGATCCGCAGTCACCACGTCGAGGTTCGACACTGCCTTGGACATCGCCTCGTCGCCGCTGTTGAGCCCCAGGCGCACCAGACGGTTACGCACCAGCACCAGTTCGCCGACCATGTTCATGATCTCGTCGAGGCGCGCGGTGTCGACCCGTACGGTGGTTTCCGCTTCGCTCGCGGCCGGCGCCTTGTCAGCAGCCGGCGCGGGCGCGGCAGAAGCACGAGCAGCAGCAGGCTCAGGTTTGGCTGCTGCGGGCTTGGCAGGCGCGGCGGCCTTGGGCACTGCTGCAGGTTTGGCCGCGGCGGCAGGCGCTGGCGCCGGCTCAGCGGGCGGCACGAATTTGCCCTTGCCGTGCAATTGATCGAGCAGCGCCTCGAACTCGTCATCGGTGATCTCATCACCCGCCGGAGCGGGCGCTGCAGCAACGGCTGCAACCGGAGCAGCAGCTTCGGCGGTGGCCGAGAACTGGCCTTTGCCATGCAGTTGATCGAGCAGCGCTTCGAACTCGTCATCGGTGATCTCATCACCTGCCGCTGCGCCAGCAGGCGCAGAAGCAACTACCGCAGCGGCAGGCGTTTCGACCGTACCGGCGAACTGCCCTTTGCCGTGCAACTGATCGAGCAGCGACTCGAACTCGTCATCGGTGATCTCATCGCTGGCACTGGTCTGTGCACTCGGGGCGGCAGCCGGCGCGTCACCCAGGGCATCGAGCAGTTGCTCGAATTCGCTGTCGGTGATGTCGCCCGCGGCAGCGGACGGCGTAGCTGGCTGAGACACCGGCACGGGTTCCGGCTCGGCCTGCTGCACCGGCGCAGGAGCCGCTTCGGCGCCGCCCGGTTCGGCCAGGCGTGCCAATGCCGCCAGAAGTTCAGGCGACGCGGGCGTCGGCTCGCGGCGCTCACGCACCTCGCCGAACATGCCATTGATAGCATCAAGAGCCTCGAGCACCACATCCATCAACTCCGACTCGACGCGACGCTCACCCTTGCGCAGGATGTCGAAGACGTTTTCGGCGATATGGCAGCACTCCACCAACTCGTTGAGTTGGAGGAAACCCGCTCCACCCTTGACGGTATGAAAACCGCGGAAGATGGCATTGAGCAGGTTCATGTCGTCCGGTCGGCTTTCCAGCTCGACTAACTGTTCGGACAACTGTTCGAGAATCTCGCCGGCCTCTACCAGGAAATCCTGGAGGATCTCTTCATCGGCGCCGAAGCTCATATTGTGTGCTCCTTAGAACCCTAGGCTGGACAGCAGGTCGTCGACATCGTCTTGGTTGGAGGCAACGTCATCACGCTTATCGGCATGAATCTGCGGACCTTCACCCCGCGATGGTTCTTTTAATTTTTCCTGTTCGGCGCGTAGCACGTCGTGGTTGTGCTGAATGCCGGCAAAACGGTCGACCTGGCTGGCCATGAGCATCAGCTTGAGCAGGTTGCTTTCCACTTCGGTCACCAGTTGGGTGACACGCTTGATCACCTGGCCGGTGAGGTCCTGGTAGTCCTGCGCCAACAGAATGTCGTTGAGATGACCGGAGAGCTTGGCGCCATCTCGCTCGCTACGGGCGAGGAACAGCTCGACACGCTTGGCCAGCTCACGAAAGCCATCGGCACCGATTTCGCGGCGCATGAAACGACCCCACTCGACGCTCAGGCTTTGCGCTTCATCGCTCAGGTCGTTGACCAGCGGCGCGCTCTGCTCCACCAGATCCATGGTCCGGTTGGCAGCCTTTTCGGTCATGGTCACGACGTAGTTCAGGCGTTCGGTAGCGTCGGCGATCTGCGACAGTTCCTGGGCATGCGGCATACGCGGATCGAGCTGAAAATTGACAATGGCGTTGTGCAGTTCACGGGTCAGTTTGCCGACCTCGTGATACAGCCCGCGATCGCGGACCTTGTTCAGCTCGTTGATCAGTTGCACCGCAGCGCCGAAATTACCTTGCTCAAGGCTATCGACCAGATCGCGGGCATTGCTTTTCAGGGTCGACTCGAGGTCACCCAGCGTGGAGTCATCATGTTCCATAGCACCCTCGCGGCTGACATCAGCCGTTGACCCGCTCGAAGATCTTCTCGATCTTTTCCTTCAACACCTGAGCGGTGAAGGGCTTGACCACGTAGCCATTCACACCGGCCTGGGCCGCCTCGATGATCTGATCGCGCTTGGCTTCGGCAGTCACCATCAGCACCGGCAGGTGCTTGAGGCGATCGTCGGCACGTACCGCACGCAGCAGGTCGATGCCGGTCATGCCGGGCATGTTCCAGTCGGTCACCAGAAAGTCGAAACTGCCGCTTTGCAGCATCGGCAGCGCCGAGGTGCCGTCATCGGCTTCCGCGGTGTTAGTGAAACCCAAATCCCGCAAGAGGTTCTTGATGATCCGTCGCATCGTCGAGAAATCGTCAACGATGAGGATTTTCATGTTCTTGTCCAAGTCGACCTCCGTACAGTCCCAAACGTATTGCGCTTGCAACTACGCCCTTTAATCGTGAAACCGTTTTGCGCCTGCGAGTACGCCGCGTTCAGCCAGCGCGCCATTCACTCAGCCGCGAGCGCAAACGCGCCGCGCACTGGCTGTGCAACTGGCTCACGCGTGACTCGCTAACCCCCAGCACTTCACCGATTTCCTTCAAGTTCAGTTCTTCATCGTAATACAGCGCCAGCACCAGACGTTCGCGCTCCGGCAAACCGGCGATGGCATCGGCCAAGGCCGCCTGGAAGCGTTCGTCTTCGAGGTTCCGCGAAGGTTCGAGGTGAGTGTGTCCGGCGTCTTCGTGCAACCCATAGTGCTCGCCGTCCTGCAACAGGTCGTCGAAACTAAACAGGCGGCTGCCCAAAGTGTCGCCAAGAATGCCGTAGTAATCTTCCAGACTCAATTGGAGTTCGGCCGCAACCTCGTGATCTTTAGCGTCCCGCCCGGTTCTTGCCTCAACGACACGAATCGCATCGCTGACCATACGGCTGTTGCGGTGCACCGAACGCGGCGCCCAATCACCCTTGCGCACCTCGTCGAGCATGGAGCCGCGAATACGGATACCGGCGAAGGTCTCGAAACTGGCACCCTTGCTGGAATCGTATTTGCGCGAGGCTTCGAGCAGGCCGATCATGCCGGCCTGGATAAGATCATCAACCTGCACGCTGGCCGGCAGACGAGCCAGCAGGTGGAAGGCAATGCGCTTGACCAGCGGTGCATAGCGCTCGATCAACTGGTGCTGGGAGTCCTGCGCCTGAGCCTTGTTGTACATGCGAAGTCCAGAAGCTGCTGTCATATGGCCGAGTCTGCAGTCGGTTGTTGCACCAGACGCTCGACGAAAAACTCCAGATGGCCACGGGGATTGGCCGGCAACGGCCAGGTATCGACCTTCTGAGCGATCGCCTTGAACGCCAGAGCGCACTTGGATCGAGGGAAGGCTTCATAGACGGCGCGCTGCTTCTGCACGGCCTTGCGCACACACTCATCGTAGGGCACGGCGCCAACATACTGCAGGGCGACATCGAGGAAGCGATCCGTCACCTTGGTCAGCTTAGCAAACAGATTGCGGCCTTCCTGCGGGCTGTGCGCCATGTTGGCCAGAACGCGGAAGCGACTGATGCCGTGGTCACGGTTGAGCAGCTTGATCAACGCATAGGCATTGGTGATCGAGGTCGGCTCATCGCAGACCACCACGAGAATTTCCTGCGCGGCACGGACGAAGCTGACCACGGCATCACCGATGCCGGCGGCGGTGTCGATCACCAGCACGTCGAGGTTCTCGCTGATGTCGCTGAAGGCCTGGATCAGCCCGGCATGCTGCATCGGCGTGAGGCTGACCATGCTCTGCGTGCCGGAGGCAGCCGGCACGATACGGATGCCGCCCGGCCCCTGCAGGAGGACGTCGCGCAGGTCGCACTCACCGGCAATCACATCGGCCAGGGTGCGTTTGGGGGTCAGGCCCAGCAATACATCGACATTGGCCAGGCCCAGGTCAGCGTCCATCAACATCACCCGACGACCAAGGTCAGCCAGGGCCATGGACAGATTGACTGATACGTTGGTCTTGCCGACACCGCCCTTGCCGCCGGTCACTGCGATCACCTGTACGGGATGCATACCCATGTTCTTTCTACATCTTGTCTAACTTCGACGTGGCCCTCGGGCCGTTCACTCCCACGCACCTGCGCGAGAGGGTGCAACACTGTCGCTATTTCAGCCGGCGCGCTGCGCCGGGTTGTGGTAGAGACCGGCGAACATCTGCGCCATGGCCTCTTCACTCGGCTCCTCGGCAGCCTGCAGCCCCACGGCACGGCTGACCAGCTGATGGCTACGCGGCACGTGCAGATCGTCCGGAATCCGCGGCCCGTCCGTCACATAGGCTACCGGCAGTTGCTGGCCTATAGCCAGACCTAAAACCTCACCCAGACTCGCGGCTTCGTCCAGTTTCGTCAGTATGCAGCCTGAAAGGCCACAACGCTTGTAACTATGGTAGGCCGCCTTGAGCACTTGGCTCTGACTTGTTGCGGCCAGCACCAGATAATTCTTCGCCTTGATGCGTGCCGAGGCCAGGCTCTCCAACTGCAGGCGCAGCGCCGGATCATTGCCGGGCAGGCCGGCAGTATCGATCAGCACCACACGCTTCTTGCTCAGGGGCTCCATTGCCTGCAGCAGAGACTGACCAGGGTCGATCTGAGTCACCGACACGCCGAGAATGCGCCCCAGGGTCTTGAGCTGTTCCTGCGCGCCAATGCGGAAGCTGTCCATGCTCACCAGAGCGACCTGTTGCGAGCCGTACTTAAGCACATAACGCGCAGCCAGCTTGGCCAGGGTAGTGGTCTTGCCCATGCCGGCCGGGCCAACCAGCGCGATCACACCACCCTCTTCCAGCGGCTCGACCTTGGGCGTAGTGATCGCGTGAGCCAGATGCGCCAGCAGCATGCGCCAGGCCTGACGCGGCTCGGCCACACCGGCCACCTTGCTCAGCAGCGCCTGCGATAGCTCGGCAGACAGCCCCATGCGCTGCAGGCGGCGCCACAGATTGGCCTGCTGCGGGCGGCGGTTCTGCAGTTGTCCCCAGGCGATGGAGCCCAGTTGCACTTCGATCAGCTCACGCAGGCCGTTGAGCTCGAAGCGCATGGCATCCAGCGCACGTGGATCGACCGCCGGCGCAGCAGGCGCTACGGCCTCGACCGGGCGCTGCGGCTTGACCGGAGTCGCCGGCAGCTCGGGTGCCAACAACGACTCGTTGGCGAACAGTTGGCGATCCTTGCCAGCATCCTGCTCGGCACGCGTGCTCAGCTCCGCCTGGGCGCTGGCGATGCGCGCCTGGGTCTTGCGCAGCTCGGCTTCCAGCGCCGGGTTCGGACGCACGGGTGCCGGCACCTGATAATCCAGCGCAGCAGTCAGTTCGACACCACCGGCGACACGGCGATTGCCGATGATCGCGGCATCGGCGCCCAATTCATCACGCACCAGTTTCATGGCGGTCCGCATATCGGCGGCGAAGAAGCGTTTGACCTGCATGACCCTTTACCTCAGTTCTGGCCAACCGTAGCGACTATGGTGACCTGCTTGTTGTCCGGAATTTCCTGGTAGGCCAGCACGTGCATGCTGGGTACCGCCAGCCGCGCGAAGCGCGACAACATCGCCCGGATCGGTCCGGCCACCAGTAGAATCACCGGCTTGCCGAGCATTTCCTGGCGCTGCGCCGCTTCCACCAGGGAACGCTGCAGCTTCTCGGCCATGCCCGGTTCGAGGAGGATGCCATCCTCGCTGCCCTGACCGGCCTTCTGCAGACTGTTGAGCAAGATCTGTTCCAACCTTGGCTCGAGGGTTATCACAGGCAGCTCCGGCTCTAGCCCCACGATGCCTTGTACGATGGCGCGGGCCAGCGACACGCGCACTGCGGCGACCATCGCGGCGGGATCTTGACTCTTCGGCGCGACGTTGGCGATGGCCTCGGCGATGGTGCGCATGTCGCGCACCGGCACCTGCTCCTGCAGCAGCGCCTGCAACACCTTGAGCAGCGTCGACAGCGATACCAAACCCGGCACCAACTCTTCGGCCAGCTTCGGCGAACTCTTGGCCAGCAACTGCATCAACTGCTGCACTTCCTCGTGCCCCAGCAGCTCGTGGGCATGCTTGTGCAGGATCTGGTTGAGGTGAGTGGCAACCACGGTACTGGCATCGACCACGGTATAGCCCAGCGACTGCGCCTGATCGCGCTGAGTGGGGTCGATCCACACGGCCTCCAGACCGAACGCCGGATCCTTGGCGGCAATACCATTGAGCGGGCCGAACACCTGGCCGGGGTTGATCGCCAGTTCGCGATCCGGATACACCTCGGCCTCGGCCACGCTGACGCCCATGAGCGTCAAGCGGTAGGCGTTGGGCGCCAGATCGAGGTTGTCGCGAATATGCACCGAGGGCATGAGAAAGCCCATTTCCTGCGACAGCTTCTTGCGCACACCCTTGATCCGCGCCAGCAACTGGCCACCCTGGTTGCGATCGACCAGCGGAATCAGCCGGTAGCCGACCTCCAGGCCGACCATGTCCACCGGGGTGACGTCGTCCCAGCCCAGTTCCTTGACCTCCTGCGCCTTCTGCGCCGGCAGCAGCTCCTGTTGGCGCTGTACCTCCTTGACCTCCTCTTCCTTGGTCTTGCGCTGCTTGTTAGCGATCCAGTAGGCGGCGCCAGCGGCCACCAGGCCCAGGCTGATAAAGGAGAAATGCGGCATGCCGGGCACCAGACCCATGGCAATCATGATCGCCGCCGCCACCGCCAACGCCCGCGGCGAAGCAAACATCTGCCGGTTGACCTGGGCGCCCATGTCCTCGGAGCTGGAAACACGGGTCACCATCACCGCGGCGGCGGTGGACAGCAGCAGGGAGGGAATCTGTGCGACCAGGCCGTCGCCGATGGTCAGCAGGGTGTAGACCTTGCCCGCCTCGGCGAACGGCAGGCCGTGCTGCAGCACGCCGATGGCGATACCGCCGATGAGGTTGATGAACAGAATCAGCAGGCCGGCGATGGCGTCGCCGCGGACAAACTTGCTGGCACCGTCCATCGAGCCGTAGAAATCTGCCTCCTGCGCCACTTCACTGCGGCGTTTCTTGGCTTCGTTCTGATCGATCAGGCCAGCATTGAGGTCGGCGTCGATAGCCATCTGCTTGCCAGGCATGGCATCGAGGGTGAAGCGCGCGCTCACTTCGGAAATCCGTCCGGCACCCTTGGTGACCACCACGAAGTTGATGATCATGAGGATGGCGAACACCACGATACCGACCACGTAGTTACCGCCGATCACCACCTCACCGAAGGCCTGGATCACCTGCCCCGCCGCGCCGTGGCCCTCGTGGCCGTTGAGCAGCACCACGCGGGTCGAAGCCACGTTCAGCGCCAGACGCAACAACGTGGCCGCCAGCAGGATGGTAGGGAACACGGCGAAATCCAGCGGTCGCAACGCATAGATGCTGACCAGCAGCACGACGATGGACAGCGCGATGCTGAAGGTGAACAGAGTGTCGAGCAGAAACGGCGGGATCGGCAGCATGACCATGCCGAGCATGACCAGCAGCAGCAGGGGGATACCCAGGTTGCCGTGGCGCAAACCTGCAAGGTTGCTGCGTACGTCACCGATTAGCTGTGCGCGATCTACTGCCACGTCCCTACCCCAAACCATTCAATCTTTTGACGCGAAAGTGCGTCCTGAAGGGGTAATGGCAAGAAGCGTTCCATAAATGACAGGGCAGCGCCCAAGACGCACGTTACGAATCACGACGCAGATCTGGCGGGATGGGCAAATCCGGTAACGGGCCGGGGCGCTTGCCCTTGCCGGCCTGGTACTGACGCAACTGATAGACGTAGGCCAGCACCTGCGCCACCGCCAGATAGAGACCGGCGGGGATTTCCTGATCGAGTTCGGTAGAGTAGTAAACGGCCCGCGCCAGCCCCGGTGATTCCAACACCATCACCTTGTGCTCCTGGGCGATCTCACGAATCTTCAGCGCCAGGAAGTCGCCGCCCTTGGCCAGCAACAGCGGCGCCCCTCCCTTCTCCGGGTCGTACTTGAGCGCCACGGCGAAGTGCGTCGGGTTGGTAATCACCACATCGGCCTGCGGTACGGCCTGCATCATGCGGCGTTCAGCCATTTCACGCTGCAACTGACGAATGCGTCCCTTGACCTCGGGTTTGCCCTCGGTGTCCTTGTACTCGTCGCGGACCTCCTGCTTGGTCATCTTCAGCTTCTGCTTGTGACTCCACAGCTGGAATGGCGCATCCACGGCGGCGATCAGGATCAGGCCACAGGACAGCCAAAAAGCGCTCCAGCCGACCACCTTCAGACTGTGCAGGATGGCCGGCTCGATGGGCTCATTGGCGATGGCCAGCAAATCGTCCTGATCCACCGAAAGTACCACCAGCGCCACGGCGAGGATGACCAGGAACTTGGCCAACGCTTTGAGCAACTCGACCAGCGCCTGAACCGAGAACATGCGTTTGAGCCCCGCCAGCGGATTCATCCGACTGGCCTTGGGCTGCAGTGCTTCCGTGGAAAATAGCCAGCCGCCCAAAGCGATGGGGCCGACGATAGAGGCGATCAGCAAGGCGATCAAGAATGGCTGCATCGCCAGCAGGGCTTCCTTGCCGGAAGCCAGCAGGTAAAGCGCCATGCTGCGCTCGCTCATCAACACCTCACGCGGCAGGCTGAAATTGCCGCGCATGATGTCCATCAGCACGTTGCCCATGTAGGCACCGAAGATAATCAGGGCCATGGTGCCGGTGAGGGTGACCGCCAGGGTATTGAGCTCCTTGGAACGGGCGATCTGACCTTTCTTGCGCGACTCTTCAAGTCGCTTGCCTGTGGGTTCCTCGCTTTTGTCGGCACCGCTCTCGCTTTCGGCCATGGCTACCTCACCAGAGCGAATTCACCCAGCTGCTGCAAAGCATCGCTGGCCAGCGCCTGGAACAGGCTGCCGAAATCGGAAAGGCTGATCCAGTAGATCACCAGGCCCAGGGCCAGCGTCAACGGGAAACCGATGGAAAAGATATTGAGCTGTGGCGCTGCGCGCGTCATCACGCCAAATGCCAGGTTGATCACCAGCAACGCAGTCACTGCCGGCAAGGTCAACAGCAGGCCCGCGCCGATCACCCAACTCAGCTTGCCCGCCAGTGTCCAGTAATGGTTGACCATGAAACCCTGGCCGTAAGGCAAGGTGACGAAACTCTCCGCCAGAATCTCCAACGCCACCAGATGACCGTTGATCGCCAGAAACAGCAGGGTCACCAGCATCAGCATGAACTGGCCAAGCACCGGCACCGACACGCCATTGGTCGGGTCCACCATGGAGGCGAAGCCCAGGCCCATCTGCATGGCGATAATCTGCCCGGCCACGGCAAACAGGTGGAAGAACAACTGCAGGATGAAGCCGAACATGGCGCCGATCAGCACCTGTTCAAGTATCAGCAACAGGCTGCGCAAGTTCAGCGCATCAACCTGCGGCATCGGCGGCAATACCGGCACCAGCACGATGGTGATGGCCAGCGCCAGATACAGGCGCACACGGGTCGGAACCAGTTGGGTGCCGATGATCGGCATGACCATCAACATCGCGGCGATGCGGAACAACGGCAGCAGAAACTGGCCCACCCAGCTGCTGATCTGCGCATCGCTCAACTCCAACATGGCACCCTCAGCCGATCAGGTAGGGAATGTTCTGGATCAGCGTCTGGGTGTACTCCATCAGCTGACTGACCAGCCAGGGGCCGGCCCAGATCAGGGTAACCAGCATCACGATCAGGCGCGGCAGGAAGCTCAGCGTCTGTTCGTTGATTTGCGTGGCCGCCTGGAACATGGCCACGATCAACCCCACCACCAGACTCGGCACCACGGCCAGACCGACGATCAGCACGATCAGCCAGAGCGCTTCACGAAACAGATCAACCGCAACCTCGGGAGTCATCATCAGCCTCGCTATAAGGTGCCGAAACTGGCGGCCAGTGTGCCCATGATCAGCGCCCAACCATCGACCAGGACGAACAGCATGATCTTGAACGGCAAAGAGATGATCAGTGGCGAGAGCATCATCATGCCCATCGCCATGAGGATACTGGCGACCACCATGTCGATGATCAAAAACGGGATGAAGATCATGAAGCCGATCTGGAACGCGGTCTTCAGCTCGGAGGTGACGAAGGCCGGCACCAGAATGGTCAGCGGCACGTCCTCCACGCTGGCCAGGTCGGTGCGTTTGGACAGCCGCACGAACAGGGCCAGGTCGCTCTCACGGGTCTGCGCCAGCATGAAGTCGCGAATCGGCACCTCTGCCCGGCTCAGCGCTTCTTGAGCGATGATTTCCTCGTTCAGGTAGGGCTGCAGGGCATCGGTGTTAATCCGGTCGAAGATCGGCGCCATGATGAACATCGTCAGAAACAGCGCCAAGCCAACGAGAATCTGGTTCGAGGGGGTCTGCTGCAGACCCAGGGCCTGACGCAGGATGGAAAAGACGATGATGATGCGGGTGAAGCTGGTCATCAGCATGACGAACGCCGGTATGAAACTCAGCGCCGTCATGATCAGCAAAATCTGCAGGCTGACCGAATATTCCTGCTGCCCCTCGGCATCCGTCGACAGGGTAATAGCCGGGATCGACAATGGGTTGCTGCCCTGCTGAATCAGCGAACTGGCACTCGGCGGATCTTCGGCGAACGCCAGTGAAGCAGCCAGGCTCAGCAGCACTACCAGCAACAAACGCAACATCAGGATTTGTCCTTCTGATCCTTGCCCAGCAGCTCCATCAGGCGCTGGGCAAACTCCGGCGTAGCGGGCTCGGCATCGGACAGGTGCACGGGCTCCTTGAGCACATGCAGAGGCGCGATACGCCCGGCAGACAATCCCAGCAGAATCTGCTCGTTGCCCACCTGCACCAGCACCAGGCGATCACGCGGCCCCAGCGGTTGCGTGGCCAACAGCTTGATCACCTGCCCGCTGCGTGGCGCCAGTTGCTGCACGCGGCGTAGCAGCCAGGCCAGGACGAAGATCAGGCCGATGACCAGCAGCAACCCCAGCAGCAACTGCCCCAACTGGCCGGCCACATCGCTGCCGGCCATGGGCGTGGCGGCCTTGTCCGCAGGCTCGGCTGCCAGCGCAAACCCGGGCAGCGCAAGCAACAACGCTAAAAGTCGGGCCATGATCAGCGCAGCTTCTTGATACGTTCGCTGGGGCTGATCACATCCGTCAGGCGGATGCCGAACTTCTCGTTGACCACCACCACCTCGCCGTGAGCGATCAGGGTGCCGTTGACCAGCACATCGAGCGGCTCACCGGCCAGACGATCCAGTTCGATCACCGAGCCCTGATTGAGCTGCAGCAGGTTGCGGATAGTGATATCGGTGTTGCCCACTTCCATGGAGATAGACACTGGAATATCCAGAATCACGTCCAGATTGGGCCCATCCAGAGTGACCGGCAGATTGCTGGGAGACGGCGCACTGCCGAACTCTTCCATCGGCGCACGCGGAGCGGCCGGTGCCGCAGGCGCAGGAGTCTCCTGCGCAGCCAGCATCGCATCGATGTCGTCCTGCCCGGCATCGCCCGCCTCGGCCAGCGCTGCCGCCCACTCATCGGCCAGAGCCTGTTCCTCGGGAGAGGTATTTTCTTCGTCTGCCATCGTTTTTCCTCGCCTGGCTTCAGCTATTCGCTCACATCGGGCCTAGCGGCCCTGAAGCATGACCAGCACTTCAGCGCTGGCGTTCGATTGGTTCCAGCACCTGCAGGGCCAGATTGCCCTTGTGCGCCCCCAGCTTGACCTTGAAGGTCGGCACACCGTTGGCGCGCATGACCACATGCTCCGGCAATTCCACCGGAATCACATCGCCCGGCTGCATGTGCAGGATGTCGCGCAACTTCAACTGGCGGCGCGCGACCGTGGCCGCGAGCGGCACGCTGACATCGAGGATGTCCTCACGCAGCGCCTTGATCCAGCGCTCGTCCTGATCGTCGACATCGGACTGAAAGCCGGCATCGAGCATCTCGCGGATCGGTTCGATCATCGAGTACGGCATGGTGATATGCAGGTCACCACCACCGCCGTCGAGTTCGATATGGAAGGTCGACACGACCACCACCTCGCTCGGGCTGACGATATTGGCCAGCGCCGGGTTGACCTCGGAGTTGACGTACTCGAAGTTGATATCCATCACCGCGTGCCAGGCCTCACGCAGGTCGACGAACGCCTGGTCGAGCACCATGCGCACCACGCGCAGTTCGGTGGGGGTGAACTCGCGCCCCTCGATCTTGGCGTGACGGCCGTCACCGCCAAAGAAATTGTCGACCAGCTTGAATACCAACTTGGCATCGAGGATGAACAGACCGGTGCCGCGCAACGGCTTCATCTTCACCAGGTTGAGACTGGTAGGCACGTACAGCGAATGCACGTATTCGCCGAATTTCATCACCTGCACACCACCGACGGCGACGTCGGCCGAGCGGCGCAGCAGGTTGAACATGCTGATACGGGTATAACGAGCGAAACGCTCGTTGATCATCTCCAGGGTCGGCATGCGTCCACGGACGATGCGATCCTGACTGGTCAGGTCATATTGCTTGACGCTACCCGGCTCGGCAGCGTCCTCGGTTTCCACCAGGCCGTCATCGACGCCATGCAACAGCGCATCGATCTCGTCCTGGGAAAGCAGGTCTTGCACGGCCATCTTCGGCTCCCGCTACTGCAACACGAAATTGGTGAACAGCACCTGCTCGACCACGGTGCTGCCGGTTTCCTTCTGCGCCAGCTCCTGCACGCTGGCCAGCGCCAGCTGCAGGAGCATCTCCTTGCCCAGCGGCGTTTGCAGCGCGGCAAAATCCTGGCCGGACAGCAGCATCACCAGGCGGTTGCGCAATACCGGCATATGCACCTTGAGCTTTTCCATGCCGGCGCTATCGCGGCTCATCAAGGCCATGCTGACCTGCAGGTAGCGGGTACGATTCTGGTGATTGAAATTGACCACGAAGGCCGGCATCAGATCCTGGTAGATGGCCGGCTGGCGCACAGGCGCCGCCGCGGCCTCTGCCGACTTGACCTCCTCGCTCTTGTCGCCCTTGCTGAAAATGAACCAGGTACTGCCCACGGAAAGGCCAACGGCCAGCAGCAGGCCCACCACGATCAGAATGATGAGTTTGAGCTTGCTCTTGCCGGTGGGTTGTCCGTCGGCAGTCGGTGCCGCTTCTTTCTTAGCCATGCCAATAATCCGTCAGTACCTACGTTCTTTCCGCATTCAAAGGGTTAAGAGCAAGTGTTATGCCAGCATATGAGCAGGCTTGTCTAACTCCGGGCCGCGGATTTAACAGCTCCAGCTGCCTGCTGTCACCCAAAATGCATTCGCCCGAGCACCTTTCGGCAACCCGGGCGAATGCAAGTCTAGCGGAGGAACACCGATCGTCGGCCATTGCCCAGTGTCGATACAGGCTTAACCGCCACTCACGCGTAGTAGTCGACCAGCCCACGGCCAGCGGTCAAGCGCTCGCTGCGCACTTCCTGATGGGCACCAGGCTGCAACTCGTCACTGGCCAGCAGATCATCCCGCGAGCCGGACCCACCGCGACCGCCCTCGCCCTGCCCCTGCCAGCCACGGTTAAGCGACTGATCGGAGACGTTGGCATCCGCCAGGTTCATGCCTTGCTGCGCGAACAGCTCACGCAGACGATGCATCTGCCCTTCCAGCGCTTCACGCACCCCGGCATTGGGGCTGGCGAAGGTCACCTGCGCCTGGTCCTGGGACAGGTTCACGCGCACTTCGAGACGCCCAAGATCTGCAGGGTCCAGCTGAATTTCGGCCGACTTGAGGTTCTGGCTGGAAAGCCACATGACACGATCCACCACCGCCTCACTCCAGCCGCCCTGTTGCATGGCGACCGGCTGACCGGGTACCAGTGGCAGGCGTTGCGCGGCGCCAGCCTGATGACTGAGCGCCTGCGTCAACGCATTGAGCTTGCTGACGAACTGATCGGGTCGAGTGGGCTGAGCGCTGTCCTTGAGACTCTCCAGGGCGTCCTTGGGCAGACTTTCAAGTGGCAGGTCCAGGGTCGGTTCTTCAGTGCTCTCGCCTGACTCCTCGCCTTTGCCCATGGCTGCCATGGCCGCGGCGAAGTCCGTGCTGGTCGCCACACGCGCGCTCTTGATCGCGGCATCCTGCGGGGCCTGGGCCTTGCTCGCTTCTTCTGCCGGCTGTTTGAGCAGCGCCAGCGGATCGAGAGCATCTTCCTCAAGCACTGGCTCAGCATTATCGGCAGCATCGCTGTTGGCACCGGTAATCACCAGCGCCGGCAGCGCCGACGACTCCTCGGTTAGCGGAGCATCGTCTACCTGCGCCTGGATACCGCCCAGCGCCATTGCCAGCAACGGATCGAGCTCTTCTGCAGCGCCCTCCTGCGTCGGCAAGGAATTGCCGGGGGCGGCAACCGCAGGCTGCTCGGCGGCAGTTGAAGCGGCATCGGGCTCCCCTGCTGACGGCGCAGACTTCTGTTCCTGGCTGGTTTTGTCGGTACTGCCAGCGCGCTCGCCAGGCTTGGCCTGACGCTCCTTGGCATATACCTCGGCAAAGCTGGAAGCACCGTTCTTGCTGGGTTCCGGCGCTTTGGCCGGCTGCTTCGCTTTGCTCTTCACCTCAGGCGTAGCCTGCAGGCGTAGGTCGGGCAACGCGGACATGGACGCTCTCCGTCTGATGGGTCGTGACAGGATCAGAGCAAAGGGCGGGCCAACTCGTGAAACGGCGTCAGACGCGATAGCGCTGACGCTCGGATTTGAACAGGATGCGCACGATGGCGAACTCGCGCTCGATCTGCTCGATCAGCGCCGGGGCCAGGTCCAGGGCCTCGCGCCGCCCCGCGTCTTCGAGTTCCTTGCACAAGCTGGCTAGAAGCACCGCTCCCATGTTGCTACAGCTGCCCTTGAAGCTGTGCGCAGCCAGGCGCAAGCCCTGCGCATCCCCCTCGGTCGCAGCCACATGCAGCAGACGCAGACGCTCCTCGGAATCGGCCACGAAGGTATCGAGCAGAATCGGGTATTCGTCCTCCATGACGTCCTGCAGGGCCGCCAGGACGGCTTCGTCGAGATGGATATCGGACACCGGGTCACTCCCTGAACAACAGCGTCGCATTATGCCTCAGAGGACCAGCAAAACTCCACGCTGACTCCCTGGCCAACCGGGGCAATCTGGAAACCATCGCAGAGCTGACGAACCAGGGCAAGACCGCGACCACACAGGGCTTCGTCACCAAGCGCCATGACGGTGAGCGGATCGAATCCGGGACCACTGTCCTCGACCCGGACGATCAGTCGCCCTCCCCCTTCTTCCGGCAGCATCTGCAAATGAAATCGTACATAGCCATCCTGCAAGGACGCCAGACGCAGACGTCGCTCCCGATAATACTCGGCAAAGCCGCTGGCATTCTGCTTGAGCGAGGAGTCCAGCCCCATTACCCCATGCTCCAGGGCATTGGAATAGAGCTCGGCGAGCACGGTATACAGCTCACCACCACGCGGCCGCAACGCCCGCACGTCCAGCAGCAGCTGCAGCAAAAATGGCAGTGGGTTGAAGTGACGCAGGCTCAGCGCTCGAAACTCGAAACTGGCCGACCAGTCCATCACGCTGCCCTGACCGCTGTCGGCAAAGGCCAGTGGGCGAGGATGCTCGTCGTCTTCGGCCAAGCCGACCTGAACCATGCTGACGTCATCCTGTTGCTCGCCACGGAACGCCGCCAGCGCCAGCTGGATTTCCTCGAACAATGCCTGCGGTTGACGATTGGCGTCCAGAAGCTCGAGCAGGCGCGCCTCGCCGAATAGCTGCCCTTGCTGGTCACTGGCCTCGAGCACGCCATCACTGAGCAGAAAAATACGATCTCCCGGCGCCAGCGGATAGACCTCACAGCGATCACTGAACGCCGCTGGTTCGAGGATTCCCAGGGGCAGATGGCGTGACACCAATGACTGACGCGGGCGACCATCGCCATGTAGCAGGTAGCCATCTGGCAACCCACCACTCCACACCTCGAGCAAGCCTCGCTTGCTGCTGATATTGAGCACGGTGGCGCAGCAGAAAACGCCCACCGGAAGGATGCGCTTGAGCTTGGCGTTGATCTCGCGAAGGATCTCGGCAAGGGCATGACCTTTGGCCGTCATGCCGTAGAACACCTCGGCCAGCGGCATCGCGCCAATAGCCGCCGGCAAACCATGAC
Source organism: Pseudomonas oleovorans subsp. oleovorans (assembly GCF_002197815.1). Taxonomy (GTDB): domain Bacteria; phylum Pseudomonadota; class Gammaproteobacteria; order Pseudomonadales; family Pseudomonadaceae; genus Aquipseudomonas; species Aquipseudomonas oleovorans. The sequence goes on from NZ_NIUB01000008.1 coordinate 53,261, forward strand.
CGGTGAAATCGCCCAGCATCACGTGCATGCCGCCAGACGGTTTGTACGCCGCCAGCAGCAAATCACCATTGAACAGCGCGTAGGGCGACTGCATGTAACGGATGTTCGGCGCATCCAAACAGCCGGAATGCGCCACCTTGTCGAATACGGCCTTGGCAACGCGCTGCTCACGCAGCAGATGCTCGTTGTGCCGGGCGATCAGGTCGCGCTGTTGCAATACCGTGTCGTGCAGACGGCGCAGACGATACATCGCCCCGATCTTGGCCTCGAGTATCACCCGGTTATAGGGCTTGGCGAGAAAGTCGTCGCCACCGGCCTCGAGACAGCGTACCAGCGCCTCACCCTCGGTCAGCGAAGTGAGGAAGATGATCGGCACCAGCGCTTCACCAGCCTTCTGCTTGATGCGCCGGGCGGCCTCGAAACCATCCATCACCGGCATCAACGCATCCATCAACACCAGTTGTGGACGCGCCTGCTCGAACAGCGCGACGGCTTCCAGGCCATTGCTGGCGGTGAGCACACGATGCCCCTGACGACTGACGATGGTGGACAACAGCATGCGGTCGGCCGCGTTGTCCTCGGCGATCAGAATGGCAAGTCGCTCAGGCATGCTCAGCTGATCTTGAACAACTGCTCGAAGTTGGAGATGGCGAGGATCTTGCGCACGTCACTGCTGCAGTTGAGCAGGCTGATCTGCGCCGAATCGCCGCCAGCATGGTCACGCAACAACAACAGCATGCCCAGTGCCGAACTATCCAGATAGCTGGTGTCACGCAGGTCGACCTGATAACGCTTGGGCGTCAGGTTGACGCGCTCGTAGGCGTCACGAAATTCCTGGTGGGAGGCGAAGTCGAAGCGTCCTCGAATCACAATGGTCAGCTCTTGCCCGTCGGCCGAGGGCTGCGAGGTAATGGCCATGTCTACTCCTTTGTCGAGACTTTGCCAGATAGGGCAATTCACGCTTGAAGGTGTAGCATCTGGTCGGCGACGAAACAACCACTATTCAGGGTTCACCACGGTCGATCAGGCGTTGCGCCAGCTCGTCGAGCAGTTTCTGTTCGCGCTTGTCCTCGGCCAATCGGGCTTCGTCAATGTAGCGCTGGACCAGTTTGCGCAGCCCCTCGAGACGCGCATAGCGTTGCTGCCAAACAGCGCGCACCTTTTCAAGATTGGCGCGATGCCACTCCAGACTTTGCTGCTGTTGGCCGACCGCCGTCTCCAGTTGCGCCAGAAAGCGCTGGTAGTTCATCAGCCACTGGCCGGAAACGCCCTTGCTGCCCTCGCTGATCCACTGCTGCTGGTAGTCGCCACGAAAACGCTCCAGCTCGCCCAGCTTGGCCTCAGCCTGCCCCACCAGCCCTTGGCAATGCCCGAGCTGGCGCGCGGCCTCGCGCTCGGCCTTTTCTGCCATCTCGACGACCGGCTGCAGACGCTTTGCGCGGCTCAGGCTCATCCGCGCCCCGTAGGGCGGGTGCAACCCGCCAGATCGCCCTGGCGGGTTACACCCGCCCTACGGTAACAGGTCACTGTCCCAACACCCCAGCCAGCTGCTCGCGGCTCTGCGCCATTGACACGTTCTCGTCGAGGCCCTGACGCAGGTACTGAGCCATGACCGGCTGACGGGCGATGGCCTGATCGGTATCCGCATCACCGCCCGGCACGTAGGCACCCACGCTGATCAGATCGCGGCTCTGCTGATAGCGTGACCACAGCTGCTTGAAGCGCTGCGCCTGCTTGAGCTGCTCCGGCGGCACGACCTGCGGCATGACCCGGCTGATCGAGGCCTCGATGTCGATCGCCGGATAGTGCCCCTCTTCCGCCAAACGGCGGGACAGGACGAAGTGTCCGTCGAGCACACCACGGGCAGCATCGGCGATGGGGTCCTGCTGATCATCACCCTCACTCAGCACCGTGTAGAACGCGGTGATCGAACCACCGCCGGCTTCGGCATTGCCGGCACGCTCGACCAGCTTGGGCAGCTTGGCAAAGACCGAAGGCGGATACCCCTTGGTTGCAGGCGGCTCACCAATGGCCAGGGCGATTTCGCGCTGGGCCTGGGCGTAACGGGTCAGCGAATCCATCAGCAGCAGGACGTTCTTGCCCTTGTCGCGGAAATACTCGGCGATGCGCGTGCAGTACTGCGCCGCGCGCAGGCGCATCAGCGGCGCATCGTCGGCCGGCGAGGCGACCACCACCGAGCGCTTGATGCCCTCCTCGCCGAGGATCTCGTCAATGAACTCCTTGACCTCACGCCCACGTTCGCCGATCAGGCCGACAACGATGATTTCCGCCTCTGTGAAACGGGTCATCATGCCCAGCAACACGGACTTGCCCACGCCGGTACCGGCGAACAGGCCCAAGCGCTGGCCACGCCCGACGGTAAGCAAACCGTTGATCGAACGAATACCAACATCCAGCGGCTGGCTGATCGGGTCGCGGTTGAGCGGGTTGATAGCAGGGCCATCCATCGGTACCCAGTCCTCGGCCTTCATCCCGCCCTTGCCATCGAGCGCACGCCCGGCGCCATCAAGCACTCGCCCGAGCATCGACATGCCCATGGGCAGGCGCCCGGTATCCGGCAACGGCACCACACGCGCACCTGGCGCGATACCGGCCAGGCTGCCGACCGGCATCAGGTAGATCTTGCCGCCGGAGAAGCCCATGACCTCAGCCTCGACCTGCACCGGGTGATAGCTGTCGCTGTTGATCACCAGACAACGGCTGCCGATGGCGGCGCGCAAACCTTCGGCCTCCAGGGTCAGGCCGACCATACGCAGCAGGCGCCCTTCCACCACGGGTTGGCTGGGCAGGTTGATCGCTTCGACATAGCCCGCCAGGCGTCTGGCGAAACTGATCCGCTCAAGGCGCATCGACGGCATCCAGATCCAGGTCGATGTCCGCTTCCGGCGGCTGAGAGACTTGCGCGCGCTGCTGCTCGAACAATTGCTTGAGCGCCTGCGCCATGCGCGTTTCGACACTGGCGTCGATCTGACTGTGCTCGGACTCGATACGGCAACCGCCGGGCAGCAGGCTGTCATCCTCGAGGATGCGCCAGCTTTCCTCGTGACGCTCACGCAAGGCCTTGATCGTTTCGAAATCCTGCGGATTGACCTGAATGCGCACGTTCTGCGCGCCCATTGGCAGCAGTTTGAGCGCCTCGCGCAGCACCTGGCGGATCTGGCTGGAGTCGGTGTTCAGCTCGCGCTGAATCACCTCGCGCACCATATGGCTGACCAGACGTACCATGGCCACTTCCATTTGCTGATCCTGCTCGGCAATCGGCTCGAGCAACTGCGTCATGAGTTTTTCCAGGCTGCCGACCTTCAGCGCCAAGGCCGCGTCGGCCTCTTGCTTGGCTTTGATCTGGCCGGCGTGAAAGCCGTCCTTCTCGCCCGTGGCGAAGCCTTCGTTATAGGCATCCTGGCGAATGGCTTCGAGTTCATCGAGCGTCAGTGGTTTGACATCTTCGAGTGCGACCTCTTCGACCTGTGCGGCGTCCTGCTGCTCGGATTCAGCTGGAGGCTGCATATGTTCTTCAGCAGCGGCCTCGGCTTCTGCCGGTTCGTCACCCGGCGCGTCGAAGCTGGGCAGCGCCCAGCGATCGAACGTGCCGAGATCCTTGGCGCGAATCAGCTCGCTATCAGGCTCCTTGGCAGCCATCAGGGTCTATTCTCGTTTCGACGCGAGCCGCGTTGCTGCGCCAAATGGCGCCATGGTCGGGCGGCGTTCCGCAGGCGTGGAGCGCAGGGAATGGTTGCTCCCTTGCCAAGTCCCGCAACACAGCATGGCGCCATTTGCCGCGCAACCCGGAGGGCCGGGCCAGTTTTTGCGCGCAGCGGCGTTATTCGTCGCTCATTTGGAATGACCAAACTTCTCTCCTCATGCCTTGCCCCGCGCAAAAACTGGCTCCGGCGCGGCCGTGGCGAAACGGGAATAGACCCTGTCAAACCATCTCCTCGCCGCCCTTGCCGCCAAGCACGATCTCGCCGGCCTCGGCCATACGGCGGGCAATGGTAAGAATTTCCTTCTGCGCCGCTTCGACATCGCTGACGCGTACCGGCCCCTTGGCCTCCAGGTCGTCGCGCAGCAGCTCGGCAGCGCGCTTGGACATGTTCTTGAACACCTTCTCCTTGATCGCGTCGTCGGCCCCTTTGAGTGCCAGCACCAGCACTTCGGAGGAGACCTCGCGCATCAGCGCCTGGATGCCACGGTCGTCGACATCGGCCAGGTTGTCGAAGACGAACATCAGGTCTTCGATCTGCATCGACAGGTCTTCGTCCAGTTCGCGAATGGAGTCCATCAACTGGCCTTCCACCGAGCTGTCGAGGAAGTTCATGATGTCCGCCGCACGCTTGACGCCGCCCATGGAGGCGCGCGTGGCATTGGCGCTGCCGGAGAACTGTTTCTCGAGAATCTGGTTGAGCTCCTTCAGCGCGGCCGGCTGCACGGTGTTCAGCGACGACACCCGCAGAACGATGTCCAAGCGTACCTTGTGATCGAAGTGACTGAGCACCTCGGCCGCCTGGTCCGGGTCGAGGTAGGCGACGACGATGGCCTGAATCTGCGGGTGCTCGTAGCGAATCACATCGGCAACGGCACGCGGCTCCATCCACTTGAGGCTGTCCAGGCCACTGGTGCTGCCACCGAGGAGAATACGGTCAATGAGGTTGCCCGCCTTGTCCTCGCCCAGCGCAGAGGTGAGCATCTTGCGGATGTAGGCATCGGAACCCACACCGAGGCTGGTCTGGTCGCCGACGATCTCGACGAACTCGGCCATCACCTGCTCGACCTGCTCGCGATGGATATTGCGCATGCCGGCCATGGCCACGCCGACGCGCTGCACTTCCTTCGGCCCGAGGTGACGCAACACCTGCGCGGCATCGGTTTCGCCCAGCGAAAGCAGCAGAATCGCGGCCTTGTCGACCTTGTTCAGCTTGGTAGCAGTGCGATTGTCACTCATCGGCGTTGATCCACTCTTTCACGACCTGGGCGACGCGGCCAGGGTCTTCCGCCACTAGGCTCTTGATAGCGTTCAGTTGCGCATCATACCCCTCACTAGACCTAGGCAACATGATGCTCTGCGGGCCGCCAAGGCTGACACGGTCATCGGACAGCTCGCCATCCAGACCTGCCATCGAGCCAAGCTCCACATCACCGGAGCCTGCCAGCTCCTTGCCCCTGCCACCGCCGGTGATGTTGTTGAGCACCGGACGCAACACGCCGAACACCAACACCAGGATGAACAGCACGCCGAGCACCTGCTTGACGATGTCCCAGAACCAGGGCTGGGTGTAGAACGGAATATCCGGAATTTCTTCGCCCATCGACGCGGTGAACGCCGTGTTGATCACGCTGACGCTGTCGCCGCGACTGGCATCGAAGCCCACCGAGTCCTGCACCAGACGAGTGAAGCGCGCCAGGTCATCGGCGGTCCAAGGCACCCGGCTGCTTTCGCCGGTGGCCGGGTCGACACGTAACTGGTCATCCACCACCACCGCTACCGACAGGCGACGCAGACGCCCCTGCTGCTGACGGGTGTAGCTGATGGAACGATCCAGCTCGAAGTTGCGGGTCGACTGCTCACGCTTGTCTGCCGGGTACGGCGCCAGCATCGGCTGGCCGGTTACCGGATCCATGATCTGCTGACCGTTGGCATCGACCAGCGGCTGACCAGCCGCTATCGGACCGGCGGGAGCGGCAGCGCCTGCAGCCTGCTGCGGAGCGGCAGCCGGGCCCGGCGGTTGATTGGACAGCGCGCCCGGCACGCCTTGCGGCGGCAGACTGCTCTGACGCTGTTCGTTGACCTGTTGCTCACTGCGCAGCGCGGGCTGATCCGGATTGAACATTTCGGAAGTGGATTCAACCGAACTGAAATCCACATCAGCCGACACTTCCGCCTTGTAGCGACCAGTGCCCAGCACCGGCTGCAGAATGTTGTGCACACGCTGGGTGAACAGCGTTTCCATACGGCGGGTGTAGTCGAACTGCTTGCCGGCCATGCTCAGCTCGGACAGTTCCTGCTGGTCGGAGAGCAGGTTGCCCTTCTGGTCGACCACCGTGACCTGGCCCTTGTCCAACTCAGGCACGCTGGTCGCCACCAGGTTGACGATGGCCATGACCTGACTGGGCTCCAATGCGCGCCCCGGGTAGAGTTCGACCAGCACCGAGGCAGACGGCTTGCGTTCGTCACGCACGAACACCGACGCCTTGGGCATGGCCAGGTGTACACGCGCCGCCTTGACGTTGTTGAGGCTGGCCACCGTACGTGCCAGCTCGCCCTCGAGACCGCGGCGATAGCGGGTCGCCTCCATGAACTGGCTGGTACCCAGGCCCTGCTCACGGTCGAGAATCTCGAAACCGACACTGTTATCGGTCGGCGCCACGCCGGCAGCTGCCAGGCGCATACGCGCACGCGCCAGATCGTCAGCCTTGACCAACAGGGCGCCGGAGTTGGGTTCGATGGTGTAGTCGATACCGGAAGCGGTCAGGGTTTCGACCACCTGGGTAGCATCCATACCGTTGAGGCTGCCATAGAGCGGACGGTAATCCGGCTGCTGCGACCACAGCACAACGGCAAAACCGATGGCCACGCTGGCAGCCAGGCCGACCAGCAGGCCGAGCTGACGCAGCACCGACATTTCGGCGAGATTTTCCAGGAAGCTAAGGCCCAGCAGGGGCTTCTTCGGCTCGCCTGACTCGGCCTTGGCCGGTACGTTTGCTACTGCTGCTTCAGCCATCAATCAACCCTCAGACCGGCATCTGCATGATGTCTTGATACGCCTGGACCAGCTTGTTACGCACCTGGGTCATGGCCTGGAAGGATACGCTGGCTTTCTGCGAGGCGATCATCACATCGGTCAGATCGACCCCGCTCTGCCCCATCTCGAATGCGGTCGCCAGTTTATTGGAAGCCTGCTGGGTCTCGTTGACCTTATTCACCGCCTGGCCGAGCATTTCCGAGAAACTCGGCGCCCCTTGCACTGGCTCGCTCGCAGCAGGCTTCTGACGCGCCATGGCCTCAGCCTGCATGGAACGCATTTCCAGCATCAAGCGATTGAATTCGACACCTTGGCTCATGACTTCCTCCACTGCCCGCTTTTTGACACTAGCGGCGCTATGCAGGGGTATCTGCAACAAGGGTGCCAACAAAGCGGCTTATGGGAATCAGATCGGGAACACGCAGATAGATGGGGTAGCCACCGTCATCCCCGCGAAGGCGGGGCCCCAGCAGCACCAGACGACTCACCAACAATCTCTGACCAAAGATCGCGCCCTTGCGGATTTCGCTCTTCGATCAGGCGCAGCTTCCAGGCACGATTCCATTTCTTGATCGCCTTCTCCCTGGCTATCGCGCCACTCATACTTTCATGCTGCTCGTACCACACCAGCAACTTCACTCCATAGCGGAGTGTAAAGCCCTCAACGGCTCCCTCTCTATGCTGCCAGACACGCTGCAGCAGATCCGCTGTAACTCCGGTATAGAGCGTGCCATTACGCTGACTGGCCATAATGTAAACGGCGGGTTGTTTCATGCTGCAGTCCTTTGCAGATTGGGCCCTCCATAGGTATGAAGGCCTATTCAGCGATTGATTTGAGCCCGAACGAAAAAATCGCTCCTACAAGCCAGGACAACCTTAGCACCGCGGCTGGATCCCCGCCTTCGCGGGGATGACGGTAGCTGCGCCTTCGCGGGGATGACGGCGATGGATCATTCGAGGTCATTCCCGCGAAGGCGGGAACCCAGGCAGCGTCCCCCTCCGTCGCATCCCCTTCAGCACAGCAACATTAGCTGGCGTACAGGTAGGCCTCGACATCCATCCCGGCATCGCGCATCTGCGCCAGCTTGTAGCGCAGGGTGCGCGGGCTGATACCCAGGCGCTCGGCGGCTTCCTTGCGGCGACCGCGCTCGGCACGCAGGGTGTCGATGATCACCTGAAACTCACGACGGCGAAGGTCCTCGCCCAGCGCGCCGGCATCGACCGGCTGCGTCATCGGCGGGGCCATACTCGGCACCACAGCCAGGTGCGGCACGGCGCTCTGCACCGTCTGACCTATGGGTGCGTGCAGGCACAGATCCTGCACCTGAATCACCCCGCCCTGCTGCAGAATCAGCGCACGTTGAATGGCGTTGTCCAGCTCACGCACGTTGCCCGGCCACTGATGCTGCACCAGGCACTGCGCGGCCGACTCGGACAAACGCACCGGCGCCTGATTCATTTTTTTGACGTGCTTGGCCAGCAGCCGCTCGGCCAGCGGCAGAATATCGGCAGGCCGCTCACGCAGTGGCCGCCAGGCCAAGGGGAAGACCGACAGTCGATAATAGAGGTCCTCGCGGAAGCGTCCTGCGGCAACCTCGCTAGCCAAGTCACGGTTGCTGGTGGCCAGCACGCGAATATCCAGGTTGATTGGCTTGCGCGCGCCGACCCGTTCCACCTCACGCTCCTGCAACACACGCAACAACTTGGCCTGCAGCCCCAGCGGCATTTCGGAAATCTCGTCGAGCAGGATGGTGCCACCGTCGGCCAACTCGAACTTGCCCGGCTGAGCAGTGACCGCACCGGTGAACGCGCCCTTCTCATGCCCGAACAAGGTGGCCTCGAGCATGTTGTCGGGAATCGCCGCACAGTTGATGGCGATGAAAGGCCCGGAGGCGCGCGGCGACTGCTGATGGATATAACGCGCCAGCACCTCCTTACCGGTCCCCGACTCACCCGTGATCATCACCGTCGAATCACTCTGCGCCACGCGTGACGCCAGCTCCAGCAGCTGCACGCTGGCCGGCTCGAGCGCTACCGGACCATCGCAATCCCCCGCCGTCAATTTACCGAGAGCGTGCTTGGCCACCAGCTCCAGCAGCGTGCGCGGCTCGAACGGCTTGACCAGATAATCAGCAGCACCCTGACGGATGGCATCTACCGCCCTCTCTACCGCGCCGAAAGCCGTCATCAGCAATACCGGCAGTTGCGGATAACGACTACGGATCTGCGCCAGCAGTTGATGACCATCCATACCCGGCATGTTGACGTCGCTGACCACCAGCCCGAACGGCTCTTCGGTCAACGCGACCAAGGCCGCCTCGGCGCAATCGACGGCTCGATAATCATGCCCGCCCAGGCACAGGGTATCGGCCAGGGCTTCGCGCAGCGCGCGATCGTCTTCAACCAGCAGGACTTTGGCAGCCATGGGTTACTCCTGATTCGAGTGAGACGCCGCATCAAGCAGCGGCAGAGAAACTATGGCGCAGGTGCCACGACCCGCACGCGATTGCAGCAGCAACTGGCCCTGGTGAGCACGCGCCACTGCCTTGACCACCGCCAGCCCGAGGCCGGTCCCAGTGGTTTTGGTGGTAAAGAAAGGTTCGCCAAGACGCGCCAGGACTTCCCTGCTCATACCGGGCCCGTTATCGCTGACGCACAGGCGCAGCAGGCCGTCGCGGCGGTAGAGATGAATCTTCAGACGCGCATCGCGCCCGGCCGCCTGAATGGCGTTGTCGATCAGATTGAGCACGGTGCCGACCAGCGTGTCGCGATTGCACAGCAGTTCGCCGTCACGCACATCGCACTGCCAGCGCACAGCCATATCGCCCACATGGGCATCGGCAGCCGCACGCAGCGCATCGAACAGGGCCGACGGCGACAGACGATCCGGCAATGGCAGCTCGCCCCGGGCGAAGATCAGCATGTCGCGCACCTGGTTTTCCAACTCGTGCAGCCGCTCCTTCAAGCGCCCGGCGAAGCGCTGCTGCTGTTCGGCCGGCAGTACCTGTTCATTGAGGTGGCTTGCATAGAGCAACGCAGCGGAAAGCGGTGTACGGATCTGATGGGCCAGGGAAGCGACCATGCGCCCCAGCGCCGATAGGCGCTCATGGCGAGAGAGCTGATCCTGCAGGCGACGGGTTTCCGTCAGGTCGGTCAGTAGCACAAGCTGCCCCGGCTCCCCGTGCAGGGAACGCGTGGCGATAGATAGACGGCGGCCGTCGCGCATGGAAATTTCATGACCATCGTCTTCGCGCGGGGCGAAGTTGCGTGCGATCACCTGACGCCAGAGCATGCCCACCAGGGGCTGGCCGAGCAGCGCACGCGCCACGGGGTTGGCCTCGCGCACGACGCCCTGACCGTCGATGACGATCACACCGCCAGGCAACAGATCCAGCAGGCTTTGCAGACGATGGGCCAGACGCTCCTTCTCCGCCAGTTCCTGCATGCGCTGTGCACTGACCAGCGCCAGTTGCCCCTTCAGCTCATTGACCCGCGCCTCAAGCAGGCTGTAGGACTCGCTGAGCTGATTGGACATCTGATTGAACAGGGCAAAGGCCTGCTCCAGTCCCGCGCGGCTGGCTTGTTCGAGCGGTGCGGAGCCGCTTGGCTCGGCTGACTCGGTAGGACGAAGGTTGGCTTCCATCGGCTTCTCTCGTACGACGTACCGTCAGAAGACGGTCGGATACAAGAGCCTTAGCAATACCCGTGCCTACTTTTTTATTCTTATTTTTCAACCACTTAAAAAAACAAAGCCGGAGCTTGCGTCAAAGCTCCGGCTTTCTTTGCGGCGTTACGGATGTTCTGAAAAAGTTACTTACCGTCACTCCCGCGAAGGCGGGAGCCCAGGAGTTTCGCAGGTTCTGGATTCCCGCCTGCGCGGGAATGACGAGTTTCCCAGAGTTTCCTTAGCCTGAGGCTGAGGAATCAATCCTCGTCCTGACCATCCTCTTCGCGGCGGCTCATGCCGTACTTGCGCATCTTCTCGACCAGCGTGGTACGGCGAATCCGCAGGCGCTCAGCAGCCCGCGCCACCACGCCACCTGCATCATCCAGCGCTTGCTGGATCAGTCCCTGCTCCAGGTTACCGAGGTAGTCCTTCAGATCCAGCCCCTCCGGCGGCAGCATGGCTGGCGTATCGAGGCCCGGTAGACCTGCCATGATCGCAGCGCGCTCTTCCATTTCATCACGCAGACTGGCCGCAAGCTGCTCATCTTCGTCATCGACATGACGGAACTTCTTCGGCAACTCGCCCACCCCGATCACGCCATAGGGATGCATGATCGCCATGCGCTCCACCAAGTTAGCCAGCTCACGCACGTTGCCCGCCCAATCGTGGCGGCACAGCGACATGATGGCTGCCGAGTTGAAACGAATGGAGCCGCGCTTCTCGTGCTCCATACGCGAAATCAGCTCGTTCATCAGCAGCGGGATATCTTCGATACGTTCGCGCAGCGGTGCCATCTCGATGGGGAAGACGTTGAGGCGGTAATACAGGTCCTCACGGAAACTGCCATCCTCGATCATCTTCTCCAGGTTCTTGTGCGTAGCGGCAATGATGCGCACATCAGCAGTCTGCGTCTTGTTACTGCCGACACGCTCGAAGGTTCGTTCCTGCAACACACGCAGCAGCTTGACCTGCATCGGCAACGGCATGTCACCGATTTCATCGAGGAACAGCGTACCGCCATTGGCCAGTTCGAAGCGCCCCGCCCGACTGGTGATGGCCCCCGTGAACGCGCCCTTCTCGTGACCGAACAGCTCGCTCTCCAGCAACTCGGCCGGAATCGCGCCGCAGTTGACCGGCACGAACGGTGCCTCGCGACGCTTGGAGTGGTAATGCAGATTGCGCGCCACCACTTCCTTGCCGGTTCCGGACTCACCGAGGATCAACACGCTGGCCTCGGTATCGGCGACTTGCTGCATCATCTGCCGCACCTGCTGAATGGCACGGCTGGTGCCGACCAGGCTGCGAAACAGATTGGGTTCGCGCTGCCGACCACGATCACGGGCCTGGTCGTACATCTCGCGATAGACCTGGGCGCGATGCAGCGAGTCGAGCAGCTTGTTGTAGCTGAGTGGCGTTTCCAGACTGGCCAGTACGCGCCTGCGCAAATCTTCCGGCCACTCGACGATGCTGGCGTCGCCAACCATCAGAAGCGGCAGGAACTCGTCCCAGCCGGCAAGCTGCTTGGTCAGTTCAAGCGCCCCACCCTTGGCCTCGACATCGCCCAGCAAGACACTCAGCACCTCGCGACTGGACTCAAGCCCAGCCACGGCACTGCGCCAGTCCTGGCTTGTACAGGCCAGATGCTCTCCCCCGAGAAAGTTCAGAATGATCGCCAGTTCGTGGCGGCGCGCAGCATTGTCATCGATCAACAGGATTTTGGTTTCACGCCACATCTTGTGCTTGTCTGACCCGAGGAGTTAGGGAAATTGCACGCCAGTTCTTCGGCGCACACCGGCAACTTGCCACTAGTAAAGTCAAAAAATTGAAGCCAGTCAATTTTATGACGTGATTTTTTACCCGCTATTGGCTTCAGCCAAGCAGTCACGTCGAGACTTGAGCGATAAAAAGCACTAGAACCGAGAGGAAGGGAAAACGCAACGAAGAAGAGACCGAGCCAAACCACTGGGGATTAGCTCGGTAATGCAGGTTAATTAACCGAAAAGCTGATAAACCTTGGCGCCCTGGCGGGCTTGATTGAGCTGCACCAATTCGCCTGCCAGACGCTGCTGCTCGGTCTGACAAACGGTCACCAACTCACGGTACAGTGACAGCAGATTTTCCATGCTGCCGCGCAGCTGCTCTTCATCGCGACTCTCGACCATGGCCGCATCGACCGCCATGCGGCACTGCAGATCAAGCTCGCCAATCGCGGCCCAGTCCTGTTTGGCCAGGGCGTCGCGCAAGGCCGCACCGGTTGCTTGCAAACGCTGGACAGATGCACTCATAACCTTCTCCTCTGGCGCCATGCCATAACTAGGCAATGGCATCCCAACCGGATTTAACCTCGCGAAGCAGCGCGGCGACCTCTTCGAGCAGTGCAGGCTCATTGTTGCGATTGGCCTGCAGCAGCCGACTCGTCATATATTCGTACAGACCGTCCAGATTCGCCGCCAGCTCGCCGCCCTGGCGGTGATCAAGAGCCTCGCGCAGACCGCCGACGATGGCGATGCTCTTACTGATCAACTCGCCTTTCAGCTCGGTCTGTCCGCGCTCCATGGCGCCACGCGCTTGAGCTATTCGGGTCAACCCACCTTCCATCAACATCTGAATAAGACGGTGAGGGCTGGCCTCAAAAGCCTGCACCTGGGTATTGACGGTCTGGTACTGCTGAAGGGCCGCCATTGCATTCATCGTCGCTCTCGCTCTGCTGTTTGGCTGATACCTTGTGTATCGGCCCTGGCCGGCAAAGCTTTAGGTGAATTTAACTTACCGATAGAGCGTTAGGGAAACTCTGAAATAGCCGTCGTTCCCGCGCAGGCGGGAATCCAGAACCTGCGTAGTTCCTGGGCTCCCGCCTTCGCGGGAGTGACGATAGATGGCTTTTTCAGAATTTCCTGAGGCGAATCTAACCTGCCGATGCAGGCTCAACCTCGGGGCCGATGGCGTCCCAGGCTTCCTTGATCTGCCCCAGCAACGCCAGCACCTCGTCCAGACTACGCGGCGTGTCGTCTAGCGCTACACCGGCCAGGCGACGGGTCATGTAGTCGTAGAGCGCGTCCAGGTTCTCGGCAATTTCGCCGCCCAGCTCCTTGTCTAGCCCGGCCTGCAAAGCGCCGATGATGGAGAGGGTGCTGCCGACGGCCAGGCCGCGAACTTCCGGATTGCCCTCGAGCTGGGCATGGCGGGCCAGAGACAGACGCTCCAGGGCGCCCTGCAGCAATAACTGAACGATACGGTAGGGGCTGACGTCCTGCGCGGTGTTGACCGTTTTGTAGGTGTCGATTGGATTGCTCATGGCTTATCAGCTGCCCTTTTTCACTACGCCGGGCAGGCTGCCCAGGGCCTGCGCCAGGCGATCACTGGTCTGGTTCAATTGCCCCACCAGCGAGTCCATGGCGTTGAACTGGGCGAACAGACGGGTCTGCAACTGCTCGATACGGCGGTTGAGGGTTTCTTTCTGCTTGTCGATGCCGCTGATGGTGGTTTGCAGCCCCTTCATACGCTCATCGAGAATGCCGCCGACTTGCGTGTAACCCTCGATACGCTGCTCGAGGCGCTTCATCAAGCCACTATCGCCGGTGAAAAAGGCACCTACTGCGTCGTAGTTGTCCTTTAAAGCGCTATCGAGTTTGCCGTCGTCGATCTTCAGGGTGCCGTCTTTCTGCGTGGTAATACCCAGGTCGGCCAGGGTACGCACGGCATCTCCCGATGCCCCGACCGGATTGCCCAACTCGCTGCGCACCCCGCTAAGCAAGGTACGCACAGTCGCATCGCCGACCAAGCCCCCTACCACTGGCGCCTTGCCCTCGCCGACCTGGGTGACATTGGTCAGCTCGCTGGTGGTGGAAATCAGCTTGTTGTAGGTATCGACGAACTTCTTGATGCTGCTTTTGACCCCGGCGTTGTCCTGGCCGACGGTCACGTTCAGCGGCTTGCCCGCCTCGGTCTTGCCGACCAGGGTAAGAGTCACGTCGGGAATGGCGTTGTCGATGCTGTTGCTGGCGCTGCTCAGGCTCAGGCCGTCGATCTTGAACTCGGCGTTCGAAGCCTGCTCCAGGTAGCCCGCAGCGGAGCCGCTGACTGCAGCGAGCGTACCCACAGGATTGTCCGGGTCGCTGTAGTCGATGCTGCCGATGGCCAGATCGGCGAGCGCGGCATCAGCCGTCTCGATATAGATATCCTTGCCGGCGCCGGTTTCCTTGGCGCTGAGCACCAGCCGCGAGGTGCCGCCGGCCGGGTCATTGACGATATTGGCGCTGACGCCCTTGTCCTTCAGCGCCGTGTTGAGTTTGTCGCGAATCGCGGCCAGGTCGTCGCCCGCCTCGATGGCCACGTCGACGCCGGCCTCGTCGCCGGCACCCAGCTTGACTGTCAGGGTACCCGCCCCCGTGGCGCTGAAATCCGAGGCGAGCGTCTGGGTCGCCACCTTGCTGGCACTCGCCAGGCGCCCGACCTCGACCTGGTAGCTACCGGCCAGGGCTGCGCTGCCGGCACTGGCCGTCAACGCAGTGGTATTGGACGAAGTGGCCGTGCGCTTTTCGAACAACGACGGGTTGTTAAGATCCTTGAGCGCCGTCTGCAGTTCGCTCAAGGCGCTCTTGAGCTGGCCCAAGGCGGAAAACTTGGTGGTGGAGGCCTTCTCCAGGCGCGCCAGCTGCGCCTCCTTGGGCGCCCGCTCGGCGTTGACCATGGCACCGACGATGCTGTTGATATCGATACCGGAGCCAATTCCCGTTATGCCAGCCATAAGTTCCACCTCGCCATTGAGTTGACGCGAACACCACGCCAACGCGCAGAATCAGCAATAAACGTACCACCCCACCCGCTCAGAGTTCGTGAAGAAATCGTCGCGAGCGAAGGCAGATTGCGTTTCGCCTGCGCGCAGCAAGCGGAGTGTATTGCAATACATGAGCATTGCGAGCACAGCCGAAATGCGAGATGCCGAGCGCAGCAGATTTATTCACAAGCTCTCAGGCCTGGGCATTGAACAGCAGGCTACGCACCTCATCCAGGCTTTCGGCCAGACGCAGCGCTTCTTCAGAGGGAATCTGACGAATGACCTCGCCCGATACGCCGTCGGTCACCTTGACCACCACCCGCCCGGTCGAGTCGTCCAGGCTGAAATTCAGGTTGCGCTGAATGCTCTGGGCGAACTCGCGGATGCTGGATACCGCCTCCTCCACGGACTGACGCCCGACCTCCGGCACTTGCTGCAACGCGGATTGACGATCTTCCGACCCCTGCTGCAGCGAAGCAGGTGCGCCCGCCTCACCACGCACCGCCCTGGTGGATCCAGCGCCGGTAATGCCGCCAAGCAGATTGTTTTCCATAACTTCACCTAAGATGGCAAAGCGGGGAGTAGCGCAAGCGCTACCCCCCGTGGTTCACAGCAACCAGCCCCAAGCTTAACGCAGCAGGCTGAGGACTGCCTGCGGCAGCTGGTTGGCCTGGGCCAGGATAGCGGTACCGGCCTGCTGCAGCACCTGATTTTTGCTCAGGTTGGCAGTTTCGGCGGCAAAGTCGGTGTCCTGGATACGACCACGGGCAGCCGATACGTTTTCCGAGATGTTTTGCAGGTTGGCGATGGTGTTATCGAAACGGTTCTGCACGGCACCAAGATCGGCACGCTGCGCATCGATGTTAGCCAGAGCGCCATCGATGACCGCGATCGCATCCTGGGCATTGGAGGCCGTATCAACCTTGATATCGGTAATACGGTTGAGCTGGCCAACCGTCTGCCCGGTCAGCTCATCCACGCTGGCACCCTCGATGGTGAATACCGACGAGGCGTTGAACTGAACGGTGCCCACAGCCTTGAACGCCGCATTGGTCGCATCCAGAGTGTAGTCACCGGCGAAGGTACCCGAGCCATTATCGACATTGACGGTCAAATTAACAGCTGCGCCACTTCCGGCGTTGCCCTTATAGTTTTGGATTTCGATGTTGTCGCCATTCACCGCGGCCACTAGCAGCTCGCCGTCGCTGTTGATACTGGCGCTCAGCCCGTTAGTGCCAGACTCGGCATTGATAGCATCACGCAAGGCAGCCAGATCGGTAGCATCATCTCCCGAGGCGGTGATGGTCACAGAGGTCTTGGTGCCACCCTTTGTGCCGATATCGAAACTGATGGCATCGAAGGTGTGGTTGGCTGGATCGGTATCGCTGGTATCGGCAGTCAAGCCCAGGCCGTTCCCGAAGGAGATGGTGTTCTTGGCAACAGCCGAAACGCCAGTTTCCGAAGCCGCCATATTGACCGCCTTGGCAATCTCGGAAGCACTGCTGTCTGCCACGACAGACACCGTCTTCTTGCCCAGCGAGCCTTTAATGTCGATATCGCCGGCCTTGAACCCTACATTCCTCTTGGCAGTGGCCAAGTCAGCCGCTGCGGCACCCGTGCCGGTGATCGAACCAGCAACGTTAGAACGGTAAGATCCCAGTGCATCGGACGACGCGCTGGTCAAGGTGACGTTGATGGTCTCGTTGGCATTGGAGCCAACCTGGAACGCAGTGGAGCCAAAGCTGCCATCCAACAGTTTACGCCCACCAAATGTAGTAGTATCCGCGATACGGGTCAGCTCCTCCTTGAGTTGATTCACCTCGGCGCCGATTGCCTTACGCTCTTGAGCTGAGTTGCTGCCGTTGGCCGACTGCAAGGCCAGATCGCGCATACGCTGCAGGATATTGGTCGACTGCTGCAGGGCACCTTCGGCGGTCTGCGCCAGGGAGATGCCGTCGTTGGCGTTGCGCACTGCTACACCCAGACCATTGATCTGGCTGGTCAGGCGGTTGGCGATCTGCAGGCCGGCGGCGTCGTCCTTGGCGGAGTTGATGCGCGAACCGGTGGACAGGCGCTGCAGGGAGGTATCCAGCGCCTTGGACGAGGAGTTCAGGTTGCGCTGAGTGTTCAGGGACGCAATGTTGGTATTGACAGTAAGGGCCATGGTGTTGCCTCCAATGGGCTGGTACTCAGATGAGCCGGGTGCTGCGAGCGTTTGGGCGGTCGCCTTGCTCAGGCACCCAGTTACTTCGCATTCGTCTCTTGTATCGGCGCTGCCGGTGATGGCTTTAGGTTTTTTTCGAGTTTTTTGTGGATTTTTTTTTGTGTTTTAAAACAGCTGGTTATGGGGATATCAGGATCGACGCAGGGGGTTCGCCAAAGGGTTGTCGGATTTGCCGGCAGTTTTTGCCGTCTCGTAGGGTGGACAACGCGCAGCTTGTCCACCGTCCTCATGCTATGGCGCCGATAAACCCGCGCCGGCTGCCGCTGGAAATGCTGCGCGGTTTTCCTCGGGGTGGCCATCCACCCAACGCGCCGCCCCGGATGGCATCCGGACTGTAGGAGCCGCGCCTCGCGGCGAATGCACTCGGGCAGGCTGCGCAGAAAGCAAAAGCTTCGCCCCGGGGCGGGGCTCCTACAGCCGGAATTCGTAGCCCGGGATCACGCCCCAGCGATTTCCCCCGGATGCAATCCGGGGAAAACGCCCGCCTGCCCCGGATTGCATCCGGGCTACAAGACCACAACGCCTGGTGCAGTTGGCCTTGCCCGGTCAGCGCAGATGGTTGAACAGGTTGAGCCCGGCGATCTTCACGTAGCTCTGCTGCGCCGCCTCGAGGATCACCGACTGGAAGGCCAGGCGCGACAGCGCTTCAGCGTAGTCCAGTTCGCGCAGTTCGGCCTGCACCGCCTTGTTGACCAGTGTGACGTCCTCGTTGTCGGTCAGCGAGGTCTCCACCACATTGAGCCGCGCGCCGATCTGCCCGCGCACCTGATCCAGGGCAACCATATTGTTGTCCAGATTGGTGAGCCCCAAGGCCACCGCATCGCGTACCTGGCGATTGCCCTCCGCGCTATCGGGCGCGTCTTCCAAACTTTTACGCAAGCTGGCGATGGTATTGAGGATGCCAACCTTGTTGGCAGGCGCGGTAGCCGGGTTGGTATCCGGCGGCTGCACGGTGAAGCTTGAACCGGCAGGCGGTACGCCGTTGATATGGAAGGCCACGCCGCCGTACTGCACCAGGCTGTCCTGCCCTTCCACCAGGCGTCGGCTGACCGGCACGCCATCCACCCCGTTACCGTCCACCGGGGTCAGGGTATAGGCCAGAGGGTCGGCCGGATCGTTGAACTCCAGGCGAATGCCGCCGGCGGGGAAGTTGGCGAAGGCCACCTCATCGTCCACCAGCGCGCCGCTGACGAGGGGCGCGGCAGGCGCCGGCGGATTACCACCGATGCTCAGGCGCCCGGCATTGCGGCCGCTGTCGAATATCGCCCGGCCGCTATCGCTGATCGGCAGCTCCAGGGAGCTGGCGATCTGCAGTTTGCGCTGGCCGTCGTCGCCCTGGTACAGATAGTTGCCATCGGCCGTGCGCAGATAGGGCTGGGTCTTGCCCTGGAAGCCGGCGAACAGGTATTCGCCACGAGCATTGCGGGTGTTCATCAGCGCCAGCAGTTCGTCTTCGCGCTGGCCCAGCTCGGCGGCGATGGACTGGCGGTCGGTCTGGCTGAGCGCGCCATTGCCGGCCTGCACCGTCAGCTCGCGCACCTGCTGCAAGATGGTGTTGACCGAATTGAGAGTGACCTCCTCCTGAGTCAGGCTGTTCTTCGCCGCCGTCAGGTTGGACTGGTATTGGCTCAGCACCGACTGCTGCTGCTCCAGCTGCAGCAGGCGCACCGAAGCCACCGGGTCGTCCGCCGGGGTGAGAATGCGGTTGCCGGTACTGATCTGCTCCTGGGTACGGATGGCATTGGCGTAGTTACGCTGCAGGCCGGAAACCCCGTTGTTGAACGCCTGGATGGTGGAGATGCGCATGCTCTGGCCTCTTGGTGCAACCGCCAAACCTAGGCGGATTCTGTAGGGTGCGCCATGCGCACCAGGTAGTTCATCGGTTCGCACGACCTAGACGGCCGCGTGTACCTTAGGGGAGCTCTGAAAAAGCCATTTTCCGTCACTCCCGCGAAGGCGGGAGCCCAGGTACTACGGAGGTTCTGGATTCCCGCCTGCGCGGGAATGACGACTACTTCAGGGTTTCCCTGGGGTTTATCTAAGGCTATGTCTGCGCTAAGTGTTGGGAGTGGGTGCAAAGGCCCGTAGGGTGGGCTTTAGCCCACCAACGGTGGTTGGCGTGGGCTAAAGCCCACCCTACAAGGCTCCCGGCCTTCCTTGGAACCCTAGCAACAGTTAACAGGGACATAGCCTTATCTAAATAAACTGATCAGGGTATCGAACAAACTGCGGGCAACTTGAATGATTTGTGCCGAGGCGTTGTAGTACTGCTCGAACTTGATCAGGTTGGCCGCTTCTTCGTCCAGGTTGACCCCCGACAGCGAATCGCGGTAGTCGGTGGCCTGCTTGAGAATCGCCGTGGTCGCCTCGCCATCCAGACGCGCCTGGGCTGTCAAGGTGCCAACCCGCTGGACCAGGTCGCCGTAGCCATCGGAGAAGCTCACGCCGGTAGTGCCCGAGGCTGTGGGATCGACGCCGATGGTCGCTTTGGATTGCAGGTCGGCCAGTTTCAAGGCGTTGCGGTTGTCCGACACGCCGTTGGCGTTAAAGGCGACGGAGAAGATATCGCCCGTCTGCGGTCGGCCGCTGAAAGTCTGCGATATCTCCAGCGTGCTTCCGCCCGAGGTAATCGTGTAACTAAGCATGTTGCTCTGCCCGGGCGTGATGCTCAGGGTAGCGGGCGTGATGGTAATGCCTGCCGGCCCACTCAGGTTCAACGTACCCGTAGTGGCCGGTGCAACCGGCTCGGCATAGGTCATGGTCAGCGGCGACAGGTCTTTGAGATCCGCCAGGATCATCGGATCCTGGACGTTGTCTATGGAAGGCTGACCGATAACCGCATTCCCTCGATTCTGCAGGTTCGCCTCTGCGCGCAAGGGGGCCGCGAAAGCCAGTTGATCCGGCTGATCGAGCACCACAGCGATATCACGGGCGCCGCGACGGGTCGGCTGCAGCAGGAAGATGTCACCCGCTGCGGGCGCCGGCGTGCCCACGTCGATAGTGAAGCCCTGGTCGCGACCATTGCTGTCGCCGAAACTGAGCGTGCCGGGCGGGCTCTCGGTAACGCTCATCATCGCGTTATCGCTAAGGCGGCGCGCCGTATAGTTGGTACCGTCGAACTCCAGGCGGTAGTCGCTGGTGGTCAGCAGGCTGGTGTCGCTGATATTGAGCAGCGGCTGGGCATTGCTGGTGTTGCTGCTGAAGGCGCGCACGCGCAGTGCCGCCAACGCCGGATCGTTGAAGTCGCCGAACAGCGCACTCCCCACCTGCCCCTTGAGGTCGAGGCCCTGGCCAAGCTGACTGTTGACCTGATCGCTGACGGCCAGGGCCAGACGACCAAGTGCATTGAAGGTGGAGTCCAGCACCTCCTCGCGATAGCGGATCAAGCCACCCAGCTCGCCGCCGCTGAGCTGGGTGGTAATGGTCTGGCGCGAGTTGCCGCTGACGAACTGCACCTCGAAACGCGTGGGATCGCCCAACCCCGGCCCAACCTCGAGGCGATTGGCGGTGGCGCCGACTACCAGTGGCTGACCGGAGCCGATGAACAGGTTGTAACTGTTGTCATCCTGCGGCACCACGGTGACGCCAACGTAGGTGGACAGTTGACGTACTGCCTCGTCGCGGGCATCGAGCAGGTCGTTGGGCTGCTGACCGTTCGCCGCGGCGATGGCGATGGCGTTGTTCAGGCTGGCTACGCTGGCGGCCAGGCGGTTGACCTCGTCGCTGACCGCCACCATCTGCTTGTTGAGGAAATTGTTCTGCTCGTTCAGGCGCTCGTAAACGGTATTGAAGCGCCGCGCCAGACCCTCAGCCTCGGAAAGCACCAACTGCCGCGCCGGGATATTGGCCGGATCTTCCGCTGCGGTCTGCAACGCGGCGAAGAAGGACTGCAGCGAGGGGGTGATGCCGGTGGTGGAGCCGGCCAGCAGGGCGTCGAGCTGGTCGATCTGGCTCTTGTAGGCAGCCACGTCGCTGGCCAGCGCGGTGCTGGAGCGCAGCTGGCTTGTGAGAAACTCGCTGTAACTGCGGCGGATGTCGGTTAGCGTGGTGCCCGAGCCGATATAGCCGGCACCACTGAACTGCGGCACGCGCGTGGCCTGCACGGCATCCTGGCGGGTGTAGCCGGGCGTATTGACATTGGTGATGTTATGACCGGTAACACTGATCTGGGTCTTGCTGGCGGCAAGCCCGGACATGCCAATACTGAGTAGGTCAGCCATGGTTCAGCCTCAAGTCCTTGTGGTGCCGCTGTCGGCAGCGGCCACAGCCTGGTAGGTCTGCATCTTGCGCGCGATCTGCGAGATCTTGCGCGCGTACTGGGGGTCGGTGGCATAACCGGCCTGTTGCAGCTCCTTGACGAAGCGCTCCGGATTCTCGGTGACGTTCAGCGCCTTCTCGTAGCGACCGTTGTTCTGCAGGAAGCTGACGTAATCGTCGAAGCTCTGTGCGTAGGAGTCATATGCACGGAAGCTGGCCGCCTCCTTGACCGCCTTACCACCCTTGTATTCCGTGGTCAGCACGCGGGCCGACTCGCCCTCCCAGCTGCCATGGGACTTGATGCCGAACAGGTTGTGGCTACTCTCGCCATCGCGGGTGCGGATGATCGACTTGCCCCATCCGGTTTCCAGCGCGGCCTGGGCCACCAGATAACGCGGGTCGACACCGATCTTCTCCGCGGCGGCTTCCGCCATCGGCAGCATGGTGGCGACGAATTCCTGCGGTGAGCTGAATGCGGCTTTGCCCGGCGCCAGCGGCGGTTGAGCAATACGACGGCCCGTCAATGCATCACTGTTGCCAAGGCTCAGGCCGCGATCCTTGGGCGCGGCGCTGGCCTGCGCCGGAATCCAGTCATTACCGGCCAGCGTTTTACCTTCGGCCGCAGAAGGTACGATGCCCGCCAGCAGACGGTCAGCCAATTTGCCCGGAACAGCCAGGCGGCGACGGTTGAGCAGCGCCACGTCATCACGGAAACCTTCGCTGCTGGCAACCTTGTCGGCTTTGCTCTCAGCCGACGCAGCAGCCGGCTGTTCGACCTGCGCGAATGGATTGGGACGGCTCGACGGCTGTTTGATCTTCGACATCTGCCGCACCAGCACGTCGGCCAGGCCGATGCCGCGCCCTTCTTTGGAAAGAGTCACCGCCAACTGCTGGTCGTGCATGTCCTGGTAGGTCTTGCTCTCGTTGCTGTTCATGAAGTTGCCCTCGCCGAATGCGGCGTTGGCCGACCGCATGGCCTTGAGCATTTCGTTCATGAACAGGGATTCGAACTCCTGCGCGACCTTGCGAATGTTCTGCTCGGTATCGCCGCCTACCTTGAACTGGTTGAGGCGATTCAGATCGGTGAACGCACCGCTGTCGACCGGGCTTTTACCGTTACCAAGCAGACCGGCTGAAAGTCGGGAATCCATGCTGGCAATCCTCCTCAGATCACGATCAGGTCAGCCTGCAGAGCGCCGGCTTGCTTGAGCGCCTCCAGGATGGCCATCAGGTCGGAAGGTGCTGCGCCTACCTGGTTAACGGCACGCACGATCTCGTCGAGGCTGGTGCCGGGGCCGAATTTGAACATCGGTTTGGCCTCTTCCTCGGCGCCCACGCGAGAGCGCGGCACCACCGCGGTCTGCCCGCCAGAGAATGCCTCGGGCTGGCTGACGATGGGGTCTTCGGTAATGGTCACGGTCAGGCTGCCATGGGTCACGGCAGCCGGCTGCACTTTGACGTCCTGGCCGATGACGATGGTGCCGGTACGCGAATTGATGATGACCTTGGCCACCGCCTTGCCGGCCTCGACCTGCAGGTTCTCGAGAATCGACAGGTAGTCGACGCGCTGATTCGGGTCGAGCGGCGCGCTGACGCGAATCGAGCCGCCATCGATGGCCTGGGCCACGCCAGGGCCAAGCAGGTCGTTGATTTGATCGACGATATTCTTCGCCGTGGTGAAGTCAGGGCGATTGAGGTTCAAAGTCAGGTAATTGCCCTGATCGAAACCACTCGGCACTGGACGCTCGACGGTAGCCCCGCCAGGGATGCGCCCGGCGGATGGCACGTTGACGGTGATGCGCGAACCGTCGGCACCACTGGCGTCGAAACCACCGACCACCAGGTTGCCCTGGGCGATGGCGTAGACGTTACCGTCGATGCCCTTGAGCGGCGTCATCAGCAGGCTGCCACCGCGCAGGCTCTTGGCGTTACCGATCGAGGAAATGGTGATGTCGATGGTCTGCCCCGGCTTGGCGAACGCCGGCAGGTCAGCATGCACCGACACGGCCGCGACGTTCTTCAGCTGCACGTTGCCACCTGGCGGCACCTTGATGCCGAACTGCGCCAGCATGTTGTTGAAGGTCTGTACGGTAAAGGGGGTCTGCGTGGTCTGGTCGCCGCTGCCATTGAGGCCGACGACCAGGCCGTAGCCGATCAGTTGGTTGCTGCGCACCCCCTGGATGGAGGCAAGATCCTTGAGGCGTTCGGCCTGGGTCGGCAGGCTCAGCAGCAGGCAACCGAGCATGGTTGCCAGCAACAGCCAGTCGTTGGCGCCACGACGACGATAGCCGCGATGGACGGCGGCGAATTGCCGGCGGCAGGAGCTTGCCTGCACCGGCAACGTTTTACCTGCGGGCCACAATATCCGCAGGAGCGAGCCAGGCTCACGAACCGCGCTCGACTTGAAAGCTTCGCGAGCAGAGCTCGCTCCTACATGATTCATCTCCATTCCCCTGATCAGAACGGCCACATCGGGCTGAGGAAGAAGCGGCTCAACCAACCCGGCTGACTGGCGTCGGCGAAGGCGCCAGTCCCGGAATAGGTGATGCGCGCATCGGCAACCCGAGTGGACGACACGGTGTTGTCAGTGGAGATGTCGTCGGCACGCACCAGCCCGGAGATACGCATCAGCTCATCGCCAGTATTGAGCGTCATCCACTTCTCGCCACGCACGGCCAGAATGCCGTTGGGCAGCACTTCAGCGACGGTCACGGTGACCGAGCCAGACAGGCTGTTGCTCTGCCCTGCCTGACCAGAACCGGAGGCATCACGCTGGGAGTTCCAGCTCGAATCCAGGCTCAGATTGTTGTTGGTCATGCCCAGCGCGCTGAGGCTGCGCAGCGGGTTGTCCGGTGCAACGGCCATGCCGAACAGGTTGGGCACACCCATTGTGCCGCTGCTGTCCTTCTGGATATTGCTGTTGGCGTTCTTGCTGGCCTGGGTGCGCTCATTGAGCGTGATGGTGATGATGTCGCCGACACGGAACGCCTTGCGGTCGTCATACAGACCATTTTCGAAACCGGCCTGATAGATCGAGCCGTTGTTCTGCGCAGCCGGCAAGGGGGTACGCGGTAAAACCGGCGCGTAATAGGGATCGTCCGGCTTGGCTGTCGGCGCCACGCAGCCGCTACCGAGCAGCAGGCCAGCCAACAGGGGGAAACAGAGAATTTGCCGGTTCATAACCACTACCTCGCGGCGTTCACAACAGTGTCAAAAATCAGAGGTTCTGCGTCACGAAGGACAGCATCTGATCGGCGGTGGAAATCACCTTGGAGTTCATTTCGTAAGCGCGCTGGGTGGTGATCATGTTCACCAACTCCTCCACCACGCTGACGTTGGAGTTTTCCAGGGTGTTCTGCAGCGTGGTGCCCAGGCCATTGAGCCCCGGGTTGCCCACCTGCGGCGCACCACTGGAACCGGTCTCGAGGAACAGATTGTTGCCGATGGCTTCCAGGCCCGCAGGGTTGACGAAGTCGGCCAGCTGGATATTGCCGATGATCTGCGGCTGCGGATTGCCGGCCGTGGTCACCGAGACGGTGCCATCCTCACCGACGGTGAAGGTGCGCACTTCGTTGGGCAGAACGATCGCCGGTTCCAGAGCAAAGCCCTGGGAGGTGACGATCTGGCCGTCGGAGTTGAGGTGGAAGCTGCCATCACGGGTATAGGAAACGGTGCCGTCGGGCTGCAGAATCTGGAAGAAACCACGGCCATTGACGGCAAGGTCGAGCGGTTGCTCAGTTGTTTGCAGGCTACCGGCGGTGAAGATCTTCTGCGTACCCACCACGCGCACACCAGTGCCGAGCTGCAAACCCGAAGGTAGCTCGCTGTCCTGGCTGGACTGGCCACCTGGCTGACGACGGATCTGATAGAGCAGATCCTCGAATTCCGCGCGATCACGCTTGAAGCCGGTGGTCGCCACGTTGGCCAGGTTGTTGGAAATGGTGGTCAGGTTCATGTCCTGAGCGGACAAACCGGTCTTGCTGACCCACAGTGCCGGAAGCATATAGATTCTCCTCGGGCGCCGGTTTTACGGCGCCGCGTGCTGGTAATTAGCTAATTTGCAAAACCCGCGCCATGGCCGACGAGTTGTCCTCGGCGGTGCGCATCATCTTCACCGACAGCTCGAACTGACGGGACAGGGAGAGGATCGCGGTCATCTCTTCAACGGCGTTGACGTTGCTCGCCTCGAGGAAACCCGACGTCACCTGAACGGTCGCATCGGCCTCTACCTCGGGCTGCCCCTTCACACGGATCAGGCCATCGGCGCCCTTCTCCATGCTTTTCGGATCAGGGTTGACCAGCTTGATGCGATCGACTTCGGCCAATACGTTGGGGTTTTCACCAAGCGCACGAATGCTGATGGTGCCGTCCTGGCCGATCTCCACCTTCTGCTCCGGCGGTACGGCAATCGGCCCGGCATTGCCCATGACCGGCAAACCGTTGCCGGTACGCAGCACGCCCAAGGCATCGATATTCAAGCTGGCAGTGCGAACATAGGCCTCGCTGCCATCGGGTGCCTGCACGGCGATCCAGCCCTTGCCGCCAATGGCCACGTCCATATCGCGCCCGGTTTCCTGCAGCGCCCCCGGACGGAAGTCGGTAGCCGGACGTTCGCTCATGGCGAATACGCGCGCCGGATAGGTTTCACCGAACAGCGGCATGGAGCGCGCCTGCTCGAAATCGCGACGAAAACCCGAGGTGGAAACGTTCGCCAGGTTATTGGCGTGGGCGCGCAGAGCCAGTGTGTTGTTCTGCGCTCCTGTCATGGAGACGTACAGCATCTTGTCCATGGTAATTCTCCGAGTGGGCGACGTGCCCTTGGCTCTTTGCATTGACTACAGCAAGCGCCGTGCCAGACTCGAAAAATAAATACAAGACACTGATTTAAAAGGAATTTACAGGGCTAGCATGAAAGCTATAGAAGCGCGGCGGCGAGGTTTTGCCGGCCCTGGAACGGCAAAGCGGCAAGCCAGGCTTGCCGCTTTGCCTAACCCTCCCCTATCAACGCAGGTTGATGATGGTCTGGGTGATGGCGCTTTCAGTCTCGATGGTCTTGGCGTTGGCCTGATAGTTGCGCTGGGCCACGATCAGGTTCACCAACTGGTCGGACAGCTCGACGTTGGAATCCTCCAGTGCACCAGCTTGAATAGCGCCTAAAGTGCCAGACCGGGGTGGATTACGAACCGGCTCACCTGATTCGAAGGACTGCACCCACTGCGTTTTACCCACAGGAGTCAAACCCTGGACATTCGCGAAATTAGCAAGAATTACCTGACCCTGCACCTTCGATTGGCCATTGGTGTAACGCGCAAAAATCACCCCCGTATCATCAATCTCAATCCCAGCCAGTTGTCCAGTGGTATAGCCATCTTGACTCACACTGTTTACCGCAAAGGAACTAGCAAACTGCGTAGAGCCTCGTAAATCTAAGGCAAACGGGCTTGGTGAAGTGGCTCCGTTGGCCCCCCACACTGGCGTTGCACCGGAAGTATCAAGTCCAGCTGGCTGCCAGTCCGAATAGCGGATAACTCCCTCATCTACAGTGAAACCAGCTGGCAAGGGCGTTGCATTTAGCGCAGCAGTATCCAACTGCCCCGCCGGCGTAAACTGGAGCGGTATCACTGCTGGCACTGGAGGCTCCTGCGCAGCATCACCCGGACTGCGCCCATCGATCAAAACTTGCATATCCCAAGAATTTGCTCCCGTCTTCACGAAGTACTGAGTGAGAACATGAGCATTACCTTGAGAATCATAAATATTTGTTGAAGTTGAAGAGTTGTACGTTGTTGGATCGCCCGCATTAAAAGGCGTGGTCACCGGCACAGTATTGGTGGAGTTCAAGTTGAACAATTGTGCAACCTGGGTAGTTGCCTTAGGCTGTTGACTTGCAGTCTGAATTTGTAGATTACCCACAACCCCGGTCTGCAGATTGCCATTGGCATCCACAGTATAACCCTGAAGATTGTAACCGAAATTATCCACAATAAAGCCATTACGATCAGTCCCAAAGTAGCCCGCCCGAGTGTAACTGAGCGCACCATTGTTACTGACCTGAAAAAAGCCATTGCCGTTAATAGCAAGATCCAAGGCATTCTGTGTGTAGTTAACATTACCCTGATTGAATAGCTGCGAAATGTTCGACAGCAAAACCCCACTACCCTGGGGGTTCTTCCCAGTACCCAATACTGATGCTGCATAGACATCAGAAAACTCTGCACGCGATTGCTTGAAGCCTGCCGTACCAGCATTCGCGATGTTGTTGCCCGTGACGTTTAGATCTTTTGTCGCGGCACGCAGACCACTGAGACCAATATTGAACGACATGGAAGACTCCTTTGCCGGAACGTCCGGCGGCAATAAGTTACTGGCCGATGACCTGCACTTGAGAAAGCGGAACACTGCCCAGACCGGCAAGGTTGAGCATCAGCTCGTTGCGGCCCAAGGTGACACTGTCGACATTGGCCGGCAACAGGGTGTAAAGCCCTTTGGTCTCGGTACCGTAAGTGGCCTGGGCCTCGAACTTGTAGGTACCCGGCGGCATCAGGTTGCCGCTGGAATCCTTGCCATCCCAGATGAAACTGACGTTCCCGGCAGCCTGCTCACCCAGGTTGATACGGGTAACCACCGATCCAGCGCTGTCATAGACGTTGACATATACGTTGCTACTGCTGACCGGAAGGATAGTGCTGGCCTTGAAGCTCTCACTGGTATCGACCACCGCCTTCTCGCTCGGCACAATGACCTTGCGCCCGACCAGGGAGGAGGCCTGAAGCGCCTGCGAGGACTGGAAGCTGGACATCATCGAGCTGACACTCGAGTTCAACTGCTGAATACCTTCCAGGCTGCTGAACTGCGCGAGCTGAGCGATGAACTCACCGTTGCCTTGCGGCTCCAGCGGGTTCTGGTTATTCAGCTGCGCCACCAGCAGATTGAGGAACTCGTTCTTGCCGAGATCCTTGTTTTGTTTGGTTTCCTGCTTGATCTGGTACTGATCGAGTACCGAACTCGTGCCGCTTACCGTGCTCATCCCTTGTCTCCTTTCAAAGCATTACTGACCGAGGGTCAGCACACGCTGCAGCATCTGTTTGGCGGTATTCATCATTTCCACGTTGGTCTGGAAGGCGCGACTGGCAGAAATCATGTCGGCCATTTCCTCGACCACGTTGACGTTCGGGTAGTAGACATAGCCGTCAGCGTTGGCCATCGGGTGATCTGGCTCATAGCGTGGCATCAGGCTGCTCTGATCCTCGATCACGCCCAGCACCTGCACACCACGCCCGGCCTCATCCTGTTCGGCGAACAGCGAGCCGCGGTCGCCGCCTTGAGCACTCTGAAATACGGTGGCGAACACCGGGTGGCGAGCGCGGTAGGTCTGATCCAGGCTCGAGGAAACAGTCTCGGCGTTGGCAATGTTGCTGGAAATGGTGTTCAGGCGAGTGCTCTGCGCGCTCATGCCGGTTCCGGCGATATTGAAAACACTGGCAAGGGACATGGCCTGACTCCTTATTCGCCGCGCAGGGCTGCAGTCAGCCCTTTGAATTTGCTATTGAGAAAGGTGAAGCTGGCCTGAAACTGCACCGAGTTTTCGGCGTAGTTCGATTGCTCGATCTGCAGGTCGACGGTGTTCTGATCCAGCGACGCGTGGAACGGCGTGCGATACGGCAGCTCGGCTTCGCCGGTCTTCACGCCCTCGGCTGGGATGTGGCGGCTATCGGTGCGGCTCAGAGAAACGCCGCCACGCTGCATGCGGCTGCTCTGTTCGGCCAGTACGCTGGCGAAATCCAGATCGCGCGCTTTGTAGTTCGGCGTATCGGCGTTGGCGATATTGTTGGCCAGCACCTCGGCGCGTTGGGCGCGAAAGCCGAGGGCTTGTTCGTGAATACCGAGTGCTCTGCCGAAGTTGATGCTCATGTTCCGAACCTTTGCCGCTTGGGCCATGTAGTCACTGTTGCAAGCTATCCAGCAAAGGCTGTGCCAATTTATTTAATCCAATTAAATCAATACTTTAATAGCATTCAGGCGGAAAAATAACGGCAAAGCGGCAAGGCTTTACCGCCTATTGGCAAGCAAGCGGCAAAGACAACCGGACAGATTGCCGCCCCGCCGAACCCTGGGGCGCGCGATGCGCATCGGTTCTTCTGCACCAGGCCAAACCGCTGGTGCCTACGGCGAAACCTATCCGATCGGGCCCATGGTTTTCAGAGTCCAGAAACGCAAACGGGAGGCCAAAGGCTAATGCTGATCAGATAAGTTCGTCACCACCCCCTCCTACTTGCAGTAGAGGGGCGTTTTTCGTAGGAGCCAGCTTGCTGGCGATGCTTTTTATGGCGGATCGCCGGCAAGCCGGCTCCTACAAAGATCGAGTGCAACGGCTTAACTGACTGGCATTAGGCCAAAGGCCTCCCGCTGCTGATACCAAACATGCCTTGCGCCTATTTGGCCTTGTAGATGATCCCCGGGCTGCACTGCACCATCTGGTACTTGTCCGGCAGGCCATTGAGCGCTTCGGAGGCGCCAAGGAACAGATAGCCACCCGGCTTGAGGGTGGCATGGATGCGCGTGAGGATGTCCTTCTTCACCTCGGCCGAAAAGTAGATCAGCACGTTGCGGCAGAAGACGATGTCGAACTTGCCCAATGCCGCGTAGCTATCCAGCAAGTTCAGTGGGCGAAACTCGACACGGCTCTTGATAGGCGCCTTGACCTGCCAACGCCCTGGCCCCTTGGGGTCGAAGTAGCGCTGCAGTCGCTCCTGCGAAAGCCCGCGCCCCATGGCCAGGCTGTCGTATTCACCGGACTTGCAGTTGGCCAGCATCGAAGGCGAAAGATCGGTGGCGACGATCTGCACACCTGCCTTGAGCTGACCGAGGTTGGTACGCTCGAACTCATCGATGGCCATCGACAGCGAGTATGGCTCCTGCCCGGACGAGCAGGCGGCCGACCAGATACGCAGGCGCTGCCCCGGGTAGGCCTTGATCAACTCCGGCAGTACACGGCTCTTGAGCACCTCGAAGGGATAGGTGTCGCGAAACCACAGGGTCTCATTGGTGGTCATGGCATCCACCACCTGCTCGCGCAACCCGCCTCGCGGCTGGCTCTGCATGCGCTGCACCAGCTCGCCCAGGGTCTTGATGCCGTTCTGTTCCATCAACTTGTTCAGACGGCTGGAGACCAGGTACTGCTTGTTGCTGCCAAGCAGAATACCGCAGGCCTTTTCCAGGAAAGTCCGGAACTGCTCGAAATCCAAATTACCTGAAGACACTAGTGCCGCCTCTGCAACCATAACGTTCGCCGAAGGTCATCCTTCAGCCCCCATCCGATATACGAATGCGATCGACCACGCGCGCCGCCAGATCATCTGGCTTGAACTTGGCGAGGAAGTCGTCAGCGCCGACCTTCTTCACCATCGCCTGGTTGAACACACCGGAAAGCGAAGTATGCAGGAGGATATGCAGCTTCTGCATGCGCGGATCGCTACGAATCTCCGTGGTCAGCGTATATCCGTCCATCTCGGGCATCTCGATGTCGGAAATCAGCATCAGCAGTTCCTTGTCGGGATTATGCCCCTCGTCGGCCATTTTCTTGAGGTAATTGAGTGCCTCGCGGCCATCGTTCAGCGCCGTCACCTCGACGCCAACGGTCTGCAGGCAGCGCAAAACCTGTTTGCGCGCCACCGAGGAGTCATCGACGATCAGCACATGCTTGGTCACCGCCTGACTCTGCACCTGATCATCGATGACGCCAGCGGAGATCACTTCCGAGGTCGGCGCGACTTCGGCAAGAATCTTCTCGACATCGATGATCTCGACCAACTGCTGGTCGAGCCGCGTGACTGCTGTCAGGTAGTGATCGCGTCCGGTGCCCTTGGGTGGCGGATGGATCTCCTCCCAGTTCATGTTGACGATACGTTCGACCGAGCGCACCAGAAAACCCTGAACCTTGGTGTTGTACTCGGTGATGATCACGAAGCTGGTCTTCAGATCTTCCAGCGCGGCACGGCCGGTAGCGATGGAAAGATCGAGAATCGGGATGGTGCCCCCGCGAATGTTGGCCACCCCCCGCACCACCGGACTTGATTTGGGCATGATGGTGAGTTTCGGGCATTGCAGCACCTCTTTCACCTTGAATACGTTGATACCGTAAAGCTGTGGGCCTTCCAGGCGAAACAGCAACAACTCCAAGCGGTTCTGTCCCACCAACTGAGTGCGCTGGTTAACCGAATCCATCAACCCGGCCATGCCCGGACTCCTTCTTATCCAGTAACGCCTACCCCGTTGAGCCTAGCAGGCGGCACGGGGCTTGCTTTGCATTGCTTATGAAGCAGAGAACGTCATCATTCCGTCAGCTACTAGCAAAGTGCCTTGCCCCTTTGCCCGTTTTACTCGCTTTGCCGACACTCGGCTACAGCGCTACGGCGGCTGCCACCTTCACCAGCACTGAACAACTTATCGGCGCCACCGAGGCCTTTCTTGAGCAGGCGACCACTGAATATCTACAGCGTAGCGAAATTCAGGGCCGCCATGAGATTCGCGTCAACCGTCTCGACCCACGGTTACGCCTGCCTCTGTGCGATCAGCCGCTGACCACCACGCTGGAAAGCCCGGCGCAGCCGCTGGGCCGTGTCACTACGCGCGTGCGCTGTGACGGCAGCGCTCCGTGGACAGTATTCGTGCCCGCTGAAGTGCGCTTGTATCGCCCCATTGTCGTACTGACTCGCCCGCTCAAGCGCATGAGCGTAGTCAAAGCTACGGATTTGAGCCTGGTTGAACGCGATGTCGGTCAATTGGGTCAGAACTTTCTCACCGACCTGAATCAGGCGATCGGCAAAAAATTGACGCGCCAGCTCGGTAGTGACCAGATTCTTCTTTCGACTCATCTGCAAATAGCCGAGGTCATTCGGCGCGGCGACCAGGTGGTGATCAGCGCTCGCGGCGCTAGCGTGAGTGTCCGTATGCCCGGCGAAGCTCTGACCGATGGTGCTCCAGGCGAACAGATCAACGTGCGTAACCTGCGTTCGCAGCGAGTCGTTCGAGCCCGCGTTGTCGGGCCTGGGCAAGTGGAAGTACCCATGTAGGCATGTTTCTTGTAGCGCAAAGACGTGGCGATTCCCTACACTGTTAAACGACGCGATGAAATTAATCCTAAAGTTTTCCCGGCAGCAGCCGAGAAGCATGGCAAGCGTCCACCATATCGTCCGAGGTTCTGCATCATGGTCATCGACTTCAACCGGCTGAACAATGCCAATACGCCCGCCAATGCGGGACGTACCGGCGCGACTCAGGCTGGCAATCGCAATGAGTCGGCACAGCCGAACAAAGCGCCTGTCACCGGTACTGATGAACAGACCAACACCAAGAGCGGTGAATCGGTACAACTGAGCCGTGAGGCACAGCAGTTGCAAACAATCGGCGAGAAGCTGCGTGATCAGCCCATCGTCAACAAGGAGCGTGTGGCCCAGCTGAAACAGGCCATTGCTGATGGCAGCTATCAGGTCGACAGCAAACGCGTCGCCCAGAAACTGCTCGACTTCGAATCCCAGCGCTAGTCTCAGGGCTGCGCTGGGGGTGTTGGACGCCCGACCCCCAAGAGCCCGCCATGAACGACACAGCCTTGCTTGACCTCTTCACCAACGATATCGGCACCGCCGAGCAATTGCTTGAGCTGATCGATAACGAATTCCAGGCCCTCACCGAACGCGACCTGCCGCGCCTCGACAGCCTGCTCAGTGAAAAACAACCTCTGCTTGCCCTGCTTCAACAGCACGGCAACGAGCGCAGCCGTCTGCTGCAAAACGCCGGTCTGAGTGCAGATCGCGAAGGGCTCACTGCGCTGGCGAGCAAGTCCTCCGTAGGTGATCAGTTGCTGGTACGCAGTGAGGAGCTGTCCGCTCTCCTGCAGCGCTGCCAGGAGGCCAATCTACGCAATGGGCGTTTGATTCGCGCCAACCAGGCCTCGGTCGGCAGCGTCCTTGGTATTCTGCGCGGCGCAGAGACACCCGGCCTCTATGACAGCCGCGGCGGTGCCGCTAGAATCGCGCAGCAAAGACCGCTCAGCCAGGCCTGAGCCATCCCCCAACAAAAAGCACAGGGACATGCAGGCACTCTGCCAGTATGCTAGTGCCGTTATAGCTCATGAACCGGAGAGTTCCGTCCTGTGTCCAGCGCGTTCAACGACGAGAGCGGTCCTCAGCCGCCCAAGGTGCTCAAGACATCCGTCGAGATCATTGCCATCCTGCGTCAACTGCAACAGAACCATGACCCCCTGATCATTCAGTTCAAGGGGCGCGACCTGCGCTTCCAAAGCTACCTGGTTGAAATCGATAAAGACCGTGCTCGCGTGGCACTGGACGAAATCATCCCCAACGATGGTGAGCGTTTTCTCAAGCAGGGTGAAACCTTCAACATAGAAGCGTTTCGCGACGGGGTACGCGTCGCCTGGACCTGTGATCATGACGTGCAGCTCGGCGAGCTCGAGGGAGCCCCCTGCTACTGGGCGCCGCTACCCAGTGAGGTAATCTATCACCAGCGCCGCAGCGCCTTTCGCGCACAATTGAAACAAAGCGATCTGGTCAAGGTTGTACTCAATGGTGACAAACTGCGCGAGTCGCTGCCAGGCCATCTGCTGGACATCTCGGCCACCGGCTGCAAACTGCGTTTCGCCGGTAATCTCAGCCAGCAATTAAGCAATGGCCAGGTGCACGAGCGACTCACAGCTTACCTGCCCTTCGGCAACCTGACCTGCGCAGTGGAAATACGTCATGTGCAATACGAGGACAAGGTCGACATGACCTTCGTCGGCACTCGTTTTCATCGCATGACCGGTCTGGAGCAACGCCAGGTCGAGCGCTTCGTCTATCAACTGCAACGCGAGGCCCGTCGCACCGAGAGCGACGGCCCCTTCTGAGCCCACCCCCTCCATTCGCGCAAAGCCCGTAGGGTGGGCTTCAGCCCACCAAGGGAGGCCGCCGTGGGCTAAAGCCCACCCTACAAAGTCTGGCGGCGGACTACCCCCGCTTCACGTCCGGCTCAACCTCCTCCTCGCCCGCCGCAGCTGGCTCCTGCATCTGCTCCTGTACCGTCTGCTCATCGACCCTCGGGTCTAGCGCTGCAACCAGCGGTGAACTGGTGACATTACCGGGCATGGCCATATGCTGCAGTGGCGCATCATCGACCTGATGCTGATGGGTGACGACCTCTGGGCGAATACGCCAGACCAGGATCAGCGCACAGACACTGACAAACACATAGAGCATGTTGGCGCCATAAAAACGCATCAATACACCCGCCAATAATGGACCGATGCAGGCACCAACACCGAATGTCACCAACAGCATGGCCGTCAGTGATACCCGCCGCTCCGGCTCGACATGGTCATTGGCCAGGGCCACGGCCAGTGGGTAGAGGCTGAATTGCATCATGCTGACCAAAAAACCGACACCGAACAGCAGGCCGAGAAATACCTGTGGCAGTGCCGCCAACGGCAAGGCAGCCAGCAGCAGCAAGACCGAACAGCCACGAATCAGGCGCACGCGGTCATGTCGATCGGAAAGCCAGCCCAGCGGCCACTGCACCAGGAGACCCGCCAGGATGCAGCTGCCCATGAACAGCCCCACCTGCTCGGTCGATAGCCCCATCCGAGTGGCGTACAAAGGCGCCAGGCCATAAAAAGAACCGATCAACAGGCCAGCCACGGCGATAGCGGTCAGCGACAGCGGCACGCGACTGAGGAAGAAGCGCAGCTCCAGCGGTGCCGGATGCAAGGGCGCCGGGTGTAAACGCCGGGTCAGCGCTACGGGCACCAGACACAAGGCGAAGCACAGGGCGACCAACATGAGCAATTCCAGACCCAGCGTCGGATGCACCACCAGCGCCAGTTGCCCAAGAATCAGGCCCAGGTAGGAAGCCCCCATGTACCCGCTGAACACCAGGCCACGCTGCGTGGCTTCGGCCTGCTCGTTGAGCCAGCTCTCGATGACCATGTACTGACACATCATGCCCAGGCCCACCAGCATGCGCAGAAACAGCCAGAATGGCAGCCACTCGATCAGCCCATGGCCCAGCACAGCCGCCGTGACCACGCCGGCACAGGCCACGTAAGCACGGATATGCCCCACCCGACCGATCAGTCGATGCCCCAGCTTGCCGCCGAGCACAAGGCCAAAGTAATTGGCCGCCATCAGCGCACCGACCCAGAGACCATCCACGGTGTCAGCCAGACGCAGGGCCAGGTAGGTACTGAGCAGGCCAGAGCCGAGCAACATCAGCAAGGTGGCGAAATAGAGCGAGCGGAATGACTTCCAGATCAAGCGCATTGACGGGTAAAGCTCCTTGTGCACGGAAACCGGGAATGGCGGCGGGCCTGCGCGGCTAGGACGGCGCCCTTGGGGCGTGCGGGCGATGCAACTTTCGATGCCCTGGAAAACGAACAGTTCGATTGCCAACTCATCACGATTCAGACGCTCGCTTGCGCCGCACAGGGTACAGCGTAGCCTCAATTCTTCCTGTTCTTCGAGCGACCACGGGTCACACCCTGCCAGCCGCAGGTTTGCTGATCCGCCCCGGCAACTACCTGGCAGAGCCGGCAGACAAGCCTTGTAGAGATGCGACATGGGCTTGCGCCCTGTCGTCCAGATGCCCGTCCAGCGCACGAACCCCGATCCGGCTGTGCTAGAGTCGCGCGCTATTTTTTCGGCCTGCTCTCCATGGCACTACCGAAAAACCTCTCGAACCAGGCCCGACGCCACTTGCAACGCGCCCAGCAACCAGAGAACTCGCGATGTCCCAAGCCCTTCACCCTGCCCTGCAGCTACTCAACCGCACCAGCCTGGTGACACAGATCATCATCGGCCTGCTGGCAGGTATCGCCCTGGCCGTAATCGCTCCGCAGGCGGCACTGTCTGTCGCGTTCATCGGCAACGTATTCATCTCTGCGTTAAAGGCCGTCGCTCCGGTACTGGTGTTCATTCTGGTGATGTCATCCATCGCCAACCACCAACACGGCCAGCAAACCCACATCCGTCCGATTCTGATGATGTACCTGCTCGGCACCTTCAGCGCAGCGTTGGTAGCGGTAGTGGCCTGTTTCCTCTTCCCTTCCTCGTTGGTACTGAGTAGCCAGGCCGCCGAGCTGACACCCCCTGGCGGCATCGGTGAAGTCCTCAAGACGCTGCTGATGAACGTGGTCGACAACCCGGTCAATGCCCTGCTGAATGGTAACTTCATCGGTATCCTGGCCTGGGCTATCGGCCTCGGCTTCGCCTTCC
This sequence comes from Pseudomonas oleovorans subsp. oleovorans, assembly GCF_002197815.1. Taxonomy (GTDB): domain Bacteria; phylum Pseudomonadota; class Gammaproteobacteria; order Pseudomonadales; family Pseudomonadaceae; genus Aquipseudomonas; species Aquipseudomonas oleovorans. The sequence goes on from NZ_NIUB01000008.1 coordinate 90,204, forward strand.
GCCATGCCAGCGCCGGTAGCAAACAACTGCTGGGCGAACTGTCCAACGGTGTGACTGCCATCGTCAAGCTGGTGATCCGCCTGGCGCCGCTGGGGATCTTCGGCCTGGTCGCCGCCACCCTCGCCGAATCCGGCTTCGACGCCCTGCTCGGTTATCTGCACCTGCTGGTGGTGCTGGTCGGCTGCATGCTGCTGGTGGCCCTGGTGGTCAACCCGGCGCTGGTGTACTGGAAGATCCGTCGCAACCCCTACCCGCTGGTGTTCACCTGCCTGCGCGAAAGCGGCATCACCGCTTTCTTCACCCGTAGCTCGGCCGCCAACATTCCGGTCAACCTGCAACTGAGCCAGCGCCTGGGCCTGCACGAAGAAACCTACTCGGTCTCCATTCCGCTGGGCGCCACCATCAACATGGCCGGTGCCGCCATCACCATCACCGTGCTGACCATGGCTGCAGTGCACACCCTGGGCATCCCCGTCGATCTACCCACCGCCCTGCTGCTGAGCGTGCTGGCCTCGATCAGTGCCTGCGGCGCATCCGGTGTCGCCGGCGGCTCGCTGCTGCTGATCCCGCTGGCCTGCAGCCTGTTCGGCATCCCCAATGACGTGGCCATGCAGATCGTCGCCATCGGTTTCATCATCGGCATCGTTCAGGACTCGGCAGAAACCGCGCTGAACTCTTCCACCGACGTGCTGTTCACCGCCGCTGCCTGCATGGCACAAGAGCGTAAGGACAGCTGAGACCCATCGCGTTGATAGCAAGGCCCACCTCGCGTGTAATGCTGTTGACTTAAGCGGAGCAGCCTTGCGATCCACCGGGTAGCGGGTCTATGAAATCTTCACCGTCCTTGCTCTTGATGGCCTTGGGCGGTGATCCAGAAACAGCCCACCGACTCCTGCCCTCAACGCTGATAAGCGTTGTCCTGTTGCTGAAATCGGGTTGGCCGCTGCCATCACGATCAATTGCACGGCGATGTAGTGGGCCACCGGCTTGAAGCGGATGTCGCTTGGGGAGCGGCCAAAGGCGACGGCTGCCTGACTGGCTTCACGACGAATGATGTTGTAAGCCAGCAACAATCCCCAAACCTCTTGGTAGATCAGCTCCTTTACAGGCAAGAGCAGGCCGAATCGGCCTTTTTGAGGCAGGACGCCGGAACACAACAGGTGTTCATTGCCGCCCGTGTTCCTGTCTGTTCGCTCTTGTGCTCCATCGCTGAAAGCCCCGTGGTTACTGGCCCCAAGCATTCTAGGAGCACCAATCACACCAAGAACAAGGAATTTTTCAGGGGTATGGGTTTGCATGCTCAAACCGACTTGCCGAAGTTGACCGGCACCACGTTGCCGACCCCTTACCAACGGTGGGCGAAATCGTATGGGGTGACGTGCTGCTGCCGGTTGGCATCGAGGTAGTCGGCCCACCACTGGCACATCAGCCGGCGTTCCTGCAGGTGCTCTGCCTTGTGGATGTAGGCGCCACGCACCGTGTCGCGCTCTTGGTGGCTCATCCGCCTTTCAACGGCATCCTTCGACCATAGCCCCGACTCCACCAAGGCGGAACAGGCCATAGTGCGGAAGCCGTGGCCGCACAGATCAACCTTGGTGTCATAACCCATACGGCGCAGGGCCTTGTTGATGGTGTTCTCGCTCATGGGCTTGTGGTGGTAATGGTCGCCGGGGAACACCAGATCGAAGCGACCGGTGAGCTGCCGCACCTGTTCCAGCAGCTCCAGTGTCTGGCGGCTCAGCGGTACCAGGTGCGGAGTCCCCATCTTGGCGCCGCGGTGGGAGAACTTGACGCCCTCGATGGCCTCGCGCTGGCCGGGTATCTCCCACATGGCCCGGACGGTGTCGATCTCACTCCAACGGGCAAAACGCAGCTCGCTGGAGCGGATAAACACCAGCAGGGTGAGCGATACCGCATGCCGGGTCAGCGCCCGGCCGGAATCGGCCTTGATACGCTGCAGCAGCTCGGGTAGGCGATCCAGTGGCAAGGCGGGCCGGTGGGCACTCTTGCGGGTGGCCGTGGCGCCCACCAGGTCGTTGGCCGGGTTACTGTCGATCAGCCCATGCTGCACTGCCATACGCATGACCCCGGTGATGTACTGGCGCAGCCGGCCAGCCAGCTCCAGGGTGCCGCGCTTCTCCACGGCCTTGAGCGGCTGCATCAGATCCCGGGTTTTGAGCTCACCCAGCGGGCGCGCACCGAGCACCGGCAATACGTGCAACTCGAGGTTGCGCCACACCGTGGCGGCATGCCCTGGCGACCACTTGAGGGAACAGGCCGCATGCCATTCCTCGGCCATGGCCTTGAAGGTGTTGGCGCGGGCATTGGTGGCTTCGATCTTTGCGAGCCTGGCGGTCTCTATCGGGTCTTGATCGTGGGCCAGCAGCTCCAGGGCAGAAGCACGCCGATCACGGGCGGCCTTCAGGGTCAGCGCTGGGTAGTTGCCGAAAGTGGCCAGCCCCGCCCTATCATCGGGCCGGGTGAACTTGAAGCGCCACACCTTGGAACCGCTGGGCTTCACAGCCAGGTACAGGCCCTGACCATCGAACAGCTTGTATTCCTTCTCGCGCGGCTTGGCAGCCTCACACTTGGAATCTGTCAGAGGGGTGACTGGGCGTGCCATAGGAATACGTACCCTTATCGAACCGGCGTATCCCTAAACGTCTTCCTAAAACGTGGATATGTACAGAGACAATAGTAGACAGCCGGATACAACAAAGCCGGCTCAAGTGGCCGGCTTTACTGGGATTCGTAGACTTCTATAGACAGATAGAGTCAATCATTTGGCGTCCCCTGCTGGAATCGAACCAGCATCTAGCCCTTAGGAGGGGCTTATTCTATCCGTTGAACTAAGGGGACACGGCCGTATTGGCAACGGCCGGGCCGCATCTTAGCGGCGACACGCGCATTTGTCATGTCGCCACCGCTCACTTCCTAGGGCCTGCTGCCGTTTTACATGGGCAACCATAGGAAGGCTCAGGCCATGGCCACCACGCTCTCGTAATTTCTCTTGAGCTTGTCGAATCGAGAGACCACCTGTTCGTGCTGATCGAAGTCGACGTGAGTGAAGACGGACATCGGGTTACCTCGGATATAAAAAGCCGCCCCTCTCCCGCACGGGAGAGGGTGGCAAAGGGGATGGGTTTGCGGCTCAGGCAGCCGGTTCGAACAGCTGCACAGCGGCGATCTCGCTGACGGTCAGGCGTGCCTTGAGCTGCGTCGCCTGCTCGCGCGCCTTGGCCAGTGCCGCTTCCTTGACGTGGCCGTAGCCGCGGATCTGCTCGGGAATCTCGGCCAGCGCCACCGCCGTGCGGTAGTTACCGGCGTTGAGCTCGGCGAGCAGGTAGGCCACATTGGCTTCGTACTCCTCGATCAGCTCGCGCTCCAGGCGACGCTCGGCACTGTGGCCGAACGGATCGAGCACGCTGCCACGCAGGAACTTGAAGCGCGCCAGTACGCCGAACGCCTTGAGCATCCAGGGGCCGAAGCTGCGCTTGCGTGGCTGGCCGGTAACCGCATCGGGCTTGCTCAACCAGCTCGGCGCCACGTGGAACTGCAGTTGGTAGTCGCCTTCGAACTGCGCTTCGAGCTGCTTGCGGAACGTGGCATCGCTGTACAGCCGCGCCACTTCGTACTCGTCCTTGTAGGCCAGGAGCTTGAAGTAATAGCGAGCTACGGCCTTGCTCAGGCGCTGCTGCGCATCGGTATCGGCCTTGCGCACGTGCTCGACCAGCTCACGGTAGCGTTCGGCATAGGCCGCGTTCTGGTAGGCGGTCAGACGCTGCACACGGTCGGCAACGATTTCCTCCAGCGTGCTGCAATGCGGCGCTTCGACGACCTTGGGCGCGGCGAGCTTTTCCACCGCAGCCAGGTCATGTGCGGCGCGACGGCCCCAGAGGAAGGCCTGCTGGTTGAGTTGAACGGACACGCCGTTGAGCTCGATGGCCTTGTTCAGCGCTTCGGCCGATACCGGCACCAGGCCCAACTGATAGGCATAGCCGAGCATGAACAGGTTGGTGGCGATGCTATCGCCGAGCAGGCGAGTGGCCAGGCGAGTAGCGTCGACGAAACGAGTCTTGCCCTCGCCCACCGCCTCGCTGATCGCCTCGCGCATGGCTGCGCCGGGAACCTGGGCGTCCGGGTTGCGGGTGAACTCGGCAGTGGCCGCCTCATGACTGTTGATCACCGCATGGGCGATCTTGTCGTTGAGCTTGGCCAGCGCCTCTTCGCTGGACGACACCACCAGGTCGCAACCCAGCAGCAGGTCGGTTTCCCCGGCGGCGATGCGCACCGCGTAGATGTCGCTCTGCTGCGCGGCGATGCGGATATGGGTGATCACCGGGCCGAACTTCTGCGCCAGGCCGGCCTGGTCGAGCACGGTGCAGCCCTTGCCTTCGATATGCGCGGCCATGCCCAGCAGCGCGCCAACGGTGGTCACACCGCTACCGCCAACACCGGGCAGAAGGATGTTCCAGGGGCGAGTCAGGGCCGGCTGTTTCGGCTCCGGCAGGGCGATGAACAGCGCACCGAGGCCAACGGCCTCGGGCTTGCGCAGGCTGCCGCCGTGCACGGTGACGAAACTCGGGCAGAAGCCCTCCAGGCAGCTGAAGTCCTTGTTACAGGCACTCTGGTCGATCTCGCGCTTGCGCCCCAGTTCGGTTTCCAGCGGCAGCACCGACAGGCAGTTGGATTTCACGCTGCAGTCGCCACAGCCTTCGCACACGGCCGGGTTGATGAAGGCGCGCTTGGCCGGATCGACCATCTTGCCGCGCTTGCGCCGACGACGTTTTTCGGTGGCGCAGGTCTGGTCGTAGAGGATCACCGACACACCTTTTACCTCGCGCAACTCACGCTGCACGGCGTCCAGTTCGCGGCGGTGGTGGAAGGTCACGCCCGGGGCGAAGGTGGCGCGGGTCGGGTACTTGTCCGGCTCATCGCTGACCAGGGCGATGCGTTTGACGCCCTCGGCATGCACCTGCTGGCTGAGCTGGTCGATACGCAGCTCGCCGTCGATGGGCTGGCCGCCGGTCATCGCCACCGCATCGTTGTAGAGAATCTTGTAGGTGATATTGACCCCGGCGGCCACGGCCGCGCGCAGGGCCAGATGGCCGGAGTGGAAGTAGGTGCCGTCACCGAGGTTCTGGAACACGTGCGGCGTATCGGTGAACGGCGCCTGGCCGATCCAGGTGGCGCCCTCGCCGCCCATCTGGGTGAAGGTGTCGGTGCTGCGATCCATCCACTGGGTCATGTAATGGCAACCGATGCCAGCGAGGGCGCGGCTGCCCTCCGGCACCTTGGTCGAGCTGTTGTGCGGGCAGCCGGAGCAGAAATGCGGGGTGCGCACGGTCTTGTGCTTGGGCGCGGCCAGGGCCTTTTCCTTGGCATCGAGGAAGGCCAGGCGCTCTTCGATGGTCGGGCTGCTGTAGATCGGCGCCAGGCGCTTGGCGATCACCCGGGCGATCATCGCCGGAGTCAATTCGCCCAAGTTGGGCAGCAGCGAATTACCCTGTTCATCGAACTCGCCGACCACGCGCGGGCGCTTGCCCACTGGCCAGTTATAGAGCTGGCCGGTGAGCTGGTCTTCGATGATGCTGCGTTTCTCTTCCACCACCAGAATTTCGTCCAGGCCTTCGGCGAACTGGTGCACCGACACCGGCTCCAGCGGCCAGCTCATGCCGACCTTGAGCACGCGCAGGCCAACCTGGGCGCACAGTGCTTCGTCCAGGCCGAGGTCATCCAGGGCCTGGCGCACGTCGAGGTAGGACTTGCCGGTGGTGATGATGCCCAGACGCGGGTTGGGCGAATCGAGCTTGACCTGGTTGAGGTTGTTGGCCAGGGCGAAGGCGCGCGCGGCGTAGATCTTGTAGACGTTGAGGCGCTTTTCCTGGGCCAGGGGCGGATCGGGCCAGCGGATGTGCACGCCGTCTTCCGGCAGTTGGAAATCCTCGGGGATCTTTATCTGGATACGCAGTGGATCGACGTCCACCACGGCCGAGGAGTCGACGTTCTCGGCGATGGTCTTCAGCGCTACCCAGCAGCCGCTGTAGCGCGACAGCTCCCAGCCGATGATGCCGTAGTCCAGCACTTCCTGGACGTTGGCCGGGTTGAGCACCGGGATCGACGCGGCGATGAACGCATGCTCGCTCTGGTGGGCGATGGTCGAGGACTTGCAGCCATGATCGTCGCCGGCCAACACCAGCACGCCGCCATGCTTGGAAACACCGGCCGAGTTGCCGTGCTTGAACACGTCACCGCTGCGGTCGACGCCCGGCCCCTTGCCGTACCACATGGCGAACACGCCGTCGTAGCGGGCGCCGGGGAACAGGTTGGCCTGCTGGCTGCCCCACACCGCGGTCGCGCCCAGCTCTTCGTTGACGCCGGGCTGGAAGTGGATGTGGTTTTCCTTCAGGTACTCGCGCGCGTCCCACAGGCTCTTGTCCAGGCCGCCAAGGGGCGAGCCGCGATAGCCGGAGATGAAGCAGGCGGTATTGAGTCCGAAGGCGGCATCACGCTGCTTCTGCAGCATGGGCAGGCGGGTGAGCGCCTGAGTGCCGGTCAGATAGAGGTGACCCGTGGCGAGGCGGTATTTGTCATCCAGGCGGATTTCGGCCAGTGACATGGAGCGCTCCTTTTATTTTTATGGCGAGCACAAAGGAGCGCGATGGTAGACACGCTCCATTGGTTTCCACAGCAGGATCACTGCGACGGATTTGCCTAAAGCATGACCGGAGGGTTCCGCTTTTTTATTTCTATATTCGGGCTTCGAAGGCAATACTCCGCATGATCCTTCCAACAATCACAATAATTTGGAAACAATCATGCAGGACAAACTCAGCCCCATCGACCGGCGGATTCTCCGCCTGCTGCAACACGATGCCGACCTATCTGCCGCCGAGGTGGCGGAAAAGGTCGAGCTGTCGCAGTCACCCTGCTGGCGGCGCATCAACCGCATGCAGGAAGAGGGATTGATCGAACGCAAGGTCGCCCTGCTCAACCATAAGCGCCTGGGCTTCGGCATCACGGTGTTCGTCGACATCAAGCTGTCGGCACACGGCCGCGGCAATCTGGATGAGTTCGAGCAAGCTGTGGTCGGCTACCCGCAGGTACTGGAGTGCTACAGCATGGCCGGCGGTTCGGACTACCTGCTCAAGGTGGTGGCCAAGGACATCGCCGACTACGAGCGCTTCCTGCGTGACCACCTGCTGCAGCGCCCGCACGTGCACGAGGCGCACTCGCATATCGCCATGAGCGAGGTCAAACGCACCACCGAGCTGCCGCTGGATTAACGCCCTGGCCTGCGCGTCCGCCAAGCGGCCAGCAGCGATGGGCCGAGCGCGGTGAGTGCCGAGCCAAGCACCACCACCACGGCGCCAGCGTAGGCGATCCAGTTGACCTGCTCAGGTAGCACGTGGTCCGGCCACCAGGTCGAGGCCAGGGCCACGGAGACGAAGGTCACCAACGGGGTCAGCGCCAGGGTCGCACTGACCCGTGAAGCCTCCCAATGCGCCAGTGCCTCGGCGAAGGCGCCATAGGCCACCAGGGTATTCAGGCAGCAAGCCAGCAGCAGCCAGCCTTGCAGCGGGCTCAGTTGCAGCGCTTGTAGCGGCTGCGCCCAGGGCGTCAGCAACAGCGCGCAGGCCAGGTAGATAACCATCATCACCTGCACCGAATTCCACGAGGTCAGCAGTTGCTTCTGCGCCAGGCCGTAGAAGGTCCAGACAAAGGCAGCCGCCAGCACGGTCAGCACCCCGGTGGTATAGGTGGTCAGCGAGGTCAGCAGCTCACCCAGGCGCTGATTGAAGAACAGGCCGAAGCCCAGCAGCATGACCATCAGGCCAAGCGCCTGGCCCAGACTGAAACGCTCGCGAAAGACGAACAGGCTGCTGATCAGCAACAGGATCGGCGCCACCTGGATCACCAGTTGCGTGGTACCGGGGCTGAGCAGGTTGAGCCCGACCAGGTACAGCACGTAGTTGGCCGTCAGCCCGCCAATGGCCAGCGCCAGCAGCCAGCCGCCCTTGCGCCCGAGCGGACGGAAACGCGGTAACCGACGGCTCGCAGCCAGGTAGGCAAACAGCAGCGAACCGGCCACGGCCAGGCGATACCAGGTGACCGTGACCGGATCCATGACCAGGAGAACTTCTTTCAGCTTGATTGGCAGGATGCCCCAAAGCACCGAAGTGATCAGGGCCAGCAGCAGACCGTACATCCAACGGCCGGAAGAAATGTGCATGGCAACCTCTGGCAGGCGGCCAACAGAGCATGTCGACCGCAGCAGAGCATTCTAGGAGAGGCCACCACACCGACACAGCAACAGTTCAGCCCAGTTGCCGAGCGAAACTGTACTGATCGGCAACCCAGAAACGCCAGCCGACCGGCGCCAATAATCTATAAGATCCGCTAAAAGCACCTAACAAGCCGCCAAAATCTACCATCTGTCGTTTTGCCAAGCAGGTCGCATTGGCCACAGTAGACTCAGGTTATCCAGCACCTGCAGATGGAGTCCCCGCCATGTTCGGCCAACGCACCGTCGACCCCCAACCGGGCACGCATTACCGCAGCTCACGCGTCAGCGCCGTCAACGGCCAGTATTTCTTCGCCACTCGCGAAGGCACGCTGGAGGGCCCCTACCTCTCCCGTCACGACGCCGAACAGAGCATCGTGCGCTATATCGAGCGCATGGTCATGGCCGACAAGCTGATGCGTCATAGCAGCGAGCACATCGACAACCTGCAACGCCGCGAAGCGATCAAGCACAATCAGGAGCTTTGAGCGCTCCCACCTACAGACGCGCCAAGCCCAAATCCCCCCGATGCGCCGCGAGATGCGGCAGCACTGCGGCCAGCAAAGGCTCCTTGAAGGCATCCTGAAAGCGATGCGCCAGGCCCGGAATCAACTTGAGTTCGGAGCCCTTGATATGCGCAGCCACGTGTACCCCATGCATTACCGGCAATAGCGGGTCGGCCGTGCCGTGCACCACCAGCGTCGGCACGTTCAGGCGATTGAGCAACTCGACCCGACTCGACTCGGCAAGAATCGCCAGCAGCTGACGCTGCACGCCTTCGGGATTGAAGGCGCGGTCATAGGCCTGTTCAGCCTGATGCAAGAGCAAGGCACGATCATCATGCACCGACGGGCTACCGAGGGCCGCCAGCAAGTCTGCCTGCTGCTGCAGAGCGGCCTCGCGACTCCCCGCCTCGCGCCTTGCCAGCAGCGCCACCAGCGCATCGCTGGGTGCAGGCAGTCCTTGAGCACCCGAGCTGGTCATCACCAGCGTCAGACTGAGAACGCGCTGCGGCGCCAGATCGGCCAGGTGCTGGGCGATCATGCCGCCCATGCTCGCACCCAGTACATGGAAGTTGTCGACGCCCAGACGATCCATCAACCCCAGGGCATCGCCCGCCATGTCGCGCAGGTGATAAGGCGCGCCGAGCGAAAGGCCCAGGCGATAGCGCAGTACCTCGTAAGGCAGGTTGATGCTCGGCGCCGGCCGCCGCCACGTGCTCAGCCCGACATCGCGATTGTCGAAGCGCACGACGCGAAAGCCCTGCTGACACAGGCGCTCGACCACCTCGTCAGGCCAGTGGATCAACTGTCCGCCCAGCCCCATCACCAGCAGCAGCGCCGGGTCGCGCTCACTGCCGATGCTTTGATAAGCCAGACGCACCTCACCGACATCCGCATAGCGGGTCGGCTCGGACAGGTCGCAACGATTGGCCGCAAGAGACGGCAGGCCGCAAAGCAACGCGGCCAGGAAAATGAATGCACGCATGGAAACACCAGAAACGCAGAACCCCACTGAAGCGCGAGTCTGATGAAAGTCGTTCGACGGCGCTGCCACACAAGCGTGACAGTTTGATGAAGGGGGACGAACGGTTGCCCAGACGGTGACCAGAAGTGCGATCCAGAGCGTCGCGAGCGCCCCTCCTACCTATCCGTAGGAGGGGCTTCAGCCGCGACCACTGCCGGGGAATCAGGCCAGCTCGGCGCGCAACTGCCTGGCGGCGGCCACCATGTTCACCAACGCCGCCTCGGTTTCCGGCCAGGCGCGGGTTTTCAGGCCGCAATCGGGGTTGACCCACAGGCGTTCGAGCGGGATACGCCGCGCCGCCTTGCGCAACAACCCGACCATCTCGGCGCTGTCCGGCACCCGTGGCGAGTGGATGTCATACACGCCGGGGCCGATGTCGTTCGGGTAAGCGAACTTCTCGAACGCTGCCAACAGCTCCATGTCCGAACGCGAGGTCTCGATGGTGATCACGTCGGCATCCATCGCCGCGATGGACTCGATCACATCGTTGAACTCGCTGTAGCACATGTGGGTGTGGATCTGCGTCTCGTCGCGCACACCGCTGGCGGTGAGGCGGAAGGCCTCGGTGGCCCAGTCCAGGTAGTGCTGCCAGGCGGCCTGACGTAACGGCAACCCTTCGCGAAACGCCGCCTCGTCGATCTGGATGATCTTGATACCGGCTGCCTCCAGATCCACCACTTCGTCACGAATCGCCAGCGCCAGTTGCTGCGCCTGCACTTCACGTGACACGTCCTCGCGCGGGAACGACCACATCAGCATGGTCACCGGGCCGGTCAGCATGCCCTTCATCACCTTGTCGGTCAGACCCTGGGCGTACTTGATCCATTCCACCGTCATGGCCTTGGGTCGGCTCAGGTCGCCAACGATCACCGCCGGTTTGACGCAACGTGAGCCGTAACTCTGCACCCAGCCGAAGCGGGTGAAGGCATAGCCATCGAGTTGTTCGGCAAAGTACTCGACCATATCGTTGCGCTCGGCCTCGCCATGCACCAGCACGTCCAGCCCCAGGCGCTCCTGCACCTGTACCGCCTGGCGAATTTCACTCTGCATGACCTCGGTGTATTCGGCCGCACTCAGCTTGCCTTGCTTGAACGACTGCCGCGCCAGGCGAATCGCCGAGGTCTGCGGGAAGGAGCCGATGGTGGTGGTCGGCAACAATGGCAGTTGCAGGCACTCACGCTGTTGTTCGATGCGCTCGGCGAACGCCGACTGGCGCTGGGCATGACGCGGACGAATCGCCGCCAGACGGGCCTGCACCTCGGGTTTGTGAATACGCCCTGAAGCCGCACGAGCAGCCTGTACTGAGCGGCTCGCTTGCAAGGCGGCATGCACAGAAGCGTCTTCCGGCACCTCCAGGGCCTTACCGAGCAATGCGACCTCCTGACATTTCTGCACGGCAAAAGCCAGCCAGCCTTTCAGCTCGGCATCGAGCTGGTCTTCGCGCATCAGGTCCACCGGGCTGTGCAGCAGCGAGCAGGACGGCGCGACCCACAGCCGGTCGCCCAAACGCTCGTGAGCGTGGCGCAGCACCTCAAGGGCTTTCTCCAGATCGCAGCGCCAGACGTTGCGCCCGTTGACCACGCCCAGCGACAACACTTTATAAGCCGGCAGACGGTCGAGAATGGTCGGGTACTGCTCCGGCGCACGTACCAGGTCGATATGCAGGCCATCTACAGGCAGGTTGGCGGCCAGACCGAGGTTGTCTTCCAGGCCGCCAAAGTAGGTGGCGATCAGCTTCTTGCAGGGTTCGCGCTGAATCAGGTTGTAGGCGCGCTCGAAGGCGTTCTTCCAAGCCTGTGGCAGATCGAGCACCAGAATCGGCTCGTCGATCTGCACCCACTCCACGCCCTGCGCGGCCAGACGCTGGAAGATCTCGCCATAGACCGGCAGCAGACTTTCGAGCAGCTCCAGCTTGTCGAAGTCGCCACCCTTGGCCTTGCCCAGCCATAGATAGGTCAGCGGACCGATAAGCACCGGCTTGACGTCGTGACCGAGGGCATGCGCCTCAGCCACCTCCTCGAACAGTTGCTCCCAGCTCAGGGCGAACTGCTGGTCAGCACTGAACTCCGGCACCAGGTAGTGGTAGTTGGTATTGAACCACTTGGTCATTTCCTGGGCGTGGGCACCACCGCAGCAACTGCCACTGCTCTTGTTTGCAACGGCCCCACGGGCCATGGCGAACAGGGTCTCCAGCGTCGGCTTGCCGGCGGCCGGGCGAAAGCGCTCGGGAATCACACCGAAGGCCAGCGAATGAGCGAGTACCTGGTCGTACCAGGCGAAGTCACCCACCGGCAGCAGATCGATGCCGGCATCCTTCTGCAATTGCCAGTGCTCGGCGCGCAGACGCTGGCCGACGGCGCGCAAGCCGGCTTCGTCCAGCTCACCTTGCCAGTGGGCTTCGAGGGCTTTCTTCAGTTCGCGGTCGCGGCCGATGCGCGGGAAACCGAGGGAATGGGACAGGGCCATGTCGTGAAACTCCAGAATCAATCGAGATGGCGCCATTCTCGGCACCAACACCGAGTGAGACAAACTCAAGATTTTCGTCTTGATCTAAAGATTTACTCATGTAGGCTGTATGAACCATTTTCATCCAGACACGCAACTGGATGAGTGAAACCTTTTAGAGAATCGCCATGCTCGAGCTACGCCACCTGAAAACCCTGCACGCCCTGCGCGAAACCGACAGCCTGGTGGAAGCCGCCGAACGCCTGCACCTGACCCAGTCGGCCCTTTCACACCAGTTCAAGGAGCTGGAAGAGCGCCTCGGCCTGCAGCTGTTCGTGCGCAAGACCAAGCCCGTGCGCTTCACCAGCGCCGGCCTGCGCCTGCTACAGCTCGCCGACGCCACCCTGCCCCTGCTCCGCGGCGCCGAGCGTGATTTGGCGCGCCTGGCGGGCGGCACCGCTGGCCGCTTGCACATGGCCATCGAATGCCACAGCTGCTTCCAGTGGCTGATGCCGACCATCGATCAGTTCCGCGACGCCTGGCCGGAGGTGGAACTGGACCTGGCCTCGGGCTTCTCCTTCGCCCCGCTGCCGGCCCTGGCCCGGGGAGATCTGGACCTGGTGGTGACCTCGGACCCACTGGAACTGCCCGGCATCACCTATGTACCGCTGTTCACCTACGAAGCCATGCTGGCGGTGGCCAACCAGCACCCACTGGCCAGCAAGGCCTGCATCAGGCCAGAAGACCTGGCCACGGAGACGCTGATCACCTACCCGGTAGAGCGCGACCGCCTGGATATCTTTACCCGCTTCCTTGAGCCTGCGGATGTGGAACCCGCCCAGGTACGCACCTCCGAGCTGACGGTGATGATGATGCAGCTGGTGGCCAGCGGCCGCGGCGTCTGCGGCCTGCCCAACTGGGCGCTGCACGAATACAGCTCACGCGGTTATGTGACGGCCAAGCGCCTGGGCGACAAGGGCCTGTTCGCCACCCTGTACGCCGGCATCCGCACCGATATGCTCGATGCACCCTTTATGCGCGACTTCCTGCTCACCGCCAAGGACACCTCCTTCGCCAATCTGGAAGGAGTCAGCGTGGCGCGCTGAGCGGCTGGCCCCACTTCACAGAGTGGCGTTGCACGCCCGCAATAGCGATTTGCTAAAACCGTGATCTGAATCAATTGCGCATGGCTGCAACTAAGCCTTAATCAAAGCGTCAGTATTCAATAGGCACGGAAACCAAATCCCATGATCCAGGCGATGCGCAGCCGCTATAGAGCATTCAGCAGAAATCTGCTGGCGCTCTGGTGTGTGCTGCTTATCGCCTGCTCCTTCGCCCATATTCAAGTCGCTAGCGCCCACACCCACGACGCCGCCGAGGTCGTCTCCTACAGCGGCCACGAGCATGCCAGCCATGATCACAGCACTGCGGATAGCTGCAGCGCCGTGCAGAACGCGCCGCTCAACCAGCAACTGCTCACGCTCTTGGCCTTGACCGCCCTGTTCGCCCTGGCTGGCAGCCTTGGCCTGTTCAGCGATCTGCAGCGGCGCAGCGGCCGCTTGCTGCGCATACCCTTATTCAGCCCCGGCCTACCCGCGCCCATTCGCAAGCAGCTGCATCGCTATAACGAATAGCGCCACTCTCCCCCGCTAAAACCCGCAGCCGCGCTGCGCCGGCCCACGCCGTGCATAGCGCTGCGCCCCTCGGTTTTTTGGAGAGTGCCAACATGCCCCATGACCCGCATAGCGCCCCAGCAGCCAACAACCCCTGGCGCTTCTGGCCTGCACTGGTGGTTTTCGCCGCCATCGCCCTGTTCCTCCTCTGGGAAGAGCATGAGGCCCATCTGCTTGGTGCCCTGCCCTATCTGATCCTGCTGCTGTGCCCGCTGATGCATGTGTTTATGCACCGCGGTCATGGTCGGGATAAAGATGGCCCGCACGACCACCACTGATCAGGAGGCAACATCATATGGAACATACAACCTCGGCCTACGGCCTCTGGGGCCTGGTGATCATCAATTCACTGGTGTTTATCATTTTCGCTTTCAGCTTTTTCAAGCCGAACAGCCCACGGGACTGGCGCACCTTCGGCACCTTCGCCGCCTTTATCGTCGCGCTGTTCGTCGAGATGTACGGCATTCCGCTGACGCTCTACCTGCTGGCCGGCTGGTTGCAAAGCAGCTACCCGCAACTGGATCCGCTGTCGCACAACGCCGGCCATCTGTGGAACAGCCTGCTGGGCATCGAAGGCGATCCGCATTTCGGTGCGCTGCATATCCTCAGCAACCTGCTGATCTTCGCCGGTTTCTGGCTGCTGGCCACGGCCTGGCGCGTGCTCTATCACGCCCAGCAGACGGGCGAGCTGGCCGAAAGTGGCCCCTACGCGCGCATCCGTCATCCGCAGTACGTCGCCTTCGTGTTGATCATGCTGGGCTTTCTGCTGCAGTGGCCGACCCTGTTGACTTTGCTGATGTTCCCAGTGCTGTTGCTGATGTACGCACACCTGGCGCGCCAGGAAGAACGCTGGGCCGAAGCCACCTTCGGTGCCCGCTGGCACGCCTACCGAGCACGGGTGCCGGCCTTTATCCCGCATTTGAGCAATTCCACCGCAAGCAAGGAGCAACAGCCATGAACGCAGCCGAACCCAGCCCCAAGCGGCAAAGCGCGATACTGATAGTGCCCGGTATGGGCAGCGACCACTGCGCCGGGCTGGTTAGCCAGTCGCTCAAGCGCCTGCCCGGCATCGCCGAACTAAGCACCAGCATCGCCAGCCACAAGGTACGCATCGAATTCGATGCCGAGCAGACCAGCCTGGCGGCCCTCCAGCAGGCCGTGGAACAGGCCGGCTACCAGGTGGCCAAGGCGGTGCTGGCCAGCACTGCAGGCGAACCCACAGGGGCCGAAGAGGAAGAGCAGTACCTGCGCGACGCCTGGCGGCGCATGTGGATAGCCGGCGTACCGGCAACCCTGATCATGCTACTGATGGCCCTGCCCATGGCCGGCGTAGCGGTGCCCGGCTACCTGGCCATCGTGGTGGTGCTCGCCGCCATCCCAGTGTTTATCGCCGGGGCCAGCACCCATGTGTCGGCCTGGAAGGCGCTGCGCAACCGCACCGCCAATATGGATGTGCTGATCAGCCTGGGCAGCCTGCCGCCCTACTTTATCGGCCTGGTGGGGTTCTTCTACCCCATGACCTCCTTCGTCGAGATGGCCGCCACCATCACCACCTTCCACCTGATCGGCCGCTATCTGGAGGCCCGCGCCAAGGGCCGCGCTTCCCAGGCCATCCGCAAAATGCTGGAACTGGGGGCCAAGAGTGCGGTTCTGCTGCGCGACGGCAAGGAAGTGCAGGTGCCAATCGAAGCCGTGGTGGTCGGCGACCTGATGCTGGTCCGCCCCGGCGAGAAGGTGCCCAGCGACGGCGAGGTGGTCGAGGGTAACAGCCATATCGACGAGTCCCTGGCCACCGGCGAATCGCTGCCGAAGGAGAAAGGCCCAGGCGATGCGGTGATAGGCGCGACCCTGAACAAGGAAGGCCTGCTGACCGTGCGCGCCACCAAGGTCGGCCAGGACACCTTCCTCGCCCAGGTGATCGATCTGGTCGAGCATGCGCAAAGCTCCAAGGTGCCGATCCAGGAATTCGCCGACCGCGTGACCGGGCGCTTCGTGCCCCTGGTGCTACTGATCAGCCTGGCCAGTCTGGTGGTCTGGCTGGTCTGGGGCGAGTCGCTGCGCGGCGTGCTGGTATGGGGCGCGACCTGGCTGCCCTGGGTCAACCCCGAGCTTTCGCCGGGGCTGGTGGGGCTGCTGTCGGCAGTCGCGGTGCTGGTAATCGCCTGCCCCTGCGCCCTCGGCCTGGCCACTCCAACCGCGTTGATGGTCGGTGCTGGCCGCGGCGCCGAGCGCGGCATTCTCTACCGTTCCGGCACGGCCATTCAGATGTTCAAGGACATCAAGGTGATGGTGCTGGACAAGACCGGCACCCTGACACTGGGCAAGCCGGTGGTTACCGACTGCCTGCCCAGCGCCAGTGTTGACGAGCAGGCGCTGCTGCGCCTGGCGGCCAGCGTGGAATACGGCTCCGAACACCCGATTGCCCAGGCCATGGTCGAGCGCATCAAGGAACTCGGCCTGGAACTGGGAGCGCTCAGCGATTTCCAGGCGCTCAACGGCCTGGGCGTGCAGGGCCAGGTGGACGGCCAGTTGATCCGCGTCGGCAATGCGCGCTGGATGCAGGAATGCCAGGTGGACACCGCCGCCCTGGCCAGCCAGCTTGAAACCCTGGAAAACCAGGGCAAGACCGCCCTCTATGTGTCCCGCGAGCAGCAATTGATCGGCGTAGTAGCGGTGGCAGACAGCCTCAAGGAGGATGCCCAGGCCGCCATCGCCGAACTGCGTGCCCTGGGCATCCAGACCGTGATGCTGACCGGCGACAACCCGCGCGCCGCCGCCCATATCGCCGCCCAAGTGGGCATCGACAAGGTGCATGCGGGCGTGCTGCCCAGCGGCAAAGTTGAGGTGATTCGCCAGCTGCAGGCCGAATACGGCCAGTGGGTGGCGATGGTCGGCGACGGCATCAACGACGCCCCGGCGCTGAAACAGGCCAACATTGGCATCGCCATTGGCAGTGGCGCCGACGTGGCCATGGAGGCCGCCGACGTAATCCTTATCGGCGGCCGCCTGATGGGTCTGGTGGAAGCAGCGCAGCTGTCGCGCCTGACCTTCCGCAAGATCGTCGAAAACCTGATCTGGGCTTCCGCGTACAACGTCGCCGCCATTCCCATCGCCGCGGCCGGCCTGCTCCATCCAATGATCGGCGTGATCGCCATGACCGCCAGCTCGCTGTCGGTGATCGTCAATTCCCTACAGCTCAAGCGAGCCTCCTTGAGCGCTATTCACAAAACCCAATAAAACCCAGCAGGAGAAACACCATGAGCACATTCACCTACAAGACCCTGACCGCCCTCGCCCTGACCGGCGCACTACTGGCCGCCCCGGCCTTTGCCGAAGAGGCCCATCACTCTCAAGGTGCCGCCACCCCACCCGCCACCGCAGGCCAAGGCATGGGCATGATGGGCGGCATGGACATGGGCAAGATGCACGAGATGATGCAGCAGATGCACGCCGCCAAAACCCCGGAGGAAAAGCAGAAAATCCGCGCCGAACACCACAAGGCCATGCAGGAAAAAATGGGCACCATGCGCCAAGGCATGCAGAACAGTCAGTGCCCCATGGCCAAGGACGATGGCGCCCAACAGCAGTGCATGAAGGAAATGCACGAAAACATGCAGGGCATGATGCAGATGATGGAGCAAATGATAGAAGGCCAGAGCATGCAGCACGGGCAGTGAAGCCAGGCTGCCTGGTCTACGAAGGGCATCCACCCGCTATTGGTGGATGCCAAAGTCGTAATCGCGCGAAAGCTGGTTTCTCGCCTATGGGCTGCCTCCTAGGGTCTGTTGCCCCCTGATCGGCTGCGGTTCTTTGGGGGCATCAAGCCTGTAGGAGCCCTTGTGCTGTGGTTCGGCATTACGACGCGCCTTCAACTTATTCAGGAGTTTTACCATGCACCGTTTTTCACTCATCCGCGCCATTGCTGATCGGCTCACTTGCTGGTCGAGCAACAGCGCACAGGTCTGCCAGGGGCCGCCACAAGCAAAGAAAGCCTCTACCATCTGGACGCGCGCTTTGCGCCCGCAATGGCTGCTGGCTACGGTTTGCACTCTTACCCTCGCCTCAGTCCAGGCCAATCCAGACGGCCAGGTTTTCAGCGCCGACGAACACGGGGCTTCGCTGACCCGCATCCTGCTTGAGGATGGTCAGCGTCTGTCGCTGGATCTGAGTATTTCTCCCCACAATGTCCAGGTCAGCGCCGATGGTCGCTATCTGATGGCAGTGGGTGAGCGCAGCGGCGCTGATCACGGGCACGGCAAGAAAGCCACGCCAGGTTTCCTGCAGCTGTTCCAGATCGATGACTTTCAGCAGGGGCTGCTGGCAGAAATTGCCGTCGGGGCTCATCCGGCTCATGTGGTCAGCGACCTGAGCGGTCGCCATGCATTCGTCACCAACGCCGGCGCCAACACCGTCTCGGTAATCGACCTGCAAACACGCAAGAACATCGCCAGCATCGCCACCGGAAAATCCCCCCACGGCTTGCGTCTTAGCCCCGATGGCAAGGAACTCTACGTCGCCAACGTACAGGACGGTAGCGTATCGGTGCTGGATGTGAGCACACGCCAGGAGGTCACCCGCATTGCGGTTGGCAAGGCGCCGGTGCAGGTGGGCTTTACCCCCGATGGCAAGCGCGTATTCGTATCGCTACGCGACGAGAACAGTGTCGCGGTAATCGACAGCCAAAGCCGCAAGGTGCTGGCGAAAGTGGCGGTCGGTCGGTCGCCGATTCAGGTGCATGCCACGCCAGACGGACGCCTGGTGCTGGTGGCCAATGAAGGCAGCAAGGCCGCACCGGACAATCGCGTATCGGTGATCGATACCGATCGTCTTGAAGTCGTCGCCACCTACCAGGTGGGCCAGGGCGCCCATGGCGTCACGGTGGACGCCAGCGGCCGCTTTGCATTCATCACCAATATTTATGACGACAGCCTGTCGGTGATCGACCTGCAAGCAGGCAAGGTCATTACGACTTACGCCACCGGGCGCGGGCCCAACGGCGTGACCTGGGTCGCCAACTGAGCAGCACCCTGTAATCAAGCGATGGGCCAGTCGACTGCTTCCCCATTGTTTTCCCATTGTGCCAACAGAAGGAAAGCCGCCATGAAAGAAGCAAACCGGCTGGGCGTCTCCAGTGCCAATCTGGTAACCCGTCACTTGAAGCTCGAACCCACGGAGCGGGAAAAACTGGATGCGGCAATTGCCGAGATCGACAAGCTGTATGGCCTCGCCAGCGTCGCCTTCGATGACAGCAAGGGACGCCTCGACATGGCCTATGACGCGACCCGAATCTGCCTGGACTGCATTGAGGAAGTCCTGACAAAGTACGCCATCGAGGTCAGTCATGACTGGTGGACGCACTTCAAGGAAGGTCACTACCGTTTTGTCGATCAGAACCTGAAAGACAATGCCTCTCGTGAACCATGGAGCTGCCATAAGTCGCCACCAGGCTCCGGGCACAATCGATAATTCATAGCCCTTGCCATGCCCTGCGCGGAAATTCCGCGCCGAACTCGTTGAGCTTCGCAGGCTCAGCACCAACCTACGGTGCTGTGCGCTGACCTGGGCGTAATCGCTCATCGCGGCCAAGGCCGCTCCTACAAACAACGCGGTTTCGTGGACCTTATGTTCCTGCGCAATATCTACGACGTCGTAGGGAGGACATGCCGAAGGCTTGTCCGCCATTGGGCAGCCAGCGGTGGACAAGGCTTCGCCATGTTCACCCTACACAAGCGCACACCGTAGCCCGGATAAGCCCCAGCGCAATCCGGGGCCGCCCTCCTGGCTTGCAGCGCTTTCGCGTTTTCCAACCTCTTAGGGCGGGGGCAACCCGCCAAGCCTTTAGCTGCGCCTGTGCCCTGGCGGGTTTCACCCGCCCTACTGTTCTGTTATAGCACCTCTGATCGAGCCGCTTCGCCTTCACCCTTTGTCTGGCGCCGCAACTCGCGCAGGCGCAGCAACTGATAGGCCGCCGGCAGCACCAGCAGCGACAACAGGGGCGCGCTGAGCATGCCGCCGACCATGGGCGCAGCGATGCGGCTCATGATCTCGCTGCCACTGCCACTGCCCAGCAGGATCGGCAACAGACCGGCGATAATGGTCGCCACCGTCATCGCCTTGGGCCGTACCCGTTGCACCGCGCCTTCGCGAATCGCCTCCAGCAGGGCCGCCGGGCTGCTCTGCCCCGCCGCCTGGCGCTCGGCCCAGGCGTTGCGCAGGTACAAGAGCATGATCACGCCGAACTCCGCCGCCACCCCGGCCAGGGCGATAAAGCCCACCCCGGTGGCCACCGACAGGTTGTAGTCCAGCCAGTAGAGGAACCAGATGCCACCCGTCAGGGCGAACGGCAGCGTGGCCATGATCAGCAGCGCCTCGTCGAAGCGCGAGAAGCACAGGTAGAGCAGCACGAAGATGATCAGCAGGGTCGCCGGCACCACCAGTTTGAGCCGCGCATTGGCCCGTTCAAGAAACTCGAACTGGCCGGAGAAGCTCAGGCTCATGCCCGGCTGCAGAGGCACCTGTTCGGCGATGGCCTGGCGCAAGTCATGTACCACCGAAGCCATGTCCCGTCCGCGGGTGTCGATATAGACCCAGCCGGAGGGCCGCGCATTCTCGCTCCTGAGCATGGGTGGGCCGTCGCTGATGCCGATCTGCGCCACCGTACCGAGGGTGATCTGGCTGCCCACCGGGGTGTAGATCGGCAGCTCGCGCAGACGGCTCAGGGAGTCGCGCCATTCGCGCGGGTAACGCAGGTTGATGGGGAAGCGCGCCAGGCCTTCCACGGTTTCGCCGACATTCATCCCGCCAATGGCCCCGGCCACCAGATCCTGCACTTCGGCGATATTCAAGCCATAACGGGCGGCCGCCACCCGGTCGATGTCGATGTCGATATAGCGGCCACCGGTCAGGCGTTCGGCCAACGCCGAACCGACCCCGGGCACTGTGCGCGCGACCCGCTCCACCGCCTGGGTCACGGCGTCGATCTGGGCCAGGTCGCTGCCGGCGACCTTGACCCCGATCGGGCTCTTGATGCCGGTGGCGAGCATGTCGATACGGTTGCGGATTGGCGGAATCCACAGGTTGGCCAGGCCCGGCACCTGCACCGCGCGGTCCAGCTCCTCCACCAGTTTTTCCGCGGTCATGCCGGCGCGCCACTGCTCGCGCGGCTTGAACTGGATGGTGGTTTCGAACATCTCCAGCGGCGCCGGGTCGGTGGCGCTGTCGGCGCGCCCGGCCTTGCCGAACACCCGCGCCACCTCGGGCACCGTCTTGATCATGCGGTTGCTCTGCTGCAGCAACTGCGCAGCCTTCTGCGCCGACAGTCCCGGCAGTGCCGTGGGCATATACAGCAGGTCGCCCTCGTCCAGTGGCGGCAGAAACTCGCCGCCCAACTGGCTGGCCGGCCAGAGCGCGCTGAGAAACACCAGCACGGCCAGCACCAGGGTCGCTCTGGGATAACGCAGCACCTGCTCCAGGGCCGGTTGGTAAAGGCGGATCAGTCCACGATTGAGCGGGTTGCACTGCTCGTCCGGGATGCGCCCGCGAATCCAGTAGCCCATCAGCACCGGTATCAGGGTCACCGACAGCCCGGCGGCGGCGGCCATGGCGTAGGTCTTGGTGAAAGCCAGCGGGCCGAACAGGCGACCTTCCTGGGCCTGCAGGGTAAACACCGGGATAAACGACAGGGTGATGATCATCAGGCTGAAGAACAGCGCCGGGCCCACCTCCACCGCCGCCGCACCTATCACCTGCCAGTGCCGCTCGCCCTTGAGTTCCTGTCCTGGATGAGCGGAGTGCCAGTGTTCGATCTTCTTGTGGGCGTTTTCGATCATCACCAGGGCCGCGTCGACCATGGCGCCGATTGCGATGGCGATGCCACCGAGGGACATGATGTTGGCGTTGATGCCCTGCTGCTGCATGACGATAAAGGCGATCAGCACCCCCAGCGGCAGCGAGACGATGGCCACCAGGGAGGAGCGCAGGTGCCAGAGAAAGGCCAGGCACACCAGGGCCACGACGATGAATTCCTCCACCAGCTTCTCGCCCAGGTTGCGCACCGCGCGGTCGATCAGCTGGCTGCGGTCGTAGGTGGTGACGATCTCCACACCCTCGGGCAGGCTGGCCTGCAGCTCGTCGAGCTTGCGCTTGACCGCGTCGATGGTGCTGCGCGCGTTCGCCCCGCGCGCAGGATCACCACACCGCCGACCACCTCGCCCTCGCCGTCCAGCTCGGCGATGCCGCGGCGCATTTCCGGGCCGAGCTGGATATGCGCCACCTCGCCCAGGGTCACCGGCACCCCGCCGCCATCCAGGCGCAGGGGAATGGCGCGAAAGTCCGCGAGGCTCTGCAGGTAGCCGGAAGCGCGCACCATATATTCGGCCTCGGCCAGTTCCAGCACGCTGCCGCCGCTTTCCTGGTTGGCCGCGCCGATGGCCGCCGCCACCTGCTGCTGGCTGATGCCGCGGCTGGCCAACTTGATCGGGTCGAGCAGCACCTGGTACTGCTTGACCATGCCGCCGATGCTCGCCACCTCGGCGACATTGGCCAGGGCCTTGAGCTCGAAGTTGAGGAACCAGTCCTGCAGGGCGCGCAGCTGCGCCAGGTCGTGCTGGCCGCTGCGATCGACCAGGGCGTACTGGTAGATCCAGCCGACTCCGGTGGCATCCGGCCCCAGGGCCGGTTTGGCCCCGGCCGGCAGGCGCTCTTGGATCTGGCTGAGGTACTCCAGCACCCGCGAGCGCGCCCAGTAGAGGTCGGTGCCGTCTTCGAACAGGACATACACGAAGCTGTCACCGAAGAAGGAAAAGCCGCGCACCGTGCTGGCTCCTGGCACCGAGAGCATGGCGCTGGCCAGCGGATAGGTGACCTGATTCTCGACGATCTGCGGGGCCTGCCCTGCATAAGGCGTGCGGATAATCACCTGGGTATCGGACAGATCCGGCAAGGCATCGATGGCGATGTTCTGCACCGACCAGGCGCCCCAGGCGGTGGCGAACAGGCTGGCCAGCAGCACCAGCAGGCGGTTGGCCAGAGACCAGCGAATCAGCGCGGCGATCATGGCTGTGCCTCCCGATGGCCGTCATGGCGGTGGTTGTCCTCGGGCACGGGTGCCAGGCGCTCGATGCGCTCGATGCGCATACCCTCGTCATCGGCGCGCACCCCGACCCGCACCCGGTCGCCGGCTTGCAAACCTTCCAGCAGCGCCTCATCGGCGACCGGAAACAGCATGCTCATAGCCGGCATACCCAGGGTCTTGAACGGCCCATGGGTGAGCATCACGCCATCGTCTTCGATGCCGTCGATCTGCCCCTCGGCTTCATGCAGTGCTTCCTGCAGCTTGACCTCGGTCGCCGGTGCGCCCAGTTCCTGCACCAGCATGCCGCGCAAGCTGGCCTCGGAATCGAGCAGGAACTGCCCGGAAGCGACCACCTGCTGGCCCTCACTCAGGCCTTCCAGCACCTCGATGCGCTCGCCCTGCTCACGCCCGGTGCGAATTTCCTGGGGCCGGTAGCGCCCTTCGCCCTCGGCCAGCATCACCAGATTGCGCCGACCACTGCGGATCACCGCCTCGCTGGGCAGCAGCAGAGTCTCTGCAGCGGCCGTCTGGCCCAAGCGCACCCGCGCGCTCATACCGGGGCGCAGGCGCCCCTGGGGATTATCCAGCACCACCCGCAGACGCAAGGTGCGGCTGTCCAGATTGGCTTCGGGCAAAATGGCCTCGATGCGTCCGGCCAACACCTCGCCGGGTAGCGCCGGCAACAGGGCCTCGACCGGCTGCCCGGGCTCAATCCCGCTGCCTTGCGCCTCGGGCAGCGCCACTTCCAGCCAGACCCGATCCAGGCCATTGACTCGCGCCAGGCTCTGCCCGGCGCTGAGGGTCATGCCCTCGCGCACCTGCAGCTCCTGCAGCACCCCGGCAATCGGGCTGGTCACCGTCCAGATCCGCTGGACCTGGCCGCTGCGCTCGAGCCGAGCGACCAAGGCCGCCGGCATGCCGACCAGTTGCAAGCGCTGACGCGCCGCTGCCAGTAGCTGCGGCTGGTTAAGACTGCGCAGCGCCAGATACTCTTCCTGGGCCGCCAGCCACTCGGGCACCAGCAGGTCGACCAGGGGCGTGCCGGCTGCCAGCAGATCCTCGGGTGCCCGCTCATATACCCGCTCGACGAAAGCGGCGCTGCGCGCCTGCAGCAGCACCACGGCGCGCTGGTCATAGCCGAGGGTACCGACCGCATCCAACTCGTTGGCCAGCTGCCCACGCAGCACAGTGACCAGGCGCATGCCGAGGTTCTGGGTCAGCCGGGGGTCGACCTGCATGGCCGTACTCGGCTCGCTGTTGGCGCCGCTATCGGCATAACGCGGCACCAGCTGCATATCCATAAAGGGTGACTTGCCCGGCTGGTCGAAACGCTGCTGCGGGTACATGGGGTCGTACCAATAGAGCACCTGGCGTTCACTCTCGGTGCTGGGCTGGCTCGGCATGGCATGGTCCTGACGCCCGACCCAGTAACCCAGGGCCGCACCCGCAACGATCAGGGCAACCAGCCCCATGGACTTGATCACTCGCTGGCTCATTGGCCGCTCTCCAGGTTGGTGGCATAGGCAAAATGCAGGCGCGCACTGACCAGCGCCCGCTGTTCGGCGAAATCCAGATGGCGCAGCTGCGCCTCTACTTGCTCGCGGCGGGCGGCGATCAGCGTGGCCAGCTCACCCCTGCCAGCGCGATAGTCGGCCAGGCTCAGGCGTACCCGCTCCTCGGCCAGGGGCAGCAGGCTGTCGCGGCTGCGCTCAAAGGCGCGCTGCAGGCGTCGATGCTCGGCCAATTCCACCGCCAACTGCGTGGCATGCTCGCGCCACAGTGCCTCGCGCTCGGCCTCAAGGGCCAGCAACTCGGCACGCTGGGCGGCAATCCGCGGGTTCTGCCGGCTACCGGCAAATACCGGCAGATCGATGCTCAGCTGCAGCGAGAGCATGTCGCCGAAGGCACGGTCGCGCTGCTGATAGGCCAGCTCCCAACTCCAGTCGGGACGCTTGTCAGCTTCAGCCAAACGCACCCGTGCCTCGGCCTCACGGGTCTGCGGGGCGAAGGCCTGTAATTCGGGGTGCTGCTGCAAGGCATGCTGGTAACGGCTCACCTCCACTGGCCAATCGGGCAGTTGTCCCACCAAGGCTTCATCGGCCGCCGATCCGACCCAGCGGCGCAAAACGGCGCGCGCCTGGCTGCGCTGCAACTGCAGTTCGTCCTCACGCTCGGCCAGCACCAGGGCTTCCTGGCGCGCGGCCAGGCTGTCGACACTCTGCCCAAGGCCGGCAGCCAGGCGGGCCTGCACCGCACGTTCAAGCAGGCGATTTTCCTCGTAGAAACCCTGGAACAGTTGCAGGCGCTGTTCCAGGGCCTGGGCGGCGATCCAGGCCTGGGCGGTTTGCCGCTGCACCTGCAGGCGCTCGATCTGCACCTGCGCCGCGGCCGAATCGATACCCGCCTGGGCCAGTGCCACTCGGGCGCTGCGCTTGGCCCGGTTAGGCACCTCCTGCATAACGCCGAGCATGCCCATGGTCATGGGCTCGGCATCCAGGCGCCAGCGCGCCTCGCCCTCGATAGGCAGGTTCTGTAAGCCCAGCAGAAGCTTCGGATCGGGCAGCTCGCCCGCAGGCACTGCGGCCTGGCGTGCGGCATCCAGTTCGGCGGCGCGCGCCATCAGGTTTGGGGCTTCACGACCGGCCAGGGCCAGGGCCTGATCAAGGGTCAAAGCCAGGCTCGGCATGCTGAAAAGGCTCGCCAGCGCAGCGCCGGCAAGCAGCGGAGCGTGATTTGGCGCGCCTGGCCGGTGGCACCGCTGGCCGCTTGCACATGGCCATCGAATGCCACAGCTGCTTCCAGTGGCTGATGCCGACCATCGACCAGTTCCGCGATGCCTGGCCGGAAGTGGAGCTGGACCTGGCCTCGGGCTTCTCCTTCGCCCCGCTGCCCGCGCTGGCCCGGGGCGATCTGGACCTGGTGGTGACTTCGGACCCCATCGAGCTGGCCGGCATCACCTACGTGCCACTGTTCACCTATGAGGCGATGCTCGCCGTGGCCAATCAGCACCGCCTGGCGCACAAAGCCTTTATCCAGCCGCAGGATCTGGCCACGGAAACCTTGATCACCTACCCGGTGGAACGCGACCGCTTGGACATTTTCACGCGCTTTCTCGAACCCAACGATATCGAGCCGGCGCAGGTGCGCACCGCCGAACTGACGGTGATGATGATGCAACTGGTGGCCAGCGGCCGTGGCGTGTGTGGCCTGCCCAACTGGGCGCTGCACGAGTACAGCTCGCGCGGTTACGTCAGCGCCAAGCGCCTGGGGGAAAAGGGCTTGTTCGCCACCCTCTACGCCGCGATCCGCACCGACATGCTCGACGCGCCGTTCATGCGCGACTTCCTGCTCACCGCCAAGGACACCTCCTTCGCCAGCCTCGAAGGCGTTAGCGTGGCGCGCTAAGACAGAGGCGCAGTGCTCAAAGTGCCAGCCAGTTAAGCAGGTAAAGGTGAGTATGTAGGAGCCAGCTTGCTGGCGATCCTGCCCTCGGCAATCATCAGCCCGCTTGAAGAAAAGCATCGCCGGCAAGCCGGCTCCTACAGTTGCGCAATCGTAGGGCGGGTTAGCCGCGTGCCACCATCCGCAATCACCACAATGTCTGTTGCGGCGTAACCCGCCATCGACGCAACGCATTTCATCGCCTGATAGG
This sequence comes from Pseudomonas oleovorans subsp. oleovorans, assembly GCF_002197815.1. Lineage (GTDB taxonomy): Bacteria > Pseudomonadota > Gammaproteobacteria > Pseudomonadales > Pseudomonadaceae > Aquipseudomonas > Aquipseudomonas oleovorans. The sequence continues at coordinate 116,858 of NZ_NIUB01000008.1, forward strand.
TTAGAAGCTTCGCCCCGGGGCGGGGCTCCTACACGTATCCCTGTAGGAACTCCGCCTTGCGGTGAATGAGGCAGTGAACGGCTACCCGCCAATTGCCTTGTTACAACTCCCGTATTGCCGCATCGTGACCAACAGTCATAGCATGACTACCGGTCACGAAACTCGGAACAGTCATGCGCTACCAGGATCAACTCTTCCAGCAGCGGGAAAACGCCCTGCTGCAATCCGCTCGCCAGCTATTTCAGGAACAATCCTGGGATCGCGTCACCATTGCCGAAGTGGCGCGTCACGCCGGCATCGGCAAGGGTACGGTGTACAAGCACTTTTCCAGCAAGGAGGCGCTCTACGCGCGTCTGGTGCTGGACTGCTCGCGCCAGCATCTGAGCGAACTGCGTGAGACCGCGAACCAGGCGCCGCCTCGCGAAGCCATGCGCCATGTGATTCGTCGCGCCTTCGAACAACTGCTGGCCGACCCACTGCAAGCCCAACTCTGCCTGCTGTGCGACCGCCCCGCCTTCCAGGAACGCCTGGACGCGCCCTACCGTGAACAGTTCCTCGAGCTGGAAGGTCAGTACATGGCGCTGTTCAACCAACTGCTGCAAGGCAGCTTCAGCGAACTGCAACTCTCCCCCACTGATTGCCAACGCCTGCTGTGGGGCGTGGAGGCTTGCGTCAACGGCGTGATGGCCCGTATCGCCTCCGGCGGCTTCGCCCATTGGGCCGAACCCATCGAGCTGGACGCCTATTTCCAGCGCGTCACCGATTTCATCATTGCCGGCCTGCAAGGCCAGGCCGCCGCGCTGCATGCAGCGCCTGCACTCAGCGAGTAAACCCACATGTTCGCCCAACTCAGCAAGCGTCCCTGGATCATCGCCATCGTCATTGCCGTCCTGCTGCTGGCCTGGCTGTTCAGCGGCGATCGTTTCGTCGCTCGCGACGATGTCGAGCCCGACCAACCCGCCACTACCAATGATCTGGCGCGCGTCGAAATTCAATGGCTGGAAGCGCAGCCCATGCAGCGCCAGCACGTGGTGCAGGGGCAGATCGAGGCCTGGCGCCGGGTGGAACTGCGCGCCCAGGTCAGCGGCAGCGTGCAGAACCTGGATCAGGACAAGGGCAACCGCGTCGCCGCCGACCAGTTGCTGCTGAGCCTTTCGCCGGACGACCGCCCGGCCCAGGTCGCACGCAGCGAGGCCGATGTGCGGCAACGGCAAAGCGACGTCACCGCGGCCACGCGCCTGCGCGAGCGCAGCCTGGTATCGGCCAACGAACTGATGCGCCTGGAAAGCGAGCTGGCCAAGGCCCGCGCCGAGCTCGACAGCGCCCGCCTGCAACTGCGCAACACCAGGGTAAAAGCACCGTTCGCCGGTATCTACGACCAGCGCATGGTCGAGCTGGGCGACTTCGTTCAGCCCGGCCAGAGCCTGCTGACCCTGGTGGACATCGACCGCCTCAAGGTCAGTGCGCAGATCGCCCAGCAGCAGGTGACCCAGCTCGAGCTGGGCCAGCCGGTGAAGGTGGAACTGCTCGACGGCCGCAAGCTGAACGGTGAATTGCACTTTATCGCTGCCGCAGCCGACCCCGGCTCGCGCAGCTTCCGCATCGAGGTCAAGGTGGACAACCCGGATGGCCTGCGTCTGGCCGGCGCCAGCGCCACCCTGCATATTCAGACCGGCGAGGCAATGGCCCATCGCCTGTCCCCTGCCCTGCTCAGCCTGGACGAGAATGGCCGCCACGGCGTCAAGTGGGTCAACGATGCGCAGCGCGTTGAGTTCACGCAGGTACAGCTGATCAGCGTCGACAACCAGGGCGCCTGGGTCAGCGGCCTGCCGCCAAAGGTGGCGCTGATCACCCTCGGCCAGGGCTTCGTCCAGCCCGGCCAGCAGGTACGCACACAACTTGCGGCCGAGGGCAGCTGAGATGCACGCACTGATCGCTGCCGCACTCGACCGTAGCCGTACCACCATCCTGGTCCTGCTGTTCCTGCTCTGCGGCGGGCTGGTGGCCTACATCGCCATGCCCAAGGAATCCAACCCGGACGTGGTCATTCCCATCATCTATGTTTCGGTGACCCTCGAAGGCATCAGCCCCGAAGATGGCGAACGCTTGCTGGTGCGGCCGCTGGAGCAGGAGCTGCGCAGCCTCGAGGGCGTCAAGGAAATGCGCTCGGTCTCCAGCGAGGGCCACGCTTCGGTGACCCTGGAGTTCGATGCCGGCTTCGACGCCAAGGTGGCGCTGGCCGACGTGCGCGAAAAGGTCGACACCGCCCGCAGCAAGCTGCCGGAAGAAGCCGAGGAGCCGACCGTCAACGAGGTCAACGTGGCGCTGTTCCCGGTGCTGTCGGTGGGCCTGTCCGGGCCGATTGCCGAGACCGAGCTGGTGTACATCGCCCGGCGCCTGAAGGAGAACATCGAAGGCATCGCCGAGGTGCTCTCGGTGGAAATCGGCGGCGACCGCGAAGACCTGCTGGAAATCGTCGTCGACCCGCAGGTACTGGACAGCTACGGCATCGACTACAACGAGCTGTTCAACCTGGTCAGCCGCAACAACCGCCTGGTCGCTGCCGGCAGCCTGGATACCGGCGCCGGGCGCATGAGCATGAAGGTGCCCGGCGTCATCGAAGACCTCGAAGACGTGATGCGCATGCCGATCAAGGTGGTCGGCAACAGCGTGGTCACCTTCGCCGACGTCGCCACCATCCGCCGCACCTTCAAGGACCCCACCGGCTTCGCCCGCATCAACGGCCAGCCGGCCATCGTGCTGGAGGTGGCCAAGCGCAGCGGCGCCAACATCATCGAGACCATCGATCGGGTCAAGGCGCTGATGGAACAGGCGGGGCCCCTGCTGCCGCCAGGCGTTGAAGTCAGCTACATCATGGACCAGTCGCAGGAGGTGCAGAACATGCTCGGCGACCTCCTCAACAACGTGCTGACCGCCATCGTCCTGGTGCTGATCCTGGTGGTGGCGAGCATGGGCATGCGCTCGGCGCTGCTGGTCGGCCTGACCATTCCCGGCGCCTTCCTGAGCGGCATCCTGCTGATCTGGATGCTCGGCTTCACCCTCAATATCGTCGTACTGTTCAGCCTGATCCTGGTGGCCGGCATGCTGGTGGACGGCGCCATCGTCGTCTCCGAGCTGGCCGACCGCTACCTGCAGCAGGGCCAGAGCCCGCGCCAGGCCTGGGCCAACGCGGCCACGCGGATGGCCTGGCCGGTGATCGTCTCCACCGCCACCACATTGGTGGTGTTCCTGCCGCTGCTGTTCTGGCCCGGCGTGGTCGGTCAGTTCATGAAGTACCTGCCGGCCACCGTGATTCTCTGCCTGCTGGCCTCGCTGGCCATGGCGCTGGTGTTCCTGCCGGTACTCGGCGCCGTCACCGGTGGCCGCGCACGCCCGCAGGCGCCCACCGCCAATCGCGCCGGCAACGCCTACCGCAATCTGCTAGCGACGCTGCTCAAGCGCCCGGGGCTGACCCTGCTCGGCATGCTGGCGCTGATCGCCCTGATCTACGTCGGTTACGGGCGCTTCAACCATGGCGTGGAATTCTTCCCCGACGTCGAGCCGGAAAGCGCGCAGATCTGGCTGCGCGCGCGCGGTGATCTGTCGGTGCAGGAGAAGGACGCCCTGCTCCAGCAGGTGGAAAAGCAGGTCATCGGCATGCGCGAGGTCAAGGCGCTGTATGCACGGTCCCTGGCCCAGCCGGAAGGCCAGCAAGGCCAACTCGGCGCCGATGTGATCGGCACCCTGCAGTTCCAGTTCGTCGACTGGCACCAGCGTCGCCCGGCCAAGGACATCCTCGCCGAAATGAGCCAGCGCACCGCCAGCATTCCCGGCGTGGTGCTGGAGTTCCGCAAGCAGGAACAGGGCCCCACCGACGGCAAGCCGGTGAAGCTGCAGATCAGCGCGCTGGATCCGGCACTGGGCGAGCAGTGGGTCGAGCGCATTCGTGGCGAGATGCAGAATCTCGGCGGCTTCGTCGACATCGAGGACGACCGTGCCCTGCCTGGTATCGAGTGGCGCATCAAGGTCGACCGCGAGGCCGCCGCGCGCTTCGGCGCGGACGTACTCAGCGTCGGCAACGCGGTGCAGATGATCACCAACGGCCTGAAGCTGGCCACCTACCGGCCCGAGGATGCCACCGATGAGGTGGACATCCGCGTGCGCCTGCCCGGCAACTGGCGCTCGCTCGACCAGCTCGGCCGCCTGACCCTCAATACGCCGGCCGGCCAGGTGCCGCTGAGCAACTTCGTCGACCTGCAGCCAGCGCCCAAGGTCGGCACCCTGCGCCGCGTCGATGGCGACCGCACCATCACCCTGCAGGCCGACCTGGCCGAGGGCGCGCGCCTGGACGAACGCCTCAAGGCGCTGCGCGAAGCGCTTGGCGAGGTGCCGGCCGAGGTCAAGGTGAAGTTCGCCGGCGAAGATGCCGACCAGCGTGAAGCGGCCACCTTCCTGATGACCGCCTTCGTTGTCGCCATCTTCCTCATGGCGATCATCCTGGTGACCCAGTTCAACAGCCTGTACCAGGCCAGCCTGGTACTTTCAGCCATAGTCCTGTCCACAGCCGGAGTCTTGATGGGCCTGCTGGTCAACGGCCAGTCGTTCGGCATCGTCATGGTGGGCATGGGCCTGATCGCCCTGGCCGGCATCGTGGTGAACAACAACATCATCCTGATCGACACCTACAACCAGCTGCGCCGCCAGGGCCTGGAGCCGCGCGAGGCGGCCCTGGAAACCGGCAGCCTGCGCCTGCGCCCGGTGCTGCTCACCGCGGTGACCACCATCCTCGGCCTGATGCCGATGGTGCTCAGCATCAACGTCGACCTGGTCACGCCGAGCCTCGGCTTCGGCGCGCCCTCGACCCAGTGGTGGACCCAGCTGTCCAGCGCCATTGCCGGCGGCCTGGCCTTCGCCACCGTGCTGACCCTGCTGCTGACGCCCTGCCTGCTGGTGCTCGGCGCCCGCTTCGAGCGTCGTCCGCCGCCGCTGGAAACCTACGATACCGACCTGCTCGACCTGCCGGAGCATCTGATCGCCGCCAAAAACCGACAGGGCGAACCTGCAGCGCACCAACTGAAGCTGGAGTCCTCCTCAGGAGCAAAAGCTGAATACATGGCAAAACGCCAGATCTCGCCTAGGCTAACCAGCAACGATGGTCAGGGCGGGAATGGAAAGACAGCAGGGATGCTTTTAACAGACGCGAGGCGCGCAAGGCGTCTTGCAGAAACGACAAAGCCCTCTTTCGGAGGGCTTTGTCTTTTCCGCTCGCCTCGCATAGGCCAGCGCAAGCAATGACAATGTGCCAAGCCTCAATTGCGCGGCGTGTTTCACAGAGCGGAGTGCTCCCCTGGCAGCTCTGGCACTTCGAACTTCCCCAGAATATTCGCGTGATGGCAAATATCGTGACGCTTGAAACTATCACTCACAACGCCCTGAGCTAGACACAAAGATGATGACTCATGCTTTCCAGTGCAGCGAGCATTGCTTAGCATGCATACAACGTATATACGTTGCAGTTACGAATCGACCGATAGGTGACGACCATGGCCAAAGAAGCCGTTTTCAACCTGAAGCTTGAGTCTGAACTGCGCGAAGACTTCATGGCAGCCGCTCAAGCCGCACACCAGCCGGCCTCCCAGGTTATGCGCGACCTCATGCGCGACTACATTCGCCTGCAGCAACAGGTCAAAGAGCATGATGAGTTCGTGCAACGCAAGGTCGCTGCTGCAAGGGCATCGGTAGAGGCTGGTCGCGGCCGCTCCAATGATGATGTAGAAGCTGAATTCGCTGCTCGCCGGGCCAAGGCTCTGGGTCACTGATGCAGGTTATTTGGACACCTGAGGCCATGCAGGACCGTCTGGATATCTGGGAATACATCGCAACCGACAACCCTCGCACTGCTGTGCACATGGACGAGCTATTCAGTGCTGTTGCCGCTAGTCTGGCCGATTTTCCCGACAAGGGCAGGCTGGGAACGGTGGTCGGTACTCGCGAGCTGATCCCTCACGAGAACTATCGTCTCGTCTATCAGACTGAGCGTGATGTGGTCTGGATTCTTGCCCTGGTGCACGTCGCCAGGATGTGGCCACCAGTTCAGAGCCAGCTGCAGTCTCCAGCCGCTTTCGACACTTCTTCGACACCCTGCATGCCGTAGAAAGCAAAAACCCCCGAAACTCTGGGAGCTTCAGGGGCTTTTTAGTATGGCGGGAAGATAGGGATTTGAACGCTGTCTACTGCACGCCCACACCGCCACACGCACCTCTACAGCCCAATGAATCCGGCACCTGCTGGTTTTGAACGGTTTGCAGCGGCCTGGATTTTGCCCCCAGTTTTGCCCCCAAAATACGCGGGGCAAAAAAAGCATCAGTCGATCCCTAAGGAGGCATCCGCCTCATTCTCAGGGCGGGCCTCAACGTATGCGACCATGAGGGTCGCGGCATAGACGCAGGCTATCACCAGGGTCTTCCCCTGATCCACCTGCGTCCTCAGCGGCAGCGGCATTTAGAATCTGGCTTCTTGCGTAGCCAAGCGTATTGGACAGGATCAACACTCAGCAGTTGGCTATTTACAGCAGCTGAACTGGATCACCTGGGCAGGCGCAGGAGACAGCGCGGTTAAGGCCCTGAGGGTGGTTGGGCGAGACTCAATTCAGAGGATGCAGGCAGCTGGGCCAAGTATCACCCACAGTCTGGATTTGGCATGGGTTTACGCTTTATGGAAAGAGAAGGTCGGCAAGGTGAAAAGAATCGAGCATCGCCTTGGTTCGATGTGCCGGTTGGCCAAGCGATGGAATGCCCGGTGATTGGAAAGGGAGAACAACGCCGGGTTTACCGTCGTGACCACTACACCGCCAACTGAACTTGCCTGGATACATGATCGTTGGCCGCTACCGACTCGGCTAAAAAGCACCTAGCGAAACCTTCTTCAGGTGATCCTTCTAACCTTGGCTGACTGTCATAACGCAGACTCAAGGTCTCTGTTGTGCCCTAATATCGGAGACTAGGCTAACCGTGGTATGGTCTAAGTTCTTCCCTGCACTGACTGTTCAATACCTGACAGAATGACTGCTTCGAAAATATCTGCCTGGCTGCCTACGCCGCCATAGCGCATAGCCCCCTCCCTGAGTCAGCTCGGCTTACCGACTGATTCGTCTTGCTGCGCCTGTAGCAAACCTGCCGTTTCACACGGCACCACGTGATACCTACAACTTGAACCTGACGCTTTCGGCACGCCGTCCCGGCATCGTGCTGCCGCGTCCATTGCCTTGGGTTTATTGATGTTGCAGACAATCAAGCAGAACTGGTTTTCCAATCTGAGAGGCGACGTGCTCGCCGGCCTCGTCGTCGCGCTTGCACTGATTCCGGAAGCTATCGCTTTCTCCATCATCGCGGGAGTCGATCCCAAAGTCGGCTTATATGCGTCGTTCTGTATCGCTGTTGTGATCGCCTTCGTGGGAGGTCGCCCCGGCATGATTTCGGCGGCAACCGGGGCCATGGCGCTACTTATGGTGACCCTGGTGAAGAACCATGGCCTGGAGTACCTGCTGGCCGCCACGCTGCTGTGCGGTGTGCTCCAGATCATCGCCGGCTATTTGAAACTGGGCTCGTTGATGCGCTTTGTGTCTCGCTCGGTTGTGACTGGATTCGTCAACGCCCTGGCCATCCTGATCTTCATGGCACAGCTACCTGAACTGACCAATGTCACCTGGCACGTCTACGCCATGACGGCTGCCGGCCTTGGCATCATCTACCTGTTCCCCTATGTGCCCAAGATCGGCAAGGTGATCCCCTCGCCGTTGGTGTGCATCCTGGTCTTGACCGCAGTAGCCATCTACCTCGGGCTAGATATCCGCACCGTAGGCGACATGGGCCAACTGCCGGATACCCTGCCAGTGTTTCTCTGGCCGGACGTGCCGCTTACCTTCGAGACCCTGGCGATTATTTTTCCCTACGCAGCAGCGCTGGCTGTAGTCGGCTTACTGGAGTCGATGATGACCGCGACCATCGTTGATGACCTGACCGATACCACTAGCGACAAGAACCGCGAGTGCAAAGGTCAAGGCGTTGCCAACATTGCTTCGGGTCTAATGGGCGGCATGGCCGGTTGCGCCATGATCGGGCAGTCGGTGATCAACGTGAAATCTGGAGGGCGCACTCGCCTGTCCGCCTTGATCGCGGGTGTCGTACTGCTGTTAATGGTGGTGTTTCTCAGCGACTGGGTCAGCCAGATTCCCATGGCTGCGCTGGTTGCGGTGATGATCATGGTGTCCATCGGCACCTTCAGCTGGGACTCGCTGCGTAACCTGCGCAAATTCCCGCTCTCCACCAACATCGTGATGGTGGCAACTGTGGTCGTGGTGGTCTTCACCCATAACCTCGCCTATGGCGTTCTGGTAGGGGTTCTGCTGGCAGCCATGTTCTTCGCCAATAAGGTCGGTCACTACATGGCGATCACCTCCGAGCTGAATGAAGCCTCCGACCACCGCACGTACAAGGTGAGTGGCCAGGTGTTCTTCAGCTCCGCCGACAAATTCGTTGCGGCGTTCGACTTCAAGGAAGCGATCAGCAAAGTGACCATCGACCTCAGTCGCGCTCACTTCTGGGACATCACTGCCGTCGCAGCCCTGGACAAAGTGGTGGTCAAGCTTCGCCGCGAAGGCACCGAGGTAGAGGTACTGGGACTCAATGAAGCCAGCACCACTATCGTTGACCGCTTTGGTGTGCACGACAAACCTGACGCCATCGATCAGCTCATGGGCCACTGATAAGGAGAACAACAATGACCCACGTAACCGCTTGCATTGACGGCTCTGCCTCGGCCCCTGCTGTTTGCGACTACGCTGCCTGGGCCAGCCAGCGCCTAGAAGCTCCGCTTACCTTCCTGCACGTACTGGATCAGCGCCAGTATCCGGTATCAGCCGATTTGAGCGGCAACATTGGATTGGGCAGTCGGGAGCATCTGCTGGATGAGCTCGCCTCGCTGGACGAAAAACGCGGAAAACTGGCCTTGGAGCAGGGGCGCATCATGCTCGCCGCTGCCAAGGAGAGAGCCATGGCCGAAGGCGTGAGTTCACCGGAAACCAAGCAACGCCATGGCGATCTGCTGGAAAGCCTGCGGGAACTGGAAAGCGATATACGCCTGCTAGTGATCGGTCGCCAGGGCGAGTCCAGTGGTGGAGCAGAAGCCCATGTTGGCAGCCAGCTGGAGAGCGTCATTCGCATCATGCACCGTCCTGTGCTGGTGACGCCGGCCAGATTCAAAAAGCCTGAGAGCGCGATGCTGGCCTTTGATGGCGGCGCAACCACGCGCAAGGGCGTAGAGATGCTGGCCGCCAGTCCCTTACTGAAAGGACTGCCTATCCATCTGGTGATGGTAGGAACCGAGACAAAAGAGGGCTGGGCGCAGCTGGATGCCGCCTGTTCAACCTTATCCACGGGTGGTTACAAGGTACATACCGCCATGCGAGCGGGTGAAGTCGAACCCACGCTGCATGCCTATCAGAAGGAGCATGGCATCGACCTACTGGTGATGGGCGCCTATGGGCATTCCCGAATCCGGCAGTTCCTGGTTGGGAGCAACACAACCCACATGCTGCGCACCACCGCCACGCCCTTACTTTTGTTGCGCTAGATCGGATCTGGGGACAGGGCATCTTCTATGGAGTGCCCTAATTGCAAAGCTCTGCTGCCTGTTGTCTGTCGCGACATGCAGCCATTGCGATCAGTTCGACTTCACAGGCCCTGGATGACCTGGTTAAGTTCTATCGAAACGATTGGTTACATGCGCACATTCGAATGCGCGCATGTTGTAACTTTTCTGAAATGATTGGCTTAGTAAATTAGCGGCTCTCCCCACTCAATAGGTAGTGCCATGAAGAACCTCACCCTCTCAGCCCTGCTCCTCTCGTCCCTGTTCACCGGCTCCATTATGGCCAGCGAATTCGATAAGCCTGGTTTTGTTACCGAGGTTGAGGATGGTCGTCTCTGGGTTTTCCGCGAAGACTCTCAGGAACTGAAGGACTTCAAAGCCACTGGCGAGCCAGCCAAGCAGTTCACTGATATCGGTTCCGGCCCGAATGGCATGACGGTCAAAGCGGCTGACGAGAAAACCCTCAAGGATTACCTTGAGGTCATCAAGAAGTAAGCGCTTTCAAGCAGAAGGCCCGCAGAATGCGGGCCTTCTCATTGATGCAGATTACTTGCTGAGAGCGAGTAAACGCTCAACCCCTACCGGCTCCTCCGACATGAGCGGAATGACCGCATAGCGTTGCGCGTGCTCCGTCGCGACATGCTCAATATCCCTCAGTTCATTGACCGCCCGTTTATGTAATAGCGGTGATTCAGTCTTTGCGGCTGCCACGCTGTTGTTGATCACCCATGCCCAAGGCTCAATGCCGGCACGACGCAGATCAGCTTGCAGGCCAGCAGCCTCCAGCACAGGAGTGGTTTCGGCCAGGGTCACCAACAGCACCTTGGTTTGCTTAGGATCCTGGAGTTGCATCATCGGCGTGGAAAAGCGCATGTTGCTGCCCGACATCTGCCGAGCAATGTCGCGGTGATAAGCCCCGGTGGCATCCAGTAGCAGCAAGGTGTGGCCGGTCGGGGCGGTGTCCATCACCACGAACTTTTTGCCGGCTTCACGGATGATTCGCGAGAAAGCCTGGAATACGGCGATCTCTTCGGTGCAGGGTGAACGCAGATCCTCGGCCAGCAGCGCCCGAGCCTGCTCATCCAGGCCCGCGCCCTTGGTTTGCATGACGTGATCACGATAGCGCTGTGTCTCGGTATGCGGGTCAATGCGGCTCAGCGTCAGGTGCTCAAGCGTGCCATCCAGTGTCTCGGCAAGGTGCGCGGCAGGATCAGAAGTAGTCAGGTGCACGGGCAGCCCACGTCGAGCCAACTCGACGGCAACCGCTGCGGCCAGAGTCGTTTTCCCGACACCACCTTTGCCCATCACCATGATCAGGCCATGACCATCGGCGGCGATCTCGTCGATCAGGGACTTGAGTCGTGGGGCGTTCAAATCAATTGGCGAACTGGCCGGTGCCTGCGTGCCGTCAGCAGAGCCCTCAAGCAAAAGTTGTCGCAGGGCATCCAGTCCCACTAGGTTGAATGCTTTCAAGGGCAACAGATCGAGCGGCAGTGTTCGCAGCGCTGGCGGCATGGCGGCGACTGCGGCCTGTTCACGCTTATAGACGGCGGCAGCCAGGACATCCTTCTGCGCCTCACTCGCCGGCAGCACGCCGTTGATCACCAGGTACTGCTCTTGCAATCCAATGGCTGCAAGCTCCTCGCGTGTGCGGGCAGCCTCGCGCAGGGTAGCGGCCTGTGCCCTGGCAACCAGAACCAGACGGGTCTTGGCTGGATCAGAAAGCGCCTTTACTGCCTCGCGATACTGGTCACGTTGTTTGTCTAAACCGGCCAACGGCCCAAGACACGATGCATCGCCTTGCCCCGCCTCCAGGAATCCACTCCAGGCCCCCGGCAGTTGCAGCAGCCGAATCGTGTGCCCGGTCGGGGCGGTATCGAAAATGATGTGATCGAAGCGGGCCTTCAGTTCATCGTTGACCAGCAGTGAGGTGAATTCGTCGAAGGCTGCGATCTCGGTCGTGCAGGCTCCCGATAATTGCTCCTCCATGCCTTTGACCACATCAGCAGGCATGACACCCCTCGCCGGGCCCACAATCCGATCCCGATAGGCCTGAGCTGCGCCCTGTGGGTCGATCTCCAGGGCCGCCAGGTTTTCCACGGCAGGCACGGCGGTAATGTGATTGCCGATCTCCAGACCGAATACCTGCCCCACATTGGAGGCCGGATCGGTGCTGACCAGCAGCACTCGCTTGCCCTGACGGGTCAGCTCCAGGGCTGTCGCGCAGGCAATGGAGGTCTTTCCGACCCCGCCCTTGCCGGTGAAGAACAGGAAGCGTGGTGCATTGTCGATAAAGCGCATTCTGACCCCCTAGCGATTGTTGAGGCTGCTCTCGTACCAGTTGCGTGTGCTGTTGACCATGCGTACCAGCCATAGCATCACGGGCACTTCGATCAGTACGCCGACCACGGTTGCCAGGGCGGCACCCGAGTTGAATCCGTACAAGACAATGGCCACGGCTACGGCCAGCTCGAAGAAGTTGGAGGCGCCGATCATGGTGGCCGGGCCCGCTATGTCGTGGCGCACTTTCAGGGTATGGCAGAGCCAGTAACCCAGTGCCGCGATGAACAGCGTCTGCACCAGCAGGGGGATCGCGATGATGCCGATTATCAGAGGTTGCTCGACGATGGACTCACCCTGGAAGGAGAACAACAGAACCAGAGTGGCCAGCAGAGCGATGATGGAAAATGGCGAAATCTTCGCCAGCACATTCTCGAAATAGGCTTCGCCGCGCTTCATCAGTTGAGCCCGCAGAAACTGGGCGATGGCCAGCGGGATGACGATGTACATCACCACGGAAAGCAGCAGGGTGTCCCAAGGCACCGGGATCGAAGAAACGCCCAGCAACAGCGCCACGATAGGCGCAAAGGCAAACACCATGACCAGATCGTTCAGTGCCACCTGGGTCAGAGTGAAGTTGGCATTACCCTTACACAGGTTGCTCCAGACAAACACCATCGCCGTGCAGGGCGCCGCACCGAGCAGGATCAAGCCGGCCATGTAGCTATCCAGCTCTTCGGCGGGCAGCCAGGGCGCAAACACCTGCTTGATAAAGAACCAGCCAATCAGCGCCATGGAAAACGGCTTGACCGCCCAGTTAACGAACAGCGTGACGAACATGCCGTTCTTCTGCTGGCGCACTTCGCTGATGGCGCTGAAGTCGATCTTCATCAGCATCGGAATGATCATCACCCAGATCAGCAGGCCAACCGGGATATTGACCTTCGCCACCTCCAGGGCGCCGACGGCCTGAGCCGCTTGCGGCACAACCAAGCCAAGCACGGTGCCCACCACGATGCACAGGAACACCCACAGGGTCAGGTAGCGCTCAAAAACTCCCAGTGGAGCCCCAGAGGCCTGCTTCAGGGCGACTTCACACGCATTTGTCATCTTTGCTGCCTATCATCGTTCGCTTAGCGCGCAACGCGCTGCATATTCACTTTACTGCATATTCGTAAAATAATATATTTGGCCATCTGCATCTTTGATAGAGATCAACATGAGCCAGAAAAAGCGCGTCCTGTTCCTCTGCGTCGCGAACTCCTCACGCTCGCAGATGGCCGAAGCCCTGCTGCGCCACACCGACTCGGAACATTTTGAAGTCTACAGTGCAGGCTCCGCCCCTACTGAAGTCGACACCCGAGCCCGCAATGCATTGGAGCAGCTTGGTGTTCCCACTGATGGGCTTTACAGCAAGTCCATCGAACAGGTCGCTGGCGAGCCTTTCGACTATGTGATCACCCTGTGTGACAAGTCCGCCCTGGAGTGCCAGGCCCTGCCAGGGGCTGGTGAGTACATCGCCTGGAATTTCGAAGACCCGGCAACCAGCTCGCAGAAAGATGCCTATCGCAAGACCCTGCATGAGATTCATGAACGGATAAAGATGTTCGTGCTGATCAAAAGCAAAACGGCGAATGAAGCTTCCACTCTGCATGCCATGTCGCCAACCGAGGTCTTCAAATGCCTGGCCGAGGAAACGCGGGCGCGCATTGCTTTGCTGGTGACCCTGGAACAGGAACTGTGTGTCTGCGAACTGACCTCGGCACTGGAAGAGGCGCAACCCAAGATATCCCGGCACCTGGCCCTGCTGCGCGGCTGTGGTCTACTGGAGGATCGACGCAATGGTCAGTGGGTGTACTACCGCCTGCACCCGCAGCTGCCGGAATGGGTGACCGATATCCTCAAGCAGACCCTGGACAACAATGCCGAGTGGTTGCGCCAGGATGTGCAGCGCCTCTGGCAAATGCGTGATCGCCCTGGGCGCAAGCCTGCCTGCGATTGAATACCAGGCACTGGGGATGACCATGAACGTTTTGTTTCTCTGCACCGCCAATAGCTGCCGCAGCATCCTGTCGGAGGCTATCTTCAATGCGATGGCTCCCAAGGGCATGCGGGCCTTTAGCGCAGGCAGCTACCCCAAGGGGGAGGTCAATCCGTTGGCTTTGCAGGCACTGCTTGATGCTGGATTCGATGTTGAAGGCCTGTACAGCAAATCAACCGATGCCCATCAGGCTCTCGCCCCTGACATCGTCATTACCGTCTGCGACAAGGCAGCCGGAGAGGCCTGCCCAGTTTTCTTTGGCCCGGCGACTCGCTGTCACTGGGGACTGAGTGACCCATCCGACGTTAACGGATCTGAGGCGGAAATAAACGCAGCGTTTGCAGCCACCATCCAGCAGATCCAGAAGCGAGTGAGCGCATTTATCGCGCTGCCCTTTGCTCAACTCGACAGCGATGCGCTCAAGGCCGAGCTGAACAGGATCGGCTCGTTGTAGCCCAAGAGGTAAGAACCCATGATCGACAACCTGCCCAACGTCGCCGAGGAGCTGTTTGCCCGCTCTATCCCGACAAACCTGGGCCTCGCCGAAGGCGAGCACAAGCCGCGCATTCTGCTGCTCTATGGCTCCAATCGTGAGCGCTCCTACAGCCGTCTGCTGACCCAGGAAGCGGCGCGCTTGCTGGAAGCCTTCGGCGCGGAAACCCGAATATTCGATCCTTCCGGCCTGCCCATGCCGGACGATGCCGACAGCAGCCATCCCAAGGTCAAGGAACTCATCGACCTGGTGCTCTGGTCTGAAGGTCAGGTGTGGTGTTCACCCGAGCGCCACGGCGCTATGACCGGCGTATTCAAGTCGCAGATCGACTGGATACCGCTGACCATGGGTGCCATCCGTCCCAGTCAGGGCAAGACCCTGGCCGTGATGCAGGTCTGTGGAGGCTCGCAATCCTTCAATGCGGTTAACCAGATGCGTGTGCTGGGGCGCTGGATGCGCATGTTCACCATCCCCAACCAGTCTTCAGTGCCCAAGGCCTACCTCGAATTCGACGAGGCCGGGCGCATGAAACCTTCCAGCTATTACGACCGCGTTGTGGACGTCATGGAGGAACTGGTCAAGTTCACCCTGCTGCTGCGCGGCCACAGCGACTATTTGGTCGACCGTTACTCGGAACGTAAAGAGTCCGCTGAAGAACTCTCCAAGCGCGTCAACCAGCGCGCCATCTGACTACCAGGAAACCCTCTCAATGAATCACCCCTACGACCGGCTCAGCATTCCCGGTATCCAAGGCAAACTCATCTTCACGCCCTGTCCCGGCACCAAAGACAGCAGCCTTGTCGACTCGCTGGCCACGCTGAAACAGGCCGGCGCCTCTGCCGTGATCAGCCTGATGCCGGCAAGCGAACTGGCCACCAATGGTGCCGAGGACATCGGCAAGCAATGCCAAGCGCAAGACATGGCCTGGTTCCACCTGCCGGTGGCGGATGAGCAAGTGCCGCTTGAAGATTTCGGTCAGGGCTGGAAAGCCTCCAAACAGAGCATCCTTGAGCGGCTTAATGCGGGCCAGGACATTGCCATCCACTGCAAGGGCGGCTCGGGACGCACCGGGCTGATTGCGGCGCGGATCATGGTTGAGGCCGGCATTCCCCGCGCCGATGCCATTGCCCTGGTGCAAGCCCTGCGTCCCAAGGCTATTCAACACCCAGCCCACATCAACTGGATCACCCAGTTCGATGCTGCCCACTAACTCCAGTAGATGAGTCGAAAAACATGGCTATCAAAATTGGTATCAACGGTTTCGGTCGCATCGGTCGCCTGGCGCTGCGCGCCTCCTGGGACTGGCCCGAGTTTGAATTTGTCCGCATCAATGATCCGGCAGGCGACGCTGCCACCCATGCGCACCTGATCAACTTCGACTCGGTGCACGGTCGCTGGCACCACGAAGCCGGCAGTGATGGCGATTGTGTGGTGATTGGCGGCAAGCGCATCCAGGTCACCAATAACAAGGCGATTGCCGACACCGACTGGTCGGACTGCGATCTAGTGATCGAAGCCAGCGGCAAGATGAAGACCGTGGCGGTATTGCAGGCCTACCTCGATCAAGGCGTGAAGCGGGTCGTAGTCTGCGCGCCCGTGAAGGAGAAAGGCGCACTCAACGTAGTGATGGGCGTCAACCAGCAGCTGTTCAATCCAGCCGAGCACCGCATCGTTACCGCTGCCTCCTGTACCACCAATTGCCTGGCTCCGGTGGTCAAGGTGATCCACGAGAACCTCGGCATCCGCCATGGCTCGATCACTACCATTCATGACCTGACCAACACCCAGAGCATCCTCGACACCCCGCACAAGGATCTGCGCCGTGCACGCGCTAGCGGCATGAGCCTGATCCCGACCACCACCGGTTCGGCCACCGCCATCGCCGAGATTTTCCCCGAGCTGCGCGGCAAGCTGAACGGCCATGCCGTGCGCGTGCCGCTGGCCAACGCCTCGCTGACCGACTGCGTGTTCGAAGTCGAGCGGGCCACCACGGTGGAGGAAGTCAACCAACTGCTGAAGGCTGCTGCCGACAGCCAGCTGAAAGGCATCCTCGGCTACGAGGAACGCCCGTTGGTCTCCATCGATTACCGCACTGACCCGCGCTCCTCGATCATCGATGCGCTGTCGACCATGGTCATCAACGGCACTCAGGTGAAGCTGTATGCCTGGTACGACAACGAATGGGGCTATGCCAACCGCACCGTGGAGCTGGCCAAACTGGTCGGCCTGGCCGTTTAACCAAGTAGGGATGCAAGCATGAAGGCGTTGTCAGCCCTGGCCCCGGAGGTCAAACAGTACCTGCTGGTGACCGGCAATTACTGGGCATTCACCCTCACCGATGGCGCCTTGCGCATGCTGGTGGTGTTGCACTTCCACAGCCTGGGCTACAGCCCCTTGCAGATTGCCGCGCTGTTTCTGTTTTACGAGATCTTCGGCGTAGTCACCAACCTGGTCGGCGGCTACCTCGGCGCCCGATTGGGCCTTAATCGCACCATGAATATCGGCCTGGCGATGCAGGTGGTCGCACTGCTGATGCTCACCGTGCCCGCCGCCTGGCTAACCGTGCCTTGGGCCATGGGCGCACAGGCGCTGTCGGGGATCGCCAAAGACCTCAACAAGATGTCGGCCAAGAGTTCCATCAAACTCCTGGTGCCCGATGCCCAGCAGGGCACGCTGTACAAGTGGGTGGCAATCCTCACCGGCTCGAAGAATGCGCTCAAGGGCGTGGGTTTCTTCCTCGGCGGCGCCCTGCTGGCCGTGCTGGGTTTTGCCGGCGCGGTATTGACCATGGCCGGCGTGCTGGCGGTGATCTGGATCGCCAGTCTGTTCCTGTTGAAGAAGGATCTGGGCAAGGCCAAAGCCAAGCCCAAGTTCAAGGACATCCTTTCCAAAAGCCGGGCGATCAACATCCTCTCCGCCGCGCGCCTGTTCCTCTTTGGCGCCCGCGATGTCTGGTTCGTGGTTGCCCTGCCGGTTTACCTGAGCACGGTTTTCGGTTGGGACTTCTGGATCGTCGGCGGTTTTCTGGCCAGCTGGATCATCGGCTACGGCATCGTGCAGTCCTTCGCGCCAGCCCTGACCGGCATGCGCAGCGGGCAGGTGCCGGATGGCCGTGCGGCATTCCTCTGGGCGGCCCTGCTGGCCGGTATTCCCGTTGTCATCGCCCTGGGCCTGGATGGCGATTTACCCAAGCAGGTGGTGCTGGTGGGCGGACTGCTGATCTTCGGCGGCGTGTTTGCCATCAACTCGTCGCTGCACAGCTACCTGATCGTCAGCTACGCCAAGGAAGACGGCGTGTCGCTGGATGTCGGTTTCTACTACATGTCCAACGCGCTTGGCCGGCTGGTCGGGACGCTGTTGTCCGGCTGGGTCTTCCAGCAATACGGCCTGGAAGCCTGCCTGTGGGTCTCCAGCACCTTTGTCGTGTTGGCCGCGCTGATATCCATCGGTCTGCCCAGGCATCAGCAGTTGGCGAGCTAAGCCAATACCCTATCCGGAGCACGCGCCATGTGTGAGTTGCTGGGAATGTCTAGTCGGTATCCCGCGAGACTGACCTCGTCACTCATGAGTCTGGCAGCACACGCAGGGGGCTCCAGCAGGAACAGCGATGGCTGGGGTGCGCTCTACGATGAGCGCGACGTGGCGGTGTTTAGAGAAGCTGGTCGGGCTAGCGAGAGCCCGCTAGTACAGCTCCTGCTGGCTGGAGGGCCCTGTACGACACTGGCACTGGGGCATATTCGACATGCAACCCAAAGTGCCAGGACGCTGGCTAACACTGCACCGTTTACCCGAGAGTTAGCGGGTCGAATGCACGTATTTGCCCACAATGGCAATTTGCATGGCATTGATCTTTCGCTCGCTTCCGGTTCGTTCCAACCGATTGGCGAGACTGACTCGGAACACGCTTTTTGCGCGCTGCTCGGAAAACTAGAAGCGCTTTATATCAGCGCGGATATGCCAACGCTGAAGCAGCGCCTCGACCTGATTGCGAGCTTTGCCATCGAGTTGCGTAAGCTCGGCCCGGCTAACTTTATGTATGCGGATGGTGATGTGCTGTTTGCCCATGCTGACCGCCGCTTGCAGGTGGACACGGGGCTGGTGGCACCTCCAGCCCTATATCTCTGGCAGACCCCGGCAATGAGTCCCGCGCAACAGCCCACGGATATTTCGCCTGACGCAGGCATTGCGCAGCAGCAGGTAACGCTAATCGCCAGCGTGCCCCTGGCCTGTGAGGGATGGCAGCCAATGAAAGAGGGTGAAATCATTGCCGTGCGTTCAGGCGAGATACTTGAAACGCTGTTTATCTAAGCGAAGTTTATTCGCCTAACTGCGGGGACTACCAG
This sequence comes from Pseudomonas oleovorans subsp. oleovorans, assembly GCF_002197815.1. Classification (GTDB taxonomy): domain Bacteria; phylum Pseudomonadota; class Gammaproteobacteria; order Pseudomonadales; family Pseudomonadaceae; genus Aquipseudomonas; species Aquipseudomonas oleovorans. The sequence goes on from NZ_NIUB01000008.1 coordinate 135,663, forward strand.
CGCCGATTTCCGGATTCCGTCAAAGTGACTAAAGCCGTGGAGGTTGATCAGGCGCAAAGTCCTCTTCCTGCCCAACCTGCTATCGCTGTACCCGTTGAGGTGCCTTCCGCGCCGACCACTGACTGCTTGACGGTGAAAGAGGGCGTCATGCTCTGGCTGCGCGTGGCAAAGAGCGGGACGGCGTCGACCACGTACCTCAATTACAAGTGCAAAGCAGGCCATGTGATTCGCTACTTTGGCGATACACCCATCAATCAAGTAACGATTCAGGATCTGAGACTGTTTCGTAACCACCTGGTGAAACCCGAGGACGGCTCCAAGGGGCTGTCACCGAAGACGGTTAACGACGTATTGACCGTGGTTAGAGGCGTCTGGGCAGACGCCAAATCAAACGACCTAATTTCGAGCGATCACATGAAAAACATCCACAACCACAAAGTAAAATACAAAAGCCTGGCAGACCCGTTCACCCGCGCTGAAATCAAAAGGATCCAGCATGCAGATCCTCTGAGGCTTCGCGAGGCGCGCGTGGTCGTGATGAATTGCTGGGCCGGCCTATCACGCTCTGAACTGATGGCACTGGCCCGTGAGGACGTAGATCTCGATAACAAGCTAATCCATGTACGCCGCGCCTACGTGGACGGTATCTACCGTATTCCGAAAGAAGAAAAGCGTGAGCGCTATGTTGAGCTGATCAAGCCAGCAGCGGAGTTGATGGAACTCATCCTGCAAGACACCACCGGTTGCCTGGCCCAACAGATTGAGGTCACCCAGCGCGACAATCTGACCAGTGAATCCGAGTGCGTCACCTTCCTGTTCCGGGACTGGACGACGGGTATGGCATGGCACCCTGACCACCTGGATGAATGGTTCAAGGATCACCTGGTCAAGTCCAAGGTGAGCCATCGGGGCATCAACCAATGCCGTCATACGTATGCGAGCCAGGCCTTGTCCTGCCACGTCGAACTGGAGTGGCTAGCGAAACAGCTGGGCCATGCCGACACGGCCATGATTAAGAAACACTATGGAAAGCTGATCCCGACTGATACCAAACGGATGGGCAGTGCGGTGTCAGAGAAGATGGGATTTGGGGAGGATTGGGGCGGGGTATAGCGGTCTGGAAGGACTGGATTTTGCCCCCATTTGCCCCCAATTTTGCCCCAAGCATTTTTTCACTTTCTCAAAGACAAGAAAAAGCCCCGTAACTCATTGAATTACGGGGCTTTTTAGTATGGCGGGAAGATAGGGATTTGAACCCTAGGTGCCATTGCTGACACAACGGATTTCGAATCCGTCCCGTTCGACCACTCCGGCATCTTCCCAAGCGGCGCGAATCATAACAGCTGAATGCGCTTTGGCGAAGCTTATTTTGAAAATTTTTCGTGTTCTATCAGGCGCTTGTGAAAAAGTCAGGGGCTGCCCGGCCTTCTCTCGCAGGGCTCAGGCGGTCAGGCGGGTCAGCGCTTCGCGGTACTTGTCAGCGGTTTTTTGCACGACGTCTGCCGGTACGGCCGGGGCCGGGGCTTGCTTGTTCCAGCCGGTGGATTCCAGCCAGTCGCGCACGAACTGCTTGTCGAAGCTCGGCGGGTTGCTGCCTTCGGCGTAGCTGTCGGCCGGCCAGAAGCGGCTGGAGTCCGGGGTCAGCACTTCGTCCATCAGGGTCAGGGTGCCGTCTTCGTCCAGACCGAATTCGAACTTGGTGTCGGCGATGATGATGCCGCGGGTAGCGGCGTACTCGACAGCCGTGGTGTACAGCTTGATTGCAGTGTCGCGCACCTGGGCAGCCAGTTCGGTGCCGATGATGGCTTCACACTGCGCGAAGCTGATGTTCTCGTCATGATCGCCCACGGCGGCCTTGGTCGAGGGGGTGAAGATCGGTTGCGGCAGTTTGGCTGCTTCCTTCAGGCCTGCCGGCAGGGCGATGCCGCAGACGGTGCCGCTCTTCTGGTATTCCTTCCAACCGGAGCCGACGATGTAGCCGCGCACGATGGCTTCCACGGCGACCGGCTTGAGGCGCTTGGCGACGACCGCACGGCCTTCCACTAGAGGCAGCTCGGCGGCGGAGACGACGTCTTCGACCTTGTCACCGGTGAAGTGGTTGGGCACCACGCCAGCCAGCTTGTCGAACCAGAAGTTGGAGATGGCGGTGAGGATCTTGCCCTTCTCCGGAATCGGTTGTTCGAGGATGACGTCGAATGCCGACAGACGATCGGTGGCCACCATCAGCATGCGCTTGTCGTCGATTTCGTAGAGGTCGCGGACCTTGCCCGAGTAGATCTTCTTCAGGCTCAGGGTGGTGGGTGTGCTCATGTCGGCATTTCCGTTTCTGGCAAACGGGTATGCCGCGAGAGGCATCCCGAATGATGAAAGCCTTCGCGGCATGCCCTCCCTCATCCGGCGCTTCGCGCCACCTTCTCCCGGAGGGAGAAGGACTGAAGGAAGACGTCGCTGCGCGACTTTCACACTAACAAGGCGAAACCTTTGCGGGTTTCGCCCATCGATTAACGGCTGGAGCGCGCTGCAGGCCGTTTTTCAACGGCCTGCCGGCGCCGGTCAGCCGAGATTATCCTGGATCAGGCTCAGCACGCGGCGCGATACGTCGGCCGGGGCAATGGTGTTGAGGTCTTTTTCCACGGTGACCTGGACGCCATCGCCAACCGGGGTCAGGCGCACCTGATAGCGCTCGGCGCGGGCTTCGATCTCTTCCTTGCTCGGCGCGCTGCCGAACAGGCGACCGAAGAAGCCTGGCTTCTCTTCGTTGATCTGAGCACCTTCGGCCATGTTGATGTAGTACAGGCCAAGGCTGCGGTTGAGGTCGTCGACGCGCACGTTGCCGAGCTCCAGCGAACGGCCGACGCCGGACCAGGCGCGGTCGAAATCGGCGCCGAGGTTGAGCACCGGGTTGCCGTTGCCGTCTTCGCTCAAGCTGACGCGGCTAGGCGCATCGTAGTCGCGCGCGGCGAGCAGCGACACCGAACCGCCCTGCTCCACACCACGGGCCATGCTCACCAGCATTTCGTCGAGCAGTGCCGCTTCGAGGCTGGCGTTGCCGCTACGGGCAGCGAAATCGACATCGGCGGTGCTGCCGGCAGGACGCACGGCGCTGGTGACGAAGACTTCACTGGTGTTGCGCTGCACGCCCGGCTCGATGCGCACGCGCACGCGGGTTTCGGCGTCCGGCGCAACGCCGGAAACGCGACTGCTCAGACGGCGCGCCATGCTCGTGGAGAGCTCATCGAAACGCTGCCAGGAGGTGATGAATTCGCCGGTTTGCGGACGCTCGCTGGCGATGCGGAAACCGTTGTCTTCGAAGAACTGACGCGCCAGCGGCCAGACTTCGGCCGGCACACGCTGGGCCACAACCCAACGCGAATCGCCACTGCGCTGCAGACTGAACTCGCGCTCGTCGGCACGCACCTGCAGGCCTTGTGGGCGCGGTACGTCGAACTTGCCGGAGGTTTCGGTGGTGCTGGCAACCTGGGCAGGCACCGGCAGCAGCGGGTCGAGGCGCTTGGCCTGGACGTCGGCCGGCAATTGCATCGGTGCAGTCTGGCGCGCCTCCAGGTAGTCGCTGCCGCGATCACGGAAGTAGCCATTGTCACCCCAGAGCCAGCCACAACCGCTGGTGCTGGAGACGATCAGAGCAAGGGCGGAAAATCCGGCCAGTCGCTTCATGCGTAGAATCCTTGAGTTAAGCCAATACACCGCACTGGCGCATGGCCTGGCGCAGCGGTTCGTGACAGCGCGGGCTGAGCCAGGTCAGCGGCAGACGAATACCGTCGCCCATCAGGCCCATTTCGTGCAGCGCCCATTTCACCGGAATCGGGTTGGATTCGAGGAACAGTGCCTTGTGCAGCGGCATCAGACGGTCGTTGATGGCGCGGGCGATGGCCGCCTCGCCACGCATGGCAGCAGCGCACAGGTCGCTCATGGCACGCGGCGCAACGTTGGCGGTAACGGAGATGTTGCCCTTGCCGCCCAACAGCATCAGCTCGACAGCGGTGGCGTCGTCACCGGAGTAGACGAGGAAATCCTTGCTGACGCGATCCAGTACGTCCTGGGCGCGCTGCAGGTCGCCGGTGGCTTCCTTGATGCCGATGATGTTGTCGATCTTCGACAGCCGCTCGACGGTCTCCGGCAGCATGTCGCACACGGTACGGCCCGGCACGTTGTAGAGGATCTGCGGGATCGAGACGGCTTCGGCGATGTGGCGGAAATGCAGGTACAGGCCTTCCTGGGTCGGCTTGTTGTAGTACGGGGTGACCAGCAGGGCGGCGTCGGCGCCGACTTCCTGAGCGGCACGGGTCAGCTCGACCGATTCACGGGTGGAGTTGCCGCCGGTGCCGGCGATCACCGGGATACGGCCGGCAACCTGCTTGACCACGCGCTTGATCACTTCGATGTGCTCGGGCACTTCCAGCGTGGCGGACTCACCCGTGGTGCCGACCGCGACGATGGCATTGGTGCCCTCTTGCAGGTGGAAATCCACCAATTTGCTCAGGGCCTCCCAATCCAGACCACCCTGCGCATCCATGGGCGTGACCAGTGCCACCATACTGCCCGCAATCATGCAACCGCTCCTGCCGGAAAATTTGAGCCGTAATGGTACTGGTGCCACCAATCCGGCACAAGCAACGGACAAGGGCTTATCAGGTCGTTTGCACATGACCTGCGTTTTCCGCGACCGGCTATCGGCGCATGCCGTCGTGCGATGCACAAGGCTTCGCCATTCCCCTCGGCGGTGCTTTTCGCTAACCTGCTGTCTTTGGTCTGCGGCTTCTCGCGCGTGGACCGTTCATCGCTTTAGGAAGGCTGCATGTCCACCCCCCTCGTTCGCGAACAATTCCTCGTCATCAGCGCTCTCGGCCGCGATGCCATGGCCCTGACCAACCTGCTCAGCCGCACCAGCCATGAGAACCGTTGTGCGGTGATCAGCACTCGCCTGAGCCGTCACGGTGAATTCAGCGCCCTGGTGCTGCAGGTGTCCGGTAGCTGGGATGCCCTGGCGCGCCTGGAGTCGAGCCTGCCGCTGCTGGCCAAGAAGCATGATTTCAGCGTGGATCTGGCGCGCAGCGCTGCCGCCGAAGTGCGCCCGCAGGCGCTGCCATATGTAGCTTACGTCAGCGCGGTGTACCGCCCGGACATTCTCAACGAGCTATGCCAGTTCTTCATCGACCACCGCGTCGAGCTGGAAGCCCTGACCTGCGACACCTACCAGGCGCCGCAGACCGGCGGCACCATGCTCAACGCCACCCTGACCGTGACGCTGCCGGCCGGCACACAGATCAGCTGGCTGCGCGATCAGTTCCTCGATTTCGCCGATGCGCTGAATCTTGATGCCTTGATCGAACCTTGGCGCCCGCAGAATCCCTGATAGCCGCACGCAAGGAGTTTCCATGCCCGTTGAACTCGACAAAGCCGTTGCCGACTTCCAGGCCGAGGCCACCAGTGGCCAGCAGGTAAAGCTGTCCGACCTCAAGGGCCAGCAGGTCGTGCTGTATTTCTACCCGAAGGACGCGACCCCGGGCTGCACCACCGAGGGTATGGACTTCAGCGCTCGCTTCGAGCAGTTCAAGGCGGCCAACACGCTGATCTTCGGCGTGTCGATGGACAGCCTGAAGAAGCACGAAAGCTTCAAGTGCAAGCAGGCGTTCCCCTTCGAGCTGATCAGCGACGAAGAGCACCAACTGTGCGACCTGTTCGGCGTGTACCAGTTGAAGAAGAACTACGGCAAGGAATACATGGGCATCGTGCGCAGTACCTTCCTCATTGATAAGGACGGCGTGTTGCGTGAAGAGTGGCGCAACGTCAAGGTCGCCGGCCATGTCGACAAGGTGCTGGCAGCCGCCGAAGCCCTGAACAAAGGCTGACCCCCTGCCCTGCACATGAAACGCCGCGACGGCCAATGGCCGTCGCGGCGTTTTTGTTGGGAGGTAGCCTGGTTTGAGCTGTGCAAAACCCGGCGCTCAGCCAAGCATCTACGCGCCGTATTTGTAGGAGCGGCGCCCCGCCGCGAACATGGATGGCGCGCAATTGACGAGCTTCGCCCCGGGGCGGGGCTCCTACGCAAGGCCGCGCTGGAACCCTTATTCCAGGCACAGCCTTTGCCATCGACGCCTTATTCGGCGGACACCGGCTCGGTACGCGGCCAGGCGTTGATCACCGCCTTGAACAGGGTGGCCAGCGGAATGGCGAAGAACACGCCCCAGAAGCCCCACAGCCCGCCGAACAACAGCACCGCGCAGATGATCGCCACCGGGTGCAGGTTGACTGCCTCGGAAAACAGCAGCGGCACCAGCACGTTGCCATCGAGCGCCTGGATGATGCCGTAGATCACCATCAGATAAAGGAACTGATCACTCCAGCCCCACTGGAACAGGCCGATCAGCGCCACCGGCACGGTCACCACCACCGCGCCGATATAAGGCACCACCACCGACAGGCCGACCAGCAAAGCCAGCAGCGCGGCATAGTTGAGGCCGAGGAAGGCGAAGGCGATATAGGTGACCACCCCGCAGATGATGATCTCGATGAACTTGCCACGGATGTAGTTGGCGATCTGCTGGTTCATCTCCTGCGCGACCTGCGTGATCAATGCGCGCTCGCGCGGCAGGTAGCTGCGGAACCACTGGCCGATTTGCTCGCGATCCTTGAGGAAGAAGAACACCAGGATCGGCACCAGCACCAGGTAGATCATCACGCTGACCAGCATCGGCAGGCTGGACAGGGAGAATGACAACGCCCACTGGCCGAACTTGCCAGCTTCGCCGCGCATGCTGTCGATCAGCTGCACGACCTGCGCGTCGGTGATCAGGTTCGGGTAGCGCTCCGGCAGCAGCAGGAACACCGACTGCCATTCGGCGGCCATACGCGGCAGTTCATTGAACAGCGTACTCAACTGCTGCCAGAGCAGTGGCATCAGCACCAGCAGAAACACCGTCAGGCCGCCCATGAACAGGGTGAACACCAGCCAGACCGCCAGCACCTGCGGCACTTTCAAGCGCTCCAGGCCGTTGACCAACCCCTGCATGAGAAAGGCCAGCACCAGGCCGGTCAGCACCGGCGCGAGCATGCCGCCGAGCGTCAGCACCAGCGCAAAGCCCAGCACCAGCAGCACAGCCAGCACCACGGCCTGCTCATCGGAGAAGTAGCGATGCAGCCAACTACGCAAAACCTTGACCATCAGAATTCCTTAACGCAGAGAAATGCCGGTTCCTTCACTACGCCCGCCATATGAAAAATGGCGCACGCCGCGCATGAATGACCACCGGGATATGTTTCAAGCTACAACAGCTGCTCAGGCCTTACGCAACCAGTAACGATAAATACCTGCCTCGACCTCTTCATGCAGCAGCGCATGGCCGGCCAGGCTGGCGAAGGCACGAAAGTCGCGCTGCGAGCCGGCGTCAGTAGCGCTGACCTTGAGCACCGCGCCACTGGCCAGGTGATTGAGCTCGAGCTTGGCCTTGAGCAAGGGCAGCGGGCAGTTCAGCCCGCAGGCATCGAGTTCAGCATCGAAAGCCGGTACGTCTGTCATCGTCTACTCCTGATAGGTCGGCTAGGATACCCAAGCCGCCACAACCCTGGCCAGCGCGGTAGCTGGCCGGCTACAGTAACGCCTTTGCCGCCCGAGAGCCCTGAGTGCATGACTTTTCTGCGCCCCACCCTGCTGACGCTGGCCTGCCTGTTCGCCGCCCACACGGGTGCCAGTGACCTGCCGTCGCTAGGCGACGCCAGCTCCTCGATCGTCTCGCCCCAGCAAGAACACCAGCTCGGCCGTGCCTGGCTCGGCCTGCTGCGTGGTCAGGTTTCGCAGCTGGACGACCCGCAACTGAAGGATTTCGTCGAGTCCAGCGTCTATCGCCTGTCGGAAACCAGCCAGCTGCAGGACCGCCGCCTGGAGTTCGTCCTGCTCAACAGCCCGCAACTCAACGCCTTTGCCGCACCGGGCGGAATCGTCGGGGTCAACGGCGGCCTGTTCCTCTATGCGCAGACCGAAGCCGAATACGCCTCGGTCATGGCGCACGAATTGGCGCACTTGTCGCAGCGCCACTTCGCCCGTGGCGTCGAGGCCCAGCAACGCATGCAGCTGCCAATGATGGCGGCCATGCTCGCCGGCATTGTCGCCGCGGCGGCCGGCGCCGGCGATGCCGGCATGGCAGCGATCATGTCGACCCAGGCCGCTGCCATTCAGGAACAACGGCGTTTCTCCCGGCAGAACGAACAGGAGGCCGACCGCATTGGCCTGGTCAACCTGGAAAAGGCCGGCTACGACCCACGCGCCATGCCGCTGATGTTCGAACGGCTGATGCGTCAGTACCGTTACGACGCCCGCCCGCCGGAATTCCTGCTGACCCACCCGGTGTCGGAATCGCGTATTGCCGACACCCGCAACCGCGCCGAGCAGTACCCGGCCACAGGCCGCGCAGACAGCTTGCGCTACCAGTTGATGCGCGCCCGCGTGCAACTGACCTACGAAGAGACGCCGGGCGTTGCGGCCAAGCGCTTTCGCGCCATGCTCGACGAGAACCCTGGCCTCGATGCCGCACGCTACGGCCTGGTACTGGCGCAGATGAAAACCGGCCAACTCGCCGAAGCCGGTGAAACCCTGGCGCCGCTACTGAGCAAGAGCCCGGACGACATCACCTACAACCTGGCGCAGATCGAGCTGGATATGGCGGCCAATCGCCTGGACGCCGCCGAGCGTCGTCTGGAGCGCATGTTCACCCACTACCCGAGCAACTACCCGTTGCAGCAGGCTCGCGTCGATCTGCTGCTCAAGCAGCAACGCATCGCCGATGCCGAGCGCGCCCTGGACAATCTGCTCAAGACTCGCGCCAAGGACCCGGACGTCTGGTATCAGGTCGCCGAGGTGCGTGGCCTGAGTGGCAATACCATCGGCCTGCACCAGGCACGCGCGGAGTTCTTCGCCCTGGTCGGCGACTACAACCAGGCCATCGAGCAGCTGGACTTCGCCAAGCGCCGCGCCAGCAACAACTTCCAGCTGGCCTCGCGCATCGATGCCCGTCAGCGCGAGCTCTCCGAGGAGAAGCGCCTGGTCGAGCAGATGCTGCGCTGATCCGGAGCATGGCGGTGCGGTGCGCGCACCGATAACGGCGTGGTAGCGCAGATGCAATCCGGGACATCGGCGGCAAATTCCCCGGATTTCATTGGGCTACGTAAGCCTGTGAATACCGCCCTACAAAAAGAAGCCCCGCACTTGGCGTAATGCTGTTCACTTAAGGTTGCACACGTTTGGCTCCCCTCTCCCATTTATGGGAGAGGGGCTGGGGGAGAGGGCAGAAAACACCTCAAAACTGCCAGTTTCCCCCTCTCCCTAACCCTCTCCCCGGAGGGGCGAGGGGACTGATCGAGCTCGACCGTTTCTTAAGTGAACAGCATTACGCACTTGGCGGGGCTCTTTTCTTTCAGCGCACGGCTCAGGCGCTTTGCGCCAGGTCCATCAGCTCGCGGTTGGCCACCGCGTACATGGCGTAGTCGGTGCCGGTCGCCGAACGCAGCTCGGTCAGCATCGCCTTCCAGCGGTCGACCAGGCGTTGATGCTGATCGAGCCACAGGGCCACGCGCGCTTCGATCTCCTGCGGACCGTCAGCCATCTGCAGCACCGACACGGTAATCGCACGCTGCTGCCAGTCCAGATCGTCACGGAAGGCCTCGCGGGCCAGCGCCTGCCAGTTGTTCTCCACCGGCAGGTTAGTGATCTGCTGCAGGTACCAAGACAGCTCAAGCGCACCGCCCACGGCGAAGTAGGCCGTCGCCACCTCACTGGTGTCCTTGCCGGTGACATCCGCCGCTTCGATGATCGGCAGCAGCGTGTACAGATGGCTGGTGCCGGCGACCACGCGCGCCAGCTCCTCCGGCGTACCGGCCTCGACGAAGCTCTGGTAGCGCGCCAGCCACTGCTCACGGGCCGGGCCTTCGAGCAGTTCGTCCAGACGGCCGACCAGCGCCTCGATACGCGGTGCGAAATGCGCCACATCACGGGCAGCGTCCAGCTCGTTACGGCGGCTGCGCAGGAACCAGCGCGTCGCGCGACGGCCCAGGCGCATCAACTCGTCCATCAGCTGCAACTGCAGCTCGGCCGGCACCTTGTAGTCCAGCGCCTCGATCTGCGCCCACCAGTGCGGCAGGCGGAACAGGTCACGCACGATCACGTAGGCGCCGGCGACGTTGGCCGCACTCATGCCGGTGGACTCCTTCAGGCGTTGCACGAAGGTGATGCCCATGTGGTTGACCAGATCGTTGGCGATCTGCGTGCTGACGATCTCGCGCTTGAGGCGATGGCGACGCATGGCATCGCCGAACTTCTCGGTGAGGATCGCCGGGAAGGCGGTTTCCATCTCGCGCGCCAGGTAGTCGTCATCCGGCACCTGGGATTTGAGCAGCGACTCCTTGAGGTCGATCTTGCTGTAGGAGATCAATACCGACAGTTCCGGACGAGTCAGGCCACGGCCACTGGCCGCGCGCTCGTTAAGTTCTTCATCAGACGGCAGAAACTCCAGCGCACGATCCAGCTTGCCGGCAGCCTCCAGCGCATTCATCAGGCGCTTGTATTCGCTGATGCGCTCGCGGGCACGACGCTCGGCCAGCGACAACGCCTGGGTCTGCTTGTAGTTGTTGCCGAGTACCAGCTCGGACACATCGTCGGTCATCTCGGCCAGCAGCTTGTTGCGCTGTTTGCCGGTCATATCGCCGGCAGCGACGATTTCACCGAGCAGGATCTTGATGTTCACTTCGTGGTCGGAGCAGTCCACGCCGCCGGCGTTGTCGATGAAGTCGGTGTTGCTGGCGCCGCCATGCAGGCCGAACTCGACGCGACCGAGCTGGGTCATGCCCAGGTTGCCGCCCTCGCCCACCACCTTGGCGCGCAGCTCGCAGCCATCCACGCGCAAAGCGTCGTTGGCCTTGTCGCCGACGTCAGCGTGACTTTCCTTGCTCGACTTGACGTAAGTGCCAATGCCGCCGTTCCACAGCAGGTCGACCGGGGCCTTGAGCAGCACGTTGAGCAGCTCGGTGGGCGCCAGCTTGTCGGCGGCGATATCAAAGCGCGCCTTCATCTGCGGGGTAATGGTGATGCTCTTGGCGCTGCGCAGGAAGATGCCGCCACCTTCGGAAATGAGCTTGGCGTCGTAGTCGGCCCAGCTCGAACGCGGCAGCTCGAACAGACGCTTGCGCTCGGCGAAGCTCTTGGCCGCATCCGGGTTTGGGTCGATAAAGATGTGCATGTGGTTGAAGGCGGCCACCAGTTGCAGCTTGTCCGACAGCAGCATGCCGTTGCCGAACACGTCGCCGGCCATGTCGCCGATGCCGATCACGGTGACGTTGTCCTTCTGCACGTCGATGCCGCGCTCGCGGAAGTGACGCTGCACCGAGACCCAGGCACCCTTGGCGGTGATGCCCATGCCCTTGTGGTCATAGCCGGCCGAACCGCCGGAAGCGAAGGCGTCGCCGAGCCAGAAGCCGTACTCGGCAGCGATGCCGTTGGCGATGTCGGAGAAGGTTGCGGTGCCCTTGTCCGCCGCTACCACCAGATAGGGGTCATCGGCGTCGTGGCGTACGACGTTTTGCGGCGGTACTACCTCGCCTTCCTTGAGGTTGTCAGTGATGTCCAGCAGGCCGCTGATGAAGATGCGGTAGCAGGCGATGCCCTCGGCCATCACCTCGTCACGCGAACCGCCGACTGGCATCTTGCGCGGCACGAAGCCGCCCTTGGCGCCCATCGGCACGATCACCGCGTTCTTCACCTGCTGCGCCTTGACCAGGCCGAGCACCTCGGTACGGAAGTCTTCCTCGCGGTCCGACCAGCGCAGGCCGCCGCGGGCCACGTCGCCGAAGCGCAGGTGCACGCCCTCGACGCGCGGGCTGTAGACGAAGATCTCGAACTTCGGCACCGGCCGCGGAATCTCCGGGATCAGGCGCGGGCTGAGCTTGAAGCTGAAATAGGATTTGGCCGCGCCGTAGGCGTCGGTCTGGAAGAAGTTGGTACGCAGGGTCGCCTTGATCAGGTCCAAGTAACGACGCAGGATGCGGTCTTCGTTGAGCACGGCGACGTTGTCCAGCGCGGCGAGGATGGCCTGTTCGAGTTTCTGCTGCTTGTCTTCCAGGTCTTCGGCAGTGAGCTTGCGCGCGAGGTAGAAACGGGTGCGGAACAGGCGCACCAGCTCCTTGGCGATATCGGCATGGTTGATCAGGGTCGCGGCGATGTAACTGAGGTCGAAGCCCAGGCGAATCTGCTTGAGATAACGCGCATAGGCGCGCAGCAAAGCAACGTCGCGCCAGGGCATAGCAGTAGTCAGCACCAGGCGGTTGAAGGCGTCGTTCTCGGCATCGCCACGGACGATATGAATGAAGGCGTCCTGCAAGGTGTCGTTGAGCTGCTGGATGTCGACATCCAGGCCTTCGGCGTAGGTGAAGGCGAAGTCGTGAATCCAGAATTCGCGGCCATCGGCGCGGCGCAGCTTGTAGGGGAACTCGCCAAGCACGCGCAGGCCGAGGTTCTCCAGAATCGGCAGCACGTCGGACAGCGGCAGCGGTGTATCGGCGTGATACAGCTTGCAGTGCAGTTGCTGCCCTGTCTGGGCCAATGGCTGGTAGAAGCTCATCACCAGCGGCTTGTCGTTGCTCAGGCTGAGCAGGTGCTGCATGTCCACCACTGCCGAGTGCGGGGCGAAGCGCTCGCGGTAGCCGGCCGGGAAGCCGCCGGGGAATTCGGCCAGGACGTTGGTGCCCTGGGCTTCGCCGAGGCTTTCGACCATCAGGCTGGCGTAGTCGTCCTTCCACGAACGGCAGGCCTGGATGACCTCCTTCTCTAGAAGCACGGGGTCGATCTGGGTCTTGTTCTTCGGGTCGACGCGCAGGATGAACTGCACGCGTGCCAGCACCGACTCGGAGAAGAAGGTCCAGAACTCGCAATCGGTGGCCTGCAGGCGCTCCATCAGCACCTGCTGGATCTTCATCCGGGTTTCGGTGGAGTAGACGTCGCGCGGCACATAGGCCAGGCAGTAGCAGAAGCGGCCATAGGGATCGCGGCGCAGGAACACGCGGATCTTGTTGCGCTCCTGAATCTGCACGATGGACAGCGCGGTGTTGAACAGGTCATCCACCGGGGTCTGGAACAGGTCGTCGCGCGGCAACACTTCCAGTACCTGGGCCAGTTCCTTGCCCAGGTGGGCGCTGCTGTCGAAGCCCGAACGCTGCTTGATCACATCCACCTTGCGGCGGATGTAGGGGATGTTACACACGCTCTCGGCGTACACCGCCGAAGTGTACAGCCCCATGAAACGGCATTCCTTGATCACATTGCCCTTGACATCGAGCTCACGGATGGAGACGAAATCCGGGTAGGCCGGACGGTGCACACGGCTCGGCACTGCGGCCTTGGCGAAGGACAGCAACTGCGGTTCGCGCAGGTAGGCCACCGCCTCCGGTTCGATATGCAGCTCCTCGGCGGATAAGCCGGTGCGCAGGCGCTTGGACAGACCCAGCAGGGATTTCTCGTCATAGACCATGCTGCCGCCATCGGCAGTCGGCGCAACGGTGAACTCCTCATAGCCGAGGAAGGTGAAATGGTTGTCCAGCAACCAGTTCAGGTAGACCTTGATTTCATCCAGCTCGGTCTTGTCCACCTTGAGCTTGGCGCGATCCAGCCAGGCCAGCAGCTCACGCACCTTGGCCTTCATCGGCTGGAAGTCGGCAACGCTCATACGCACGTCGCCGAAGACTTCGTGAATGGATTTCTCCAGGGTTTTCAGCTCGGCCGCACTGGAGCAACGGTCGATTTCCAAAAACATCAACGCTTCGTGCAGCACGCCCTCGCCCTGGGTGCCGCGCGGAAGGATTTCCAGCAACTGGCCGTTCTGGTCACGGCGTACGCTGAACACACTGTTCTGCAGGGTGTGAATGCTGTAACCATGGCGGTTGAGCTCCATGCGCACCGAGTCGACCAGAAACGGAATGTCGCCATGCAGGATTTCCACCGCGGTGTGGGTGGACTGCCAGCCGTGCTTCTCGTAATCGGGGTTGAACGCGCGTACCTGCGGCTTGGCGTGATCGAACTGCTCCAGCATGCGCCAGGCCGACAGGGTGCAGCCGACCAGGTCGGACAGGCGCCGCTGGGTCAACTCTTCAAGGGCGATGATGCCGAAGAACTGTTCGGCGAACAGGGCTACTTGTGGCAGCGCCTGCTCACTCACGTACTGTGCCAGGGCCGCTTGCAGTTGGTGCTGGAAGTCGGCTTTGCTGGCCGCCGTAAAGAACGCCATGGCTGTGCTCCATTGGGCTGTTGGTTCGACAGGACGTCTGGATTGCTGTCGCAGGGTGTTAGTTCAACGTTAGTCCATGAAGCGACGATGACACTGACGAGTCGCATGCGGACCGGCGTGAAAGGCGCGACCAATGAGTCACGCATAGCCGTTGAGCTTAACGAGGGTTGGCCTGCAACCGCTTGCGGCGCTGCGACATTTTCTTTCAAGGCTGCACCGATACGGTGCACGACAAGCTGTCAGCCCCAGAAACTGGCTAGCCGCTGGGGCGGACAAAGGGCCACGACGGCGGCAAAAGCACCTCTGATTTCTGTTGCCAGACTGTTCACGACCCGCGCCGCCGATAGCGGCTCAAGCGGCAAATGCAGTAAAGTCGGCGGTCTGCACGCGCGGCCTCGCAAGCCCGCTCATCCGCCAGAAGAGCCCGACGATGGAACACCGTGAAGCGCTGGTCGCGTTACGCCAATTTCTCTCCACCCAGATTCTCGGCCAGGACAAGCTTATCGAGCGCCTGCTGATCGCCCTGCTCGCCGACGGCCATCTGCTGGTCGAAGGCGCACCTGGTCTGGCCAAGACCAAGGCGATCAAGGAGCTGGCCGAAGGCATCGAAGGCGAGTTCCATCGCATCCAGTTCACCCCGGATCTGCTCCCGGCGGATATCACCGGCACCGAGATCTACCGTCCGGAAACCGGCAGCTTCGTGTTCCAGCAGGGGCCTATCTTCCACAACCTGGTGCTGGCCGACGAGATCAACCGTGCCCCGGCCAAAGTGCAGTCGGCACTGCTCGAGGCCATGGCCGAGCGCCAGGTCTCGGTGGGCCGCTCGACTTACGACCTGTCGCCGCTGTTTCTGGTCATGGCCACGCAGAACCCCATCGAGCAAGAAGGCACCTACCCGCTGCCAGAAGCGCAGCTCGACCGTTTTCTGATGCATGTGAAAATCGGTTTCCCTGACGCGGCGGTGGAGCGCAAGATTCTCGCTCAGGCCCGTGGTGATGCGCTCAACGGTGAGGCCAAACCCGAGCACCGGGTCAGCCAGCAGGCGGTGTTCGCCGCGCGCAAGGAAATTCTCGGCCTGTACATGGCCGATGCCGTGGAGGAGTACCTGGTGCAACTGGTGATGGCCAGCCGCACCCCGGCCAAGTTCGATGCCGAGCTGGCTGACTGGATCGCCTATGGCGCCAGCCCGCGCGGCTCCATCGCCCTTGACCGCTGCGCGCGCGCCCACGCCTGGCTGGCCGGGCGTGACTTCGTCAGCCCCGAGGATATCCAGGCAGTGCTGTTCGACGTGCTGCGCCACCGCATCATCCTGTCCTTCGAGGCCGAAGCCTCGGGCGTCGATCAGGATCGCGTGATCCAGCGCATCCTCGACGTGGTGGCGGTGGCTTGATGCAGCGCAATAGGCTTGTCTCCCCTCTCCCGCTTGCGGGAGAGGGGTCGGGGGAGAGGGCAGCGAAACGCCCCACCCTCTCCCCAGCCCTCTCCCTGCTCTTGATGAAAAGAGCCTGGGCGAGGGAGCACGACAGGATGGCGTGAGTTCGATATGTCCAGCCAGCCCCTGCCATCCGGCATCCATATCGCCCTCGGCGAGCTGATCGACATGCGCCATAAAGTGCATGAAGTGCCGCTGTTCTCCACCCCGGCACGACGTAGCCCACTGATCGGTCTGCATCACTCCAAGCTGCGCGGCCGTGGCGTGGACTTCGACCAGGTGCGTGTCTATCAGGCCGGTGACGACGTGCGCACCATCGACTGGCGCGTCACCGCGCGCACCCAGGAGCCACATACCAAGCTGTTTCACGAAGAGCGCGAGCGCCCCATCTTCATCATTAGCGAACAGAGCCAGCGCCTGTTCTTCGGCTCCGGCCTGTGCTTCAAGTCGGTACTGGCCGCCCGCGCCGCCGCGCTGATCGGCTGGGCCGCGCTGGGCCATAACGACCGCATCGGCGGCCTGGTGTTTGCCGATAACGAGCACCATGAAGTCAAACCCCGGCGCAGCAAACAGAGCCTGCTGCAACTGCTCAACCTGCTGGCCCGTGCCAACCAGGCGCTCGGGCCACAGACTCAGGCCAGTGCCGGCCGCGACAATTTCGGCTTGGCCCTGCGCCGCGCCCGCGAAGTACTACGCCCAGGCAGCCTGGTGATCGTGCTGTGCGACGAACGTGCGCTGAGCGACAACGCCGAGCAGCAACTCACCTTGCTCGCGCGCCATACCGATCTGTTGTTGCTGCCGCTGTCCGATCCACTCGATCGCGCCCTGCCGGCTGCCGGGCTGCTGCGCTTTACCCAGAACGGCGCGCAACTGGAGCTCGACAGCCACAACGGTGACCTGCGCCAGGCCTACCGCAACCAGGCCCTGGCCCGCGAGGCGCGCTGGCAGCGTCTGGCGCAGAAGCTTGGCGTGCCGCTGCTACCCTTGAGCACGCAGCTCGAACTGGTCGAGCAGTTGCAGGAACAGCTCAGCGGTCTGCAGGCGAGAAAATCCCTATGAATCCCCTCGACCAGTTGCAACCGCTGATCGACCCGCCGCCGGTGCCCTGGTGGCCTCCGGCACCGGGCTGGTGGTTGCTCGCGGTACTCCTGCCACTGCTGGCTTGGGGCCTGTGGCGCCTGCTGCATAACTGGCAGCAGCGCCCGCGCAAGGTGACGACAGAGCAGGCGCTCGACCCACTGCGCCAGGCAGCCCTCGATGAGCTGTCGCGCCTGAGCAAACCCTACGATGGCGCCCCGGCCGGCCCCTGGCTGCAGCAGCTCAACGCCCTGCTCAAGCGCCTGTGCCGCGAACGCTATCCAGAGAGCGCCAGCCACACCCTGAGCAGCCGCGCCTGGCTGGCGTTTCTCGACAACCGCTGCCCGGCAGCCGGCCTGACCCGCTGGATGATCCTCGTCGATGGCGGCTACAGGCCGCAGTGCACGCTGAGCGACAAGGCCATCGTGGAGCTCGATCAGGCCATCACCATCTGGATTCGCAAGCATGTTTGAGTTCGCCTGGCTCTGGGTCTTTCTGCTCGCGCCGCTGCCCTGGCTGCTGCGCCTGCTGCTGCCTCCAGCCGACAGCGGCGATGCGGCGCTGCGTGTCGGCTTTCTCGACGAATTGCAGGCCCTCAGCGGGCGCCGCGCCCGCGCCGCACTGCCCAGCTGGCGCCAACAAGCACCGCTGGCGCTGCTCTGGTTTCTGCTGCTGTGCGCCGCCGCACGACCGCAGTGGGTCGGTGAGCCGCTGCCGCTGCCGGCTAGCGGCCGCGACCTGCTGCTGGCGGTGGATGTCTCCGGCTCGATGGATTACGCCGACATGCAGTGGGACGACGAGCCGATCAGCCGCCTGGAACTGGTCAAGCGCCTGCTCGGCGACTTCATCGAAGGCCGCCGGGGTGATCGCGTCGGCCTGATCCTGTTCGGCAGCCAGGCCTATCTGCAGGCACCGCTGACGTTCGACCGTCACACGGTGCGCACCTGGCTGGACGAAGCCATGATCGGCATCGCCGGCAAGAACACCGCCATCGGCGATGCCATCGGCCTGGCGGTCAAGCGCCTGCGCCAGCGCCCGGCGCAGAGCCGCGTGCTGGTGCTGATCACCGACGGCGCCAACAACGGCGGCGAGATCGATCCGATGGTCGCCGCGCAACTGGCCGCCGATGAGGGCGTGCGCATCTATGCCATCGGCATCGGCGCCGATCCGCAGCAAAGCGGTGCATTCGGCAGCTTCGGCTTCAGCGCCCTGGATCTGGACGAAACCAGCCTGCGCGCGATCGCCGACGTCACTGGCGGTGAGTATTTCCGTGCACGCAATCAGGCCGAGCTGGAGCAGATCGAACTGACCCTCGACCGTCTCGAGCCGGTCGCCCAGCAACCTACCCTCGCCCGCCCGGTCCTGGCCCTCTATCCCTGGCCGCTGGCGCTGGCGCTACTAGGCTCGCTGCTGCTGGTCGGTCAGGTACTGTGGCCCGAGCTGCTGCAGCGGCTGCGGAGGCGTACATGAGCCTGCTCTGGCCGGAATGGCTGCGCCCACTGTGGCTGCTGGCAGTGCCTGTGTTGGCCTGGCTGCTCTGGCGCCTGTGGCATCGCGAGCGCCAGAGCGGGCGCTGGCAACTCCTGTTACCAGCGGCCTTCCATCAGGCGCTGCTCAAGGGTGGCAGCGGCCGCTCCAGCAAGCTGCCCTGGCTGGCACTCGGCCTGGCCTGGCTGCTGGCCGTACTGGCGCTGCTCGGTCCCAGCTGGCAGCGCGTCGAGCAGAGCAACCAGAAGCCTGCCGATCCGTTGGTGGTGCTGCTCGAACTGACGCCGCAGATGCTCGCCACCGACGGTCGCCCCAACCGTCTCGATCAGGCGCGACGCAAGCTGCTCGATCTGCTCGAAGCGCGTCGCGATGCACAGACGGCGATCATCGTCTATGCCGGTAGCGCACACAGCCTGGTGCCGCTGTCCGATGACCTGGCCACCAGCCGCAACCTGCTCGAAGCGCTGAAACCCTCGCTGATGCCGGAGCCGGGGCGTCGCGCCGATCTGGCCGTGGCCCGTGCACTGCAGTTGCTCGACCAGGCGCAACTGGGCCAGGGTCGCCTGTTGCTGATCACCAGCGCCCTCGATGAAGAGGAACGCAGCGGCATCCAGCAAGCCCTGCAAAAGCGCTCGGTACCATTGCTGATCCTCGGCGTGGGCAGTCGCGAAGGCGCGCCGGTGGTGCAGGAGGACGGCAGCTTCCTCAAGGATTCGCACGGCGCCATCCTGATTCCGCGCCTCGATGCGCGCGGCCTGCAGGAGACCGCTGAAGCCCATAGCGGCCGCTACGCAGCGAGCCGCCTGGACGACGAGGATCTGCGTCGCCTGGGCCTGCTCGACGGCCCGCAGGCCATGCGCGCAGCGGGTGAGCCGACACAGCTCGACAGCCATATCGACCAGGGCTACTGGCTACTGCTACCGCTGCTGTTGCTTGCCGCCTGCGCCGGTCGTCGCGGCTGGCTGTTCTGCCTGCCACTGCTGCTGATGCTGCCACCACAGAGCAGCCATGCCTTCGAACTCGACGATCTCTGGCTGCGCCCCGATCAGCAGGGCCAGCGCCTGCTGCAGGCACAACGCCCGGCCGAGGCCGCGCAACGCTTCGTCGATCCGCAGTGGCAAGGCAAGGCACTCTATGAGGCCGAGGATTATGCCGCCGCCGCAGAACGTTTCGCCAAGGGCGACAGCGCAGCCGATCATTACAATCGCGGCAATGCCCTGGCCAAGGCCGGCGAACTGGAGGCAGCGCTGGATGCCTATGAGCAGGCCCTGGAGCGCCAGCCGGAGCTGGCCGCGGCGCAGCACAACAAAGCATTGGTGGAACAAGCGCTGCGTCAGCGCGAAAATCAGCAGCAATCCGGCGAGGGTGATTCGACCGAGCAGCAAGCACCCGACGACGATCAGGCGGAGCCGAAGGAATCCACGGCCGGCCAGCCCGCCGAGAGTACTGCCGCACAGCCTACCCAGCCGGGCAGTAGCGGTGAGAGCAGTGAAAACAGCGACGTACAGGGCAGCGCCAATGGCGCCGGGGAAGACACCCAGCCCAGCACCAGCAGTGAACTCCCGAGCGACGCCGAGCCCGTTGCGCCACCCCGCACGGCAGCCGATCTGGGCACGGCGGCGGAACGCCGACAGGCGCTGGAACAATGGCTGCGGCAGATCCCGGATGACCCGGCCGAACTGCTGCGGCGCAAATTCTGGTACGAACAGCAACAGCGTCAGGACTCGAATCAATGAAGCGTCTGGTCTTCCTGCTTCTTCTACTGCTCGCGGGGCAGGCCCATGCAGAGGGCTTTTTCGCCAGCGTCGACCGCACTCGCCTGAGCGAGGGCGAAACCGTGGTGCTGACGCTGGAGTCGACCGACCCGACCCGCTTCGGCCGACCCGACCTGAGCCCGCTGGATAAAGACTTCGAGGTACTTGGCAGCCGCCAGGTCAATCGCCTGAGCAGCATCGGCGATACGCCACGCGCCAGCACTCGCTGGATCCTGACCCTGCAGCCACGCCGCAACGGCGAGGTGACGATCCCGGCAATCCGCCTGGAAGACGCCGAAACCCTGCCGATCACGCTGAATGTCGAGGCAGCCGTCAGCGCCGGCAACGGCGAACAGCTGGCACCGGTATTCATCGATGCCAGCCTCGATCAGGACAACGTCTACGTTCAGGCTCAGGCCGTGCTGACCCTGCGCATCTACCACTCGGTGTCCATGTACGACGACAGCAGCCTGACGCCCCTGCGCATAGCGGATGCGCGGGTCGAGCAACTGGGCGAACCACGCACCTACGAGAAGAGCATCGGCGGCGTGCTGCACGGCGTGATCGAGCTGCAATACGCCATCTACCCGCAGCGCAGCGGACCGCTGGTGATCCCGGGACAAACCTTTAGCGCCACCCTGGTCGACCGCTCGCGCAGCAATGATTTCCTGCCCTTCGGCCCCCGCACCGGCAAGGTCTCGCGGGTCCAATCACCGGACATTCCGCTGCAGGTCAAACCCAAGCCGGCCGACTACCCGGCTGACGCGCCCTGGCTGCCGGCGCGTGCCCTGGGCCTGGCGGAGACCTGGAACCCGCAACCGGAGCAGAGCCAGGTTGGCGATTCTCTGACCCGCCGCCTGATTCTCAAGGTCGACGGCCTTTCCAGCGCCCAGCTGCCGCCATTGCCGGCAACCCAGGTCGACGGCCTGCGTCGCTACCCGGATCAACCGCAGATGAGCGACCAGAAGAGCGAGACGGGCATCATCGGCACCCGCGAAGAACGCGAGGCGCTGGTACCCAATCGCAGCGGCAGTTTCGATCTGCCGCCCCTGGAAGTGCTGTGGTGGAACACCCAGACCGACACGCTGGAGCGCACCACCCTCTCCGCCCGTACGCTGCAGGTCGCGGAAAACCCGCAACTGCAGAACGATGAACAACCCAATACGCCGATGGTGACGACCCAGGTGATCGAGGGGCCGGAACTGTGGCCCTGGCAGCTGGCCTGCGCTGTGCTGAGCTTGGCCACGCTGCTCGGCTTCGGCTTGTGGTGGCATGCCCGCCGCCAACCGGCGATCCAGCGCGCGGCGCAGAGTGGCCCGAGCCCGCGCACGCTGCTCGACAACATCAAGCGTGCCTGCCAGGCCGGCGATGCCCAGGCCACTCGTCATGCACTCGACGCCTGGGCTCGCCAACAACCGGAAACCCTGGCCGACATGGCCGCGCGCTACGTGCCGTTGTCGGATGCTCTCGACGGTCTCAACGGTGCCCTGTACAGCGAAAGCGGCCAGTTCTGGCAAGGCGAAGAGCTGTGGAAAGCCATTCGCAGCCTGCCCGCCAGCCAGGAGCCGAGCGCGGCGCCGCAGGAAAGCAGCGCCTTGCCGCCGCTGTATCCGCGCTAGGTGCGCGATGGGCTTGCAGGACACGCAGTTCTAAGCGTGCAAGTGGTAGGGTGGGCCTCAGTCCACCAACAGCGGCAGACCTTGGTGGGCTGAAGCGGATCGCCGCCCGGCCCACCCTACGTACTGCGTTAGCGGGTGCGTCCGAGAATCGCGGATAAATCCGCTCCTACGGCGACGGTGAAACACCCCAGCTCAGCGCCAGACCAGCCAGGGACGAAAATAGCACCCACGCTCTGCGTGGGCGCATGAGTCAACAACACTCTCGGATCACAACGACAACGCCAGCCTACGGATTGCAGTCGACGCACAGACCGGTAGGAGCCGGCTTGTCGGCGATACACCCCATATGCCGCAATGATCGCCAGCAAGCTGGCTCCTACACAGGAACGCGTCCTGCGGATTTCCTGGGCTCCCGCATTCGCGGGCGTTTCAGAAGCCCCCAAACCCACATCGGAAACTTTCCGATACGCAATCGGGTAGGAGGCGGCCTCACGGCCGCCGTCCTCCCACACCACCGTGCGTACGGTTCCGTACACGGCGGTTCAGGCCATGCGGTTAAGCCGATTGATCGTATCCAGTATCGAGACCAGTCCAAGTC
>NZ_NIUB01000009.1 GCF_002197815.1 Pseudomonas oleovorans subsp. oleovorans
TAGGCTCGTCCGGAGAACGAGAAATCTCGCCTAGACAGCCGGAACAGACGATGATCACATCACCGCCAGCCCAGCTAGACCGCCTGATTGAGCGGCAGAGGCCTGGTCATCGCCCGACGGCCATGGCGGCTGGCTGCTTCGGGGGGCTTGCCTTGGGCAGGGCTGCAGCTTAGGTTGATGACATTGGGGCTACTACCGGCCCAATAGCAGTCCTTCAATGAGCGGTGCTCGAGTTGCCGCGCGTTTTTTCAAGGGCAAATGGAGACTCCTTCCGTCGAGACGCAGGGACCTCCATATGAAAATCGACGCTGAACGCCGATAGATGTCGTCATTATCGGTGGTAGGCAAGCCGCTTTAGCCACCGCATATTTTCCTGCGTCGTACTGGTTTGTTATTCGTGATGCTCGATGCCGATGATGGCCCCCGGCGGCGCCTAGCGTCACGGCTGGAACTCCTTGCGACTATTATCCCCAGCGAACTGGAGTTCAATTCCCGGCTGAATGATGCCTCCGGTTGAGGATGGCTACCCCACGCGCGATCACGTCGTCGATTACCTCGCGCGCTATGAAGATCGCTACCAGCTTGCGGTCCAGCGCCCCGTGCGGGTCAACTCGGTGGAACGCATCCCGGGGGCGCTGCGCGTTCGTGCCGAGCATGAGCATTGGGCGCCAGGGCGGTGGTAAGCGCCACCGGTACCTGGAGCCATCCACATATCCCCCACTATCCCGGCAGCGAGATCTACGGCGCCAGCAGTTGCACTCGGCCCACTATGTCGAGGCGCAGCCGCTCGCAGGTAAACGCGCGCTGGTGGTAGGCGGTGGCAACTCCGGGGCGCAGAACTAGCAGAGGGTTCTAAAGTGGCCGATGCCACCTGGGTGACGCCCATCAGCAATGGCCGCATTGACCTGCTTGGAGAAAGCGCGCATTTCGCACATCACCCGATCCGACTCCACTGCATCTAAATTAGATTCAGCACAGGCCGGACAGAACTCGCCAGTTACAGCAGTGATGACGGTGGTTGCACCCTTGTAGGTATAAGGCAGGTCGTGGGTGTCGTGGATCAATTCCGCTACGCCGCAAACAGGACATTTCATGTTCATAGCTCCTTGAAGGACACGATCAGCATGCCGTCAAAGATCGCCAGCGTAAGAATGCTTGCCTGGCGCCTGATGGCACTGAGCAACCTTTTTGTCCAAATGCCTTGCGACAACATAGCCTACGAAGCCCGCCACACTCAAGGCTACGAGTACGCCCCCTAATGCGATCATCAGCATGCTTGCCTGGTTCATCTGATTCTCCGTTCGCTGTGCCAGATATGACAATACCATCAGCTTGGCCTGCGCCTCATCGACTACACATAGCGGCATGATATCAACGGTCCGGGTCTGAGCGTGTTTGCCCGGCTCTTAACGACTACAAATTGCGGCAGCGTATCAGCGGTCCGCATGTGGTCGTGCTTGCGCCGGCTCTTAACAACTACAATGAATGCTCATGCTACTACCCGCCAAAAGTGTAAGCGATGGAACTGGTTGCGCCTAACTCCGCTGATTGAAACGATGGCTGCAGGTTCGATCGCAGATCCGCAACCTGAACCTCAAGTGAAGCCAGTCATGCGCTCTAAGTCATTTGATTTTGTTCTATCCAAAAGCGCTGGTTCCACTGGGCGATAGTCAAAGAGTGCTTCTGGCCAGAAAGGGGCCGACCCCGGCATTGGTGAGCCGGTCAGAAGCTGGGAATTACCAGCCGGCTGTAATTGGCCCAGAGTGTGTAAAAACACTTTCTTATCGTGTGTGCCTCAGCCCATTGCTCTTGGGCGTGGTGATTTCCCGATTACTTACCACGATCAGCGCTGGTAACGCCTCAGAGCGCGTATGAAGCGCTGCGGCACCTCCTGGAGCAGCAAAAAAAGGGGCTTTTACGCCGTCATCGCCTTCAACAAGCCTTCGGTGCCGATGATTTTCATCACCCGCTTCAAGTTATAGGCGAGCACATTCAAGCTCATTTCTGCACTCACCCCGTTCAGTTTTCGAGTCAGGAAGTGCATTGCCCCCATCCATTGTTTGAGCGTCCCGAAGGGATGCTCAACAGTCCGCTTTCGAACCCGCATCATCTCCGGTGCTTGGTTCAGCCGGCGTTGCATTTCCTCCAGCACAGCTTCATGTTCCCAGCGCCGTACTCGACGATTTGTGCTTGGCGTGCACTGGGTTTTCAGCGTGCAGCTCTGGCACTTTGAACTCCAGTAGCAGTGCATATTCATGCCTTTCTCAACGCTGGAGAATCGCCAGATCAGTGCCTCTCCCGCCGGACAGGTGTATTCGTTTTTCGTCGGGTCATACACGAAGGCATCTTTGTTGAATCGGCCATCAGCCTTGGCGCTTGAAGTCATTGGCTTAGGCACGTAGGCCATGATGTTTGCGTCGTGACAGGCAAGGATTTCTTCACCCTTGAAGTAGCCTCGGTCAGCCACCACGGACAGCGTTTCTTCGCCGATGGCTTCACGAGCCTGCTTCGCCATTGAACTGAGTTGGTCACGGTCGGAACCGCTGTTGGTGACCTCGTGAGCAACTATTAAATGGTGCTGCGTATCGACAGCCGTCTGCACGTTGTAGCCGACGATACCGCTGCCGCGCGTCATCATCGAACGGGCATCCGGGTCGGTCAGCGAAACCTGTTTGTCAGGGGCATCGTTGAGCTGAGTTTCGATCCCCTGAAGCTCTTTCATCTGCGCTTTGAGCTTGGCGATTTTATCTTCCAGGCTGGCCGTGTCTGGCGCGGCGGCGCCAGGAATCTGTCGATCAGCCGCATCGAGCGCAGCCAAATAACGGCTGATGCTCGCCTCGATTTCTTCCATGCGCCGCTTCAGTTTGGCGCTAGTGAAATTGCGGTCACGGTTGTTCACTGCCTTGAATTTGCTGCCGTCGATGGCAACCAAGTTTTCGCCAAACAACCCCAACTGCTGGCAGAGCAAAACGAACTGTCGGCAGGCGCCGCGAATGGCCTTGCTGTTGTCTTTTCGGAAGTTGGCGATGGTCTTGAAGTCGGGCATCAAACGCCCGGTTAGCCACATGAGTTCGACGTTGCGCTGGGCTTCTCGCTCAAGACGTCGGCTCGATTGAATGCGGTTTAGGTAACCGTAGATGTAGATCTTCAGCAGGATCGCCGGGTGGTAGGCAGGTCTGCCGGTTTCGGCTGGAATGACGCCATCAAAACCTAGCTTGGCCAAATCGAGTTCATCGACGAAAACGTCAACCACCCGAACCGGATTGGTATCGCTGACGTAATCGTCGAGGCTTTCGGGAAGTAAGGTGCTTTGGCCTCGATGTTCACCTTGGATAAACCGTTTCATGGGCGCCCCTTGCGGTGAGATTCTCCGAAATCATAGCAAAGGTTTACCGGGGCGTTTTTACACACTCTGGGCCGGATAGCGCCCTTCCACCGCCGGCACCATGCGGCAGGCATTTTTCTGAGTTCGGATCTCATTGATGTGCTGCCAATTGCGACTGGACGATATTCCGTAGTCCATCAGGTTACCGCCTCTAAGTTGTAGACGAGCTCACCAGCAGTTTGCGGCGGTGCGACAGGTCACGAATGATCAGTAATTGCGGGGGAACAACACAGAGGGCAGCGCGCAGACGAAATCGCTGCGACACAACGTACTAGGTATAAGGGACAATTGCGGCAAGGTGATTACCACGTTGCGACTCCGTCCGGCGCAGAAGCCCCAGATATCAGAAGGCTTTGTTGTAGAACAATGAGTAGGATTCGATTCCGTCGTTCGGCTGCTTGATGCCGGCGTTGGAGTAATGCATGGCACGCAGGCCGACCTTGCGCTCGCCCGGCAGCTTCAGGCCGGCGCCGATGCGGTTTTCGAAGTTGAACGAGGAACCCAATTGCTGCTCGCCGACATCGGTCTTGGAGAAGAATGCAACGCCAATCCCGGCTTCGACGAAGGGCGTGTATTTGAAGCCGCTGAACTCATAGACAAATACCGGGGCGAAGGACAGCGAGTGCGCACCGCTGTAGTCGTCACCGCCTTCCCAATAGGTATAGGCAGCTTCCCAGTAGCCGGTCAGCTGGCCAGTGCCGCTGTTCAGCCAGGTTTTGTCCCAGTCGAACGCCAGGCCGGCGCGGTAGCTCATGTCACCTTGACCGGTCATGCCCAGCGCGCCGGAAAACTCGGCGGCGCCAGCGGTGGCTGTGCCGGTAAGAAGTGCGATTGCCAACGACAGTGCGAAGCGGATTTTCATGCTTTCTCTCCTCTGGCTTTCCAAAACAATCAAACGTTGTCATAGCGGCCGGCGTAACGCCGACCGCCTTTTTATTGCGCGGACTCGTCGCGGTGCGCGATGTTCTCCGTCCATCCGCCGCCGAGCGCTCGGAACAGCTGCACCTCGCTGTTGAGCTGCAGCAGTCGGTCGCTGAGCAGCTGTTGCTGGGCAGAGAACAGTTCGCGTTGCGCATCGAGCACGGCCAAGTAGTTGTCGACACCCTCGTCATAGCGCTGCTGCGCCAGTTCCAGGTATTCCTGGGTGGTAGTGGTCAGGTCGGCCTGGGCCTGCAGCTGTTCTTCGAAGGTGCCGCGTGCGGCCAGGCCATCGGCGACTTCGCGGAATGCGGTCTGGATGGTCTGTTCGTACTCGGCGATGTTGATGTCCTTCTGCACCTCGGCGTAATCGAGGTTGGCCTTGAGCCGGCCGGCGGTGAAGATCGGGATGTTGATCTGTGGCATGAAACTCCAGGTGCCCGAACCGCCCTCGAACAGGCCGTCTAGCTCACCGCTCAGGGTGCCGGCGGCGGCTGTCAGGCGGATGCTCGGGAAGAACGCCGCGCGTGCTGCGCCAATGTTGGCGTTGGCCGCATGCAGGCGAAACTCGGCTGCGATGATATCCGGGCGGCGTAGCAGCAGGTCGGCCGGCATGCCCACCGGCAATTCTGCGAACATGCGATCACTGCCGGGTTCATCCGTGATATCGGCCGGCAGCTCGGTGCCGAGCAACAGGCGCAGCAGGTTGGCATCCTGCGCGACCAGGCGCGAATAGCGGGCGAACTGCACGCGCGCCTGCTCCACCAGGCTGCGGGCCTGACGCACATCCAATGCCGATGCCGTGCCAACGTCGTGGGCGGCCTGCACCAGGCTCAGGCTTTTGCCATAGCTGTAGAGCGTGTCGTGGGTCAGTTCCAGCAGGCCCTGGTCGGTGCGCCAGGTCAGGTAGGCCATGGCAACCTCGCTGACCAGTCCGATCTGCACGCTGCGTTGCGCCTCTTCGGTGGCCAGATAACGAGCCAGTGCGCTTTCTTCAAGGCTGCGCAGGCGACCGAAGAAGTCCAGCTCGTAGGCACTGACGCCGAGCGTCACGCCGTACTGGCTGGCGATATCCGCCTCGCCGGTGTTCGACAGATCGGCCGGCAGACGCTGACGCTGGCCGCTGCCGTCGATGCCGATGCTGGGGAATAGATCGGAACGGCTGATGCGATACTGCGCGCGGAAGGCTTCGACGTTCAGTGCCGCCTGGCGCAGGTCTCGGTTGTTCTCCAGCGAGATGCCGATCAGGCGTTGAAGCGTCGGATCGACGAAGAACTCCCTCCAGCCCAGCTCGGCGGTAGTGGTGCTCGCCGCTGCGCCCTGTTCATAGGCCGCGCCTTCCGGCCACTGCGCCTGCACCGGCATGTCCGGGCGCTGGTAGTCAGGAATCAGGCTGCAGCCGGACAGCGCCAGCGTCATCGCGACGGTCAGATGCTTGAGTCTCATGCGGATTCTCCTTCGCCATCGGCCTGAGCCTTCTTGCGTCCTTCAAACAGCTTGACCACCACCACGTAGAACAGCGGCACGAAGAACACCGCGAGCACGGTGGCGGTAATCATCCCGCCGACCACCCCGGTCGCCACCGAATGCTGGCTGCCGGCGCCGGCACCACTGGCCAGGGCCATCGGCAGCACGCCGAAGGTGAAGGCCAGCGAGGTCATGACGATGGGACGCAGGCGCAGACGTGCCGCGTGCACCGCCGCCTGGACCAGCGGCATGCCTTCCTTCTCGTAAAGGTCCTTGGCGAACTCGACGATGAGGATGGCGTTCTTCGCCGACAGACCGACCGTGGTCATCAGGCCGATCTGGAAGTAGACGTCGGCGGTGAGGTCACGGAACAGCGTGGCGAGCACCGCGCCGAGGATGCCCAGCGGCACCACCAGCATCACCGAAGCCGGCACCGACCAGCTCTCGTAGAGCGCGGCCAGACAGAGGAACACAATCAGCACGGTCAGCGCATAGAGCATCGGCGCCTGGTCGCCGGTCTGGATTTCCTCGTAGGACAGCCCGGTGTAGCTCAGGCCGATACCCGGCGGCAGCTGCTGCATGATTTCGGCGATGGCCACCATGGCGTCGCCGGTGCTGTAGCCCGGCGCCGGTTCGCCGAGGATTTCCACCGAGGAGATGCCGCCGTAGCGCTCCAGCTTGGGCGAGCCGAAGGTCCATTCGCCGGTGGCGAAGGCCGAGAATGGCACCATCTCGCCGAGGGCGTTGCGCACGTACCACTTGTCGAAGTCTTCCGGCGAGATGCGCGAAGCGTCTTCGCCCTGGATGTAGACGCGCTTGACCCGACCGCGGTCGATGAAGTCGTTGACGTACATCGAGCCCCAGGCCGCCGACATGGTCTGGTTGATCGAGGCGATGCTGACCTGCAGGGCGCGGGCCTTCTCATCGTCGATGTTGACCTGGAACTGCGGCTCGTCGTCCTTGCCGTTGGGGCGCACCGCGCGCAGCTTCGGATGCTGGTTGGCCAGCTGCAGGAACTGGTTGCGCGCCTCCATCAGCGCGGCGTGACCGACGCCGGAGTTGTCCTGCAGATAGAGGTTGAACCCCATCGCGTTACCCATTTCCAGGATCGCCGGCGGCACGAAGGCCATGACGGTGGCGTCCTTGATCTGGGCGAAGCGGGCGTTGGCGCGCTGGGCCAGGCTGAACACGTCCTGGCCTTCCGCGGCGCGCACGCTCCAGTCCTTGAGCATGACCAGACCGAGGCCGGAGTTCTGCCCGCGACCGGCGAAGTTGAAGCCGTTGACGGTCAGCACGTGCTGGATCAGCTGGCCTTCCTCATTGCGCAGGTAGTCGCTCACTTCCTGCAGTACCGCTTCGGTGCGTTCGGCGGAGGAATTCACCGGCATCCGCACCTCCACCATCATCAACCCCTGGTCCTCGTTGGGCAGGAACGCCTTGGGAATCTGGGTGAACAGGTAGCCGGTGCCGGCGGTGATCAGCACGAAGGCCAGCAGGTAGCGGCCGCGGTGCCTGAGCATGCCGCCGACGCCGCGCTCGAAGCGCGTCGCGCCGCGGTCGAAGCTGCGGTTGAACCAGCCGAAGAAGCCTTTTTTCTCGTGGTGGGCGTCGCCCTTGGGCTTCTTCAGGATGGTGGCGCACAGCGCCGGGGTGAAAATCAGCGCGACCAGTACCGAGAGGCTCATGCAGAGCACGATAGTCACGGCGAACTGCTTGTAGATGATGCCCGCTGAACCGCCGAAGAAGGCCATCGGCACGAACACCGCCGACAGCACCAGGCCGATGCCGACCAGCGCGCCCTGAATCTGCCCCATGGATTTGCGCGTCGCTTCCAGCGGCGTCAGCCCTTCTTCGTGCATCAGACGCTCGACGTTCTCAACCACCACGATGGCGTCATCCACCAGCAAACCGATGGCCAGCACCATGGCGTACATGGTCAGCACGTTGATGCTGAGGCCGAAATAAGGCAGCAGGGCGAAGGCGCCGAGCAGAACGACGGGCACCGCCAGGGTCGGAATCAGGGTGGCGCGGAAGCTCTGCAGGAACAGGAACATCACCAGAAATACCAACGCCACGGCTTCGATGATGGTGTAAATCACCGAACTGATCGAGGCTTCCACCACCGGGGTGGTGTCGTAGGGATAGAACACCTCGACCCCTTCCGGCAGATAGGCCTTCTGCTTCTCCATCACGGCTTTCACCGCCTTCACGGTTTCCAGCAGGTTGCCGCCGCTGGCCAGGCGCAGGGCCAGGCCCGCCGACGGTCTGCCGTTGTGCTTGCTGGAAATGGCGAAGTTGTCGGCGCCCAGCGCGACCCGGGCAACGTCCTTGACGCGGATCTGCGAGCCGTCGGTTTTGACCTTGACCAGGATTTCCTCGAACTCCTCGGGCGTGGTCATGCGCGTCTTGCCCAGCACTGTGGCGTTGAGCTGCACGCCGCTGCGGGTCGGCAAGCCGCCGAGCTGACCAGAGGAAACCTGCACGTTCTGCTCGCGAATCGCGTCTGCGACATCGCCCGGCGTCAGCTGATAGCTGTTGAGCTTGGCCGGGTCGAGCCAAATACGCATGGCGTAAGGCGAGCCGAACAGCATGTAGTCGCCGACGCCGTCGATGCGCGAGATCGGGTCCTGCAGCTGCGAAGCGATCACGTTGCCGAGGTCGAAGTTGCTCATCTTGCCGGTGCTGTCCGCCAGCCCGATGATCAGGAAGAAGTTCTGCTGGTACTTCACCACGCGCAGCCCTTGGCGCTGCACTTCCTCAGGCAGCCTGGGTGTAGCCAGCTGCAGTTTGTTCTGCACCTGGACCTGGGCGATATCCGGGTCGGTGCCCTGCTCGAAGGTCACGATGATGGTCATGCTGCCGTCGGAATTGCTCTCCGCGGACATGTAGCGAAAACCGTCGAGGCCGCTGAGCTGCTGCTCGATGACCTGCACCACGGTGTCCTGCACGGTCTGCGCGGAGGCGCCGGGGTAGCTGACCTGGATGGCCACGGCCGGGGCGGCGATGTTGGGGTACTGGCTGATCGGCATTTTCACCAGCGACAACGCGCCGGCGAGCATGGCGACGATCGCCAGCACCCAGGCGAAGATCGGCCGGTCAATAAAGAAACGGGACATTAAGCTTCAGCTCCTCAGTTGGCCGCGGCGGCGGTTGGCGTCGGGCCGAACTCGGCGACCAGCTTGACGTTCGTAGCTTCTACCGGCTTGACCTTGGTGCCGCTGCGTACCCGCTGTACGCCTTCGGTGATGACCTGCTCACCGTCGGCGATACCCTTGCCGATCAACCAGGCGTTGCCGACGGTGCGCAGGGTCTCGACTTCGCGAAGCTCGACGCTGTTGTCTTGCTTGACCACCCAGACGCTGGGTACGCCGCGGGCATCGCGACTGACCGCCTGCTGCGGCACGAGGATGGCGTCCTGCTGGGTGCCTTCCTTGAGCAGCGCATGCACGAACATGCCCGGCAGTAGCTTGCGGTCCGGGTTGGGAAACTCGGCGCGCAACGTCACCGAACCGGTGGTCGGGTCGACGCTCACCTCGGAGAACTTCAGGGTGCCGGGCAACGGATAGGCGCTGCCGTCATCGAGCGTCAGGCTGACCTCGGCCTGGTCACTGCCGGTTTTCTGCAGGCGGCCGGATTCCAGCGCGCGGCGCAGGCCGAGCAGCTTGGTGATCGGCTGGTTGACGTCCACGTATATCGGATCGAGCTGGGTCACGGTGGCCAGTTCCTGGGCCTGGCCGTTGGTGACCAGCGCCCCCTCGGTCACTGCCGAGCGGCCGATGCGCCCGGAGATCGGCGCCAGCACCTTGGTGTACTGCACGTCGATGCGTGCCACCTGCACTTCCGCCTGCGCCTGCTTCCAGGCGGCCTGGGCGTCGTCGTACTGCTGCTGGCTGACCGCATTGGTCTTCAGCAGGCGCTCGTAGCGGCGGGCCAGGTTCTCGGCGGTGGTCAGGTTGGCTTCGGCGCGGGCCAGGCGCGCCTCGTAGGTGCGCGGATCGATCTGGTACAGCTGCTGGCCTTTCTTCACCTCCGAGCCCTCGGTGAACAGGCGCTGCTGGAGGATGCCGGAAACCTGCGGGCGCACCTCGGCGACCCGGTAGGCGCTGGTGCGACCCGGCAGGTCGGTGGTCAGGGTCAGCGGCTGCGCCTGTACGGTGTAGACGCCGACCTCGGGCACCGGCGCCGCGGTTTGCGTCTTGTCCGACTCCACGCAGCCGGCCAGCAACAGTGCCGCCAGCGGAACGGAATGCCATGCGCGCGATTTAGCTTTTCGGTGATTCACCTGTTGTCTCCCCTCAAATGCACAAAGGCTGTACCATATAGCGATTCAGTGTATCACTATACAGTTCAGTAGAGACAACTCGGAATATGTAACAGGCCTGAACAAGGAACTGGCAACTCCGGTCCGCGACGTTGAAGAATGCCTGTTCACTCTTGCGAAGCTGCTGGAAAACCCCCGCAACCCAAGTGGGCGTAGTACATAAGAGGATGCTATGACACAGACAGACCAGGCCGCTGAAGCCGGCCGGCACAACGGTATTCAGGTAATCGCCCGCGCAGGAGCGATCATGCGGGCCCTGGGCGACAACCCCCAGGGACTGAGCCTGGCTGCTATCGCGCAGATCGTCGACCTGCCCCGCTCCACGGTGCAGCGCATCATCACCGCGCTGGAGGCCGAGTACCTGGTCGAGCCCCTTGGCCCCAGTGGCGGCTTCCGCCTGGGGCCGGCACTCGGGCAGCTGATCAGCCAGACCCAGACGGACATCATCACGTTGCTCAAGCCCTACATGCTCGAGCTCTCCGAGCAGTTGGGCGAGTCGGTTTGCGTCAGCACGCTGGTCGGCGCGAAAGCCTACGTGGTCGACCACGTCGTGGCCGAGCGTGAGCTACGTGTCGTGTTTCCCATTGGTATCAAGGCGCCGGCCTACGCGACTGCGAGCGGCAAGGCGCTGCTGGCGGTCCTGGCCGATGAGTGGCTGCAACAGCTGCTGCCCGACCCGTTGCCGATCGTAACTCCATGCACGCCTGACCGGATTACGCTGCTTGAGCAGCTCGGCCAGATCGCTGAGGGCGCCGTTGCCGAAGAGCATGGCGAGCTGATTGAAGGACTCAGCTCGTTTGCGATCACGCTGGAAACCTATTTGGGTCGGTACTCGATCGCAATCGTCGGACCGACAGCGCGACTAGTGACTCGACGTGAGCCATTTCAGCAGGCGCTGCGTCGCTGCCAGCAGAGCGTCGAGCGGGCGATCGGTCGGCGCGCCACGCATACATCCTGAGAGGCGAAAGCATGGCCAGACGAACCGCCGCTGAAGCGGAGCTGACCCGACGCAAGATTCTCATGGCTGCCAATGAAGTGTTCTGGGATGAAGGGGTCGATAACGCCGCGTTGGCGACGGTGGCCAAGATGGCGGGCGTCACACGCGGTGCGGTCTATTGGCATTTCAAAGACAAGCACGCCATCTTGAACGCGCTGTTCGACGAGTTATCGATTCCGCTTCGACAGCCGGTGCCTCGCAATGCCTGCCTTGACAACGCATGGACGTGGCTGGCGCGCGTTCTGCTGAATACGGTTGGCGACGACACGGCTCGAAAGCTCTTGAGCATCATGTTCCTTCAAGGTCCTACAGGCGAATGCGGAATCATTCGGGACGGCTTAACGCGGCTGCGCAAGCAGTTCATGCGGCAAATTGCGGCCATCCTCGAGTCCGCTTCTAGAAATGGCGAAATTTCTCCAGACATAAATCTTGAAATGGTCGAGGCGCTATTTCAGAGCGCTATCAGCGGTCTTTTATATGAATGTCTGCAACAGCCAGAGAACAAAGAGTCGCTAATACGTTCTGTGCTCGAATCACTGCTATGTCTGATCAAGTCGCCACCTGAGCATTTGTTAAAAGTGTCTGTGGCATCAGGAAATTGCCCGAACTCATGAGGGAGCGGAGTTCTTACCTGCCGCCAGGCACGTCTCGAACTGGATAGAGTGTTCAACGTAATTGAGGACTGTCGGCGGCGCCTCTCGAAAGGGCATGGTATGTAGCGAAACTGCCTGGCGCACGCAAACTCGCGCAAGAGCTACAAACAGCACCAGCTTGGTCGCAACTGGATCTGCCTTGCCACTGCATTTTTGTAGCAGCAACATTGCATCGATATTGAGTACGTGCGTCTTCACGACACCTGCGCCTGCAGCTCAGCATTACTGTCTATGAATCTGCGATGCTCGTTGCTAACTACGGTGAGGTAATATATCAATGAGTTTCCAGCGTGCACTACATCGGAGCGCGACGGCAGTTAAGCAATTAGCTTCACTCAGTTTTGAATCTCTACCTCATGGTGGGCTAGTCCCAAGTTTAGTGGCCAGTTGCATAAAATCAATCAGCCCTGCATTCGTGAGCACCTGATGACCGCTTTTGGCCGATTGTTCGCCCGGGCGAGCGGCAGCTTTGGGTCCAGAGTGTGTAAAAACACTTTCTTATCGTGTGTGCCTCAGCCCATTGCTCTTGGGCGTGGTGATTTCCCGATTACTTACCACGATCAGCGCTGGTAACGCCTCAGAGCGCGTATGAAGCGCTGCGGCACCTCCTGGAGCAGCAAAAAAAGGGGCTTTTACGCCGTCATCGCCTTCAACAAGCCTTCGGTGCCGATGATTTTCATCACCCGCTTCAAGTTATAGGCGAGCACATTCAAGCTCATTTCTGCACTCACCCCGTTCAGTTTTCGAGTCAGGAAGTGCATTGCCCCCATCCATTGTTTGAGCGTCCCGAAGGGATGCTCAACAGTCCGCTTTCGAACCCGCATCATCTCCGGTGCTTGGTTCAGCCGGCGTTGCATTTCCTCCAGCACAGCTTCATGTTCCCAGCGCCGTACTCGACGATTTGTGCTTGGCGTGCACTGGGTTTTCAGCGTGCAGCTCTGGCACTTTGAACTCCAGTAGCAGTGCATATTCATGCCTTTCTCAACGCTGGAGAATCGCCAGATCAGTGCCTCTCCCGCCGGACAGGTGTATTCGTTTTTCGTCGGGTCATACACGAAGGCATCTTTGTTGAATCGGCCATCAGCCTTGGCGCTTGAAGTCATTGGCTTAGGCACGTAGGCCATGATGTTTGCGTCGAGACAGGCAAGGATTTCTTCACCCTTGAAGTAGCCTCGGTCAGCCACCACGGACAGCGTTTCTTCGCCGATGGCTTCACGAGCGTGCTTCGCCATTGAACTGAGTTGGTCACGGTGGGAACCGCTGTTGGTGACCTCGTGAGCAACTATTAAATGGTGCTGCGTATCGACAGCCGTCTGCACGTTGTAGCCGACGATACCGCTGCCGCGCGTCATCATCGAACGGGCATCCGGGTCGGTCAGCGAAACCTGTTTGTCAGGGGAATTGTTGAGCTGAGTTTCGATCCCCTGAAGCTCTTTCATCTGCGCTTTGAGCTTGGCGATTTTATCTTCCAGGCTGGCCGTGTCTGGCGCGGAGGCGCTAGGAATCTGTCGATCAGCCGCATCGAGCGCAGCCAAATAACGGCTGATGCTCGCCTCGATTTCTTCCATGCGCCGCTTCAGTTTGGCGCTAGTGAAATTGCGGTCACGGTTGTTCACTGCCTTGAATTTGCTGCCGTCGATGGCAACCAAGTTTTCGCCAAACAACCCCAACTGCTGGCAGAGCAAAACGAACTGTCGGCAGGCGCCGCGAATGGCCTTGCTGTTGTCTTTTCGGAAGTTGGCGATGGTCTTGAAGTCGGGCATCAAACGCCCGGTTAGCCACATGAGTTCGACGTTGCGCTGGGCTTCTCGCTCAAGACGTCGGCTCGATTGAATGCGGTTTAGGTAACCGTAGATGTAGATCTTCAGCAGGATCGCCGGGTGGTAGGCAGGTCTGCCGGTTTCGGCTGGAATGACGCCATCAAAACCTAGCTTGGCCAAATCGAGTTCATCGACGAAAACGTCAACCACCCGAACCGGATTGGTATCGCTGACGTAATCGTCGAGGCTTTCGGGAAGTAAGGTGCTTTGGCCTCGATGTTCACCTTGGATAAACCGTTTCATGGGCGCCCCTTGCGGTGAGATTCTCCGAAATCATAGCAAAGGTTTACCGGGGCGTTTTTACACACTCTGGGCCGCTAGCCGCCGTTTTGGAGCGAAAGCAGTCAACCACAATCAGACATTGGTTGGATTGCTATGACGAGGCGCCATCAGCTCGTTGCTTGAGTTTCAGGCAAATGTTTTCCTCTCCCGCCTCAACTGACAGCTCATCACCCACACTCCATCTGAGCTGCTTAAGTAGCTCTGATGGAAGCTCAACGATGACGTCTCCGCTGCCATCCCCTGGGTCTTGGCATACAACTCGCCAGCTTTCAGATGTAGTAGTCATAGATTCACCCTCACGCACTAGGCACAGTATGGCAGCTTCATCTTGGGCAGATCCGCTGCAACCTTTCCTAAGCCGCCTCGCGTCCCCTGCCAATGAGCCAGGCATGCCTTTAACGCTCCGAGACAGGCATCGGCCGGCAAACCGTCAGGCTGAAACGATTCTGTCCTTGCCCAGGTTCTTGGCGTCGTACAGTGCACGGTCGGCCCGCTTGAGGGTGTCCTCGTAGGAGCGGTCTTCCGCTGCGATGGCGGTCACGCCCATGCTCGCGGTGACGACCACACTTTTTGCGGAGTACTGGCCCAGCTCTTGTCGGAAGCACTCATGCAGGCGCCTGGCGAGCCGCATGGCCTGCTCGAGGTCGGTTTTGGGCATGGCAACGACGAACTCGTCGCCTCCAAGGCGGCAGGCGGAATCGGTTTTTCGCAGCGTGGAACGGCAGATGTCGGCCACGGCGCGAATGATCTCGTCCCCGACGTGATGCCCCCTGGTGTCGTTGATTGTCTTGAGGTTGTCCAAGTCGAACATCAGGATCGATGTCGGCAGCGCATAGCGCATGGCGGATTCGTAGTGAAGCTTGAGGTCGCGTTCGAGCTTTCTTCGGTTGAATAGCCCGGTCAGCTGATCGGTATCGCTGAGCTCTCGAAGTCTGACTTCCAGCTGGTGCCGTTCCGAGATGTTGCTGGCCACCCACAGCACCACTTCCTCGTCGTCCACTCGGAAATCCAGCGCCTGGATGCGTCCTTCGAACCAGATCGGCTCCGTCGGGCCTTCGTCGGTCAGGCCCTTCACGTCCCGGTTGCTCAGCTCGTACTCCTCCACCAGAAGCTTGCGCGTCTCCAGCGCCCGGCCGATCTGTTCGAGAAACCAGCTGGCCTTCTCGGGCTTGATCAGATCCGGGATGTACAGCCCCACGAGGCCCTTGCCGTCATGGTAGTAGCGCGTGTCCCGGCCACCGAAAACCGCGACGTACCGGCCGCTGCGGGAAAGGATGAAGGCCGGGTCCGGCAAGGCATCGAGGATCCGGGACATCTGGTCAACGTCGATCATGGAGCACTTCTTCTGGAGCCGCCTGGGTGGCGGAGCCTGGTCAGGTGAAAGAAAGAACGCGGTCGTTCCAGCAGAGCGCCGGCGGCAGCGCACGATTGCCGGCGGTGCACGGACCGGCGTCCGACCTATAGTTTTTTGGTGCCGGCATCAAGATACGGAAAATATCATTACGCCATCACAAGGTGAACAGATAACGGTTGCGCGGGATTGCCCCTCCGCTCGCCAGCGGACCGGTGCGCCCAGCATGGTGGGCGCTCACGAGGCTACGCGCACTAGGGGTCGCAGGTATCGAGCCGGCTGCCTGGGTCGCCATACGGTGCCTCCCAGCTTGGCCTCGAGGCGTCACAGCCTCTTCGACAGGTCGTGGCGCCGGAATAAAACGTTCAGTGCGCCGAGACGACCGCCGGCTCGCCCTAGCCCCTCCCCTGGCGCCGGGCGCGGATGCCCTCGATCACAAGCACCAGAACCGCCGCCCAGATGCGCCATAGGTCAACCGCGCCGGCGCGATTCTTTCGCCGAGCAGCAGCGCCACCAGTACCAGCAGTACC
Source organism: Pseudomonas oleovorans subsp. oleovorans (assembly GCF_002197815.1). Lineage (GTDB taxonomy): Bacteria > Pseudomonadota > Gammaproteobacteria > Pseudomonadales > Pseudomonadaceae > Aquipseudomonas > Aquipseudomonas oleovorans. Next base: position 15,725 of record NZ_NIUB01000009.1, read on the forward strand.
GGCTTGACATAACTGAGCAGGCCGAACAGCGCGAGGTTTAGGCGCGTGGCGACGATCATCAGCGCCAGTGCCAAGGCGCTGAGGGCGCCGAGGCCGAAAATCAGCGATTGCAGCCGTGGGTTGTGCATGACCAGCTGCAGGACGGCGCCATCGGCCAAGGCAAAGGCGGCGGCGGCGGCGGCGGCGGCGGCGGCGGCGGCGACCGGCAGGCTGATCATCAGGTCCAGCCAACAGAAAGGAGGACAGATTTATTTAATGGGATCACTGCCCGCTTCTGGCCGGGAGTAGCCCTTTACCAGTGTCTAACTCTGGCCGAGCCCGGCCCGAAGCGTCTGACAGTAGTCGGCCAAGAGGTGACCTTGCAGACCTTGGGCCGCTGATTGGACTGAAGCGTGACAGCGCGAGGCGGTTCCTGAAGAGTTGGCTGAATCAGCAATGAAGTCTTGGCTTCTATTAGTAGTTCCATGTGCTAGATCAGGTTCTGATTTTACAATCTTCCTCAATCGGCTTCTGAATACGACCAGTTTCATCCAGCCTGGCGGTAATGAGCAGGTGAGCTGGAACGGTTCCACCCATTCTGCGGATGTATCCCTCTTTCTCAGCAAGCATGTTCACCTCTCTTGCAGAAGGGTAATGACGCAGAGCGCGCGTAGCCTGGCGTTTTATCTCATCGCTGACCTCGCTGCTGGTTGTCAGGCTGTTGAGGAATCGGCGCACCTCCATAAGTGCGGCAGTGCGTTCGATCGGCATAGTCATGGTGTCTCCGCAGCTCATCAAAATATGCTGGCCACGACAGCTGGTTCTGCTGTCTTCCGGGTTCCTGTGCCCAAGAGGATGTAAACGCTATTTTGGGTTTCAAAAAGGCAGTTACTTTTTCGATCGACCAGGAGCGTGCTTCTGACCCAATCGCCTGGAGAAAATCGACGAGCACTATCTGTTACTACGGTGTGGGCATAGAGAACGATTGGCTGAAAACCTTGCTCTGTAACCAGCGCTTTTTTGTCATCTGAAATATCGAGATCGACGAGAATCCATCGTCTCACTGAACAGTATGGTTTTCCAGGGCAGAGCTCTTGAGCCAGCGCGATGCCAGCTGCCTCATCGTCAGAGGCGTTATGTATTTCCTCGCTTTCACTTGATAGGAAATCACTGATTATTTTGATGCGTGTATCTGTCATTTAATGACCTCCGGCCTGCGACCACGATTACTTTTGCCTGCACTTTGATCCACGTGCTTGCCGTCGATGATTTGCCGAGCCAATGACGCGAACGATCACACAGAATCCACACGCTTCCACTACTCGGGCTATGCGGCGCGACATCAAAAACAAGCCAACAACTGCTGCCTGTAATGTTGAGAAAAGCTGACCTGATAAGCTGGCTCAGCTGCAAAAACAGCTAGCGAAATTGTGTTCGTTGCCCCCGACTCAATAGCCTGACCAGCCCGACCTAAGGCTGCACCATCCATCCCATCGATATGGCCGGCTGTAACAATCAAGTCAGGGTCCAAATCCGGGGTCGGTATCGAAATCCGTACTTCATTCAATACCGCCAAGTCATCCGGCAAGTCATTTGCTATTCGCTCCGCAAAGCCCTGCAGTTTTGGTTCCGCCAGCATGAATAGCCATGCTTGGTGATCAGATTCACCTGTGCGCCGAAGCACCCGTCCAAGTACTTGCCGGTAATGCAGCTCGGTGCGGATACGACTGAGATAGCAGCACACTTGCAGGCGCGGGATGTCGGTGCCTTCGCTGATCATTCCCACGGCGACAATCCAGCGGCAGCCGCTGCTCCGGAATGCATTGATCACCTGCTGCGCATCTGGGGTTTTGTTGGTCACGATACGGCACTCTTCCCCCATTGCTTCCAGAGCGAGTGCAACTTGCTGAGCGTGTTCAATATCGGTGGCCACCACCAAACCAGCTGCATCGGGTTTGGTCTGGTGTAGCTCGTTCAGCTTGTTGCGGCCAAGGTCGAGGGTTGGATTGATCACCTCGTCATGGCGCAGCAGTTCTTCATAGGTGACAGGCGACTCGCCCAACAGCTTGGCTATGCTGGGAAACAGCCTTACGGAACTGTCCGCACCCAGTTCTTCCGTGAGTTTCACTTTCTGATTGTCGAGCAGAACAATGCGAGGGGATCGGCACACACCATCCGCAATGGCATCTTTCAAGCCATAACGGTAATCGCAGATCAGATACCCCTCGGGCGACGAGTAGCGCGCCAGGGCGATGGCCTTGTCGTCCGAACGCCAGGGCGTACCAGACAGGGCTAATGTGAAGGCAGCGCGATCCTGTATCCGGTGCAGTATCTGCTGCCCCCAGGCATTACTGAGCAGGGGATCATGGCCGGCGCAATGGTGGATCTCATCGAAGACCACCAGCACTCGGTAGTCATCAAACAGCTGCCAGAATCCCTCATCACGGTATTCCATGGCCTGATAGGTATAGGCGCCACCGACGGCACCTATCTGGCCGTCGAGACGTCGGCCTAGCACAGTGGCAAAGGTCGAACGAAAACCCTCAACGACCTGGCAGGACGGCGCAAAGCACAGCACCAGATCAATTCTGCCCTGTTCAATCAGTCTGCTGGCCAGCTCAGCGGCCATGCGCGTCTTCCCAGCCCCCGGCGTTGCCTGGCAAAAGAAGTGCGGCGTGACGGTGAAGTGCTCCAGCGCCTTGGTGATGCAGTTGTTCTGCCAACTGCGTAGCGATCTACTCATCGTGGCGTAGCGAGCGTTTTGAGGGTCTTTTCGATGGCGCGTAGATGGCCCAGAAGACGAGAACTGCGATCCCTAGCCTCCAGGTAATCGCCTTCAACCTTGTCCCGCAAATGTGGCATCTCGTCCAGAAGCAGCTTGAATCGCTCCGCCTCGCCCATTGAAGTGAGAAAGTCCAAGCGGATTTCCTTGTGGAGCGCCTCCAGCTGCAAATCCGTATTGGCTGATGGCTTAAGCGGCAAAGCTTCCACGTCGAAAACTGCCGTGTCTGGTTCGGGCATTCCGGCAGCCATCAGGCTGTTCTCAAAACCGTTTTCGATCAGTTCCAGTTGCAGATGTGCCGGAATCGGCTGCAGGTGGTAGACCTGCCCTCGAACACGACGATCCTCATCCTGCGCAACCCAGCCCGCGCGCACTAATCGACGAATCTGCTCATACACATAGCGGCGCACATCGGTGATACGAAAATGTGTGCCACTCAGGCGAGCGGCATAGGCATCGCGCAGTTCACGGGTCGTAAAGGTTGTACGCCCTTGCTCCTGAAGCAGCTCATACAGACGCCTGTCGAAGATAAACGAGGCCGATTTCATTGAGGCACCAGAAGAGTTAACGCGAAAGAAATGCGGATTATAGTCCGTGGCCTGTGTGTCCGCAAACGCACGATAGTGCCGCCTCAAGTTGAATTGAGACGGTCATGGATAAGTTGGCGAAAGCGTTAGGGGAACGCATTCGAGTGCAGAGGAAAGCTTGCCGGATTTCCCAGGATGCACTCGCGCTGTCCTGTAACATCGACCGCAGCTACATGGGCCGAATAGAACGTGGTGAGGTCAACATCACGGTCGAGAAGCTATACCGCATCGCAGGCGAACTCGCCTGCGATCCCTCAAGCCTTCTTCCACGGCCGTCTGAAGTTTAGCCAGCGCAAGTAATGCCACCGCGCAAGAAATTCAGACAGCAGCGCCGCTGTTACTTTGTCCCAAGTCGCCAGCCGACGTCAGCATCTTCAAAATCACCAACGCAAATGCCCGGCTTTTGGTTTCGTTGTCCAGCACTTCCAGCGACAGCTTTTCGTGGTCGGTCATGGCGTCGAGTACGGTGTCGAGCACGCGCTTGGGGAACAGGCCGTGCATCACTTGCTCCACCGAGTGGCTGTTCACCTGGGCCATCACATCCTCTTGGCGGCTGATGCGCTGGGCGATGCCGGTGAGGAATTGCAGTTGGTCGTCGTCGCTCACTTCGGCACCGAAGATGTCGTTCAGCGCCTCGATGATTTCTGACAGGCGCTTTTTCTCTGGGTCATGCGGTTTACCGCTGCCCACGTCACTGCCGGGCTTGAGGGTGTACTCGCCTTCTTCTTCGCTCAAGCGCAGTTGGTGCTCGGCGCGTTTGCTCAGGCGGTAGTGGCTCAGTTGCAGCTCGCCCACGTCCACGTCGTCTTGTAGCAGGCGATCCACGCGCAGCAGCGGGTGCAGGTGCTTGGCGTACACGCAGAGCTGCTCCAGCTCGCGGTCCTCATAGGGCACGATCTGCGAGAGGAACTCGTACAGGCGCACAAAGCTCTGCAGGTTCTTGCGGAACAGGTCGAGCTGGTCCACCTGCTCGCCGGCCTCTTTCAGCGCGTGCTCAGCTTTTTTCAGGCCGGCGCTGTCACCGTTGGCTTCGGCTGTACGCTTGTAATCCAACGCCTGCTGGCGCGACTCCAGCGAGAAGGCATAACGCTTGGCAAAGCGCTCCTTGGCCGGTGTGCAGTAGTAACTCAGCTTGCTGGCCGCCGCCTTGGGGTCGAAGAAGGCCAGCGCAAACGCCGCCACTTCCTCCCAGTGGTAAATGCCCTCGGCATCCAGCTTCTTCTGCAGGTCATAGATGAGCTGCGGGTCGGTCACGTCGGTCAGCTCGGCCTTGGTGTAGTACGGCAGGAAGGCGTCGAGAATGTCCTGGGCGTCGTTGAAGAAGTCGAGGATGAAGGTGGGTTTGCTGTCGCCGAAGGTGCGGTTCAGCCGCGACAGGGTTTGCACGCAGTCCACGCCCTGCAGCTTCTTGTCCACGTACATCGCGCACAGCTTGGGCTGATCGAAGCCGGTCTGGTACTTGTTGGCGGCGATCATCACGTTGAAGTCCTGGGTGTCGAAGGCTTCCGCCAGGTCGCGCCCGTTCAGGCCGGGGTTGAGCAGGCTGCTGCTTTCCGTCACCTCTTCGGGGATCACCCCATCCGGCAGCACACTGCCGGAGAAGGCCACCAGCGGGTGCACATCGGTGTAGCCCATCTGCTGCACATAGGCCTGCACTGCCAACTGGTAACGCACTGCTTCCTGCCGGCTGCTGGTGACCACCATGGCCTTGGCCTGGCCGCCCAGCAGGTGGCGGATATTGGCGCGGAAGTGCTCGACGATCACCTCGACCTTCTGGCTGATGTTGTACGGGTGCAGGCGCACCCAGCGCGCCAGCTTCATGCGCGCCTTCTTCGAGTCCACTTCCTCGTCGTCGCCGTCCGGGTGGGCGATCTTCCAGGCGGTGCTGTAGGTGGTGTAGTTCTGCAGCACGTCGAGGATGAAACCTTCCTCGATGGCCTGGCGCATGGAGTACAGGTGGAATGCCTCGGGCTTGTTGTCGGCACTTGCCGGCAGCGCCGGGTTGGCCGGGCGCCCGAACAGCTCCAGGGTCTTGGCCTTGGGCGTGGCGGTAAAGGCGTAGTAGCTGATGCGCTCGTTGGGCGCACGGGCGGCCACGGCGGCGTCCAGCAGTTCTTCGGCGCTGATCTCTTCGGCATCCGGCGCATCGCTGCCGAGAATCTGCTTGAGCTTGCTGGCCGATGAGCCGGTCTGCGAGGAGTGCGCCTCGTCAGCGATCACCGCATAGCGGCCGCTGGCCAGCTTGGGGTACTTGTCCAGGGCATCGAACAATGCCGGAAAGGTCTGGATGGTGACGATGATGATGCGCGTCTGCTCGGCCAGCGCCTCGGCCAGTTGCTCGGATTTGCTCTGGCTGCCGATATCGCGGGTGATGCACTTGACCACGCCCTGGGCGTGCTCGAACTGGTAGATGGTGTCCTGCAGCTGCTTGTCCAGCACGGTGCGGTCGGTAATCACGATCACCGAGTTGAACAGGCGCTGGCCCTCGGCATCGTAGAGCGAGGCCAGTTGATGCGCCGTCCAGGCAATCGAGTTGGACTTGCCCGAGCCTGCGCTGTGCTGGATCAGGTAACGCTTGCCCGGCCCTTCGGCGCGGGTGGTCTCGATCAGCGTGTTGACCACTTCCCACTGGTGGTAGCGCGGGAAGATCAGGGTTTCCTTGGTGACGCGCTTGCCGTCTGCATCTTCCTTCACGCTCTTCTGCAGATGCAGGAAGCGGCCCAGCACCTTCAGCCAGGCATCCGGTTGGAACAGGCGCTGCCACAGGTAGCCGGTGGCGTACTGGCTGTCATCCGGCGCAGGCGGGTTGCCGGCACCGCCGTCGAGGCTGCCGAGGTTGAACGGCAAAAAGAAGGTGTCCTTGCCGGCCAGCTGGGTGGTCATCGCCACTTCATCCTGGCTCACGGCAAAGTGCACCAGCGCGCCGCGCTTGAAGCTCAAGAGCGGCTCGGGCTTGCGCGTGAGCGGGTCTTTCACCGGGCGGTCGTAGCGGTACTGGCGTTTGGCGTTTTCCACGCTCTGCTTGAACTCGCTTTTCAGCTCCAGCGTGGCGACAGGAATGCCGTTGACGAACAGCACCAGATCCAGACGGGGGTTGTATTCCCCCTCGCGGAAGTGAGGGGAATAAGACACCTCCGGCACCACGCGCAGGCGGTTGCACTGGTAGCGTTTGAGGGTGTCCGGGTTCATGCCGTGGTCGGGCTTGAAGCTGCACACCTCGATCTTCACCCCCGGCAGCTTGAAGCCATGGCGCAGCACATCCAGGGTGCCGTCCTGCTCCAGCTCGCGCACCAGCTTCTGCACCAGCACGCCTTCCGGGTTGTTGGGGTTGGCCTTGGCGAACTTGTCCCAGCGCTCGGGCCAAGCCTCCTTCAAGTAACCAAGAAAGTCCTCGGTATACAGGGCCGTGGAACGGTCGTAGCCGCTGGCCGGGCCGGTGAGCCAACCCTGGGCGACCATCGCGGTGATGATGTCCTGCTGGAATTGGGCTTCCTTGCTGTCCGCCATTTAGTTGGCCTCTGTTACTTCTAATTTTGGGGCTTGGTTGATGGCCGGCGGCTGCCAACCGCGAACATCGATTTTGCCGGTAACGGCGGCGGAGATCAGGGCGGAGCGACGCTCTTGGAGAAGCTCGACTGCAGAGCCACCTTCGGAGATCAACGCATCAATTTCTCCTACCAGCTTGTTGATGTACTCGGCGATGGCAACTTGCTCGTGGCTCGGGGGCACAGCTAGCCAAAAGGCGAGCAAGGATGACTGTGGCAAATTATTGGCCAATCCATTTCCGCCACTCAGCGCTTGTTCTATCTGGGCCCGCATAAACTGAGCATTCATCACCCAAACAAAAAAGGAACTGCTGATCTTTGCCTCCAAGTGGAGGCGAAAGATCTTGTCAGAAAGCATCAGCTTCTCGCGAACCTCTCCAAGCAGCGCAGTGGAACCTACTAATTCAGGTGAACCGCTTGCCCGGGACATCAATATATCGCCAGCACGAACTTCGTATTCAGCTACCGGCTCCAGCCAAGCAGGCAATGTCTTGTTCTCGGAAGGGTCGAATACCCCTCGATTGACACAACCAGCTTTTAGTACTCCCCAGGCATCCTCATCAGCAGGGTTTGCCTCGCATTCGGGGCTCCAGCCTTGCTCGATGGCACTAATTACCCGTCGGACAGAACAAACATCCCAATGCGCCGGCACCTCGCCCAGCCACTCTACGCCGGAGTCTTTCATCGGCACCGTCGGGTCGAGGCCTTTGGTTACGGCGCGGGAGATTACGGCCTGGCGCTTTTCCTTGAGCAGCTCGATCAGGCGCTGCTGCTCTTCGATCAGTGCGTCGATGCGGGCGGTTTCGTGGTCGAGGAAGCGGGCGATTTGGGTTTGTTCGGCAACTGGCGCAACTGGCATCGATAAAGAGCCGAACTGCTCATATGTAATTGTCCTCCCCTCTCTAATCCCAGTTGTTACAGACTGCAAAGCGGAGATGTAAGAGGCGTCTTTGAATAGATATCTGAGATAGCCAGGATTTAGATTTCTCTCATCTTTTCGCCGGAGAACGGTATATGCTGGACTAACACATCCATCATATGCTGAATGCTCAATACCCCCTTGAAAGGATCTGAGGCTAATAACAAAGTCGTTAGACTTTACGGCTCGGAAATTCTCAGTACCAGAAAGCGCCAAAACAACTTTTGTGTCATTCCTTTCCATGAAATCTTTTTGAGGAATAACACCGTATGCTTGGGTAGCAGCTAGCTGCTCAGCATCTGCGCTGGCCGACTCTCTAACATTGCCGAACATTCGCTTAGCAATGAACACAGCCCAGTGCCCGGGAATCTCTCCCAGCCATTCCACACCGGAATCCTTATAAGCCGGATATGCCGGAAAACTACTCGGGCTTTCCCTGCTCTCGCCCTGCGGGCCAACGGCAAAGCCGTTGTTCAAATTTGCTCCCGACAAATTTGTCATGCCGACAGCCCCTCTATCATCTGCTTGATGCGGTCGGTGCAGGCTTTAAGGTCGCGGTCGATCTCTTCCAGCGGGCGCGGCGGCTGGAATACATAGAAGTGGCGGTTGAAAGGAATCTCGAAGCCGACCACACCGACTTCGCCATCCTTTTCATCACGCTTGCTCTCGTCGATCCAGGCATCCGGCACATGGAGTTTTACTTCGCGCTCGAAGTAGTCGTATACCGACTCGCCCAGCGGCACGTTCTCGTTGTCGCGCAGGCCGGCATCGGCTTCCGGCTGGCCTTTGACCATGCAGATATCCGCTTCCGGGTCGCGCTCGCTCAGTGCGTTGAGGATGGCCTTCAGCTCGGGTGTGCTGGGCGATACGTCGTGGGCGTTGAGCGATTTTTTCAGCAGCTTGCTGAACTGCTCGCGGTTGCGGTGCAGCAGGCTGGCATCCATGGCCTGCAGGGCTTCGGTCAGGCGCTGGCGCGCCGGGGCTTCCAGTTTCTCGATGGCTTTTTCTTCCAGCACCTTGGCGATGCGCTCCGGGCTTACCTGGAAGTTCAGGCGCAGCGGACGCTCGACGGTGATACGCCGGTAGCCGAAGGCTTCAACGGGGAAGATTTTGCTCTGCGCAGTTTCCTCGAAGCGGCCATACAGGCGCACCAGTTCGTCGATCTGCTCCTCGGTGAGGTACTGGCGCTTGCTGCCCAGCGACTTGCGCATCTTGGCGAAGTGCTGGCTGCCGTCGATCAGCTGCACCTTGCCCTGGCGCACGGCGGCCTTGTGGTTGCTCAGCACCCATACATAGGTGGCGATGCCGGTGTTGTAGAACATGTCGGTGGGCAGGGCGATGATGGCTTCGACCAGATCGTTCTGCAGCAGGTAGCGGCGAATCTCCGACTCACCCGAACCGGCACCGCCGGTAAACAGCGGCGAGCCGTTGAGGATGATGCCGATGCGCGAACCGCCTTCACGCGGGTCACGCATCTTGCTGACCAGGTGCAACAGGAACAGCAGCGAGCCATCGGACACACGCGGCAGGCCGGGGCCGAAGCGGCCGTTGAAGCCTTTTTCGCTGTGCTCGTCGGTGATCTGCTTCTGGACCTTCTTCCACTCCACGCCGAACGGCGGGTTGCTGAGCATAAAGTCGAAGCGCTTGTCGGCGAGCTGGTCGTCGGACAGGGTGTTGCCCAGCTTGATGTTGGATACGTCCTGGCCCTTGATCAGCATGTCCGCCTTGCAGATGGCGTAGGACTCGGGGTTGAGCTCCTGGCCATGCAGCGACACGGTGACCTGCTGGCTGATGGACTGGATGTACTCGTCGCCCTCGGAAAGGAATCCGCCGGTCCCGGCAGTCGGATCGTAGATGGTGACGATGCTGTTGGGCTTGAGCTTGTCGTCCTGCCCGGTGATTACCAGCGAGGTGGTCAGGTGTACGATATCTCGCGGGGTGAAGTGCTCCCCAGCGGTTTCGTTGGAGCTTTCCGCGAACTTGCGGATCAGCTCTTCGAAGATGATGCCCATGCCGAAGTTGCTGATGCGCTCGGGGCTCAGGTCGGTGGCGGCGAAGCGCTGCACCACCTGATACAGCAGGTTGGCGGCAGAGAGCTGCTGCACGAAGTCTTCAAAGTGAAAGTGCTCGAAGATCTCGCGGGCATCCTTGCTGAAGGACTGCACATAGCTCATCAGGTCGGCGGCGGTCTGGGTGTCGGACAGGGTGCCGAGGGTCAGCGGCGAGGCGTTGAAGAACTGTTGGCCAGCGGCGCGTAGCAGGATCATCTCGCGCACGGTATCGGGACGGCCTTCCTGCGCAAAGGTCTGCTTGATCACCTCATCCTTGGTCGGCGCCAGCACGCATTCCATCCGGCGCAACAGGGTAAACGGCAGGATGATGCGACCGTACTGGGACTGCTTGAAGTCACCGCGCAGCAGGTCGGCAATCGACCAGAGAAAGGCGGCCGTCTGGGAATGGTTTTCCGTATTCACGCAACTGCTCCTTGGAATACGCGCAAAAACGCGAGTCTAACTTAGATGGCGGTTTTCACTTCACCTGCACAGCCAGAACTTTTTCAATGGCATCACGGAAACCCGGCTTGTGGATCGTCCTTCTCTTCACATCCACCAATTCGCCCCTGCTGCCAATCGACAGCCCCACTAGGCCAAGCGACGCCGGATCAATCGCAGCTTTCAACGCTGCCAACTCAGCATCATTCAAGAGCGGCCGAGTGGAAACGGCTTGTCCCGCTGTGCTTCCCAGGATGATCGGTGCGCCACTGTACTTAGCCTTCCGCGACTCCTTGGCCTTGAGCGCCCGCAACTCTTTGGCGAGCAGCCTCACGCTCATGCGCAGCACTGGGTCTTGGATGTGTTCGATCCAATCATTTGGATCAGCCTTTGTCTTACTGGCCTTGGGCAGCGACACGAGTCTCCAAGACTGGATCAGTTCCCGGTAATGCGCGCCGGTCGTATTGACGATGGACTTTTCCCCGGGAACCGGCAGCCCACGGTCTTTGCCAAGGGTGATGATGGTCTTGTAGGAGAAGTCCGAGGAATGCCGCTCATGCAGCAGCCGACACGCTTCATTGATGGCTTCCAGGCTGCGCTTGCGGCGGCTATCGCTGGCCTCGCTCATCAGCCGCCCGTAGGTGTCCTGCGGCGAAACAAGTTGGTCACTCATTAATAGAAGCCTCGTGGGTCAACTGGCACACGCGATTGGGATTAGAGAGAAGCTGTTTGATCTCGGTCGAAATGCGCGTCAGCTCCGGCTCGTGAGCGTCGATGTCGAGCAGCATCAGGTCGCCCGAAAACAGGTCGTCGATCTTTTCCCAGGACCCTAAACGCTGAAGGAGAATCCGGTTCATCTCGTTGGCAACGACCAGCTTCTGTTCGTCATCAAGCCTGTACATGGTCGGTGCCAAGCCGTTGTTCTCGGCCATACGGTCGATGGCCTGGGCGATCAGCGGCACGGCGCGCGAGGGATTGGCCGACCGATAGATAGTCGCGTTCTGGCAGATTTCGGCCAGCAAATGGTAGTTGGTCTTGGACTCTTCAAAAGCGACACCGACTTCGGCAAGATCGCCACCGGCGATTAGTCTGACGCCATTCTCGCCTTCGCCGCTCTGCTCGCCTTCTTTGATGAGTTTCAGGCAGCCTTGGACATAGTGATTGAGGGCTGCATAGTCAGTCAGCAGGCCGTCGAGCTTCCCGGCGCTGAGTTGCTGGTTGGCGCTCGCCTGCTTTCGAATCGAGTGCTGAGTGTCCGGCTGATTGGCCTGGCAGGCGTCATACCAGTCCTGTTCAAGCCGACCGACCTCCGCCGCGTAGCTCTGAAAACGTGCGCTTTCCGCGTGAATCTCCAACGCGAGTTCGTTGGCCAGCGCCACCAGGCCGCCAAGGAACGGAACCCCGGTGACAAAGAACCGACATCGCGGGCAATTTTTCTGCCCGAGATAGCCCGCCTCGACAGGGGCATAAAGACTTTCAACTTTTCTCTCGGCCACAGCCTCGCCGCCGATTTGGCATGCAGCGCCTGACATGGGACAGATGCCGTGATCGAATACCACGCAGGCCGAGTTCGGCACGTCAGATTCGAGCAGCAAGCGATTTCCGTCCGTTGCAATCAGTTGATGGCGAAGCGGCTGTAATCCCTGTGTGCTTACCGCTTCGGCATGGCGCTGAGTTGAGATCTGTGCGGCCCGCTTCTCAGTCTCGCCCATGGTGCGGCGCATCTGATCGTTGTTCAGCCTGATGTAGTAGATCGTCATCACTAGCGAGGCATGACCAACAAGCTTGGAGATAAGGTGAATAGGCGCTTCGCCGTCTGCGATGAACGCCGTGATCAGACTGACACGCAGGCTGTGCGGTGTGTAGGGGCTGATATAGCGCTTATTGTTCGCTTTGGAGCCGGGACTTTCGCTGGCAAGGTTTTCGCCAGTGCGCTGAATCGTGTAGAGCAATTCCGGCAAAGTATGAGTGAAAGCCGTTGTGGTGAATGCCGGCTGACCCGAGGCGTCCGTGCGGAACAGAAAGCATTGGGTGCCACGTGCCTGCAAAATCTTCTCATTGGTTTCGGCACGAAGCTTGATATCAGACCAGCGCGTCGGCTCTTTCAGCGGGTTGTACTTGGCTTGCCAGTCTCGCAGCAAGAGGAACCAATAGAGCAAATCATCAGGAATCCACTCAACTTCGTAGCCACCCTCCTGGCGTCCGGTCTTGTTGGTAGTCACATAGAGCTTTGGCGCGCCCTTGTCGCCGCGCTGTACCGCAGCCTGCGGGCGACGCTTCTTGCTCCCTTTCCCAGCCAGGGGGCCGATGTTCTTCTCCCAGCGAACACCGCCATGCTCAGCATCGAGAACGGCTATCTCTTTATCTGCCTCGCCGCTGTCCAGCCAGAGAATCTGTTGGCCGCGCAGCGCAAAACGCAACAGCGTGTAGAGCGCCACAAAACGAACAGGCGACCAAATCTGATAGCTGTTCACGACTTCGCGCTTGTCTTTCATCTTGCGGTCAGCCTTGACCACGCGCCAGATGCAGTTCGGATCGTCGCGGTCGATCAGCGACTCGTCCACATAAATCCAGTCGGCGCGGGTCGCAAAGAAGTCTTCTAGCAGCTTGTCGGACTTGACCCCGCAAGAAAGGATAGAGCGGGATCAAGGTGCTTTTTGACGCGTTGCCGTTCCTTTCAGACATCTGAGTCCGCTGGCGCGACCCCAAGGACGTATCTGCACGCCTGGGCCGCCGTTTGAGCGGCCTCAGGGCGTACCTTTCTACCTTTACGCGGCACGCAGTACATGCAGGCGCTTGATGTTCCAGGCCATGGTCACCAAGCTCCATTCACCTTGAGCCTTGGCGAGTCCGCGCATGCTCATTTGCCGCCAGCCCATCACCCGCTTGATGATGCCGAACACCGGCTCAACCGTCTGCTTGCGCAGTTTGTACAGCGCTCGGCCACTTTGCGTGCTCAGGCAATGGGCCATCTGCTCGACCGGGTCGCTCGTCTGCGGTGACGGCGAGTCGGCGGCAAAGCGCTCCAGCACGGGCAAATGATGCGATTCGCGCTTGAGCGCCAGCAGCGGTTCGATCTCGGCTGCGTGGCAGGCGCTCACGTTGGCTTGGCTGAAGAAGCCGTTGTCCGCAATCAGCGTTTGCACCTCGCCCAGCGCGGCGGGCAAGGCCGCAATGCGCTGCAGCGTAGGGACCACTTCGCGCTTGTCGTTGCTGGCCTGGGTGACATGCTGTGTGATGACCAGCATCGTCTCGACATCCACCCCGGCCTGAGCGTTGTAGCTCTGCTCGAAGCCGCCGCTTGAGGCGGGCATGATGCGCGATTCTTCATCGGTTAGATTGACTTGATCGCTGTCTTTGGGGCCGGCCGCAGGTGGTTCGGGATCCTTGCCCCGCGGCTTCTTGCCGGCCTTGCGTTGGGCCTGACGCTTGGCCGTCTTGACCTCGAATTCCTGCTGCTCGACGGCGTGTCGCTCAGCCGCGCGCTGCTCGATCTTGGCCTTGGCCTGGGCAATGGCGCTGAGCCGATCTTCACGCCGGGCAATCTCGGCCGGTACATCCATGCCATCGGGCACGGCGGCACGGTCACTGTTCTCGGCCAGCGTCAACAACTGCTGGACTTCCTCGCGTAACTGCACCTCGATCCTGTTGGCATAGCCCCAGGACAAGGCTTTGTGCTTACTGGCGTTGGCATCGATCTTGGTGCCGTCGAGCGCAATGTGGCCAAGCTTGAGCAGCTTCATCTCACGTGCCAGCAGCAGCACCTGGACGAACAGCGATTCGACCGCCGTCAGGAAGCGCCGACGGAACGTGGCCAGGGTGTCGTGGTCGGGGTGAGTGTTGGCCGCCACATAGCGAAACGCCACCGAGTCGTAGGTCGCGCGCTCGATCTTGCGGCTGGAGTGCATGCCGTTGGCGTAGCCGTAGATCAGCAGGCCAAGCAGCACGGCCGGATGGTGTGCGGCCGACCCCCGGCCGGCGTATTGGCCGGTCAGTTCGCGCAGATCGAGTTGCTCGATGACCTCAACCACGAATCGCGCCAAGTGATCATTCGGCAACCATTCGTCTACCGAGGGCGGCAGCAGGTACGCGGTGTCACGGTCAACTGGGACAAAACGGCTCATAGGGACGGGCTCTCGGTAGCAGAGCCCCGATTGTCGCGGATACCCCCAACGCGCGGAAGACTTGGAAAGTCCGACAGACTCCTAGGTGCGGCAAATCCCTCAGGCTGGGCCTAGTCTGCAATACCTGTTCGCCGTTCGGCACGAGGAAATTGCGCGCCCGGAGAATGTATTCATAACCGAGCGGCGGCTTGGTGGACTGGTTGGGCCGGTAGGCCTGCAAGCTATCTGCAAAGCCGGCCAGCAACGTTTGAAAGGGGTTCCGGAACTCAGCAAGCACAATGCGCTCGTCCGCGTCGGCATCGGTGCAGTGTTCATCCAAAAGCCAGCCGAAAAAGGCCGTGATAGCAGCGTGATAAGGCCTTTTTAGGGACTCGGCTTGGGCCTCGATGAACTGATGATAGGCCTCGATGGGGAATGGATTAGCGCGTAGCAGCAGGTACCTGGGTTCGTCGGGAAACCTCTGAACCCGATAGAAACCGCCCACAAAAAACCTGATCGCGGATTTCTTTGTGGAGATGTTCGTTTGGGTCTTCAGCCACCGCTCAACATTTGCCCACATAAGTGGGTAGTCGGCTAGCGCAGCGCTAGGATTGTCATTACCGAGGAACTCGTACCAGTCCACCCAGCCAGCGTCGGCATAGATCTTACCGGGCCTGGCCGGCAGCCGCGGGTCTTCGCTGTAGCGGCTATTGTAGTCGGGCTGATTCTTGATGCCCAGCGCCTGGGCTGCCGCCTGGGCCTCGGCGTAGGTCGGGTAAAAGTCGGGCCGTTCATTACCTAGGAACTCGTACCAGTCCATCCAGCCGGCATCGGCATAGGTTTGGCTGGGTCTGGACGGCAGCCGCGGGTCTTCGCGGTAGCGCTTTTTATAGTCGGGCTGATTCTTAATGCCCAGCGCCTGGGCTGCCGCCTGAGCTTCGGCGTAGGTCGGATAGAGGTCGGGCCGTTCATTGCCGAGGAAGTCGTACCAGTCAATCCATCCAGCGTCGGCATAGACCTCATCGGGGGAGTACGGCAGCCGGGGATCTTCGCGGTAGCGCTTTGCGTACTCGGACTGCCTCTTGATGCCCAGCGCCTGGACTGCCGCCTGGGCCTCGGCGTAGGTCGGGTAAAAGTCGGGCCGTTCATTGTCGAGGAAGACGTACCAGTCAATCCAGCCGGCGTCGGCATAGAACTGACTGGGGTTGAACGGCAGCCGCGGGTCTTCGCGGTAGCGTATTTTGTAGTCGGGCTGGTTCTTGATGCCCAGCGCCCGGACTGCCGCCTGGGCCTCGGCGTAGGTCGTGTAGAAGTCGGGCCGTTCATTGCCGAGGAAGTCGTACCAGTCAATCCAGCCGGCATCGGCATAGACCTCACTGGGGCTGGCTGGCAGCCGCGAGTCTTCGCGGTAGCGCTTTTTATAGTCGGGCTGACTCTTAATGCCCAGCGCCTGGGCTGCCGCCTGAGTCTCGGCGTAGGTCGTGTAGAAGTCGGGCCGTTCATTGCCGAGGAAGTCGTACCAGTCAATCCAGCCGGCATCGGCATAGAACTCATCGGGGCTGGACGGCAGTCGCGGGTCTTCACGGTAGCGCTTGGTGTACTCGGGCTGCCTCTTGACGCCCAGCGCCCGGGCTGCCGCCTGGGCCTCCGCGTAGGTCGTGTAGAAGTCGGGCCGTTCATTGCCGAGGAAGTCGTACCAGTCAATCCAGCCGGCGTCGACATAGAACTGACTGGGGTTGGACGGCAGTCGCAGGTCTTCGCGGTAGCGTTTTTTGTAGTCGGAATGCTTCTTGATGCCCAACGCCTGGGCTGCCACCTGTGCCTCGGCGTAGGTATAAAAATTCTTCTTGGTTGGCATCGGCATCAGTCCTTGGTCAAAGGTCGTGGGAATCATCTGCATACTGCAAGCGCAGCCGCTCCTCCAGGTCTCGGAGACTCTGGCGCATTTGCGCTGTCGTGGGCTGCGTGTAGGTCTGACTCGATGTGATCGACGCATGGTGCATGGCGTTTTTGATCAACAGCGGGGCGGCGCCACCCCGAGCCAGGCGCTGGCCATAGGCATGACGGTGGCCGTGCGGGGTTGTGCCCTCGATCTTCTCGTACGCTAACCCGATTCTCTCAATACCCAACTTGTGAGCCTTGCGGAACATTCGGTGTGAGTAAGGCTGACCGTCGCGGTTGGTAAAGGCATAGGGATGACCTTCGCTGGCCTTCGGCTTTAACCGCTGTTTCAGGTGATAGTCACGCCACAACTCGGCAAAAATCTGCCCGGCTTCATGGGGGAAGAAGAAGACCTCGAAACAGCGTCGGTGCGGGTCGGTTATCAGGCCGTTCTTCCACCCGAGGAACAGCGGGTCGATCGCTTTGACCAGCCGGTTGCGGGGTTGCAGGCCGTATTGGCTTTGAAGGTAAACAGCGCGGTTGGCCTTACCGCCAGGTGCCAGCCCGTATTCAGGGTGATAAATACGTACGATGACCTCCCCGGCCTCTAAGCTAACGTCATCACTCCAAAGCGAGAGCGCTTCGGACAGCCTCAATCCGCCGTAGTGCATGAGGTAGGTAATCAGGACATTTCGAAGGTCTATAGGCCCTCGTGAATCTCGTGACCGCCTGCGGAAACCCTCGCATACCAGCAGCTCGAAGTGTTCCTCTGGAAATGCCTTGGTGGGCGTTTGCCGTTCAACAGGCATCGTCCTTGAGCGCACGGCTCTGGACTGCTTCGTCTGCGACGTGGAACGCCAGAGGTGGGTAAGAAAGGCGTTATCTCTGCGGTGCGAATAGGCAGCCCAATTCAGCCGTTCCTCGTGCCTAGTCGCATGCCGCCAGTGATTGAGTTGCAGCTTGGCGTCTTCGTTGACGACAGCCAGCCAATCGCTAAATCGCGTGACATGGCCGATCAGCTTACCGGCATCGTCCGGTTGCCTTGGTTGCCACCACAGGCCTGAAGGGTCGCAGCTATTGGACACCGTGCCGGTGTAAAGCGCGTCTGAGAACGCCGTGAACAGCGCTCTCGGAGTGTCATAGAAGCCCTGGTTGGCCTCCATGTATTCCAACAGCAACTGCAACGCGAAAGTCGCAGACTCCTGCCAGGAACGGCTCTTGATCCGGTTCAGGTGCATGTATCGAGCGAACTGATCCAGAACGCCATGCTCGGTGACGATAACCGGCAGGATAATCTGAATGCCTGTCGAATCAGCCACAAAGGTTCTGAACTCACGATGAGACGATTCGAGGACAGTTGGCATGAGCGGCCCTACGATATTTCTTAGGTTTATGTACTCGTTTGGGGTAAATCTAGCTCTTAAACTCGTACCACCAAGCCCTCACCAAATAAATATCACGGATATCTATGCTGGATGTGGGCTTTTGAGTTGAGGTTTTGGACCACGTATCGGGGTAATCAGAAGGTGCACTGGTTCCAGGAGCAGCCGTTGGTAACCGGCAGAATCAGCGACTGCGCCTCGCTCGGCGGACGAAACACTGGTTCGATGTAGGCGATGGGAAAGGTGGCGGACATGCAGGCAGTCACTCGGTTGGTTGGCGCCCCGGCAGTTTATCCGGGCCTGGCGTGACTGCCGAGCCACTTAGGCCTTGGCCAAAGCTTCTGCACACCTCTCAGTTTGCGCTGAGGCCGGATGGCACGGCGCTCTGTTTCAACCCATCGACGATGATGGACGTGGGCTAAAGCCCACCCTACAGCACTACTCTTCGGGGCCGGGCGGAGCTCAGCTCCAGCCCACCAGCGATGCTAGACCTGGCCAAATCTCCCAGCAAAGCCGCGAAGCTCAGCCGCCGATGATCTTCATCACGGTGACACCGCCGGAGAAGGCCAGGTCCTGCTTGTCGCCGAGGGCCTTGACCAGCAGACGCTGCAGCGCCGGCAAGGCCTGGTGACGGGGTTTGTCCAGCAGGTCGCCAACGAAGTGGCGGTTGCTCGACGACAGGCAGCCGTGCAACCAGCCGGTAGACGACAGGCGCAGACGCGAGCAGGTACGGCAGAACGGCACGCTTTCGTTGGCAATCACGCCGAAATGACCGGCACCGGGAATGGCGTAACGCATCGCCGTGGCATCCACCGGAGCGCTGGCCTGAACGTACTGGTGACGGCTGCCGATCAGCTCGAGCAGCTCCGGCAGGCCGACGAATTGCTGGTTGAAGGCATTGGGGTCGCGCGCCAGGTGGCCCATGCGCATCAGTTCTATGAAGCGCAGCTCGAAACCGCGTTCCAGGCAGTACTCGAGCAGCGGCAGCACCTGGTCGAGGTTCTGCCCGCGCAACGGCACCATGTTGACCTTGATCTTCATCCCGGCTTCGCGCGCCGCTTCCATGCCAGCCAGCACGGTGGCCAGGTCGCCGCCGCGGGCGATGCTGCGGAAGGCGTCGGCGTCGAGGGTATCGAGGGAAACATTGAGACGGCGGATACCGCATTCGACCAGCAGCGGCAACTTGCGCTCGAGCAACTGGCCGTTGGTGGTGAGGCTGATATCGTCGAGGCCGAGTTGACTGACCTGGCGCAGGAAAGGCTCCAGGCGCGTGCTGACCAGCGGTTCACCACCGGTAATGCGCAAGCGCTCGATACCAGCGGCTTCGATCAGGTAAGCGACGCCACGCGCCATGGCGTCAGCGGAGAGTTCGTCCTGAGCGGCGACCAGACGCTTGCCGTTCGGCACACAGTAGGTGCAGGCGTAGTTGCAGGCGGCGGTCAGGCTGACGCGGAGGTTGCGGAAGCGTCTGCCCTGGCGGTCGACGATCATTGGGAGCTCCAGTTCGTTAAGAACCGGAGTATATCGCTATGTCAGCCACGGCACAGTACCGTGGCCGACATGCCAGGCATCAGGCGTCGCGCTTGCGCTTGTTACCCATGCGTACGCCGATATCCATGAGGAACTGGAAGAAGCCTTCCTGATCCTCGAGCACGTTGCTCCAGAACGGCGAGTGATACAGCGCCACGGCGCCGTGCACCAGGGCCCAGGCTGCGCAATAGTGGAAGTACGGCGGTACGTCTTCCAGCTTGCCTTCGGCGATGCGGCCCTTGATCTGCTGGGTCAGACGCTCGAAGTTGGAAGCACGGATCTTGTGCAGCTGCTCGACCATTTCCGGCACTTGATTACCCTTGACCACCTTCTCTTCCAGGCGGTCGAACAGGCGATAGCGCTGCGGATCGCGCATGCGGAATTCGAAGTAGGCACGCGACAGTGCTTCCTTGTCACGATCCACGTCGGCCGAATGCAGCAGCTCGTTGAGATCGCGCTCGTAGTCGAGCATCAGGCGCAGGTAGATCTCCGCCTTGGACTTGAAGTGCTTGTAGATAGTGCCTTTGCCGATACCGACCGCATCAGCGATCATCTCGACAGTAACGCTGTCTTCTCCTTGTTCGAGGAAGAGTTTCAGCGCGGTATCGAGAATTTCTTGCTCGCGGCGACGGAATTCGCGGACCTTACGGGGTTCTTTCTGCATAAAGGGACTACGGGGTCAAAAATCGAAGCCGCTTATTATGCCCAAATGCGGCCAAATTGCACGGATCATCCGACCATGTACGTGTTTCATGATGAGTTCCCCCTGGAAAATGGACTGCGCTATTTGAACCATGCGGCGGTCGCCCCCTGGCCGAAACGCAGCGCTGAAGCGGTGCGACGGTTCTCGGAAGCGAACGTGACCAGCGGCGCACGTGATTATCCCGACTGGCTGAAACTGGAGCGTAGCCTACGCGAACGCCTTGTGCGCCTGATGAACGCACCAAGCACCGGTGATATTGCGCTGGTCAAGAATACCTCCGAGGCGCTGTCCTTCGTGGCCTTCGGCCTGGACTGGCGAGCCGGCGACCAGGTGATCATTAGCGACGAGGAATTCCCTTCCAACCGCATCGTCTGGCTGGCGTTGGCCGCCCAGGGCGTGGAAGTGATCGAAGTCAGTCTCAAGGGCGACGATCCGGAAGCAGCGCTGCTCGCCGCCTTCACCCCGCGAACACGCCTGTTGTCGATCAGCGCCGTGCAGTTCGCCAGCGGCCTGCGCCTGGATCTGCCGCGCCTTGGTCGCGGCTGCCGCCAGCATGGCGTGCTGTTCTGCATCGATGCCATCCAGCAACTGGGCGCCCTGCCCTTCGACGTCCAGGCCTACGACTGCGACTTCGCCATGGCCGACGGCCACAAATGGATGCTCGGCCCAGAGGGCCTGGGGGTGTTCTATTGCCGCAGTGCGGTACGCGACCAGCTGAAACTGCACGAGTACGGCTGGCACATGCTGGAGCACGCCGGCGATTACACCCGCCAGGACTGGCAACCGGCCCGCAGTGCGCGGCGCTTTGAATGCGGCAGCCCGAACATGCTCGGCGCCTTCGCCCTGGAGGCGAGTTTGTCGTTGCTCGAAGAAGTGGGTATGGAGCGGGTCGGCGCCTTGCTGGAGGAACGGGTGCAGCGCCTCGACGACGGTATTCGCGCATTACCCGGTGCGGTGATTCATAGCCCGCTCGACCCCGCGCGCCGTGCCGGCATCCTCAACTTCAGCCTGGCAGGCTGGCATAACCCCGCGCTGTATCAACGTCTGCGCGAGGAACAGGTGATCTGCGTGCAGCGCGGGCCAGGCGTGCGCCTGTCGCCACATTTCTATACCAGCGAGCAGGTGATCGAAGAGACCTTGGGCCTGCTAACCCAGCTGGCAAAAGGATGAGAATCTGCGCACGGCCTGCTGCGCGTCGGCCCTGCCGCGTTAAAAACAAGCTCGGGCGGCTCATTTACAACTCGTAAACTCCCCGCCCTCGCTTTTTTTTGCCTTGCAGGACTCTAGCTCGCAACGCCGTGAACAGATTCGGCGGACTCAGCAGCGTCCGCGGTATTCCAAATCCGTTTAAAAAACTCAGGCTTTGGCCTGGACGCTCGCTGATCATGGCTAATACTGGAACTTACTGGTGTACGGCATCTCCCCCCAAGTGCCCCGCCAGCCAAGGTACCGTGGACCGCGTACCTTGATTTACTCCTAATGGTCTTAACCCGGATTCATCCCCCAGAGTCCGGGTTTTTTTTGCTCAGCGGATCGCCGTTCCCGTAGGGTGGGTTAGCCGCCTGTCAAGGTCGCTGACTGCTTCGCTGGATCTGGGTGCGGCGTAACCCACCATCGATTCAACGTCTTACACCGCTTGGTGCGCACGGCGCACCCTATGGCCCGTTGTGCGTCAGCCACACCAGCCAACGGGAACAGACGCTTGAAGTTGCTCGAGGTCTGCTCAGCCAGCACCTCGTAGCTAACCCCACGCAGCACCGCCAGGTACTCGGCCACTTCACGTACGTATTGCGGCAGGTTGGGCTTGCCTCGGTGCGGCACGGGCGCCAGGTAAGGCGAGTCGGTTTCCACCAGCAGACGGTCAGCCGGCACCTGGCGCGCCACATCGCGCAGCGCCTCGGCATTGCGGAAGGTGACGATGCCGGACAGGGAAATATAAAAACCTATGTCCAGCGCGGCCCTGGCCATCTCCCAGTCTTCGGTGAAGCAATGCAGCACGCCAGCCTGTGGCAGCGCCGCTTCGCGCAACAACGCCAGGGTGTCGGCGCGGGCCTCGCGGGTATGTACGATTACCGGCTTACCCGTGATGCGCGCCGCCTCCAGGTGCAGACGGAAAGAGGCCTGCTGCAACGCAGCGGATTCCGGCTCGTAGTGGTAATCCAGACCGGTCTCACCAATGGCCACCACCTTCGGGTGCGCCAGCTCACCGAGTAGCCAATCCAGCGCCGGCTCGGCGCCCGGCTCCAGATCCAGCGGATGCACGCCCACCGAACAATCGACATCGGCATAGCGCTCGGCCAGGCCCTTGACCGTGGCGGCGTTGTCGGCGCTGACGCCAATACACAGGAAATGCCCGACGCCGGCGGCGCGCGCCGCATCCAGGGCGGCATCCAGCGAGCCACCGTGAGCAGCGAGGTCGAGACGATCAAGGTGGCAATGGGAGTCAATCAGCACAGCGGGAGAACTCGAGCAAAGGGAAAGCCCGAATTGTAATCGAAAGTGGCAGGCGCCTGGACGCTCTGGAGGAGATACTTCGACCGCGAGGACAGTACGCGCGCGGCCAGCGGGTTACATGGTGTGAGTCGGGCGGTCGGACTTCAGCGCGCCAGCGAGGTAGGTTTCGATCTTGTTGCGCGCGGTGTTGTCGCCGTCGTTGAACTGCACGCCGACACCGGCAGCGCGGTTGCCCTGGGCGCCTTTCGGGGTAATCCACACCACCTTGCCGGCCACCGGGATTTTCTCCGGCTCATCCATCAGGTTGAGCAGCATGAACACTTCGTCACCGAGCTTGTAGCTCTTGTTGGTGGGAATGAAGAGACCGCCATTCTTGATGAAAGGCATGTAGGCCGCGTACAGCACGGACTTGTCCTTGATGGTCAGGGACAGAATTCCGTTACGGGGACCCAGATTGGGTGGCAGGCTCATCAGCGCATTCCTGGCGTTTATTGCTTAATGCCTGATTCTAGGGCCTGACCATACTCATGCGCAAACAACCAGGTGGCAGGCAGCCAGCAGAATGTGACGCCCTGCCGAACCCTGCTCCGACGCGACTCAGCCCCGATCCTGCGCCGGCAGTGCCGCCCATTGCACCAGCAAGGCTTCCAGTAGCAGCACACGATTGAGGTTGGCTTTACCCATCACCTTCTGCCTTTGCGCGAGCAGCCATTCCTGAATCGCCAATACCTTGGCCTGCGCGCTCTTGTCCGCCAGGTACTGCACCACCTTGCGCATATCGACCTGGCCCAGGCCTTCCTCGTCCTTGGTCAGTTGGTAGCGCAACATCAGTTGCGCCCAGTCGCAGAACCAGTCGAACAGCAGATTCAGCGGCAGTGAGTTCCAGCTTTCCGCCAGTTGGCTCGGGGAGATCTGCTGCTTGAGCAGTTTTTTCACCCCCTCCACGGCCTGGGCACGCTGTTCGCGCACACCTTGAGCATGCAGGCGCACGGCAGCCAGCGGCGAACCCGCCGCGAGCGTGAGCAGGTCGGCGCGCTCATCGTCACCCAGTTCGGGCAGTGCCTGGGCCAGCCAGGCCAGGCTCATCGCCTCGCTCGGCAAGGGGCAGGCCTGCTGCACGCAGCGACTCTTGATGGTCGGCAACAAGCGGCTGGGCTGGTGGCTGATAAGCAGCAGCACGGTATTGCCGGAGGGTTCTTCCAGGCTCTTGAGCAGCGCGTTGGCGGCGTTGAGGTTCATCGCCTCGGCCGGCTCCAGCAGCACCACCTTGCGCCCACCCAGCTGCGCGGTCTGCACCACGAAGTCGACCAGCTCACGCACCTGATCGACCTTGATCGGCTTGTCCGCCTCTTCGGGCTCCAGCACGTAGTTGTCCGGGTGCGTACCGGCAGCCAACAGATGACAGGATTTACAGTTGCCACAGGCATCCAGCCCATTCGGGTTCTGGCATAGCAGGCGCGCCATCAGGCGCTCGGCCAGCGCACGCTTGCCGATGCCGGCCGGACCATGCAGCAGGTAGGCATGGGCGTGCTGGCTACGCCCGGCGAGTTGCTGCCAGAGCGCTTGTTGCCAGGGATAGACATCAGCCACGGCAAGCCTCCAGCAGGCTCGGCAGCAAGGCATCGATATCGGCCTGCACCTGAGCCAGGGTCTGCCCGGCATCCAGCACGCGATATCGTTGTGGCGCCTGCTCGGCGCGCTGCAGATAGGCCTGGCGTACCGCTTCGAAGAAGCCACGGCCTTCCTGCTCGAAACGATCCAGGCGACCGCGAGCCGAGGCGCGAGCCAGACCGATCTCCACCGGCAGATCAAAAATCAGCGTCAGATCAGGGCGCAGCTCGCCCTGAACGAACTGCTCAAGCTGCGCGATGCGTTCGATGGAAAGACCCCGACCACCACCCTGGTAGGCGTAGGTGGCATCAGTGAAACGGTCGCACAGCACCACGCTGCCCTTGGCCAGAGCCGGACGAATGACCTGCTGCAGATGCTGGGCACGGGCGGCGAACACCAGCAGCAATTCGGTATCGGCCGCCATCGGCTCATCGCTAGGATCGAGCAGCAATTCACGGATCCGCTCGGCCAGCGGCGTACCACCTGGCTCACGGGTCAGCAGCACATCGATGCCCTGCTCGCGCAGGCGCTCGGCCAGGTATTCGCGGTTGGTGCTTTTGCCGGCGCCTTCCGGGCCTTCCAGGGTAATAAACAGACCGGTCATGGGTTGCCCTTATTCGGTTTCGGCCGCCGCGCGTGGCGCGGGGCTGGAGCGGTAGTCGGCACGACGCTTGAGCTGATATTCGCGCACCGCGCGGTTGTGCTCGGCCAAGGTGTTGGAGAACACGTGGCTACCGTCGCCTCGCGCGACGAAATACAGTGTGGTGCCATCGAGCGGGTTGAGCGCGGCGTGAATCGCCTCGCGGCCAACCATGGCGATCGGCGTCGGCGGCATGCCGTCGATGGTATAGGTGTTGTAGGGCGTTGGCGTACGCAGGTCGGCGCGGGTGATGCGGCCGTTGTAGCGCTCGCCCATGCCGTAGATGACGGTGGGATCGGTCTGCAGGCGCATGCCCATGCGCAGGCGACGCACGAACACGCCAGCAATCTCGCCGCGCTCTTCGGGTACACCGGTTTCCTTCTCGATCATCGAGGCCATGATCAACGCGTCGTACGGCTCGCGATAGGGCAAACCCTCGGCGCGCTGCTGCCACTCTTCAGCCAGAACACGCTCCAGACGGGCGTTGGCCTGCTTGAGCAGGTCTTCGTCGCTCATGCCGCGCACGTAACGATAGGTATCGGGGAAGAAACGCCCTTCCGGGTTCTGCCCGGCCATACCCAGGCGCTCCATCAGCTGGGCATCGCTGAGATCGGCCAGGCGCTGCTCCAGACGCTCCTGGCGGGCCAGAGCGGCGCGCACCTGGCGGAAGTTCCAGCCCTCGACCAGGGTCAGGCTGTACTGCACCACCTCACCGCGCTGCCACAGGCCAAGCATGTCGCGGGCGCTGAGTTCCGGTAGCAGGCGGTATTCGCCGCTGTGCATGGCAGGCGCATTCAGATTGAAGCGCCAGTAAAGGCGCAGCCAGAAGGCATTGTCGATGACACCTTCTGCTTCCAGACGATTGAGCAGGCCGCTCGGCGTAGCGCCGGACGGCACCTCCAGAAGCATTTCTTCAGCCAGATGCAGAGGCTGCTCCAGCGCTCTTTGCTGCTGCCAGGCAGCACCAACTACCAGTAGAGCAGCCAACAACACGCCGCATTCAAGCAGCACCAGGATCTTGCGTAGCACCAGTTAGTTACTCAGTAGGTCGCAGACGATGGCCTGCAGTTTACGGGTGAGCGGCCCGACCGACCAGTGTCGCTCTTGCAGCGCCCGTACAGGCCAGATGCCGTAAAGGCTGTTGCAGAGAAAGACTTCATCGGCATCCAGGAGTTCGTCGAAGGAAACATCGCGTAACTCGACAGACAGCCCGAGCAACTGCGCCTGCTGCAGGATCTCCGCACGCATCACCCCGGCCACGCCACAACGCGACAGCTGCGCACTGACCAACCCGCCATCGACGACCAGGAACAGGTTGCTGTACACCCCCTCGATGACCCGGCCACTGCTGTCGCGCATCAGGCCCTCGGCACACTCGGGGTCCTGCCATTCGGCTCGGGCCAGTACCTGTTCCAGGCGATTGAGGTGCTTGAGCCCGGCCAGCAGTGGTTGCTCAGCCAGACGCGTCTCACAGGGAAACAGTCGCACGCCCTGCTCGGCATGCGCAGCGGGATACTGCGGCAGCGGCGCCGCCTGCAGGATGCGCAGCGGCTGACAGGGTTGCGGCGGCGCGTAGCCACGCTGGCCCTCACCGCGGCTGACGATGAGTTTGGCGACGCCCTCACCCAGCAGCCCGGCGAACGCCTGTAGCTCGTGCTCAATGAGAACCAGATCGAGGGGAATGGACAGGCGCCGACAACCATCGGCCAGGCGCGCCATATGCCGCGCCAGCAGCGGGATGCGCCCGCCGCGCACGGCGATGGTCTCGAACAGACCATCGCCATAAGCCAGGCCACGGTCGCGAACCGACAACTGCTCGCCGGGCGCACCGTTGACCCAGCTCAGCATCAGCCGTGGTACCGACGGAACAGCAGTGAGCCGTTGGTGCCGCCGAAGCCGAAGGAGTTCGACAGGGCGATTTCGATCGGCATGGCCTTGGCCTGATGCGGCACGAAGTCCAGGTCGCAGCCTTCGTCCGGCTCGTCGAGGTTGATGGTCGGCGGCGCCACCTGATCACGGATCGCCAGCACGCTGAAGATCGCCTCCACCGCACCTGCCGCACCGAGCAGGTGGCCGGTCATGGATTTGGTCGAGCTGACCGACAACTGGTAGGCGTGATCACCGAACACGCTCTTGACTGCCGCAGCTTCGGCAATATCGCCAGCCGGGGTCGAAGTGCCGTGGGCGTTGATGTACTGCACCTGGTCGGCATTGACACCGGCATCGCGCAGGGCGGCGGCCATGCAGCGCGCCGCGCCGGCACCGTCCTCGGGCGGCGAGGTCATGTGGAATGCATCGCCACTCATACCGAAGCCGATCAGCTCGGCATAGATGGTGGCACCACGCGCCTTGGCGTGTTCCAACTCCTCCAGCACCAGGGCGCCGGAACCGTCGGACAGCACGAAACCGTCACGGCCCTTGTCCCATGGACGGCTGGCCTTGGTCGGCTCGTCGTTACGCGTCGACAGCGCACGCGCGGCACCGAAGCCGCCCATGCCCAGGCCGCAGGCTGCCATCTCGGCGCCGCCGGCGACCATCACATCGGCTTCGCCATAGGCGATGTTGCGCGCGGCCATACCAATGCAGTGCGTGCCGGTAGTGCACGCCGTGGCGATGGCGTAGTTCGGCCCCTGCAGACCCAGGTGGATCGACAGGAAGCCGGAAATCATGTTGATGATCGAGCCAGGCACGAAGAACGGCGAAATGCGCCGCGGCCCTTGCTCGTGCAACGACTTGCAGTTGTTCTCGATATTGGTCAGGCCGCCGATGCCGGAGCCCATGGCCACACCGATACGCTCACGATTGGCGTCAGTGATGTCCAGCCCGGAATCACGCACGGCCTGGAAGCAGGCAGCGAGACCGTACTGGATGAACAGGTCGAGCTTGCGCGCCTCCTTGGCGGAGAGATATTCCTCGACATTGAAGCCCTTGAGCGACCCGCCAAAACGGGTGGAGTAGGCCGACAGGTCCATATGCTCGATCAGACCGATGCCACTGCGCCCGGCCAAAATGCCCTGCCAGCTGCTCGGCACATCGTTACCCAGTGGCGACAGCATGCCCATACCGGTAACCACGACGCGTCTACGCGACACAGCAATCTCCTCTTGTTCTACTCAGGCGCCACATGCGCCCTGCACGTAAAGAAAAACCGCACGCCTGATTAGGGCAGTGCGGCTTTTCTCGATCAGAAAGCTGACGGTGACTTATTGCGCGTGGGCAGTCACGTAGTCGATAGCTTCTTGAACGGTGGTGATTTTCTCAGCTTGCTCGTCCGGGATCTCGGTCTCGAATTCTTCCTCGAGAGCCATCACCAGCTCAACGGTGTCAAGAGAGTCGGCACCCAGGTCTTCAACGAAGGAAGCGCTGTTGGTTACTTCCTCTTCCTTGACGCCAAGTTGCTCAGCAACGATTTTCTTGACGCGTTCTTCGATGGTGCTCATACCTTGTTTTCACTCCTATTGGACAAATCCAGGCAGCTGGTAGCGGCCAAGTGTATAGAAAGGGTTTTTAGCATTTCAAGCTGAATGCCGGGGAGCCCCCAGGAACACTTCAACGATCTGTCTATAAACCTGTTGCAGCTTTATAACGGATTTTAGACAGCCACTATGACAGTTTTCTGATGGCTCGCGTCACATTCGAGAGCCTCCGGGCATTCGGAGGCGCCCTTTTTAACTCATGTACATACCGCCGTTCACCGGGATAGTAGCCCCTGTGACATAACCTGCGCCATCGGAAGCCAGGAAACCGACTACCTTGGCGATCTCTTCGGCCTGCCCCAAACGGCCCAGCGGAATCTGCGTCAGCAGCGCGTCGCGCTGGCCTTCCGGCAGCTCACGGGTCATATCGGTGTCGATGAAACCTGGGGCCACCGAGTTGACCGTGATACCGCGCGAGCCGACTTCACGCGCCAGGGCGCGGCTGAAACCTTCCAGACCAGCTTTGGCTGCAGCGTAGTTGACCTGACCGGCATTGCCCATCGCACCGACCACGGAGCCGATGTTGATGATGCGGCCGAAACGAGCCTTGGTCATGCCACGCAGCACGGCCTTGGACAGACGGTAGAGGCTGTTCAGGTTGGTGTTGATGACGTCATGCCACTCGTCGTCCTTCATGCGCAGCATCAGGTTATCGCGGGTGATACCGGCGTTGTTGACCAGGATCAGCGGCTGACCAAGATGTTGCTGGATATGTTCGAGGGTGGTGGCAACCGATTCGTCGTTGCTCACGTCGAGCACCAGACCGGCGCCTTCGACGCCATTGGCCTTGAGGGTTTCGGCGATACGCTCAGCACCCGAGGCACTGGTCGCGGTGCCGATGACGATGGCGCCCTGACGACCCAGTTCCAGAGCGATTGCCTGACCGATACCACGGCTGGCGCCGGTGACCAGTGCGACTTTACCTTGCAGACTCATGTTCGTTCTCCTTGCTCAAGCCAGGGCTGCGCGAGCGGCAGCAAAAGCATCCGGGGTATCCAGGTTGTGAGTATTGATGCCTTTGACGCAGCGCTTGTTCAGGCCGCTCAGCACCTTGCCAGGGCCGCATTCGATCAGATCGGTCACGCCCTGTTCGGACAGACGCACCATCGACTCGACCCAGCGTACCGGGCTGTATAGCTGCGCCAGCAGATCAGCCTTGAGGGTGCCCAGATCGGATACCACGGCGGCACTGACGTTCTGCACCAGCGGGATTTGTGGTGCCTGCCAGCTCAGCGCCTCGACCGACTCGGCGAAACGCTCGGCTGCCGGCTTCATCAGCGCACAATGCGACGGCACGCTGACCGGCAGCGCCATGGCGCGCTTGGCGCCACGGGCCTTGCAGGCTTCGATGGCGCGCTCGACGGCAGTGGCGCTACCGGCGATCACCACCTGGCCGGGGGCATTGAAATTCACCGCACTGACCACATCACCCTGCGCCGCTTCGGCGCAGGCAGCCAGCACGTCGGCATCTTCCAGACCGAGGATGGCGGCCATACCGCCCTGCCCGGCCGGAACAGCCTGCTGCATCAATTGACCACGACGCTCCACCAGCTTCACGGCATCGACAAAGGCGATGCTGCCAGCTGCGACCAGCGCGGAGTATTCACCCAGGCTGTGACCAGCAACGAAAGCGGGCTTGGCACCACCCTCGGCCTGCCACAGACGCCACAGGGCGATGGAAGCAGTGAGAATGGCCGGCTGGGTCTTGTCGGTCTGGTTCAGTTGCTCTTCCGGCCCTTGCTGGGTCAGTGCCCAGAGGTCGTAGCCGAGCGCTTCGGAAGCTTCGCCGAAAGTATCGAGCACCAGCTGCTGCCGGGCACCGTGGTCGGCAAGCATGGTCAGGGCTTGCGAGCCTTGACCGGGGAAGACGAATGCGAGGGATGCAGACATGAATAAGTCCCTTGAGTCGAAAAACCAACGCCAGGCGAGCCTGGCGCAGCAAACTGACAGTTGGATGACAGGCTGCGCGCAGCGGTCACATTCCGCCGCACGCCACGCCCTGAAGGGCGCCTCTAAAAACGTAGGCGAGGCAGCCAGCGCAAGGCAAAAACAGGCGAAAAAGCGCAGTTTACGCGCTGTAAATGAGCATTTTGATCGGACTCGCGCACGAGCCTGTTTTTAACGCCGCGATGGCAACGCAGGTAGTTTTTAGAGCTGCCCTGAAAACGTGACGAGTTTACAGTAACAAGTCCTCGAGGCGACCATGCAGTCGCTGCGGCAAATTCTCCTGCACCTCGCGCAGCGCACAGCGAATGGCACTCTGAAAGCTTTCCTGGCCAGCCGCACCATGACTCTTGACCACGATGCCCTGCAGACCGAGAAAGCTCGCACCATTGTGCCGCGCCGGCGCCAGATCAGCCTTCAGGCGTCGCAACAACGGCATCGCCAGGGCACCTATCGCCTGGGCGAACAACCCATCGCTGAACAGCGTCTCGACCCGCCCGGTGATCATCTTGGCCAGGCCTTCGCTGGATTTGAGCAGGATATTGCCAACGAAGCCGTCGCACACCACGACATCGGCTTCGCCGCGATACATGCCGTCGCCCTCTATGTAGCCGATGAAGTTCAGCCCATGCGCCTGCTGCAGCATATTGGCCGCCAGCTTGACCTGCTGATTGCCCTTGATGTCTTCGGTACCGACATTGAGCAAGGCGACTCGCGGCCGAGAAACGCCCAGCGTCTCGGCCGCCACGGCGCCCATGATCGCGAACTGATAGAGGTGCTCGGCACTGCAATCGACGTTGGCGCCCAGATCCAGCAGGTAGCAGTGACCGCGCTCGGTGGGAATCGGGCTGACCATGGCCGGCCGATCGATCCCCGGTAGCGTCTTCAGCACGTAACGCGACAGCGCCATCAGCGCACCGGTATTGCCGGCACTGACGCAGGCATGCGCCTGGCGCTGGCGCACCAGCTCCAGCGCCACGCGCATCGAGGCATCCGGCTTGCCGCGCAGGGCCTGAGCCGGACGTTCGTCCATGGCGATCACTTCACTAGCGTGATGAACCTGCAGGCGCGAGCGATCGACGCCGGACTGGCGAGCGAGCTGTTCTTCGATAAGGGGAGCTTGGCCGACGAGGGCCAGGTGCAGCGAGGGGAATTCGGCCAGCGCAGAAATGCAGGCCGGAACAATGCAGTGGGGACCGAAGTCCCCACCCATTGCATCAATCGCGATGATCGAGGCGGACAAGGATTACTCGTCAGCGCCCTTGTCGATCACTTTGCGACCACGGTACACGCCTTCCGGAGAAACGTGGTGGCGCAGGTGAACTTCACCGGTGCTCTTCTCTACGGACAGGGTGCTGGCCTCGAGGGCGTCGTGCGAACGACGCATGTCGCGGGCGGAACGGGATTTTTTGTTCTGCTGAACAGCCATAATTGATTAACTCCTAAACGTTTGGGTCACGCTTTAACTGCGCCAATACACTGAACGGGTTGGACCGCGATACCTCGTCCTCGCCTGGCACGGGCTCATCGAGACCGTCCGGCTGCTGGCAATCACCAGGGGCATGAGCAGGAACGATGGGCAAGGCGAGAAGCAACTCTTCCTCGACCAGACCAAGCAGCTCCAGCGGCTCTTCGCCCACTTCCAGCACGTCGTAGCCCTTAGGCAAGGACTGAGTGTTCGCTCCAACCCGAACCACGGCGTATTCACATTCGCTGCGGATGGGTAGCGCGACCAGCTCCAGACAACGCTGGCAGACCATTTTGACCTCAACCTCGAGCTCACTGCGGATAACCACAGTTTTCTGCTCGTCACGGGCGAAATGAAACTTCGCCTGCACCGCGCCAACCGTATCGGAAAGCGGGTCGCAAAGACGCGGCAGGCTGGCCAGTTCGAGCCGCCCTTCAAGGGTAGCTTCGCGGTCGGCGAGCTTGCGCGGATCAACGTGAGGTGGAATCGGCCCATTCAACATAGGCGCAGCATTCTAGGGATGCACCCTGCCCATGTCAAAGGAAATTCAGCCTGTCTTCAGGGGCACCTCTAAAAACTACCAGCGTTGCCATCGCGGCGTTAAAAACAGGCTCACAGCCGAAGGCTGAACGCGCTTTAGCGCGACCCCGAAGGGGTGAGCGAAGCGAATCAAGCGCTCATTTACAGCGCGTAAAGTCGGGTGCGACCCCGGTCGTTTTTCGCCTGCTTTTATGGGGCCGCCATCGGTATTGCGCTGACTGCCTCGGCTCGGGCTTCCTGCTTCGCTCTACCTCCTGCATCCTTGCAGTCGTCGCCTACGTTTTTAGAGGCGCCCACAAGTAGCGGCGATCAGTAGAATTCCCCGCGCACCTATATAAAAGGAAGAGAACATGCCCGCATTGCTGCTCGCCTCCAGTTCACCCTACCGTCGCGAGCTGCTCGAACGCCTGCAACTGCCCTTTACCTGGCAATCGCCGAGCATCGACGAAACCCGCCTGCCCGGCGAAGCAGCCATCGACCTGGTCAAGCGCCTGGCCGAAGAAAAGGCCCGCGCCCTCGCCGCCAGCCATCCTGAGCATCTGATCATCGGCTCGGACCAGGTCGCCGCACTCGGCGATGGACAAATACTCGGCAAACCCCACGATCTGCCGAGAGCCCAGCAACAGCTGCGCGCCGCCAGCGGTAGCAGCGTCACCTTTCTGACCGGACTGGCACTGCTCAATTCGAGCACCGGCAAATGCCAGGTCGAATGCGTACCCTTCACCGTGCATTTTCGCCCACTGAGCGACGAGCAGATCCTGCGCTACCTGCAACGCGAGCAGCCATTCGATTGCGCCGGCAGCTTCAAGTCCGAAGGTCTGGGCATCAGCCTGTTTCGCAGCACCGAGGGCGAAGACGCCACCAGCCTGGTCGGCCTGCCACTGATTCGCTTAGTGGACATGCTGATCAACGAAGAAATAGAAGTGCCGTAGGGCGGGTGCAACCCGCCAATCTCGGTCGACGGGTTGCACCCGCCCTACGGGGTACGCCCTAACGCAGCGTCGGCCCCTGAAAGCCCATCCACAACGCGATTCGATCCGCCACACTGGTACCCAGACGCTTGGCGAAGCGATCAAATGGCGTATCACGCTGAGTGAAGTCGACCATCTCTTTCTGGCCAATCACCTCGCGCGCCACATAGCTGGCACTGCCCAACGCATCGACCAACCCCAGCTGCAGCGCCTGCTCGCCCGACCAGACCAAACCCGAGAACAGTTCGGGATACTCGTCCGCCTTGAGACGCTCACCGCGCCCCTGCCTCACGCTTTCGATGAATTGGCGATGCGTGGTCTCCAGCACCCCTTTCCAGAAGCGGGTTTCCTCTTCCTTCTGCGGCTGGAACGGATCGAGAAACGCCTTGTGCTCACCCGAGGTGTAGACGCGACGCTCCACACCAAGCTTCTCCATGGCTTCGACGAAACCGAAGCTGGCCGCCGTGACACCAATAGAGCCGACCAGACTGGCCTTGTCGGCATAGATCTCATCAGCCGCACTGGCAATGTAGTAGGCACCGGAGGCACCCAGATCACTGATTACCGCATAGACCTTGGTCTGCGGATATTCGCCGCGCAAACGACGGATCTCGTCATAGATGTAGCCGGACTGCACCGGGCTGCCGCCCGGGCTATTGATGCGCAGGATCACACCTTTGGTATTGGCGTCCTCGAAGGCGGCGCGCAGACTGCCCACCACCTTGTCAGCACTGGCCTCTTCACGATCAGCGATCATGCCGCGAATGTCGATCAATGCCGTATGCGCAGTGGTGGTCGAGGCCGACTTCAGGTTGAGCGCTGGCAACACCAACGCCAGCGCACCAAACAGGTAAATGAAGGTCAGCAGCTTGAAAAAGATGCCCCAGCGCCGCGAGCGACGCTGCTCCTGAACACTGGACAACAGCGCCTTCTCCAGCAACTTCCAGCTTTTGGCATCCTCACCAGACAAAGACGATGACTTCCACTCATCCGACATGCTCACTCACCTCTGCAGGACGCTGCGCCTGACGGCCTTCCAGCCATGCACGCAGCTCATTGAATTCATTGATCGTCAAACGCGGCGAGCACTCGCGCAGCACCGACAACGGCTGTGCACCGAAACCTACCGCCACGGCATCCATCCCGGCATTGCGCGCCATCAGCAGGTCGAAGGTCGAATCCCCCACCATCAGCGCGCGCTCGGGCTGCACCCGGCAATGTGCAAGAATCTCATGCAGCATCAGCGGATCAGGCTTGCTCGCCGTCTCGTCGGCGCAACGGGTGATATCGAAGTAATCCAGCCAACCCTTGTCAGCCAGCACCCGATGCAACCCCTTGCGCCCCTTGCCAGTGGCCACGGCAAGACGATAACCCTGATCTCGAAAGACCTCGAGCGACTCGCGCACACCCTCGAACAGTGGCGACGGCTCGGTTTCCAGCGCCAGATACTGCTCGCTGTAGGCACGCCGGATGGTTTCGATTCGCAGCGGCTCATCGAGTTCCGGGTAAAGCGTGCGAATCGCCACACCCAGCTCCAGACCAATGATCCCGCGCACCGCAACATCCGTGCAGCGCGGCACGCACGCCACATCAGCAGCACGGTGCATGGCCTCGACGATACGGCCGATGGAATCCACCAGCGTGCCATCCCAATCGAAAATCAGTAGCTGATAATCAGGCACTCAGACGCTCCAGGGTCTTGGCCCACATCTCATCCACCGGCGCCTCGAGCTTCAGCACGCCACCATCGGGCAGCGGCACGTGCAACTCATAAGCATGCAGGAACAGGCGTTTGCCGCCCAACTCGCGAATCTCGCGGGAGAAGTCGTCATCGCCGTATTTGCTGTCACCGGCAATACCATGGCCTGCATATTGCGCGTGCACACGAATCTGGTGGGTACGACCAGTGATCGGCCTGGCTTCGACCAGCGTGGCGAACTCGCCGAAACGGCGCAGCACACGAAATACCGTGAGCGCCTCCTTGCCCTCGGGATTCACCTCGACCATACGCTCGCCGGAGCGCAGGTTGCTTTTCAGCAGCGGCGCGGCGATCTGCTTCTTGGCAGTCGCCCAGTGGCCACGCACCAACGCCATATAGCGCTTGTCCACGCCATCGCCGCGCAGCGCTTCGTGCAGGTGGCGCAGCATGCTGCGCTTCTTGGCGATCATCAGTAGACCGGACGTATCGCGATCGAGACGATGCACCAGTTCCAGATCCTTGGCATCGGGACGCAACTGGCGAAACGCCTCGATCACTCCGTAATTCAAACCGCTGCCGCCATGCACGGCGATACCGGCCGGCTTGTTCAGCACGATCAGCGCCTTGTCCTCATAAACGATGGCGGCTTCGAGGCGCTGCAGCAGCCCCTGCGCCAGCGGCTCGGGCTCATCGCGCTCAGCCAGGCGCAGCGGCGGCACGCGCACCACGTCACCAGCC
This sequence comes from Pseudomonas oleovorans subsp. oleovorans, assembly GCF_002197815.1. GTDB lineage: Bacteria > Pseudomonadota > Gammaproteobacteria > Pseudomonadales > Pseudomonadaceae > Aquipseudomonas > Aquipseudomonas oleovorans. The sequence goes on from NZ_NIUB01000009.1 coordinate 51,169, forward strand.
TGGAGTTTGTATTCGGGCTTGATCCGCCCCTTGTTAACCCGCACTTCGCCCTTGCGCAGAATGCGGTAAATCAGGGTCTTGGGCACGCCCTTGAGCTGTGTCCTGAGGAAGTTGTCGATGCGTTGGCCGGCGAGATCCGGTGCAACCTCGATCAGCTGAACGCCGGAGATTGGAGAGGCGGGAGTAGTCATTGCGCAATCATAACAATTTTTTATGGAATTGAAGCACTTAATCATTGCTGCTATAGTCGCGAACGCCGCCAAAAGCGGCCTGGCTTGCGGATGAATGCCAAACTTGCCATCCCCTGCCCGCGCAAACGTATTTGGACGTGAGGCCGTCCGACGGATTCTTCAGGTTAGAAAGGCCGCAAAAGGCCACGAAGACTTCGGAAATAAAGCCTTGAGTATGATGCGCGATTCGCCCACCGGGCGGTCGCGGTAACTGACAACCGCTGCGGAATCCGCGCGCGGCACCCGATTTTCAGCGATACGTGTAGGGTGGAGATGTACAACTGTCGGACTGCGTAGCATATCGCTTGATCAAAGACGCCTCATCTCGTCCGCTACCGCCAGTTGATTCCTCTTCCTGACTGAGTGCTTTCTGTCACCACAGCAAGCAGGAGACGTCCGTCGCGACCGCGGCCCGATAATGGCTGACCGTCGCTAGACAGTGGAACGATTTACGACCGTTTCTGACGCGCCTGACACCGACCCTGAGAGTCGTGTGTGCCTAACGTGGCTTCCGCTAGCCCCGGAACCCATTGGTACCACATGAAAAGAATGCTAATTAACGCGACTCAGCCTGAAGAGTTGCGTGTTGCCCTGGTAGATGGCCAAAAACTCTACGACCTGGACATCGAGTCCGGCGCCCGTGAACAAAAAAAGGCCAACATCTACAAAGGCCGCATCACCCGCGTTGAACCCAGCCTCGAAGCCGCTTTCGTCGACTTCGGCTCCGAACGCCACGGCTTCCTCCCCCTCAAAGAAATCTCCCGCGAATATTTCTCCAAGTCTCCTGAAGGCGGCCGCGTCAACATCAAGGACGTGCTCAAGGAAGGCCAGGAAGTCATCGTCCAGGTCGAGAAAGAAGAACGCGGCAACAAGGGCGCAGCCCTGACCACGTTCATCAGCCTGGCCGGCCGTTACCTGGTGTTGATGCCGAATAACCCGCGTGCCGGTGGCATCTCCCGCCGCATCGAAGGCGAAGAGCGCAACGAATTGCGTGAAGCGCTGAATGGCCTCAACGCTCCGGCCGACATGGGTCTGATCGTGCGCACTGCCGGCCTGGGCCGCTCCAGCGAAGAAATGCAGTGGGACCTCGACTACCTGCTGCAACTGTGGAGCGCCATCAAGGAAGCCTCCACCAGCCGCCCTGCCCCGTTCCTGATCTATCAGGAATCCAACGTCATCATCCGCGCCATCCGCGACTACCTGCGCCAGGACATCGGCGAAGTGCTGGTCGACAGCGTCGAAGCCCAGGAAGAAGCGCTGTCCTTTATCCAGCAGGTGATGCCGCAGTACGCCAGCAAGATCAAGCTGTACGAAGACAGCGTGCCGCTGTTCAACCGCTTCCAGATCGAAAGCCAGATCGAAACCGCCTTCCAGCGTGAAGTGAAACTGCCGTCCGGTGGTTCCATCGTCATCGACCCGACCGAAGCCCTGGTGTCCATCGACATCAACTCGGCGCGCGCCACCAAGGGCAGCGACATCGAGGAAACCGCGCTGCAGACCAACCTGGAAGCGGCCGAGGAAATCGCCCGCCAGCTGCGCCTGCGCGACATCGGCGGCCTGATCGTCATCGACTTCATCGACATGACCCCGGCCAAGAACCAGCGCGCCGTCGAAGAGAAGGTGCGTGAAGCCCTGGAAGCCGACCGCGCCCGCGTCCAGGTCGGCCGCATCTCGCGCTTCGGCCTGCTGGAAATGTCCCGTCAGCGCCTGCGTCCGTCCCTCGGCGAGACCAGCGGCATCGTCTGCCCGCGTTGCAACGGTCAAGGCATCATCCGCGACGTCGAATCCCTGTCGCTGGCCATCCTGCGCCTGATCGAAGAAGAAGCGCTGAAGGATCGCACCGCCGAAGTCCGCGCTCAGGTACCGATCCCGGTCGCCGCCTTCCTGCTCAACGAGAAGCGCAACTCGATCACCAAGATCGAACTGCGCACCCGTGCGCGTATCGTGATCCTGCCGAACGATCACCTGGAAACCCCGCATTTCGAAGTGCAGCGCCTGCGTGACGACAGCCCGGAAGCCCTGAGCGGCCAGACCAGCTACGAAATCGCCGCCACTGCGGAAACCGAAGAAACCGCCGCCCAGCCGGCCGCCGCCACGCGCACTCTGGTTCGCCAGGAAGCCGCGATCAAGGCCGCACCGCGCAGCAGCGCCCCGGTCGCTGCCGAGCCACAGACCCCGCTGGCTCCGAGCAAGGCGCTAGAGCCAAGCCTGTTCAAAGGCCTGGTGAAATCGCTGGTCAGCCTGTTCGCCGGCAAGGAAGAAGAAGCCAAGCCCGCAGTCGTCGAGAAGAAAAGCAACGAGCGTCCGCCGCGTGAAGAGCGCCGCAACGGTCGTCAGCAGAGCCGTAACCGTGGCGGTCGCCGCGATGACGAGCGCAAACCTCGTGAAGAGCGCGCCCCGCGTGAAGAACGTCAGGCCCGTGAACCGCGTGAAGAACGCCAACCTCGCGAAGAGCGTCAACCGCGTGAAGAGCGCGCCCCACGTGAGCCGCGCGAAGGTCAGGAAAATCGCCGTGAGCGCAAGCCGCGCGAAGAACGCGCCCCGCGTGAAGAGCGCGTGCGTGAACTGCGTGAACCTATCGCAGCCGATACCGATGCCGATGCTGGTAACGAGCAACGCGAAGAGCGTGCCGAGCGCCAGCCGCGTGGTGAACGTCAGGAGCGTCAGCGTCAACCGCGTGAAGAGCGTCAGCCGCGTGCCGAGCAAACCGAGGCCCTGCAGGACGAAGCACTGCCGAACGAAGAGCAACTGCAGGACGACGAGCAGGACAGCAACGATGGCGAGCGCCCACGTCGCCGTTCCCGCGGTCAGCGTCGTCGCAGCAATCGTCGCGAACGTCAGCGTGATGCCGATGGCAACCTGATCGAGAGCGCCGAGAACAGCGAAGCTGCCGGTAACGACGCTCAGACCGTCACCCCGGTCGCCGTGGCTACTGCCGCTGCCGTGGTTGCAGAAAGCGTCGACAGCAGCGAAGCCGTTGCCAGCGAGGCTCCGGTCAGCGAAGCCCCGGCCGTCGAAGCCCCGTCTGTTCAGGTTGAAGAAGCCCCTGCTGCTCAACCGGTCGAGGCGCAAACCGAGGCTGCTGTGAGTGAAGTGGCTGAAGCTGCTCCGGTCGCAGAGAAAGCGGTTGAGGCAGAACCGGCCGCAGTCGAAACCCCTGCTGCCGTTGAAGCGCCAGTTGCCGAGCCGGTCGCTCAAGCTGAGCCGACTGTCGAAGTTGCCCAGGAGCCTGCTCCGGCACCGGTCGAGCAAGCACCTGCTGCCGCAGCGGTTCCGGCCAATGCCACTGGCCGCGCACCGAACGACCCGCGTGAAGTGCGTCGTCGTCAGCGTGAAGCTGAGCGCCTGGCGCGCGAAGCTGCACAGGCCGCCGCTGCAGCCCCGGCTGTAGAAGCTGCCCCAGTAGTCGACGCCGCTCCGGTCGCTGAAGCAAGCGCCCCGGCAGAAGCCGAAGCCGCTGTAGTCGAAACAGCTCCTGTAGTCGAGCCGGTCGCTGAAGCCGAAGCCACCTCTGTCGTAAGCGAGCAACGCGTGAGCGATGCGGTAGAGCAAGCGCAGCCGGAAGAAGAAACGCCAGCCGACAAGGAGGAGGTCAAGCCCCAGGCTTGATCCTCCTGCGGTAAGTAAAAAGGGGATGCCTAGGCATCCCCTTTTTCATTTCCGTGTCTGGCGCTGCAGAAGCGTAGCCGGATGCAATCCGGGAGCGGCAGGCAGCGGATCACGCCCTGCCTACAGTTCAGAGCACGTTGGGCTCGATCTCCAACTCAACACCGAAGCGCTCGAATACATCGCTCTGGATACGCTGCGCCAGCTGCAGCAGTTGCGCGCCCGTGGCCTTGCCGTAATTGACCAGCACCAGCGCCTGCAAACGATGCACGCCGGCATCGCCCTCGCGAAAGCCTTTCCACCCTGCCCGCTCGATCAACCAGCCAGCCGCCAGTTTGACCAGGCCATCACCAGCCGGATAGCTGACCAGATCGGCACGCTCGGCGCGAATGCGCTCGGCCAGCTCGAACGAAACCAGCGGATTCTTGAAGAAGCTGCCGGCATTACCCAGCTCGGTGGGATCTGGCAGCTTTTCGCTGCGGATGGCGCAGATCGCTCGACTGACATCGGTGGCGGTCGGCACTTCGACGCCCATCTCCGCAAGGCGCTGGCGCACCGGGCCGTAGTCAAGGCGCAGTGCAGCCAGACGGCTCAAGCGGAAACGTACGCGCAGGATCAACCAGCGCCCGGCTTCGCGCTTGAACAGACTGTCGCGGTAGGCGAAGGCACAGTCTTCCAGCGCGAAGTCGCGCAGCTCGCCGCTGTGCCGATCCAGAGCGGTCAGGCCGGCAAACAGATCCTTGATCTCCACACCATAGGCGCCAATGTTCTGCATCGGCGCAGCGCCCACGGTACCGGGAATCAGGCTGAGGTTTTCCAGGCCATTGAGGCCCTGCGCCAGGCTCCATTGCACGAACGGATGCCAGGGCTCGCCGGCTTCGGCCTCCACCAGCACCTGCTCGCCGTCGTCCTCGAGGATACGAATGCCACGGCTGGCCATGCGCAGTACCAGCGCCTCGACATCGCGGGTCAGCAGCAGGTTGCTGCCACCGCCGATCACCAGCAGCGGCAAGCCCTGCTGCCCGGCCAGGCGTAGCGCCTCGCGCACTTCGTCATCGTTGTGGGCTGCGGCGAAATGCCGGGCACGCACCTCGACACCAAAGCTATTGAAGGCCTTGAGCGACACATCACTCTGCAGATTCAGGCTCACAGGCGCCCCTTGATTTCCACCAGCAGCGCATCACTGGCTTGCTCGATCAGATCCAGCACCTGCTCGAAGCCATCGTCGCCGCCGTAGTAGGGATCAGGCACCTCATCCAACGCCAGTTCATAGCGACGCAGATAAAGGTCGAGATCAGCCCGAGCAGCCGCCGGGCGCAGCGTCTTGAGATTGCGCAGATTGCTCTGGTCCATGGCCAGGATCAGGTCAAAACGTTGAAAGTCAGCAGCCTCGACTTGACGTGCACGCAGCGCCGACAAGTCATAACCCCGACGCAACGCGGCCTGACGGGTGCGACTGTCCGGCGCCTTGCCGACGTGCCAGTCACCAGTGCCGGCGGAATCCACCTGCACACGACCGTCCAGCCCTGCCGCACGCAGCTTGTGGCGCAGCACGCCTTCAGCCGTGGGCGAGCGGCAGATATTGCCCAGGCAAACGAACAGAACCTTCATCAGGCCCCCAGCAGGTGGCGCACCCGCTCCAGGTCTTCGGCGGTATCCACGCCAGCAGCCGGCGCTTCGAGCGCATCGGCGACATGGATGCGCACGCCGTTATACAACGCGCGCAACTGCTCCAGGCACTCGGTGTCTTCCAGCCAGCACGGGCCCCAGGCAACGAAGTCATGCAGAAAACCCGCGCGGTAGGCATAGATACCAATGTGGCGACGGTATGGCACACCTTGCGGCAGCACATCGCGGCACTTGGCAAAGGCATCGCGCGCCCAGGCCAGCGGTGCACGGCTGAAGGTCAGCGCCAGGCCACTCTTGTCGGCCACCACCTTGACCACATTGGGGTTGAATAGGGAGGTGACGTCCTCGATGGGCTCGGCCAGGGTGGCGATACCGGCCTGCGGATTGGCCGCCAGGTTGGCTGCCACCTGATCAATGATCACAGGCGGAATCAGCGGCTCGTCGCCCTGCACGTTGACCACAATGGCGTCGGCCGGCAAACCGAGCTGGGTGGCGACTTCGGCCAGGCGGTCGGTGCCGGAGTTGTGATCCTCGCGGGTCAGCAGCACCTCGGCGCCAAAGGCCTGGCAGGCTTCGACGATACGCGCATCGTCGGTGGCGATGACCACGCGCTGGGCCGAACTCTTCTTCGCCTGCTCCCAGACATGCTGCACCATGGGCTTGCCGGCGATGTCCTGCAGCGGCTTGCCGGGCAGGCGGGTGGAGGCGTAACGAGCAGGAATGACGACGGTGAAGGCTGCGCTCATTTACTTGTCCAGACGCTCATCGGGGGTCAGGGTGCGCGCTTCGCTTTCCAGCATCACCGGAATGCCGTCGCGGATCGGGTAGGCCACGCCAGCGCCCTTGCTGATCAGTTCAGTCTTGTCTTTGGAAAGCTGCAGCGGGCCCTTGCAGATCGGGCAGGCGAGAATGTCGAGCAGTTTAAGGTCCATGGTGGAATCCTTGCTGGGGTCATCAGGACCCCGGTATGAGGCGGGCCAGCTCTCCATCCAGCCAGTCGACGAACGCCGGCGTGGGCGCGGCGTCGACGGCCAGGTACCACCAGTCGGCGGCGGCGAAGGCCCGGCATTTCACCGCATCCTTCTCCGTCATCAGCAGCGGCAGCGACGGCTCGAAGCTGAGCAGCGTGGCATCGTACTGGGCATGGTCGGCGAAGGGATGCGGAACCGGCTGCCAGTTTAGCGCTTCGAGGGTATTGAAGAAACGTTGCGGATTACCGATACCGGCCACCGCATGCACCGCCTGACCGGGCGGGAAGTGCTCGAGGCCGACACGCTCACCACTGGCAACGTTGACCAGCGCGGTTGGCTGCAGGCGAAAGGCGTAGCCCTCGGCACTATCGGCTTCGGCGCCGTTGAACAACACGGCATCCACCTCGGCCAGACGCTCGACTGGCTCGCGCAATGGCCCGGCGGGCAGGCAACGCCCATTGCCCAGACCACGGGCGGCGTCGATCAGTACCAGCTCCAGATCACGCGCCAACCGGTAGTGCTGCAGGCCATCGTCGCAGAGGATCAGGTCAACCGATTCTTCGGCCAGCAGCGCACGTACGGCGCGGCTGCGATCCGGGTCGATCATCAAGGGCACGCCTGTACGCTGGACGATCAGCAGCGGCTCGTCGCCGGCCTGTGCGGCCGATTGATCGGCACGCACCCGCCACGGCAGGCTCGACGGCGTGGCACCATAGCCACGGCTGACCACGCCGACCTTGAGGCCACGGGCGCGGCAATGTTCGATGAGAAAGAGGATCAGCGGCGTCTTGCCGGTACCGCCGACGGTGATGTTGCCCACCACCAGCACCGGCACTGGGGCGCGATAGATATCACCCTCACCGGCCAGGAAACGCGTGCGCTTGCTCTGCACCACGCGACGGTACAGCCACTCCAGCGGCCGCAGCAGCGTCAGCGCCGGGTGACCGCGGTACCAGGCCTCGAGCAAGCGATCAGCAGCGCTCACTTCAGGGGGCTTCCTGTGCTTCCACCGTGGTGATGCGCAGGTGCGAGAAGCCCAGCTTGCCGGCAGCGTCCATGGCGGTGATCACCGCCTGGTGCGGGGTCTTGCCGTCGGCGCTGATGATTAGCGGCAGGCTGTTGTCGCCGTCGGACTCCTTCTGCAAGGCAGCCATGAGACTGCTCAGGTTGCTTTCCAGCAGTGCCTTGCCATTGAGCGAAAACGCGCCGTCGGCAGCGATCAACACTTCCAACTGTTTCAGCTCGGTCTGCTCGGGCGGCGTGCCGCTGGCGGCCTCCGGTAGGTCGACCTTGAGCTGGGTCTCGCGGGTGAAGGTAGTGGTGACCACGAAGAACAGCAACAGGATGAACACCACGTCGATCAACGAGGCCAGGTTGATCTCGACGTTCTCCCGCGGTTTACGCCGGAATTTCACGCCTTGCCCTCGCCCAGGTCGACATCGCGATCACCCTGCACCATCTCCACCAACTTGATCGCTTCCTGCTCCATGCCCACCACCAACTCGTCGACGCGGCGCTGCAGGTAGCGGTGGAAAAACAGCGCTGGGATCGCCACCATCAGGCCGGCTGCCGTGGTGATCAGCGCCTTGGCGATACCGCTGGCGAGCATGGAAGCGTTAGCCATGCCCGAGCCCATGAAGGAGCTGAAGATTTCGATCATGCCCAGCACGGTGCCAAGCAGGCCCAGCAGCGGCGCGATGCCGGCAATGGTGCCGAGCGCATTGAGATAACGCTCCAGCTCGTGGATGACGCGCGCGGCAGCCTCCTCGATGCACTCCTTCATGATTTCGCGACCATGCTTGGAGTTGGCCAGGCCGGCAGCGAGTATCTGCCCCAGCGGCGAATGCTCGCGCAGCTCCTTGAGCTTCTGGTTGTTGAGTTTCTTGTCCTTGATCCAGCGCCACACCTGAGCCAGCAAATTGGCCGGGGTGACGCGGGCGGGCCGCAGGGTCCACAGGCGCTCGGCAACGATACCGGCAGCAGCGATGGAACAGAGAATGATCGGCAGCATCATCCAGCCGCCAGCTTTGACCAGTTCCCACACGGTAGAGAATCCCCCTCGAAAAAGTGGCGCCACTCTAGCATAGGGCGCCGCCGTTCTCATTTTTCCCGCCAGAAACGTGGCTCGCTTCGCAACCCTCGCGCCGTACCATGTTGCCCCAGGCGAATATGCAGGGCACCGTGCAACGCCGTGTCATGCACCTCGACACCCGCAGCGCGATAGCGTGCAAGCACCTGCGGGTGAGGATGGCCGAAGGCGTTGTGGCGACTGCGGGTGATCAGCACATGCTGCGCTGCGACGGCATCGATGAACGCCTGGCTGGATGACGTGCGGCTGCCGTGGTGGGGAGCCAGTAGCCACTGCGAGGCCAGGGGCAAGTCAGCCTGCATCAGCGCCCGCTCGGCCTGTACGTCGATATCGCCGGTCAACAGCAGGCGTTCGCCCGCCGCCTCTATCTGTAGCACACAAGACAACTGGTTACCGGAGCCGGCCCGTTGCCACTGCCACAGCCTGAAGGTCACCTCGTTCCATTGCCAGCTCTGCCCTGACGCGCACGCTTCGGCGCCGAGGGCATCGGCCAGCCTTTGCGGCTCACCGCTGACAACCCTCGATACCGGCATCCCGGCCTTGATCGCGGCCGCACCACCGGCATGATCGTTATCGGCATGGCTGAGCAGCAGCAGATCGAGACGTCGCACGTTCAGCGCGCGCAACGAAGGCAGGACAATACGCTCACCGGTATCGAAATCGCCAAAACGCGGCCCGGCATCGTAAAGCAGAGCGTGCTCCCGGGTGCGCACCAGCACGGCCAGCCCCTGCCCTACATCCAGCACCCAGATGTCGGCACGCCCGTCGTCCAACTGTGGCGCCGGCAGAAACAATGCCGGCAATAGCAGCACGATGCCGGGCCAGCGCAAGGGCACACCAGCCGGCAGCAGAAGCAGCAACGCGCCAGCCGCAGCCAATAGCCAGGCCCACAGCGGCAGGTTGCTGGGCAGCCAGGCCGGTAGCCAGGCTGCCATGGCGCCGAGCAGTTCGAACAACAGGTGCAATGCACCACCGGCCAGCCACAACACCCCTTCACCCAGCCACGGGACAGGCAACAGCAAAGTCCCCAACAACGCCAGAGGCACGACCAGCATGCCCACCCAGGGCACGGCAATCAGATTGGCCAGTGGCCCGCTACTGCTCACCGGCAGACCGAGGATCAGCATCATCGGCAACAGGCCGATGGCCATGGTCCACTGTGCGCGCGTCAGGCCACGCCACCACCCCCAGAGACCGAGACGACCAGCGAATACCAGCACCAGAATCGCCACTGCCGAAAACGACAACCAGAACCCCGGCTGCAAGGAAGCCAGTGGTTCCAGCAGCAGCACCACGATCAAGGCCAGCAGCAGCGGCCACCAGGCGCCCAGATGGCGAAAACGCATACGCCATAGCAGCACCAGCGCGACCATCACACAGGCTCGGCGCACCGGCACTTCGAAACCAGCCAGAAAACCGTAGAGCAAGGCTCCACTCAGGGCCAAGGCACAAGCACAGGGCAGCCAGGGCAGGCGCCTGGGCCAGGCACCTAGCTTCGCCAGCAGTGCCACCAGGCCATAGAGAAACCCGGCCAGCAGCGCAATGTGCTGCCCCGAGATAACCATCAGATGTACCGTTCCAGTGTGCTGAAGCAGGCGCCAGTCTGTTGTGCTCAGACCCGAACCATCTCCCAGAACCAGCGCCGCAATGGCGCCCTGCCGCTGAAAGGCCGGCACGACCAGCAGTTGCTGACGCAGGCTGTCACGCCAACTGCCCAACCCTGTCGCGAATGACAGGCGCTCACCTGACTTGATCGTACCCGTAGCGCCGATACGCTGCGCCAACAGCCAGGCCTCGTAGTCGAAACGCTGCGGATTGACCGATCCGTGTGGGCGCTTCAGGTTGACCGCCACCCGCCAGCGCTCGCCGCCCTGCACCGGCGGCCCGCCATACCAGGCCAGGCGTAACCTTTGCGGCAGCTCGGCACGTCGGGAGTGCGCGTCTTCGAACTGGAAGCGCACCACGCCATCGGACACCTCCGGCAGACCGACCACGCGGCCCTCCAGCCATAGGGTACGACCATCGAGTTGCGGATCGAGGCGGTCATCCAGTGCCGATTGCGCCGAACTGCACGCCCAGGCCAGACCGAGCAGAAAGAAGCCCAGCGGATAAAGGCGCGATAGCAACAGTGCCAGACCGGCACAGGCTGCAATCAATAGCAGCCAGCCTGGCGGCAAAGCCGGCAAAAAACGCAGCGTGAGCAAGCCCAGGGCCAGCGCCAACATCCCTGTTCGCATCCATCCTCCCTGCTCATCGAGCTACGGCGGGCGCGTCCGACGCTCACCTCCGGTCACAATATGGAAACGCCGCTCATGCGCAAAGCATGCATAATACCGGCGCTTTTACCAGCTCAGAGACTCTTCATGCCGCGTCGCTTATTCAAACGCTACATGCCCGACCCCGACAGCATCAAGGGTAACAAGTCCCTGCGTTTTCTCGGCAAGCTGATTCACGATCCCAATCTGTGGCATCTCAATCGTCACTCGGTAGCGCGAGGCATGGCCATCGGACTGTTCTGGGCGATGATTCCCATGCCCATGCAGATGCTGGCCGCCGCTGCCGTGGCCATTCCACTGCGCGCCAACCTGCCGATTTCCATCGGTCTGGTCTGGCTGACCAATCCCATCACCATGCCACCGATTTTCTACTGCACCTACAAACTGGGCGCGTGGATCATGCAGACACCGCCGGTGCGCATGCCGGAGACGCTGAGCCTGGAATGGATCACGGCCGAGGTAGCGGTGCTGTGGAAGCCGCTGTACCTGGGTTCCTTCGTCGCGGGGGTCATCCTCGCGATACTGGGCTACGTGCTGAGCATGCTCTACTGGCGCTGGTGGGTACAGCGTAGCTGGCGCAAGCGTCAGGAAAAGCGCCGCCTGGAGCGCCACTGAAAAGAAAAAGCCGTCAAAGTCGACGGCTTTTTCGTTCTTACTCGTAGCGTAGCGCCTCGGCCGGCTGCACTTGCGCCGCCCGCCATGAGGGGTAGAGCGTGGCGAGGAAACTCAGGATCAATGCCGCCGAACAGATAAGCGCCACGTCCAGCCACTGCAGATCAGACGGCAGGCTGCTGATGAAATACACATCGGAGCTCATCACCTGTTGACCGGCGAACGACTCCAGCCAGGCCACGAGTGCGCTGACGTTGAGCGCTGCCAACACACCCAGCGCCGTGCCGATCAACGTACCGACCAGACCGATCACCGAACCCTGCACCATGAAAATCGCCATGATCTGCCGGGGTGTGGCGCCCAGGGTACGCAGAATGGCGATGTCGCCGCCCTTGTCGGCGACCACCATGATCAGCGTGGCGATGATGTTGAACGCCGCCACAGCGACGATCAGCAGCAGCAGCAGACCGATCATGGTCTTTTCCATCTTCATTGCGCTGAACAGGCTGCCCTGGGTGTGGGTCCAGTCATCGGCGCGGTAACCGGCACCCAGTTCGGCGACCAGCGCTTTGGATACCTGCGGCGCCTGGTAGAGGTCTTTCAGCGCCAGGCGAATGCCCGGCACCGTGCCTTCCGGGAGTCGCTGCATGGCAGCGGCGTCGACGACGTTGATCAGGGCCAGCGAGCTGTCCAGCTCGGCACCGACCTTGAACACCGCAGCCACGTTCAAACGCTGCATGCGCGGGGTGACGCCACCAGGCGCGCTGCTCAGTTCGGGAATGATCAGGGTCAGCTTGTCGCCCACCTGCAGGCCGAAGCGGCGCGCGGTGATATCACCGATCACCACGCCGAACTCACCCGGCTGCAGATTGTTCAGGCTGCCCTGACGGATGTGCTCGGGCAGGATCGATACCTTGCCCTCCTCCACTGGGTCGATGCCGTGGATCTGGATCGGCTGCATCAGCCCGCGATGCGAGAGCATGCCCTCCAGCTCGGCATAAGGCGCCGCGGCCTGTACCTGCGGATTGGCCATGGCCTTGTCCGCCAGGGCGCGCCAGTCGGCGACCGGCTCGGCGCCGTAGAGCATGGCGTGCGGCACCATGCCGAGAATGCGCGAGCTCATTTCCTTCTGGAAGCCGTTCATTACCGACAGCACCACGATCATCGCCAGCACACCAAGCGCCAGGCCGATCATCGAAGTCAGCGAAATGAAGGAGATGAAATGGTTGCGGCGCTTGGCCCGTGTGTAGCGAGCGCCGATAAAGATACTCAGCGGACGAAACATCAGAGGGTCACCAGCTTGCCGTCCTGCAGGCTGAGCACGCGATCCATCTGGCGGGCCAGCTGCATGTCGTGGGTCACCACCAGGAACGCGGTGTTGGAGTCGCGGCTGAGTTCGCGCATCAGCTCCTGAATGCCTTCAGCGGTGTGCTGGTCGAGGTTACCGGTGGGCTCATCGAGCAGCACCAGCCCTGGGCGGTTGACCAGGGCACGGGCAATGGCCACGCGCTGACGCTCACCACCGGACAGTTCGGACGGTTTGTGATTGAGACGATGCCCAAGCCCGACTCGCTCGAGCAGCTTGGTGGCACGGTCACGCGCTTCGCTGATCGACGTCTTGCCGATCAGCAGCGGCATGCAGGCATTTTCCAGCGCGGTAAATTCGGCCAGCAGGTGGTGAAACTGGTAGACAAAGCCCAGCGCGCGGTTGCGCAGCAGACCTCGAGCGGTCTCGCTCAGCGCCGAGAGTTGCTCGCCGGCCAGCCAGACGCTGCCCTCGCTGGGCGTATCCAGGCCGCCGAGCATGTTCAGCAGGGTGCTCTTGCCGGAACCGGAGCTGCCGACGATGGCCACACGTTCACCGGGCAAGAGCTCCAGTTCCAGACCATCGAGCACCACCACCGACTCGGGGCCCTCGTCGTAACGCTTGCTCAGGTTGCGACAGCTGAGCACGGCATTGTGCTGTTTCATGGCGTTCTGGTTCATGGACTCACTCATAGCGCAGGGCCTCGGCCGGCTGGGTACGCGCAGCGCGCCAGGCTGGATACAGGGTGGCGAAGAAGCTCAGCAGCAACGCCGCGGTACAGACCATCACCACGTCGGCGCTCTGCAGTTGCGAGGGCAGGTAATCGATGAAGTAGACATCGGCATTGAGAAACTTGATGCCCAGCAGACGTTCGATGCCGGCGATCAGGCTGCTGACGTTGAGCGCTGCGAGAATCCCCAGCACGGCGCCGATCAAGGTGCCGACCACACCGATCACCGTGCCCTGTACCATGAAGATGGCCATGATCTGCCGCGGCGTGGCGCCGAGGGTGCGCAGGATGGCGATGTCGCCCTTCTTGTCGGTCACCACCATCACCAGGGTGGAAATGATATTGAACGCGGCCACCGCGACGATCAGCAGCAGGAGCAGACCGATCATGGTCTTCTCCATGCGAATGGCCTGGTAAAGGTTGCCGTGGGTACGGGTCCAGTCGCGGGCATAGAAATCGCCGTCGAGAGTCTGGGCGATCTCCCAGGCACTGCGCGGTGCCTGGAACAGATCATCGAACTTCAGGCGCAAGCCCTGCACCTGATCCGGCTTCCAGCGCTGCAGGCGCGCCAGGTCACTGATGTTGGCCAGAGCCAGTGCACCGTCGATCTCGCCGGCGCCGACGTGGAAGATGCCGGTCACGGTAAAGCGCTTCAGACGCGGGAACATGCCGGCGGGTGTTACCGTGACTTCAGGCGCGACGAAGGTGACCTTGTCACCCAGCTTCAGGCCCAGCTTGGCCGCCGCCTTGTCGCCGATGACCATGGCGAAATCGCCAGGCTGCAGGCTGTCGAGACTGCCCTGCTGGAAGAAACCGTCGATGATCGACACCTTGCGTTCCTGCTCAGGATCGATGGCATTGATCAGCACCTTCTGCACCTTGCCGTCGTGTGTCAGCAGGCCCTGCATCTGAGTGAAGGGTGCCAGCGCCTCGACGCGCGGATGGCGCTCGACCTGTCGCGCCAATGCCGGCCAGTCGCTGACCGGGGTCGGCGATTCGACCGTGGCGTGAGGAATCATCCCCAGCACCCGAGTGCGCATTTCATGGTCGAAACCATTCATCACCGACAGCACCAGGATCATTACCATCACCCCGAGGGTGAGGCCGAGCATGGACGTCAGGGAAATGAAGGAGACGAAGTGGTTGCGACGCTTGGCCCGCGTGTAGCGCGTACCGATGAATACGAACAGAGGTCTGAACATGTCGGAGAGATTCGGGAAAAGAAAAAACGTCCTTGTGGCAGGGCCAGGTCAGCAGCCTTACACTCAGAAGCAACTCAAAGCCTGCTGCGTATCGGGCATGCTGCGTTAAAGACACTTGGAAAGTCGCTTATGACCAGCGCGCTTCAGTGTGGCCCCGAAGGGGCGAGCGAAGCGAGCAATGCTCGTTTACCATTCGTAACCGAGGCTTGTTCGACGACACTTGCCTGGCACGCATCCAGTTCGCGAGACTTTCAACAGGGTCTTCGACCACCACCGCTTTCATGGGTTCGCCATGTCGACTAACGATGTAGATGATCGCCGCGAATACTATCGTATCGACGATACGATCGCACTGGAATTCAGCCTGCTGTCGGGGGCCGAGGCCCATGCCAGCGACGCGCTCCACGATCCATCGCCGCTGTTCAACCTGCTCAGCGACCTGCACCTGATGGACTTCGAATCCCAGCATCTGCTGCGCCATATCACTGAGCGCGACCGTACCCTGGCCAACTACCTGAAGGTGATCAACAAACGCATCGACCTGCTCGGCCAGGCTGTGGCGCAAAGCCTGCTACGGGACATCGGTGCACCGCGCCAGGTATCGCTGTCCGAAGGCGGTATCAGCTTCAATAACGCCCAGCCCGTGGCGCCGGGCAGCCATCTGGCGATCAAGATGGTGCTTATGCCACAAGCACTCGGCCTCCTGCTGCGTGGTCAGGTGGTGCACTGCAGCCAACGCGCGGACGGCCAATTCGAGATCGGCACCGAGTTCGAAGCGTTGACCGACGCACAGCGCCAGTTACTGGCTCGGCATATCCTGCAGAAGCAGGCTCTGGAGCGTCGCCAAGCCCGCGAATGACACTCGCCAAGGAACCGCCATGTATCGTCTCGCACTGCTCCTCACCCTACTCGCCCCTACTGCTCTGTTGGCCGACACCCTGACCATTCCCCTGGGCAGCCAGGGTGCCGATCTCGACGCCAGCAACCTGCCGCATAGAGGCCAGTCCAAGCGTGCGGTACTGGAGCGTTTCGGCCTGCCCGATGAAGAGCACAAGCCCGTCGGCCAGCCGCCGATCACACGCTGGGACTACCGCGATTTCAGCGTCTATTTCGAATACGATCACGTGATCAACAGCGTGCGCCATCACCAGCCACGTCACCTCGACACCGCCAAGGAGTAACAGTGACTCTCATCTACGGCCATCGCGGCGCCAAGGGCGAAGCCCCGGAAAATACCCTGGCCAGTTTCCAGCGCTGCCTGGAACACGGCGTCGACCGCTGCGAGCTGGATCTGCATCTGTCGCGCGACGGCGAACTGATGGTGATCCACGACCCGACGCTCAAGCGCACCACCGGTCTGCGCGGCAAGGTGGTCGAACACGACGCCGCCGAGCTGATCAAATACGATGCACGCAAGGGCGGCCCAGGCTGGGTGCGCCCCTGCCCCATTCCGCGCTTGGAAGAATTGTTCCAGCAGTGCAAGTTCGAGCATTGGCAGCTGGAGGTGAAAAGCGCCTCGAAAGTGCGCGCCGCGCGCACCGTGCTGGCCATCTCGGAGCTGGTCGAGCGCTTCGGCCTGCGTGAGCAGATCACCATCACCTCCAGCTCGCGGGAGGTACTCAAGGCCGCGCGCGAACTGACCCCGCAGTTGCAGCTCGGTCTGGTTGCCGAGTACGCCTGGCTCGACCCACTGAAAGTAGCGGCGCATTACGACTGCCACCTGCTGGCGCTGAACTGGACGCTGTGCACCCCGGAGCGCCTGCTCAAGGCGCAGAAGCAAGGACTGCACGTGTCGGTATGGACGGTCAACGAGCCGGCGCTGATGCGCCGCCTGGCCGACTTCGGTGTCGACAGCATCATCACCGACTTCCCCGGCATCGCGGTGCAGACGCTGCGCGGCTGAGCCTTAGCGCCCTCCCCCCCGGCCCCTCTCCCGCAAGCGGGAGAGGCGAGCAAGCCAGAACAGCCCGGGCTACGAACACAATGCAGCCAGCACATGCAGCGCGCCCTCGAAAAGTGCCGTTTGGCGGCCCCAAAATGGCGCCACCAAAGATCGACTGATCGATGCTTATTTCTTGTTAATCAAATGGCTATGCGCGAAATTGACCATCCTGAGCCGCATCGAGAAGGCCCCATCACAGGGCATTTCGCGACCTTCGCGCACCAGCAAAATGCAATCGCTATACCAAACACCAAACCGGTCACTTCACGACTATTCTTGCGGAACCCTCACGCTGCATAGCACTCGTAAACAGTACATACCCAACGCAGAGGACTGCTCACCATGCCACGCAAAGCCGCTACTCCAAGCACCAAGGACGCCCTGCTGGATGAATTCCAGGCTCTGGTCAGCGACACCGAGAAGCTCCTGCAACATTCCGCCAGCCTGGCTGGTGAACAGGCCGAAGCGCTGCGCGATGACATTCGCAGCAGTCTTGACCGTGCCCGTGACACCTTGCACAAAGCCGAGTCCGGCCTGCGCGAACAGGGCAAGATCGCCGTCGACGCCACCGAGGATTACGTGCACAAACACCCGTGGCAGGCGCTCGGCCTGTCGGCCGCTATCGGCCTGGTGCTCGGCCTGCTGATCAGCCGCCGTTGACAGCGCCCATGTCCAACGGCCCCTCGCCACGGCGCCTGGGAGCAGCCCTGCTGGGCCTGCTCCAGGGCCACGTGGCGCTGCTGGCCCATGAACTCGAAGACCAACGCGACCAGGCACTGCGTGCGCTGCTCCTTGGCGGTCTGTGCCTGGCCTTCGCCCTGCTCCTGCTGATAGGTCTGTCCGCTCTGCTGCTGATCGTCTACTGGGATACGCACCGCCTGGCAGTCGCCACCGGCCTGTGCCTGTTCTACGGCTTCGGTCTGCTCGGCTGCGGCGCCTGGCTGCTGACCAGTCTGCGCAACGCCGAGCCGCCGTTCAGCGCCAGCCTTGAAGAACTGCAACGTGACCGCGAGCAACTGCTGCCATGACGCCGACCCTGCCTCCAGGCGCCTCGCGCCGTGAACTTCGTAAAGCCGTGCTGCGCATGCGCCTGGAAATGCATCGCCAGGAACTGCGGCATGAAATCCTGCAGATCACTCATCCACTGCAACAGGTACGCGAGTACGGGCAGCGGCTGCGCCAGGGCAATGCACCCTTTTTGCTCACTGGCGGCGCATTGACACTGGCCGGACTGCTCGGCGGTAAACGCGGTTGGCGTCGCTGGTTGCGCCTGGCATTGATCATTGCGCCACTACTTCGGCGTCGGCAAAGCGGCATCGACTGAAACGCTGATTGATCTAGACCTGGGCTGGCCGCGATCTTGCTAGGTTGAGCCACTCTGCCACCATCTGGTGGCTCAACCGCTGAGCGCTAAGGAAATCCCAGGTGATCGACGGACTGCCTTTTGCCGTCTTCCAACCCTTTATCGACACCGCCACCGGCCGAATCGCAGGCGTCGAGGCCTTGGCGCGACTACGCGATGCCGAGGGCCAGGTGCGCTCGGCCGGGCCGCTGTTCGCCGACCCGAAAACACCGCCAGCAGCCCTGCGCCGCCTCGACCGCCAGGTACGCGAGGATGCCCTGCAGCGCTTCCACCAGGCTCCGGCGGACTGGTTCCTGAGCCTGAACATTTCACCACGCTGGATCAGCCGCCTGCGCCCGGCACAGCCACTGCCCAGCCTGATTCAACTGCAGCGTAGCGGTATCGACCCTGCGCGCATCGTCTTCGAGATCACCGAGCTGGGCGGTGCCAGCCAGCGCTTACCCGACGTGGTGGCGCGCTACCGCGACGCTGGCGCGCGCATCGCTATCGACGATTTCGGCGCTGGCTATTCGCAGCTCGACCGCGTGCTGGCACTGCAACCGGACATCCTCAAGCTGGACATGCGCCTGTTCAAGGAAGCCGCTCGCGGCGGCCCTAGCGGCGAAGTGGTCAAGGCGCTGGCCCAGATGGCCGAAAAGACCGGTTGCTGGATCATCGCCGAAGGGGTGGAAACCGAAGCCGAGTTGAACTTCGCCCTGGAGTGCGGCGCCCGTTACATCCAGGGGTTCCTGTTCGCCAGGCCGGAGGAGGAACTGTTCGCCAGCGACGCCTTCGTCGGCCGTTTCGCGCGCCTGCGTGACAGCTATGTACAGCAGAAACTCGCCGAGCGCGCGCGCCTGGTCAGCCTGCGCCAGCAACTGGCCGAATTGATGTCCGAACTCCGCTTCTGGGCCGAAAGCGGCGCCCCGGCAACGAGCCTTGAGGCGCCGGACAACTATCCCTGGCTGTTGCGCATCTATCAGTGCGACCGCCACGGCACCCAGCTCACACCCAACCTGCAGTGGCGCCAGAACATCTGGCAGGCCGATGAACGCTACCTTGGGCATAACTGGTCATGGCGCCCCTACTTCTATCAACTGCTGGCCGAAGGCTGGGAAGAGCGGCGCCTGACGCTCTCCACCACCTACCGCGACGCCACCACCAACCAGTACTGCCTGACCGCCGGGCAGTTCATCGACAATGGTCGTCGCCTACTGCTGGTGGACATCGACGCCGCCGGTTTCTGAGTACGCAGCTAGGCTTAGCAACAGGCTATCGGACTTCTCTCGGCACAGTCGAACAAGGCGCGCCTCGAGCCAGACGCACCTCGGATACATCCGTGCCCACAGAAGCCTCGCGCCGAACGGCTGAATGATCTGCCCCAGTCTTCGAGGCTGCGCTTATGCTCTGGCTAGCCCTGCGCCTGCTCACCCTACTGCTGCTCAGCGCCAGTGTGCTGGCCGCCGCATCCCCGACCTACCACGACGACATCGCTCCGCTACTGGCCAACCGCTGCCTGGTTTGCCACAGCGGCGCGCAGGCCCCGCTGGGCCTGCGCCTGGACAGCCTGGAAAATCTGTTGCGCGGCAGCCAGCGCGGGCCGGTGGTCCACGCTGGCGATGCTGCCGGCAGCGAGCTGCTGCGCCGCCTGACGGGCAGCAGCCAACCGCGCATGCCGCTGAGCGGCCCGCCATTTCTCGAAGCCGCCGAGATCGCCATGGTCGAACGCTGGATAAACGCCGACCTGCCAGCAGGCAACGAAAGCATGACCCGGCCTGCCGCCGCCGTCCCAAGCCTCGACGAGGTGGTCGACTACCGACACGTCGAAGCTATCCTGCTGCGCCGCTGAGCTACCTGCCATTCCGCCAGCGGCTTGATGGGCGCGGTTCCCGAGGGTTATCTACTGTCATCCTACGCAGCGACCGCTGGCCAGCGGCGAGCGCGCCCGCGTGGTGCCCGGCAACCCTGTAGCCAGCGAGCTGGTGCGGCGTATTCGCGGCCAGGCGCGACCGCGCATGCCGTACGACGGCCCTGCCCTATCTCACCGATGCGGAAATCGATCTGATCGTGGCCTGGATCGAACAAGGCGCACGCTGCCGGGCAGCCAGCAACCGTGCCGGTGGACGCCCGAGTACGTCTGCATGGCCGCCTGGATGATGCCGGCAGGCTGGACGGTCTGGCGCTACTGATCGACGCGCGCACGCGCCTGGACGATGCGCCGCACCCCGGCGCCTACGTGCAGGTACGCGGCCGCCTCGATGCCGGCGGCCGTGTGCAAGTAGAACGTCTACGCCTGCGCTAACTGCTCGGCAGGTGCGTCACTCGGGCGATAGGCGGTGTGCACCACCTTGCTGTCGACATGATTGATGGTGGGCAGTATCTGCGCGGCATCAGTCAGCGACGGCGCCATGGTCCAGCGGTCCAGTGCGTCGTTGCCGATGCGCAGCATGCCGGTATGACTCAGATCGTTGAGGTCCACCACCGGGTCGACGTCATAGAAACCCAGGGCGCGGCGCAGTTGTTCGATATCGGCGCGCGCGCCGGTGAGAAACTGCCAGCCGGGACCGATATGATGACGCTCGACGTACTCGCGCAAACGCTCGGGACTGTCCAGCTCCGGCTGCAGCGTCAGCGAATACAGGTGCACATCGCGCCCGGCGCGCTCGCCGAGCATCTCCTGCACCAGACGCAGGTTGGCGGTGGTAGCCGGACAACTGTTGCTGCACTGGGCCTACATCATATTGATCGCCACCACCTTGCCACGCACCAGGTCGTCGTAGAAGCGCACTTCACGCCCCTCGTGGGTCAGCAGCGGGACATTGGGAAAGCGTGTACCGCCCACCCCGGCCAGCGGCGCAGCCGGTTGCTGCACGCTGCTGCCCGAGCGCCAGGCGGCCCAGCCGAACACAGCGACGCCCAGCTCTGCCAGTACCTTTCTTCGCGTATTCATGGCAAACCTCCGGCTGGCTCAGACGATGTCAAAACGCAGCATCATGGCGTGGTCTTCGTGGATCAGGTTGTGGCAGTGCATCACGTACTTGCCCTTGTAGTCGCGAAAACGTATCAGCACGCGAAGGACAGTACGATCAGTGATATTGAATACGTCCTTGCGTCCCTTCTCATGCGCAGCAATCGCCACATTCCTGCCATCGGTGGTCTTGCTCAGCAGACAGCCCTCCTCGAAATGGATATGGACGGGGTGATCCTAGCCGTCATCCACGCTGTACAGCTCCCATGCGTTAACCCGCACACGGACGATATACGCACGTCGTCTGAAAAACGGTCGACTCGACTGAGGCCTCCAGACCGAGACTACTACCAACGACCAGACAGCCCATAGGGCCAGCACGCCAGAGCGAGTCGACTCGGCTCCAGCAAGGTCGGTGCACGGGAAATAGGTAGATGAACAATGAAGGCGTGGCAGCTGCGCCTCGCTGATACGGGGTGCATGGTCCGGCACAATGGCAAGCTGTCCATGACGTTCACCCCAGCAACCTCTACTGCCGGTATGCGAAGCCCTCTCCTTCACCACACTCCGTCAAATAACAAGCAACCACAGGTGTCACTTAAACTCGCCAATCGCAAACAGTCAAATACATGTCACTTTCTTACAAACAAGTCCAATATAATCGTTAAGCATATGCAGAAAAGACAATTTATTGACTACCCATTAATCATCATCCTTGCCTCGGGTTGCGCTGCGTTGCGCGAACGCCGAAGCTAGGAGGCCTGGATCAACTTGGCGAGGATAGGCCTTGGATTGGCACACCCTGCTCACCCGCGAACGTCTCGGTAAACCTGCACCCAGCTCTGCAGAACTGGGACGCAGTCCTTTCCACAAGGACCATGACCGCATCATCTTCTCCGGTGCCTTCCGCCGCCTGGGACGCAAGACCCAGGTGCACCCGGTGTCGAGCAACGACCACATCCACACCCGCCTGACCCACTCCCTGGAAGTCAGCTGCGTCGGCCGTTCGCTGGCCATGCGCGTCGGCGAGATGTTGCGTGACGACCTACCCCACTGGTGCACGCCAAGCGACCTGGGCATGGTGGTGCAGTCCGCCTGCCTGGCCCACGACATAGGCAACCCGCCGTTCGGCCACTCCGGCGAAGACGCCATTCGCCACTGGTTTCAGCAGGCCGCCGGACGCGGCTGGCTGGATGCGATGAGCGATGCCGAACGCGCCGATTTTCTCAATTTCGAAGGTAACGCCCAGGGTTTTCGCGTGCTCACCCAGCTGGAGTACCACCAGTTCGACGGCGGTACACGGCTGACCTACGCCACCCTCGGCACCTACCTCAAGTACCCCTGGACGGCCCGCCATGCGGACGCACAGGGCTACAAGAAACACAAGTTCGGCTGCTACCAGAGCGAGCTGCCGCTACTCGAACAGATCGCCGCCAAGCTTGAACTGCCGCAACTGGAAACGCAGCGCTGGGCGCGTCACCCGCTGGTCTACCTGATGGAAGCGGCGGACGACATCTGCTACGGCCTGATCGACCTGGAAGACGGCGTGGAGATGGAACTGCTCGACTACACCGAAGTGGAGGCATTGCTGCTCGACCTGGTGGGCGATGATCTGCCGGAAACCTATCGCCAGCTCGGCCCCAAGGACTCACGCCGACGCAAGCTGGCGATCCTGCGCGGCAAGGCCATCGAACACCTGACCAACGCCGCGGCCGGCGCCTTCGTCGAGCAACAGCACGCCCTGCTGGGTGGTGGCCTGCAGGGCGATCTGGTCGAGCACATGCACGGCGCGGCCAAGCACTGCGTGCAGAGCGCGAAGTCACTGGCACGCGAGAAGATCTTCCACGACAAGCGCAAGACGCTGCATGAAATCGGCGCCTACACCACGCTGGAAATTCTCCTCAACGCCTTCTGCGGTGCAGCACTGGAGCTGCACAGTGGGCGTGCGCTCTCGTTCAAGCACCGGCGCATCCTCGACCTGCTCAGCTACTACGCGCCTGAACCCGGCTGGCCCCTGTATCGCTCGTTCATGCGGGTGATCGATTTCATCGCCGGCATGACGGACAGCTACGCTACGGAAATGGCGAGGGAAATGACGGGCCGTTCGAGCCCGATCTGACGAAAACAGCGCATGAAGAACCTGATTCGCAACAGTTTCACCTGGCATGCCGGCCCGCCGGCCTGGGGCCCTGCCGTGGTCGCCGGGCTGGGTTGTGCCCTGCCGCTGGTGCTCGGCCTGTTCACCGCTCACAGTGGTTTTCTCTGGGCCTCGGCTGGCGCCTTTCAGGCCGCTCAGGCCAATCCGCTGCACCGCTTCGGCATGCTGCGCATGCTGCTGCTCACGGGCCTGGGTGCCTGCAGCGCCGGCCTCGGTTTCTGGGCGGCTAGTCACCCCCTGCTCAGCCTGGGCATTTTCGCTGCTTTCGGCCTGCTGCTGGCCTGGCTGCAACGCTTCGGCAGCGAAGCCGGCAAGCTGGGTATCGGCCTGAGCATCTGCCTGTGCCTTGGCCAGGGTCAGTTCGGCATCGGCAACCTGCACAACCCTTATGCGGTGGCCATGCTGTTCATTCTCGGCGGGCTCTGGGTGATGCTGCTGGCCTTCGGCCTGCGTGGCCTGCACGGCCTGCGCATGTGGCCCTACATGCCGCGCTTCCTGGCCATTCTCAAGGTACTCAAGCGCCACGCGCAGCGCCTGCCTCGTCAGCAATGGCGTCTGCATGCCCTGGCCTGCATGCTGGCTTTTGCCGCGTCAGGGCTGATCGTCAATCTGGCCGGCCTGTCGCGGGGTTACTGGCTGACGCTGACCGTCATCACCACGCTACAGTTGGAATTCCAGGGCAGCCTGGTTCGAGCGCTGCAAGCGAGCCTGGCCAGCCTCGCTGCCGCCGGCCTGCTGATCGTCTTCGGTCACAGCCTGCAAAGCCCCCCGACGATGGTCATCACCTTGCTGGTGCTGGTGATTCTCAGCCGTGCGCTGCAGGCCAATCACTACGGCTTGTTCGTGCTGCAGACCAGCCTGTGCTTCGTGCTCCTGGCCGAGAGCCTTGCTCAGGACTGGCACCTGGCGGAGGTGCGCCTGCTCAACGCGCTGATCGGCGTGGCCTTGAGCCTGACCGTGGCGCTTCTGGTTCATGGCTTGCGCCTGCGACTGAACAAACCGAGCAAAGCCGCGGACAATTCTCGGCAGCCTTTATAACTTTTCGGCAGATTCGCCCACTCTTCACTATGCTGTTCAAGCCTGCAGCGCCCGCAAGGAGTGAAGTGCGATGCTCAATACCGCCGCTCCCAGAGAACGCCGTTTCCCCCTGCACGTTCATATCAGTGTCCTGTTCACGCTTCTGCTGCTGTTCACCGGTGCCGTGCTCGGGTTGTTCAATTACCAGCAGACCAGCCGGCTGATCTTCTCCAGCAGTTCGACACTCTTCGAGCGCATCCAGCACGACGTACAGAGAGATCTGGACAATACCTACCGCCCCATACGCCACCTGCTCAGCCTGCTGGCGCTGCACCCGGCCACCGAGGCCGACACGCTCGATGAACGCCTGGAAATGCTGCCGCTGTTCGTTCAGGCCCTGCGCGACAACCCCAAACTGGCCTCGATCTATCTTGGCTATGAGGATGGCGACTTCTTCATGGTCAGACCGTTGCGCAGCGACATGCTCAAGCAGCGCCTCAACGCGCCGAACAAAGCGGCTTATCAGGTCTGGGCCATCGACCGCAGCAGCGCCGGGACCGACAGCGATTACCTGTTCTATGACGGCTCACTGAACCCGCTCAGCCGCCGGCAGAAACTCAGCGAGCCTTACGATCCCAGGCAGCGCGACTGGTTCAAGCGCGCGCGCGGCGATGGTGGACAGATCACCACCGCGCCCTATCTGTTCTTCTCCACCCAGGAAATCGGCACCACATTGGCCAGGCGCAGCGGCCTGACCACCGTGATCGGCGCCGACCTGACGCTCGACGATCTCTCGGCCACCTTGGCCAGCCACCGCGTCACCCCCAACAGTCAGGTAGTACTCGCCGACAACGACGGCAATGCCGTGGCCTACCCCGAGAGCAACCGCCTGCTCAAGGAGGTCGACGGCAAGGTATCGCTGGTCAAGGTCCGCGAGCTCAATCCGGCCCTGGGCGAATTGCTGTCCGGCCAACTGAACGAACGAGACGAGGGCATCGTCGAACTGGCCAAGCAGCGTTGGGCCATGGCTCACCGGCACATTCAGGAGGGCGGCCCACAGGGGTGCATCTGGCCCTGCTGGTGCCCGAGCAAGAGCTGCTGGCAGAGGCTTATCGCATCCGCTGGCAGGGCGCGCTGATCACTCTCACCACCCTGCTGCTGTGCCTGCCGCTGGGCTGACTGACTTCACGTCTGGTGGTCAAACCGCTGCGTAGCCTGGTGCAGGAGGCGCTGGCCATCCGCCGTTTCGACTTCGCCCATCCGGCCAGCGGTCGCTCGCCGATTCTCGAGGTCGACCAGCTAGCAGTGTCGATGAGCAGCATGAAGGACACCCTGTCGAGCTTTCTCGACATCGCCGCCAGCCTCTCGGCGGAAACCCAGTTCGACGCGCTGATCAAGCGCGTCATGGACGCCACCGTCTCCATCAGCGCGGCCCAGGGCGGCCTGCTTTACCTGCTGGACAACCACAGCGGACGCCTGGAGCCCCATGGACTGATCCTCGACGGTCAGAGCCGCAATCTCGCCGACCTCGGCATCCACGGCCTGGTCCATGACGACCCAACCCTGCCCACCTGGTTACAACGCCCGGCCAGCGGTGGTAACAGCATCGCCACCTCCATCGGCTGCGATCAGGCGGGTAAATTTCAAGGGCTGCTGTCGGCCATGGACAGTCCACGCCTGCACCTGATTGCAGCCGGCCTGCATAACCGCCAGGGCGACACCGTCGGCGTGCTGGTGCTGCTGCAACGTGACACCGGCGAGAACAGCGATAGCATGCTCAGCCCCGACCGTGTCGCCTTCGTAGATGCCGTCTCAGGCAGTGCCGCGCTGTGCATCGAGAGCCAGCGTCTGCTGGCCAGGCAGAAGCAGTTGCTCGATGCCTTCATCCAGCTGATCGCCGGCGCTATCGACGCCAAGAGTCCCTATACCGGCGGCCACTGTCAGCGCGTACCGGAAATCACCCTGATGCTCGCCCGTGCTGCGGCCGAGAGCGACGCCCCTGAGTTTCGTGACTACAACCCCAGCGACGAGGAGTGGGAGGCGCTGCATATCGCCGCCTGGCTGCACGATTGCGGCAAGGTCACCACCCCCGAGTACGTGGTGGACAAGGCGACCAAGCTGGAAACCCTGTACGACCGCATCCACGAAATACGCATGCGCTTCGAGGTACTCAAGCGCGATGCCTGGGTCGCCTATTGGCGTGGTCGTGCCGAAGGTGCTGAAGAAAGCGCACTGGCGGCTCTGCGCGACCAGCTGCTGAGCGATCTGGACGACGAATTCGCCTTCATCGCGCGCATCAATCTGGGTGGCGAGGCCATGGCCGATGACGACCAGACTCGCCTCAAGCAGATCGCCGAGCGACGCTGGCTACGCACACTGGACAATCGCCTGGGCGTTTCCTGGGAGGAAGCCAGGCGCCTGGAACACTCGGCCCCCAGCAGCCTGCCGGTGGAGGAGCCGCTGCTCGCTGACCGCCTCGACCATCTGATCGAGCGCGCCGACCAGGAGGTGATCGCGCCAGACAATCGCTGGGGCTTCAAGCTGGAAGTGCCGCAATACAAATTCAACCGTGGCGAACTGCACAACCTGAGCATCGCCCGCGGCACGCTGACGGCCGAAGAGCGCTACATCATCAACCACCATATCGTGCAGACCATCCTGATGCTCGACCGCCTGCCCTTCCCCAAGCATCTGCAGAATGTCACCGAGATCGCCGGCGGGCACCACGAGAAGATGGACGGCACGGGCTATCCCAAACGCCTGACGCGCGAACAGATGAGCCTGCCGGCACGCATGATGGCAGTCGCCGATATCTTCGAAGCACTGACGGCGGTGGATAGCCCCTACAAGAAAGGCAAGACGCTGTCGGAGGCGCTGAACATCATGGTCGGCATGTGCAAGGACGCGCACATCGACCCGCAGCTGTTCGCTCTGTTCATTCGCGCAGGCATCTACCGGCGCTACGCCGAGCGTTTCATGCAGGCCGAACAGATCGATCAGGTGGACGAACAGATGGTCTTGGAAAAGGCAGGAGTGCTGTAGGAGCGAGCTCTGCTCGCGAAACGTTGATCAACGCTTCGACTCGAGAGCAGAGCCGCTCCTGCAGTCAGATATCAGGCTATGGCCTGGATCAGCCAAAAGCTGAGGCGGCGCCAGAGAACCCAGCGCCGAGTAGCGATCAAGCCTGGTTGATCGGGTTTTCCGGGTACCAGACGTCCTGCAACGGGCTGAGTTCGAACTTCTCCAGTTCGTCACGGCCTTTCAGCCAGGCCTCGACGGCAGCACGCTGCTCCTCGTTGACCGAGCCACGCTTGGCCAGGCAGACCAGACCGAAGTCTTCGCTACCTACGTAATCCAGACCATTGCCGGCGATGGCCTGATCGAGGAACTGATCGACGAAATCGTCGAGGGTCTGGTCGCTCAAGTCGGCCTTGAAGTTCAGGGTCAGCTCGAAGCCCAGCTCCTGGAATTCATCGACACAGAGCTTCTTGCGCAGACGGCGGGAACGGTTGGTCGCCATGAAACAATCCTCAAAGGTAATAACGCGCGGCACTCTAGCAGTTTCGCCGCCAGAGCGCCCGTATTGTATCGTCCTGCCGGCCCTTCGAACATGTTGAACGCCAGCTGTTTGCAGTGACTGTTTTTAACCCGGCGGGGCCGACTGCGAGCAGAATCTTGCGGCATAATGCCGGCAACTTTTCCCCGAGTCGGACTGTCGTTTGTCTGTCTCCCACGTCACTCCCGCCTGACTGCGGAAGGTTCCTGTCGATGATTCAGCGGTTTCGCCATCTGGCGCTGAGCGCCCTGCTTCTCCCCCTCGCCCTGTCCTGCCACGCTGCCAACGCCGCACTCCCTGCCAAGGTCGAGCAGGCGCTGAAGGCCAACAAGATTTCCAACAACTCGCTGTCGGTGATGACCGTGCCTCTGGGCGGACAAGCTGGCGGCCTGCAGTTCAATGCCGATATCTCGGTCAACCCGGCCTCCACCATGAAGCTGGTGACCACCTATGCCGCTCTGGAATTGCTGGGGCCCAACCATCAATGGAAGACCGAGTTCTATGCCGACGGCCCGCTGAAGGATGGTGTACTGCATGGCAACCTCTACCTCAAGGGTGGCGGCGACCCGAAACTGAACATGGAGAAACTCTGGCTGCTGCTGCGCGATCTGCGCATCAACGGCGTGCGCCAGGTTCAAGGCGACCTGGTGCTCGATCGCAGCTTCTTCGTGGCCCCGCAGTTGCCGGCGTTCAATGATGACGGTGGCGATGCCAACAAACCCTTCCTGGTCAAACCCGACTCCCTGCTGATCAACCTCAAGGCGCAGCGTTTCATCACCCGCGCCGAAGGCGGCAAGGCGCATATCGCCATGGACCCGCCAATCGCCACTGTCCGTATCGACAATCAGGTTCGCGTGCTCAAGGCTGCAACCTGTCCGGCCTGGCCCGATATCCGCTACAACGCGGTGGAGCAGTACGACGGCACGACCCTGATCGTCAGCGGCCAACTGGCTGAAGGCTGCAGTGCGCAGACCTACCTGTCGCTGCTCGACCATCCCAGCTACGCCGCCGGCGCGGTACGCGGTATCTGGCAGGAGCTGGGCGGCAAGATTCTTGGCAAGGACCGTCTGGGCCCTGTTCCGGAAAAAGCCCGCATGCTGGTACGCGCCTTCTCCCCGGATGTGGTGGAGATCGTCCGCGACATCAACAAGTACAGCAACAACACCATGGCTCGGCAGCTGTTTCTCAGCATCGGCGCACAGTTCCGTACCGAAGCCGACAAGGATGACGCCATGGCCGCACAGCGCGTCATTCGCAGTTGGCTAGCCCGCAAGGGCATCACGGCGCCGCATCTGGTGATGGAGAATGGCTCCGGCCTGTCGCGCGCCGAACGCATCAGCGCACGGGAAATGGCGCTGATCCTCCAGGCGGCCTGGCGCAGCCCTTACGCTGCCGAGTTCCGCAGCTCGATGCCACTGGTGGCAATGGACGGCACCATGCGCCGGCGCCTGCAGCGCACGCCGCTGGTGGGTGAGGCGCACATCAAGACCGGCACCCTGAACAACGTGCGCGCCATTGCCGGCTACAGCCGCGACAGCAACGGCCAGGACTGGGCTGTGGTGGCCATCCTCAACGACCCAAAACCCTGGGGCGCCACCTCGATCCTCGATCAGGTGCTGCTGGAAACCTACAAGCAGCCCAAACGCTGACCACGCTGTAGCCCGGGGATGTAATCCAGGGGGCTCTTTTGAACCTGAGCTCCGGATTGCATCCAGGCTACGCTGTCAGCGTGCAGTGAAACGCCAGGCGCGGTGGATCTTCGGGTTGCGGGCGAAGTCCGGGTCCAGCGTCTGCGCACTGATCTCTTCGACCTGGTAGCGCGCCAGCAGGCTTTCATCCAACTGGAACTTGCGGAAGTTGTTGGAGAAATACAGCACACCGCCACGGGCCAGGCGCGCCATGGCCAGGTCGAGCAACTCGACGTGGTCACGCTGCACATCGAACACGCCTTCCATGCGCTTGGAGTTGGAGAAAGTCGGCGGGTCGATGAAGATCAGCTCGTACTCACCGCGATCCTCTGCCAGCCAGGTCATCACGTCGCCCTGCTCCAGACGGTGCTTGTCGGAAAAACCGTTGAGCGCGAGATTACGCCGCGCCCAGTCCAGGTAAGTTTTCGACAGATCCACGCTGGTGGTGCTGCGCGCACCACCCTTGGCCGCATGCACGGTAGCCGTCGCGGTGTAACAGAACAGGTTGAGGAAGCGCTTGCCAGCGGCCTCGCGCTGCAGACGCAGGCGCAACGGACGGTGATCGAGGAACAGCCCGGTATCCAGATAGTCGGTGAGGTTGACCAGCAGCTTGACCCCGCCTTCATTCACCTCCATGAACTCGCCCTGCGCGGCCTGACGCTGATACTGCTTGGTACCGGTCTGGCGCTCACGGCGCTTGATCACCACGCGACTCTGCGCCACGCCCAGCGCCTGTGGGATTGCGGCCAAGGCATCGAGCAGCCGCGCCTGGGCCTTGTCCGGGTCGACCGAACGTGGCGCGGCATATTCCTGTACGTGCACCCAGTCGCGGTACAGATCGACCGCCACGGCATACTCGGGCATATCGGCATCGTACAGGCGGTAGCATTCGACCCCCTCACGACGCGCCCATTTGCCCAGTTGCTTGAGGTTCTTCTGCAGGCGGTTGGCGAACATCTGCCCGCCTTCGGACAGGCGCGCCTGTTGCGGCGCCTCGTTCGCTGGCTGCTGATCGTCCTCGCGCGCACGCCGTTCGGCGGTGACGAACTGCTCGGTCTGCACCTTGATCAACAGCAGTTTGCAGGGCAGTGCGCCGTTCCAGAACGCGTACTGCTTATGGCTGCGCAGACCCATGCGCTTGCCCAATTCGGGCGCGCCGGTGAATACCGCTGCCTCCCAGCCCAGGCAGGCCTGACGCAGGCGCTCGCCGAGGTTCTGGTAGAGGTACAGCAAGCTGGCTTCGTCGCCCAAGCGTTCGCCGTAGGGCGGATTGCTGATCACCAGACCTTTCTGATTCTGATCCGGGCGCGGCTCGAAACTGCCCAGTTCACCCTGATAGATCTTCACCCAGTCGGACAATCCGGCGCGCTCGACGTTGTTGCGCCCTGGCTGAATCAGACGCGGGTCGGCTTCATAACCACGAATCCACAGCGGTGGTTTGGTCAGGCCGGCCGCAGCGCGTGCTTCAGCCTCGGCATGCAGTTTTTTCCAGATGGCCGGCACATGGCCGAGCCAGTTGGAAAACCCCCAACGCTCACGCCTGAGATTGGGGGCGATATCGGCAGCCATCAACGCTGCCTCTACCAGAAAGGTGCCCACACCACACATCGGGTCGGCCAAGGCGCCACCCTCGGCAGCAATGCGTGGCCAACCGGCACGGATCAACACTGCCGCCGCCAGGTTCTCTTTCAGCGGCGCCGCTCCCTGCTGTAGGCGGTAACCACGCTGGTGCAGGCTGTGGCCGGAGAGGTCCAGGGACAGCACCGCCTCACCGCGATCCAGGCGCAGGTGCACGCGCAAATCAGGATTGAGTTTGTCGATGCTGGGCCGTTCGCCCCCGGCCGTGCGCAGGCGGTCGACGATCGCGTCCTTGACCTTGAGCGCGCCGAAGTGGGTGTTGTCGATGCCCGAACCATTGCCACTGAACTCCACCGCCAGGCTGCCGGACGACTCCAGATGGTCGCGCCAGTCTACTGCCTGCACGCCGTCATAAAGCTCGTCGGCGTTGTTCATGGCAAAGCGCGACAGCACCAGCAGCACGCGGTTGGCCAGGCGCGACCACAGGCACAGGCGATAGGCCACTTCGATCTCGGCATGGCCACGTACTGCAGCAGTCTGCTCGCGCACCTCCTCCAGGCCCAGCGCCTTGGCCTCTTCCAGCAACAGGCCTTCAAGCCCTTTGGGGCAGGTCAGTACGATTTCGTAACGTTCAGACATGGATGTTCCACTGCCTATGGCAATCAGGGAGGTACAGCGATGCACCTCGACTCAAAATAAGTGACAAAAAGTCACAGCGCGACCCTTCGTCGGAATATGTAAGCACTCTCATTTGCAGTATCAAAATGACGGTATCGGCTCGCATAGCCAGATACGACGGCGTCTGGCTGAAAGGTGCTGGACGTATCTCCAGCGCCCTTATGGCCTCACCTGCATTTAGGTTACGCCCTTATGACAAATCGATCATTCACAGGCCTCGGTGCATTCGTTAGAACACTACCTAGAGCTTTCGCTGCAACGGCGAAGGCGCAGAAAGTTCGCCACGCCGGCAGTGGACTTTCGTTGGCAGATAGAACGTCTGCCCGGCCTTGCCACAAGGCCAACGGGACATAACAGTCAACAGTGAGGGCAACACCCTATGAGAAGACTTAAGCGTGATCCGTTAGAAAGAGCTTTTTTGCGCGGTTATCAGTACGGCATCAATGGTAAATCCCGCGAACTCTGCCCCTTTACCCTACCTTCGGTTCGTCAGGCCTGGCTCAATGGCTGGCGTGAGGGCCGTGGTGACAACTGGGATGGGCTGACCGGTACGGCCGGTATTCATCGACTCAACGAACTTCACGCTGTCGGCTGATCAGGATCACACCCGACTTCACCATGCCGACCCCCTCCGGGCGGCGGGCGCAAGCCCAGGGGCTCCTTCGGGAGCCCTATTCATTTAAGCGGCTTATTTGCGCAGCGCGGCAATCGCATCCACTGCCTCGCGAATCAGCGCCGGCCCCTTGTAGATGAATCCCGAATAAATCTGCACCAGGCTCGCCCCGGCCGCGATCTTCTCTGCTGCATGCTTGCCCTCGGTAATACCGCCGACCGCGATGATCGGCAAACGACCTGACAGTTCACCCGCCAGCACCTTGACGATATGCGTACTCTTGTCGCGTACCGGCGCGCCCGACAAGCCGCCGGCCTCATCCCCATGGGCCAGACCTTCGACACCTTCGCGACTGAGCGTGGTATTGGTGGCGATCACCGCATCCATATCTGCGCCCAGCAGCGCTGATGCCACCAGCGCGGTTTCTTCGTCACTCATGTCCGGGGCGATCTTGATCGCCAGCGGTACGCGCTTACCGTGCTCCTGAGCCAGATCCTCCTGACGACGACGCAGCGCCTCGAGCAACTCCTTCAGCGAATCGCCGAACTGCAGACTGCGCAGCCCCGGCGTATTAGGTGAGCTGACGTTGACCGTAACGTAGCTGGCATGGGCATACACCTTGTCCAGGCAGACCAGGTAATCGTCCACCGCCCGCTCGACTGGCGTATCGAAGTTCTTGCCGATATTGATACCCAGCACACCCTTGAACTTAGCTGCCTTGACCCGCTCGAGCAGGCGATCGACACCATGGTTGTTGAAACCCATGCGGTTGATCACCGCCTCGGCCTCCGGCAGACGAAACAGTCGCGGCTTGGGGTTGCCCGGCTGCGGACGCGGGGTAACGGTGCCGATCTCGACGAAACCGAAGCCGAGCTGGGCGAAACCATCGATAGCATCGCCGTTCTTGTCCAGCCCTGCCGCCAGACCGACCGGATTGGCGAACTGCAAACCCATCACGTTTACTGGCAGGCTGGTCGGCGCCTTGGTCAGCAAGCCATTGAGCCCCAGCCGGCCACCTGCACCGATCAGATCGATGGACAGCTCATGAGAGGTTTCCGGGGACAGTTTGAACAGCAGCTCGCGGGCCAGGGAGTACATGATCAGGCTCAGCTCGACAGGTAGAGGGTTGGCAGCCGGCGATTATAGCCGCGCAGGCGTCGTCGGCGCGAGGCAAGCGCGCCAGATCAGTCCAAAGGGCGTAAACTCAGCAGCTCGCCGGAGTTACTGAATTCCAGTACGAAGGAACCAAAGATACCGGCGTGAGTCAGATACGGCCGCAGATGGTGGGCCGGCAAACTGACGCGACGCCCATCCCGGCTTTGCGCCATAATCCGGTTGGCCTGGCCACGATAGATGGCCTGCAATCGTTCGGCCGATAACGCAATATCCAGCACCAAGCTAGGCATGGAGGCACCCTCGCAAATGAATGCGGCTATTTTGCCACAGACCCGCAACGCGACAGGCACTCCCGCCCCGCGCTACGCTATATGGGCAATAGCCATCCGCGTCTGCCACACTGCAGCAGACGCTTCAGGAGCGATCTGCCGGCCATGAGCCTGTCCGAATCCTCAACTCTCAGTAGCCGCCTGGCAGCCCTGGCCCAGCGCATGGGTCTGCTCGGCCGCAACTCACGACAGATATTCGCCAGAGCCAGCGCCCTGCGCCTGCCATTCAAACCGTTGCCTGCAGCGGTCGAAAGTATTGGTTGGCATGACGGCCCGCAATTGCAGCTTCTGCTCAACCTGCCTCGCGGGGCACTCTCCGGCCCGGTACAGGAAGACAAAGCACAGGCACATTCAGCGCTGACTCAAGTAGTGGAAGCGCAAATGCAGCAACTGCAGACTTTCGATCTGCGCCTGATCGACGGCTTCGCCTACCCTTGCCCTGCGCCAGGCTACGTGAGCTTCGAAGACTACGCAGCAAGCGAACACTGCAAGCAGGTGCGCATCATCAGCTACAAGGATTTCGTCAAAACCATCGGCCTGGCGTTGCCGCGTTTTCTCGCTGGCGAACCGATCGAGCTGCGTCAGGCCAACTGGCGCGGCTCACGCACCTTCTGGTCAGGGGATGTGCAAGGCGAAGCCTTCGCTGGAGCAATCGCCTATGCGCGCAGACGCGAACTGGAAGTGCTGCTGCCAGCCAATCTGGTTCGCTATCGTTTGAATGAAGCGGGCCTGGACAACCTGCAAAAGCGCTATCACGTACTGGCCATGCCAGAAGCGGCTTGGAGCGACCCCAGCTTCATGGGACTGCTACTGGACAACGGCATACCCTATGCGCGCCTGTCACTACTGAAGAAAGCCGGCACCCCAGAGTTCCTCCTCCTGCCCAAAGAGCATCAGGAAGCCACTGCGCTTGGCGAGGGACTGCGCCTGGCCGGCGCACAAGACGTGCCGAGCCATCTACGTCAGTTGGCCGTTCAGCCAGCCTGAGCAGACTGACGAGCTATTCGTCGCAACCGCGCAACAGACGCCCAATCATATCCAGCGAATAGCCACGGTAGGCCAGGAACCGGCCTTGTTGAGCACGCTCACGAGCATCACCCGGAAGCCGACCGGCAAACTTGCGCTGCCAGGTTTCACGCAACTGCTCGAACCAGTCGATACCACTTTCATGCAGAGCTTGATCGATATCACCACGCGCGAGCCCACGCTGGCCGAGCTCCTCACGAATACGCAGCGGACCGTAACCAGCACGCGCACGATAAGCGACGAAGCTTTCCAGATAGCGGGCCTCGGATAGCAAGCCCTCCTCTGACAGCTGCTGCAAGGCCGTGTCGATCATGTCCTCGGGGGCGCCACGCTTGCGCAACTTGCGCGTAAGCTCGACACGCCCATGCTCACGTCGCGCCAGCAGATCCATGGCCGCCCGCCTGACGGCGAGCGGGTTATCCAGTACGACGGTCATGCTCTGACGACTTAGAAGTCGACTTCAGCATCAGCCAGATCGGCAGCCGGAGCCTTGGCCGGAGCACTGCTGGCCAGCAACTTCTCGCGAATCAGACCTTCGATCTCGCGCGCCACTTCCTGGTTGTCTTCCAGGTACTTGGCCGCATTGGCCTTGCCTTGACCGATCTTGTTGCCCTTGTAGCTGTACCAGGCACCCGACTTCTCGACCAGACCCTGTTGCACGCCGAGATCGATGATCTCGCCATTACGGTAGATGCCCTTGCCATAGAGAATCTGGAACTCGGCCTGACGAAACGGTGGCGCGACCTTGTTCTTGACGATCTTCACGCGGGTTTCGCTACCCACGACCTCTTCACCTTCCTTAACCGCGCCGGTACGACGGATGTCCAATCGAACCGAGGCATAGAACTTCAACGCGTTACCACCGGTGGTGGTTTCCGGGCTTCCGAACATCACACCGATCTTCATGCGAATCTGGTTGATGAAGATCACCAGGCAGTTGGCGTTCTTGATGTTACCGGTGATCTTACGCAGCGCCTGGCTCATCAGGCGCGCCTGCAGACCGACGTGCATGTCACCCATTTCGCCTTCGATTTCCGCCTTGGGCACCAGAGCCGCCACGGAGTCGACGATGATCACGTCAATGGCATTGGAGCGCACCAGCATGTCGGTGATTTCCAGCGCCTGTTCACCGGTGTCCGGTTGCGATACCAGCAGGTCATCGACGTTGACGCCGAGCTTGCCGGCATAATCCGGATCCAGTGCGTGCTCGGCATCGACGAAGGCACAGGTGGCGCCAAGCTTCTGCGCTTCGGCGATCACCGACAAGGTCAGCGTGGTCTTACCGGAGGATTCTGGGCCGTAGATTTCAACAATACGGCCTTTTGGCAAACCGCCGATGCCCAGCGCGATATCCAGCCCCAGCGAACCGGTGGAGATGGCCGGAATGGCCTGACGCTCATGGTCGCCCATGCGCATGACCGCACCCTTGCCGAACTGCTTCTCGATCTGACCCAGGGCAGCCGCCAACGCGCGCTTCTTGTTCTCGTCCATTACCATCCTCACGTATTAACAAGGGCCTCGAGGGCCGCCGACAACTGTATAAGTAGCCAGTATTATTCCACAGGGCAAGTCGCCCGCCTACCCCACAAGCGGATTTTCCTCCGCCAACAGGCGCAGAAGCCCCGCCAGAGCGGCCTCGACCGTTTGTCGGCGCACCTCATCGCGGTTACCAGCGAACTGCTTGCGCACACTGAAAAGACGCTCGCCATCGCCCCAGGCCAACCAGACGGTACCGACTGGTTTGTCCACGGAACCACCGCCCGGCCCCGCCACCCCGCTGACAGCCACCGCATAGCGCGCCCCGCTATTGGCTTGAGCGCCACGCACCATCGCTTCGACCACTTCGCGGCTGACGGCGCCCACACTGCTGAACAATTCGGCCGGAACTGCCAGTTGCTTGCTCTTCTGTGCATTGGAATAGGTGACATAGCCGGCTTCGAACCAGGCCGAACAGCCGGGGATGCGCGTGATGGCCTCAGCGATACCACCTCCCGTGCACGACTCAGCCGTGGTGACTTGAGCCCCCTGCGTCTTTAGAGCCTCGCCCAGTAGCTCAGCCAACTCGCTGATTCTGTCCATATTCATACCTCCATCGTGAGCTGCAAACCCTACACAGCTTGCACGGTCGATGGAAACCACAGACTCCGCCACCTGCGAATCGTTGCGCAGGAACAAGAAAGACTCAGGCAGGAAGGCGACGCGGGGGTTCCGACCAGAGACGCCATCCCAGGCCGGACATAGATACCCGGCTGAGTCCGAATCAACAACGAATCGCACCCACGCAACGGTCGAAGTGTGGGAAAATTCTCGGCTTCGTCACACCCACCGCACGTAAGGCCCGGCATGACCGATCTCTCCGCCCACACCCCGATGATGCAGCAATACTGGAAGCTGAAGAACCAGCACCCGGATCAGTTGATGTTCTATCGCATGGGCGACTTCTACGAGATTTTCTACGAAGACGCGAAGAAGGCAGCCAAGCTGCTCGACATCACCCTGACCGCACGCGGCCAGTCGGCTGGCCAATCGATTCCCATGTGCGGCATTCCTTTCCATTCGCTCGAAGGCTACCTGGCCAAGCTGGTCAAGCTCGGCGAATCGGTGGTGATCTGCGAACAGATCGGCGACCCGGCTACCAGCAAGGGTCCGGTGGAGCGTCAGGTGGTACGCATCATCACCCCCGGCACCATCAGCGACGAAGCCCTGCTCGATGAGCACCGCGACAACCTGCTGGCTGCTGTCCTCGGTGATGAGCGCCTGTTCGGCCTGGCCGTGCTTGACATCACCAGCGGCCGCTTCAGCGTGCAGGAGATCAAGGGCTGGGAAAACCTGCTGGCCGAACTGGAGCGACTTAGCCCCGCCGAACTGCTGATCCCGGACGACTGGCCGCTGGGCCTGCCCGCCGAGAAGCGCAAAGGTTCGCGCCGCCGCGCCCCCTGGGATTTCGACCGCGACAGCGCCTTCAAGAGCCTGTGCCAGCAATTCAGCACACAGGATCTGAAAGGCTTCGGCTGCGAGAACCTGACCCTGGCCATCGGTGCCGCCGGCTGCCTGCTCAGCTATGCCAAGGAAACCCAGCGTACCGCCCTGC
Organism: Pseudomonas oleovorans subsp. oleovorans; assembly: GCF_002197815.1. GTDB lineage: Bacteria > Pseudomonadota > Gammaproteobacteria > Pseudomonadales > Pseudomonadaceae > Aquipseudomonas > Aquipseudomonas oleovorans. The sequence goes on from NZ_NIUB01000009.1 coordinate 88,922, forward strand.
CTCACCTGCGCAGCCTGCGTCACGAGCGCCTGGACGACACGGTGATCCTCGATGGTGCCAGCCGCCGCAACCTGGAGCTGGACATCAACCTCGCCGGCGGCCGCGACAACACCCTGCAATCGGTGATGGATCGCTGCCAGACCGCCATGGCCAGCCGCCTGCTGGGCCGTTGGCTGAACCGTCCCTTGCGTGATCGCGCGGTGCTGGAGGCGCGTCAGGACGCCATCGCCCGCCTGCTCGATGGCTATCGCTTCGAAACGCTGCAGCCGCAGCTCAAGGAAATCGGCGACCTGGAGCGTATTCTCGCCCGTATCGGCCTGCGCAATGCGCGCCCACGCGATCTGGCACGCCTGCGCGACGCCCTGGCCGCGCTGCCCGAGCTGCAGCAGGCGATGACCAACCTGGACACCCCACACCTGCAACAACTGGCTACCACCGTCGCCACCTACCCGGAACTGGCCGACCTGCTGGCCCGCGCCATCATCGACAATCCGCCCGCGGTGATCCGCGACGGTGGCGTGCTGAAGAGCGGCTATGACGCCGAGCTGGACGAACTGCAGGCCATGAGCGAGAACGCCGGACAGTTCCTCATGGATCTGGAAGCGCGGGAGAAGGAGCGCACCGGCCTGGCCAACCTCAAGGTCGGCTACAACCGCGTGCACGGCTACTTCATCGAACTGCCGACCAAGCAGGCCGAGTCGGCGCCGGCTGACTACATCCGCCGACAGACACTCAAAGGTGCCGAGCGCTTCATCACCCCCGAGCTGAAAGAGTTCGAGGACAAGGCGCTGTCGGCCAAGAGCCGCGCCCTGGCCCGCGAAAAGATGCTCTACGACGAGTTGCTCGAGCGCCTGATCGGCCATCTGGCGCCGCTGCAGGACAGTGCCGCAGCCCTCGCCGAACTGGACGTGCTGAGCAATCTTGCAGAGCGCGCGCTGAATCTCGACCTGAACCGCCCGCGTTTCGTCGACGAGCCGTGCATGCGCATCGACCAGGGCCGTCACCCGGTGGTCGAACAGGTGCTGACCACACCCTTCGTGGCCAACGACCTGGATCTCGACGACAACCGCCGCATGCTGATCATTACTGGGCCGAACATGGGTGGTAAATCCACCTACATGCGCCAGACCGCACTGATCGTGCTGCTGGCCCATATCGGCAGCTTCGTGCCGGCGGCGGCCTGCGAACTGTCGCTGGTCGACCGCATCTTCACCCGTATCGGCTCCAGCGATGACCTGGCCGGCGGCCGCTCCACCTTCATGGTAGAGATGAGCGAAACCGCCAACATTCTGCACAACGCCAGCGAGCGCAGCCTGGTACTGATGGACGAGGTCGGACGTGGCACCAGCACTTTCGACGGCCTGTCACTGGCCTGGTCGGCGGCCGAGCATCTGGCGCGCCTGCGCGCCTTCACCCTGTTCGCCACCCACTATTTCGAGCTGACCGTGCTGCCGGAAAGCGAGCCGGTGGTGGCCAACGTGCACCTCTCGGCCACCGAGCACAACGAGCGTATCGTCTTCCTCCACCACGTTCAGCCAGGCCCCGCGAGCCAGAGCTACGGCCTGGCCGTGGCGCAACTGGCTGGCGTGCCGGGCACGGTGATCAGCCGTGCCCGCGAGCATCTGGCGCGCCTGGAAGCCACCAGCCTGCCGCACGACCTGCCACGCCAGGCGCCCGGCCAGCCGCAGGTGCCGATGCAGAGCGACCTGTTCGCCAGCGTGCCACACCCGCTGTTGGAGCAATTGGGTAAGATCAATCCGGATGATCTGACCCCACGCAAGGCCTTGGAACTGTTATATACATGGAAGACGCAGATCTAACGCTCGATAGAACAAACTGTTAGAATCGCGCGCAATTTTACGACTGCCCGGCTTACAGCCTGAGCCGCGGCCACAGACAGAGCGCCTGCAGCCCTTCGCAGAAAAGGCGCAGGCCGCCCCCGAGGAGAGAATCAGACATGACCTTCGTCGTCACCGACAACTGCATCAAGTGCAAATACACCGACTGTGTGGAAGTCTGCCCGGTGGATTGCTTCTACGAAGGCCCGAACTTTCTGGTCATCCATCCGGACGAGTGCATCGACTGCGCCCTGTGCGAGCCAGAATGCCCGGCCCAGGCAATCTTCTCCGAAGACGAAGTGCCCGACGGCATGCAGGAGTTCATCGAGCTGAACGCCGAACTGGCAGAAGTCTGGCCAAACATCACCGAAAGAAAAGATGCCCTGCCGGACGCCGAAGAGTGGGATGGTGTAAAGGACAAGCTGCAATACCTGGAGCGCTGAGTTCGCCCTGAAACACAAAGACCCGCCAAGTGCGTAATGCTGTTCACTTAAGGTTGCACGCGTTTGACTCCCCTCTCCCATTTATTGGGGGCACGCCTAGGGTCTGGGGGAGAGGGCAGAAAACACCGCAAAACTGCCAGTTTCCCCCTCTCCGAACGCGGCCGCCCTAACCCTCTCCCCGAAGGGGCGAGGGGACTGATCGAGCTCGACCGTTTCTTAAGTGAACAGCATTACGCCAAGTGCGGGTCTTTTACTTTCAGGCTCCGGGCCAACTGCCCGCCAGGCTGGTGTCACAAACAGCACGCGCAAAAAAAGGGCGGCTTGCGCCGCCCACTTTAATTCCCTAATCCCTTAATTTCCCAACCCATCATCCTGATGAATCGCTTCTTGCGATGTTCCTGATCATCATCCTGATGACCTGTGCTTGTCCCTAAACACGGGTGTGATATTAGCTGTTACGGGCAGCGGCACAACCCGGCCAAAATTTATCTCGAATGTTCATTGCCCCTATAAAAACCCTATAAAACATTAACTTAAAAACAAATTCAGCAAAAAGAGCAGTGTTTTCAACACAAACACTGACAACACCTGTAAGCGATGACTTACATTGGGTCGATCGGGTATCCGACTTCTCGGCGGCGTAGACAGCAGGGTTACAGCTTTTGGCCTTTCCTGCTCCGCCCGGTGGTTGCGCACCGGGCGCCGCTGAGATCTCCCAGTTTCTGTGCGAAGGACTTCCCGACGTGCACAGGGTCTCCGACCGCGCGGGATCAGTGCATGACTGGCGTAAAACGCCATGCTCCGTGTTGCCTTCTGCTTCGCTTAACAGCATCGGCATCGGCCGCAAGAACTGGCTGTTCAGCGACACGCCCAAGGGTGGCACGGCCAGCGCGCAGATCTACAGCCTGATCGAAACTGCCAAAGCCAACGGGCAAGAGCCTTACGCCTGGTTGCGCCACATCCTTGAACGCCTGCCAGCGGCGAGCCGCGTCGAGGATTACGAAGCGCTGCTGCCGTGGAACTGCTCGCCAGCTTCTGCCTCTGCTTCCTGAAAAAAAACGTCCTCCGGGACGGGGTTTATGGAGCGTTTACGTTGAACATGGCCAACTGCGGCGAGTCGGCATCTTCAGGGCTGCGCTCGGACTTGGGCGAGAACAGCTTGTGGCGCAGCAAGGCGACCTGTTCTTGAAGTTGTTCTATGCGAGCATCTTTCGCCGCCGCCTGTTCACTGGCCAGCAGCAGTAAATGCTTCAGCAGGATTGGGTCGTCAGGAAGAGATTCGGGCACGGCGATCATGGCCGTGGATTATACCGGCTCAGGTTACGAAGCGCGGCGTCAGTATCTGATGCGGACGGTTACGCCACAGGTCGATACCGTCGAGCAGCCAGTTCAGCTCGTCGACCGTCAGCTCAATGGCCTCGTCACCGGCATCGGGTTTGGTCTTGAAACGCTCGGCTTCCAGTCGCTTGAGCCACAGGCAGAAGCCATTGCGCTCCCAGTAGAGAATCTTGACCTGGCTGCGGGTGCGATTGAGGAACACGAACAGCACCGGGTTGAATACCTCCACCTTGATGTCCAGCTCGACCAGCGCGGCCAGTCCATTGATGGATTTGCGGAAGTCGACGGGCTTTGGGTAGAGATAGACCTTCTGCACTTTGGCGTCGGGACGCATCATGACGGAACTCCACGGGAAAATAGGGAGCCCAGCATCCGGGATACGGAGAGGTCAGTTGAAGATGGGGTCTATGGAGCGCATACGCTTACGCAGGGTCGCCACTCCCGCCGTTTCCAGTGCGGTGCTAACTAGGTCTGGATCAAGCAGCGCCCCCAGCTCGTCAAGGGAGTGGGTGGCAGAAGCCGCTTCGTGAGTCAGTGCCAAGGCGCGGGAAAGTCGCATAAAAAATCCGATGCTCAAAACAAGCATCGGATTTTCGTTTCAGCACGCAGAAGGTCAAGCTGTAGCGCTTAACTGACTGGCATTAGCCCAAGCGCCGGTTTTTTCGTTGCTGCCGCCTGAGACGCTAGAAGCTCTCCCGATTCGGCCAGCGCCACTCGGAAACCACTATCCAGCCTGTCTCCCCGACCGGCTCAGGCCGCCGGCCGGAGCCGCTCAAAAAAGCCGGTTGAGGCCGTCGAACGCGGCAACCCGATAGGCCTCGGCCATGGTCGGGTAGTTGAAGGTGGTGTTGATGAAGTACTTGATGCTGTTGGCTTCACCCTTCTGGTTCATGATCGCCTGGCCAATGTGGACGATCTCCGAGGCCTGATAGCCGAAGCAATGCACACCCAGCACTTCCAGGGTTTCACGATGGAAGAGAATCTTCAGCATACCCACCGGTTCCACCGAGATCTGCGCACGGGCCATACCCTTGAAGAAGGCCTTGCCGACCTCGTAAGGCACCTTGGCCTGAGTCAGCTCACGCTCGGTCTTGCCGATCGAGCTGATCTCCGGAATGGTGTAAATACCGGTCGGCACGTCATCGACGAAGCGCCAGCTGCCGTTGTCGACGATGCTGCCGGCAGCCGAACGCCCCTGGTCGGCAGCGGCGCTGGCCAGACTCGGCCAGCCGATCACGTCACCGGCGGCGTAGATGTTGCTGACCTCGGTGCGGTAATGCTCGTCGACCTGGATCTGACCACGGCTGTTGACCGCGATGCCGATGTTTTCCAGGCCCAGCTGATCGGTATTGCCGGTCCGGCCGTTACACCACAGCAGGGCGTCGGCCTTGATCTTCTTGCCCGACTTCAGATGCAGAACCACGCCGTTTTCCACGCCCTCGATGCGCTCGTACTCTTCGTTGTGACGAATCAGCACGTTGTTGTTGCGCAGGTGGTAGGAAAGCGCGTCGGAGATTTCCGAGTCGAGGAAGCTGAGCAGTTGATCGCGGTTGTCGATCAGGTCGACCAGCACACCCAGGCCACTGAAGATCGAGGCGTACTCGCAACCGATCACTCCCGCTCCGTAGATGATCAGACGACGCGGTGTGTGACCCAGGCTGAGAATGGTGTCGCTATCGTAGATACGCGGGTGACGAAAATCGACATCGGCCGGGCGATAGGGACGCGAGCCGGTGGCGATGACGATCTGCTTGGCCACCAGCTTTTCCACTACGCCATTGAGGCAGACCACTTCGATCGTCTGCTCGTCGGCGAAGCTGGCGGTACCGAAATAGGTGTCGATGCGGTTGCGCGCGTAGTAGCCGGTGCGCGAAGTGACTTGCTTGGCGATCACCTTCTCGGCGCTTTTCAGCACGTCGGGGAACGAGAACCAGCGTGGCTCGCCGATCTGGCGGAACATCGGGTTGGTGTTGAACTGCATGATCTGCCGCACCGAATGGCGCAGCGCCTTAGACGGGATGGTGCCCAGGTGGGTGCAGTTGCCGCCGACCAGCGGACGGTTGTCCACCACGGCTACCTTGCGCCCGGCCTTGGCCGCGTTCATCGCCGCGCCCTCGCCCGCCGGGCCGGAGCCCAGCACCACGACATCGTAGTTGTAGACCGCCATGTTTACTCCTTCAGATCAGGCCGGAGCGCTTGTGGCGCACCCTCGGCGGGGCCGGCAGCGGATAATAGCCACCGGCTATCAAAGCTACCACCCGGCTTAACGCTTGCTCGCGTCGTAAGCCAGGTCGGTGTTCGGCGCTTCGCTCTGGTCGCGATTGACCTCCTCGCATTTTTCACGGCTACCGCCGCAAATCGAGCATTCCTTCTCGATACCGAGATTGGCGATACCGCCACAGGAACCGGCGATGGGTTTGCGCCCCATGATCACACCGATAGCCATCATGCCGACGACCAGAACCATAACCAGAAATACAACCAGAAACGTCATTGCTCATCTCCTGCAGCGAATAGCTGCTCGAATGCGGTCGTGCCCTGTGTGACGAAACCCTCGCCCACACGCGTCACGAAAAACGCCGCGATAGCGTTGCGCTCGGCGAAGGCCATACCGGCATCCGGACCAAGCACCATCAATAGGGTAGACAAGCCATCGGCGCGCAAGGTCGATGGATCCGCCACTGTCACGGCTGCCAACTTGTGGTTGACCGGCTTACCCGTCAGCGGATCGAGCGTGTGCGAGTAGCGTTGGCCGTTCTCTTCGAAGTAGTTGCGATAGTCACCCGAGGTGGAAATACCGTAACCATCGAGCTGCAGGATGCGCTGAGCCATACGCTGATCATCACGCGGCGCTTCCAGGCCGATACGCCAGTGGCTGCCGTCAGGCTTGAAGCCAGCCGCCTTGAGCTCACCGGTGGCCTCGACCAGATAACTGGTGACCCCCAACTCGCCCAGGCGCGCCACGATCAGATCGACGGCATAACCGGCCGCGATGCTGTTGAAGTCGACCTGAACATCGGCATCCTTGCACAACTGCTCGCCTTCGATCCTCAGGTGCTGCTGACCGACCCGCTGGCGCGCCTCGGCCAGGCGCTCGGCATCCGGCACCGCCTCGCCCTGCCCTTTGGGGCCGAAGCCCCAGAGGTCGAGCAAGGGCTTCAGCGTCAGGTCGAAGTAGCCCTGGCTCTCCTGGTGCAGGCGATCGCCGGCACGCACCAGCTCCAGCACGCCCCTGGGCATGGCCTGGCAGGTACCGGCTGGCGCACGGTTGAACTGCTCGATCAGCGAATCATCGCGATAGGTGGACATCTGCAGATCGATTTCGGCGAGGATCGCCTCAGTCGCGGCCTTGAGTTCGGCTTGCGGCGCGACGCCTTCGCTGCGGACGTATTTGATCGAATAGGTGCTGCCCATGGTCGGGCCACCGAACTCTTCGATCCGTTCAGAATGCAAGCAGCCCGTTAGGGCTGCCGCCAGGGCGACAGCGATAACGGGCTGGAGTACAGCAGACCTCATGCGTCAGCCTCCGAAGTCGTCGAGGAGGATGTTCTCCGGCTCGACCCCCAGGTCGGTCAGCATCTTGATCACTGCGGCGTTCATCATGGGTGGGCCGCACATGTAGAACTCGCAGTCTTCCGGAGCCGGGTGGTCCTTCAGATAGTTCTCGTACAGCACGTTGTGGATGAAGCCGGTGAGGCCGGTCCAGTTGTCTTCCGGCTGCGGATCGGACAGCGCCAGGTGCCATTCGAAGTTCGGGTTTTCCGCGGCCAGCTTATCGAACTCTTCGTTGTAGAACGACTCGCGCAAGGAACGCGCGCCGTACCAGAAGCTGATCTTGCGCTTGGACTTCAGGCGCTTGAGCTGGTCGAAGATGTGCGAACGCATCGGCGCCATGCCGGCACCACCACCGATGAAGACCATCTCGGCGTCGGTGTCCTTGGCGAAGAACTCACCGAAGGGCCCGTACACGGTGATCTTGTCGCCCGGCTTGAGGCTGAACACGTAGGACGACATCTTGCCCGGCGGCACATCGTCCTTGCCGGGGGGCGGCGAGGCGATACGGATGTTGAACTTCACCAGACCGCGCTCTTCCGGATAGTTGGCCATGGAATAGGCACGGATCACGGTCTCGTCGACCTTGGACACGTACTTCCACAGATTGAACTTGTCCCAGTCGCCGCGATACTCCTCCTGGATGTCGAAGTCCTTGTAGTACACGGTGTGCGGCGGGCATTCCAGCTGCACGTAACCACCGGCGCGGAAGTCGACGTTCTCGCCTTCCGGCAGCTTCAGCGTCAGCTCCTTGATGAAGGTAGCGACGTTGGGGTTGGACTCCACCGTGCACTCCCACTTCTTGACGCCAAACACTTCTTCCGGGACTTTGATCTTCATGTCCTGCTTGACTGGCGTCTGACAGGACAGGCGCCAACCCTCGCGAGCCTCGCGCTTGGTGAAGTGCGACTCCTCGGTGGAGAGCATCTCGCCGCCACCGCTCTCGACGATGCACTTGCACTGCGCGCAGGTACCGCCGCCGCCGCACGCGGAGGACAGGAAGATGCCATTGTCGGCCAGGGTTTGCAGCAGCTTGCCGCCGGCCGGCACCACGATGGTTTTTTCGCCGTTGATTTCGATGCTCACGTCACCACTGGAGACCAGCTTGGCGCGTGCCGCGAGGATGACCAGCACCAGCGCAAGCACGATGGCGGTGAACATGCCGATGGCGAGGAAGATTTCGTAATTCATCTGTTCATCCTTTCCTTACAGCTGCACGCCGGAGAAGGACATGAAGCCCAGCGACATCAGACCGATGGTGATGAAGGTGATGCCCAGACCCTGCAGGCCAGCCGGTACATCGCTGTACTTGAGCTTCTCGCGAATACCCGCCAGCGCGGCAATCGCCAACGCCCAGGACACGCCTGCGCCGACGCCGTAGACGGTGCTTTCGGCCAGGTTGTAGTCGCGCTCGACCATGAACAGCGAGCCACCCATGATGGCGCAGTTCACGGTGATCAGCGGCAGGAACACACCGAGGGCGTTGTACAGCGACGGCACGTACTTATCGAGGGTCATCTCGAGTATCTGTACCAGCGCTGCGATCACCCCGATGAAGGTCAGCAGGCCGAGGAACGACAGGTCCACTTCAGGCAAGCCGGCCCAGGCCAGCGCGCCATCCTTGAGGATGTTGGTGTAGATCAGGTTGTTCACCGGCATGGTGATACCCAGCACCACGACCACGGCGATACCGAGACCGATGGCGGTTTCCACCTTCTTGGAGATGGCGATGAAGGTACACATGCCGAGGAAGAACGCCAGCGCCATGTTCTCGACGAACACCGCACGGACGAACAGGCTGATGTAATGTTCCATTAATAGGCCTCCTTGCTGGATACCTGAGGCGCCATCTTGTAGGCATTGGCCTCGATCTGATCCTTCTTCCAGCTACGGATGCCCCAGATGAACAGACCGATCAGGAAGAATGCCGATGGCGGCAGCAGCAGCATGCCGTTGGGCTGGTACCAGCCACCGTCGTTGACCACCGAGAAAATCTCGTAACCCATCAGCTTGCCCGCGCCAAACAGTTCGCGGATCACGCCCAGGGCGATCAGCATGGCGCTGTAACCCAGACCGTTACCGATACCGTCGAAGAACGACAACACCGGCGGGTTCTGCATGGCGAACGCTTCGGCACGGCCCATCACGATACAGTTGGTGATGATCAGACCGACGAACACCGACAGCTGCTTGGACAGACTGAAGGCATAGGCCTTGAGCACCTGATCGACCACGATTACCAGCGAGGCGATGATCACCATCTGCACGATCATGCGGATCGAGCTGGGGATCTGGCTGCGGATCAGCGAGATGAACAGGTTGGAGAACCCAGTCACCAGTGTCAGCGCGGCGGACATTACCAGCGCAGTCTGCAAGTTCGAGGTGACCGCCAGCGCCGAGCAGATGCCAAGGATCTGCAGGCCGATGGGGTTGTTGTTGAAGATCGGGTTGAGCAGGACTTCTTTAATGGTTGGCTGCGACATGATCAGGCCTCCCCTGCACGCAGGTTAGCGATAAACGGACCGAAGCCGTTCTGGCCCAGCCAGAACTTCAGCAGGTTATCCACGCCGTTGCCAGTCAAGGTAGCGCCGGCAAGACCGTCGACCTGATGCACGGCTTTCGGGCTCTGGGGGTCGACACTACCCTTGACGACTTGTACAGCCAACTCGCCGTTTTCGTCGAACAGGGTCTTGCCTGGCCACTGGCCGGTCCACTTCGGATTATCTACCTCGCCCCCCAGGCCCGGCGTTTCGCCATGCTGGTAGAAGCCCATACCGACAACGGTATTGAGATCACCCTTGACCGCGATAAATCCATGCAGGGTCGACCACAGGCCGTAGCCGCGAACCGGCAGGATCAGGGTTTCGATTTCACCGTCCTTTTCCACCATATAAACAGTGGTGTAACGTTCCTGGCGCTTGATACCGGCGATATCCTCACTGCCCTTGAGCGCGCGGGAGGTCTTCGGATCCTTGGCTGCCTTGAGTGGGTCGAAGGTCATGGGGTCGAAGGCATCGGAGAACTTGCCACTCTCCAGATCCACCAGCTTGGCGGTGATGGTGCTGTCGAACAGCTCCTTGACCTTGGCACCGGACATGCCCGCCTCACCCAGGCCGGCAATGGCCAGGATGCTGCGCTGCTTGTCCAGCAGGCGGTTTTCCACCTGGGTTGGCTTCAGTGCGATGGCGGCACCGGCGACGAACACCGAGCACACCAGACACACCAGCAGGGCCACCGTCAGCGTACGAACGGTGGATTCTTTTTGACTAGACATTACGTGCCAGCCTCCGCTTGATATTGGCCTGAACGACGAAGTGGTCGATCAGCGGTGCAAACAGGTTGGCGAACAGAATCGCCAGCATCATGCCCTCGGGGAAGGCCGGGTTGATCACACGGATCAACACCACCATCACACCGATCAGGGCACCGAAGATCCACTTGCCGGTGTTGGTCATGGAGGCCGACACCGGGTCGGTGGCCATGAAGAACATGCCGAAGGCGAAACCACCGACGACCAGATGCCAGTACCAGGGCATGGCGAACATGGGGTTGGTAGTGGAGCCGATCAGGTTGAACAGCAGGCTCAAGCCGATCATACCCAGCATCACACCGGCGACGATGCGCCACGAGGCGATCTTGGTGATCAGCAGTACCAGGCCGCCGATGGCGATAGCCAGAGTACTGGTCTCACCCATCGAGCCATGAATGGTGCCGAAGAAAGCGTCCATCCAGGTGATGCCGTTGTTGATCACGTTCTCGATGCCGCCGGAAGCCGCCAGGCTCAGCGAAGTGGCGCCAGCGAAGCCGTCGACCGCGGTCCAGACCGCGTCACCCGACATCTGCGCCGGATAGGCGAAGAACAGGAATGCGCGGCCGGTCAGCGCCGGGTTGAGGAAGTTCTTGCCGGTACCGCCGAACACTTCCTTGCCGATCACCACACCGAAGCTGATACCCAGCGCGACCTGCCACAGCGGAATGCTCGGCGGCAGGATCAGGGCGAACAGCACGGAGGTGACGAAGAAGCCTTCGTTGACTTCATGCTTGCGGATCGAAGCGAACAGCACTTCCCAGAAGCCGCCGACGATGAAGGTCACCGCGTAGACCGGCAGGAAGTAGGCCGCGCCCTGGATGAAGTTATCCCACAGGCTGTTCGGATCGAAACCGGCCAGCGAGCCGATCAGGGCGAAGCGCCAGCCTTCCTGACTCGCCAGCAACTCGGGGCTCTGAGCGAAGATCAGGTTGGCCTGGTAGCCGGTGTTCCACATGCCGAAGAACATCGCCGGGAAGGTGCACAGCCACACGGTGATCATCATGCGCTTGAGGTCGATGCCGTCGCGCACGTGAGCGGTGGTCTTGGTCACGCTGCCAGGACGATAGAAGAAGGTGTCGATGGCCTCATAGAGGGCATACCACTTCTCGTACTTGCCGCCCTTTTCGAAGTTGTGCTCGATCTTGTCGAGGAATGCACGAATGCCCACGGATTAACCCTCCTTCTCGATGCGGGTGAGGTTGTCCCGCAGGATCGGGCCATATTCATACTTGCCGGCGCACACATAGGTGCACAGCGCCAGATCTTCTTCGTCGAGTTCCAGGCAACCCAGTTTCTGAGCCATCTCGGTGTCGCCAACGATCAGATAGCGCAGCAGTTGAGTCGGCAGGATATCCAGCGGCATCACGGCTTCGTAGTTGCCCACCGGCACCATGGCACGCGGGCTGCCGTTGGTGGTGGTGGTGAAGTTGAACAGCTTGGAGCCGGCCAGTTTGGAAACGAAGATGTTCAGTACCGAGTGCTTGTTAACCCCGGCACGCAGGTAATGCATCATCTCACGGTCATTGCCTTCCAGCAGGCAAGACACCTGGTTATGGTAACGGCCGAGGAAGGCGAAGGCACCCTGAGCGGTACGACCGCCGAACACCGAGCCGGAAATCACCCGATTGAAGCCGGGCTTGAGCTCACCTGCGGTGAGCTCCTCGAGGTTGGCGCCCAGACGCGTGCGTAGCAGACGCGGCTGTTCGGCAACCGGGCCACCGAGAGCGACCACGCGCTCGACGAACAGCTGGCCGGTGGTGAACAGTTTGCCCACCGCGATCACGTCCTGATAACCGATTTGCCAGACACTCTTGCTGGTGCTGACCGGATCGAGGAAGTGGATGTGCGTGCCCGGCAGGCCTGCCGGGTGCGGGCCGGCGAAGGCTTCGCTCTGTACCTTGGCCAGTTTCTCGCCTGGCAGGCTGACGCCATCGGCCTTGCACAGGAACACCTTGGCCAGGTTGCCGAGCACCTTCAGACCATTTTCGAAATCAGTGGCATGTTCGCCGATGATCACCGCAGGATCGGCGGCAAGCGGATGCGTGTCGATGGCGGTGACGAAGATCGACCGGGGTACGGCATCGAGCGCCGGTACTTTGCTGAACGGACGCGTACGCAGGGCAGTCCACAGACCGGACTGCTGCAGGTTCTCGCGAACCTGCTCGCTGCTCAGCGCTTCGAGCTGATCGACAGCGTACTGGGCAAAGGTCTCCTGCTCGTCGCCATCGATATCGATGACCACGGATTGCAGAACACGCTTCTCGCCGCGGTGAATGGCGCTGATCACACCAGCAGCGGGGGCGGTGTAGCGCACGCCGGGTGTCTTCTTGTCGGTAAACAGCAATTGACCGAGTTTGACCCGGTCACCGACCTGCACTTCCATCGTCGGCTTCATCCCGTGATAGTCGAAGCCGATGACGGCAACACTGCGCACGGGCCTGGCAGCCTCGATACGCTGTGCCGGCGCACCCGTTATGGGCAAATCGAGCCCATGCTTTAGTTTGATCATAGGTTTGCCTAACCACTGATTTAGAAAGCTTTTTATAGGACAGACGGCGCTACCGAAGGTCTAATAGACCCAACCACGCCGATACGATATGGGCGTGGAGGAATGCGCCAAACCTGAGTAAAAATCCGCTTGATTATAGAGACGCCCCCCGGCACTGACCACCCAAGCGCTTGCTTTTTTTGGCCTTTCGGTAACAGAGCGCAACACTCTCGATGCTGCCCGAGATCAACTCGACAACCTCGCCAGGCCAGATTCCGGGCATAAAAAACGGGAGACGAAGCTCCCGTTTTTGCGACCTTGACGCTTAGCGCGGGAAGGCCGGCGGGTTGACCCCGGCCATGTCCTCCATCACGCGCACCACCTGGCAGCTGTAACCGAACTCGTTGTCGTACCAGACGTACAGCACAACGCGGTTATCGTTGGCGATGGTGGCTTCGGCATCGACCACGCCGGCATGGCGCGAACCGACGAAGTCGGTCGATACCACTTCCTGAGAGCTGACGAAGTCGATCTGCTTCTGCAGATCCGAGTGCATGGCCATCTGGCGCAGGTACTCGTTGATCTCTTCGCGGGTGGTGGCCTTCTCCAGGTTCAGATTGAGGATGGCCATGGACACGTTCGGCGTCGGCACACGAATGGCGTTGCCGGTCAGCTTACCCTTCAGAACCGGCAGTGCCTTGGCCGCAGCGGTAGCCGCGCCGGTTTCGGTGATGACCATGTTCAACGCAGCGCTACGACCACGACGACTGCCTTTGTGGAAGTTGTCGATCAGGTTCTGGTCGTTGGTGTAGGAGTGAACGGTCTCGACGTGACCGTTGACGATGCCGTACTGATCATTGACCGCCTTGAGCACCGGCACGATGGCGTTGGTGGTGCAGGAAGCCGCGGAGATGATCTTGTCCTCAGCGGTGATTTCGCTGTGGTTGATGCCGTGCACGATGTTCTTCAGCGCGCCCTTGCCAGGTGCGGTGAGAACAACGCGATCAACGCCCGGGCAGGCCAGGTGCTGACCCAAGCCCTCGGCGTCACGCCACACACCGGTGTTGTCCACCAGTAGTGCGTTCTTGATGCCGTACTGGGTGTAGTCGACTTCCTTCGGATCCTTGGCATAGATCACCTGGATCAGGTTGCCATTGGCCGTCAGGGTGTTGTTCTCTTCATCGATGGTGATGGTGCCGTTGAACTTGCCATGCACCGAGTCACGGCGCAGCAGGCTGGCACGCTTGACCAGATCGTTGCTCGCGCCCTTGCGCACGACGATGGCACGCAGACGCAGGCCGTCACCGCCACCGGTCTTCTCGATCAGGATGCGCGCCAGCAGGCGGCCGATACGACCGAAACCGTACAGCACCACATCGGTGCCTTCACGGGCCGAACCATTCTGCTTGCCAACCACATCGGCCAGTTCGTCCTTGACGAACTGCTCGACGCCGCGACCTGCGCCTTCAGCCTTGAACTTGGCAACCAGCTTGCCCAGATCCACGGAGGCAGCGCCCAGCTTGAGCTCGCTCATGGCCTTGAGCATGGGGAAGGTGTCGTGCACCGACAGCTCGGCTTCGTCAGCCAGGCGGTGACGGGCAAAACGGTGCGCCTTGAGGATGTCGATGACCGAACGGTTGATCAGGCCACGGCCGTAGATCGAGGTCACCACATTGTTGTTGCGATAGAGCTGACCAATCAGCGGAATCATTGCTTCCGCAAGGGCTTCACGATCGATCCATTCACCGAGACACTGGTCGGGCTTCTGAGTCACGGGCAGTACCTTCCACATGTAGGGGCTGAAAAAAGGGGCTACATTATGACGGTGCGCGCGAGCATGAGCAATGCGCGCCTGTCGCGACTGACATTGACCAGCAAGCCCCGCTACAATTCACGGCCTCCCTTCACGACCGTGAGCCGCCCGTGTCCGTACTGCGTCTTCCGTCTCTGCCGGCCAACGCCGGCAAACAGCAATGGGGCAACTTGCCCGGTGCTGCCCTGTCCCTGGCCATCGCCGAAGCAGCCAGCAATGCCGGGCGATTCACCCTAGTTCTGACCGAGGGCAGCCAGAGCGCGGAACGCCTGCAGGAAGAGCTGGCCTTCTTTGCCCCGAACCTGCCCGTATTGCATTTTCCCGACTGGGAAACCCTGCCCTACGACGTGTTCTCGCCACACCAGGACATCATTTCCCAACGCATCGCGGCCCTTTACCAGCTGCCGCAACTGAGCCGTGGCATTCTCGTAGTGCCCATCGCCACGGCCCTACACCGCCTGGCGCCGAAACGCTTTCTGCTCGGCAGCAGCCTGGTGCTGGATGTCGGCCAGACGCTTGATGTGGAACAGATGCGCACGCGCCTGGAAGCTGCCGGCTATCGCTGCGTGGATACGGTGTACGAGCACGGAGAGTTCGCCGTACGCGGCGCATTGATCGATCTGTTCCCGATGGGCAGCGACAAGCCCTACCGCATCGACCTGTTCGATGACGAGATCGAAACCCTGCGCACCTTCGACCCGGAAACCCAGCGCTCGGTGGACAAGGTAGAGTCGATCCGTCTGTTGCCGGCGCGTGAATTTCCGCTGGAAAAGAAGGCTGTCGCCGATTTCCGCGGGCGTTTCCGCGAGCGCTTCGACGTGGATTTCCGGCGCTGCCCGATCTATCAGGACCTTTCCACCGGTATCACCCCCGCCGGCATCGAGTACTACCTGCCGCTGTTCTTCGAAGAGACAGACACTCTGTTCGACTACCTGCCAGGCGACACCCAGGTGTTCTCCCTGCCCGGCATCGAAAAGGCTGCCGAGCAATTTTGGACAGATGCGCGTAGCCGCTATGAGGATCGCCGAGTCGATCCAGAGCGACCATTGCTACCGCCTGCCGACATCTTCCTGCCGGTGGAGGACTGTTTCGCCCGCCTGAAGAGCTGGCCGCGGGTGGTGGTCAATCAGGACGATATCGAGCCCGGCATCGGCCAGACCCGCTTCGACGCGCGCGCCCTGCCCGACCTGGCAATTCAGGCCAAGGCCGGCGAGCCGCTGGCGGCGTTGCGCCGCTTTATCGAAGAATATCCAGGCCGCGTGCTGTTCTGCGCCGAATCAGCCGGTCGCCGCGAAGTACTGCTGGAACTGCTCGCCCGCCTCAAGCTCAAGCCCCGGGAAGTCGAGGGCTGGCCGGCCTTCGTCGCCAGCCCTGAACGCCTCAACATCTGCATTGCACCACTGGATGAAGGCCTGCTGCTCGACGACCTGGCACTGATCGCCGAGAGCCCGCTGTTCGGCCAGCGCGTGATGCAGCGTCGCCGCCGCGAAAAAGGCCGAGAAGGCGGCGATAACGTGATCAAGAACCTCACCGAGCTGCGCGAAGGCGCGCCGGTGGTGCATATTGATCACGGCGTCGGCCGCTACCTGGGCCTGGTGACCATGGAGTTCGACGGCCAGGCCGCCGAATTCCTTGCCCTGCAATATGCCGACGAAGCCAAGCTTTATGTCCCCGTGGCCAGCCTGCACCTGATCGCCCGCTACACCGGCAGTGACGATGCCCTGGCACCGCTGCATCGCCTAGGTTCGGAGGTCTGGCAGAAGGCCAAGCGCAAGGCGGCCGAACAGGTGCGCGATGTTGCCGCCGAGCTGCTCGATATCTACGCCCGCCGCGCTGCTCGCGAAGGTTTCGCCTTCCAGGACCCGGCACTGGATTACGCCACCTTCAGCGCCGGTTTCCCCTTCGAGGAAACCCCGGACCAGCAGGCCGCCATCGATGCCGTGCGCGCCGACATGCTGGCTGGCAAGCCGATGGATCGCCTAGTCTGCGGCGACGTCGGCTTCGGCAAGACCGAGGTGGCCATGCGCGCCGCCTTCATCGCCGTGCACAGCGGCAAGCAGGTCGCCGTGCTGGTGCCCACCACCCTGCTCGCCCAGCAGCACTACAACAGCTTCCGCGACCGCTTCGCCGACTGGCCGGTAAAGGTCGAGGTGATGAGCCGCTTCAAGAGCGCCAAGGAAGTCGGCGAGGCCGTGCAGCAACTGGCCGAAGGCAAGGTGGATATCGTCATCGGCACGCACAAGCTGCTGCAGGATGACGTCAAGTTCCACAACCTCGGCCTGGTCATCATCGACGAGGAACACCGCTTCGGCGTGCGCCAGAAGGAACAGCTCAAGGCCCTGCGCAGCGAGGTCGACATCCTCACCCTGACTGCCACGCCGATCCCGCGCACGCTGAACATGGCCGTGGCCGGCATGCGCGACCTGTCGATCATCGCCACGCCACCAGCGCGGCGTCTGTCGGTGCGCACCTTCGTCATGGAAAGCAACAAGCCGACCATCAAGGAAGCGCTGCTGCGCGAGCTGCTGCGCGGTGGCCAGGTCTACTACCTGCACAACGATGTAAAGACCATCGAGAAATGCGCCAGCGAGCTGGCCGAGCTGGTGCCCGAGGCACGTATCGGCATCGGTCACGGACAGATGCGCGAACGCGATCTCGAGCAGGTGATGAGCGACTTCTACCACAAGCGCTTCAACGTGCTGGTGGCCTCGACCATCATCGAGACCGGTATCGACGTACCCAGCGCCAACACCATCATCATCGACCGCGCCGACAAGTTCGGCCTGGCCCAGCTGCACCAGTTGCGCGGCCGTGTCGGTCGTAGCCACCACCAGGCCTACGCTTACCTGCTGACGCCACCGCGCAAGCAGATGACCCCGGATGCGGAAAAACGCCTGGAGGCCATCGCCGGCGCTCAGGACCTCGGCGCCGGCTTCGTCCTCGCTACCCATGACCTGGAAATCCGCGGCGCTGGCGAACTGCTTGGCGACGGCCAAAGCGGGCAGATTCAGGCGGTCGGCTTCACCCTCTACATGGAAATGCTCGAACGCGCGGTCAAGGCTATCCAGAAAGGCGAGCAGCCGAACCTCGACCAGCCATTGGGCGGCGGCCCGGAGATCAACCTGCGTGTACCGGCGCTGATCCCCGAGGACTACCTGCCCGACGTGCACAGCCGCCTGATCCTCTACAAACGCATCGCCAACGCCAGCGACGAGGACGGCCTGAAGGAGCTTCAGGTAGAAATGATCGACCGTTTCGGCCTGCTGCCGGAGCCGACCAAGAACCTCATGCGCCTGACCCTGCTCAAGCTGCAGGCCGACAAGCTCGGCATCAGCAAGGTCGACGCCGGCCCGCAGGGTGGACGAATCGAGTTCGCTGCGGAAACCTGCGTCGACCCGCTGACCCTGATCAAACTGATCCAGGCCCAGCCAAAACGCTACAAGTTCGAAGGCGCCACCGTCTTCAAGATCCAGGTGCCAATGGAGCGTGCGGAAGAACGCTTCAACACCCTGGAAGCCCTGTTCGAGCGCCTCGCGCCCACCACCTGAAGGACTCACACATGCGCCCATTGCACCTGATCGCCCTGCTGCTTTGCCTGTTGGCACCGAGCGCCTTTGCCGAACGTCTTTACCAGGTCGAACTGCTGGTCTTCCGCCAGGCCGGCGAACCTGTCGTCGCGCCCAAAGTGGCACCGGACGACTGGGCGGGCACGGCATTGCCGATCACCGGTAACGAACGCCCGACAACGCTCGATGGCGAGGCGGCCAAGCTCAATCCGGGCAGTGGCTATCAGGTATTGCTGCACAAGGCCTGGAGCCAAACCATCGGCAGCTCGCCGAGCCGAATGGCCGTCAGCAGCGGTGAAGAGCGCTTCGGCCATCACGTGGTCGAAGGCACCCTGAGCTTTACTCAGGAGCGCTTTGCCGATCTGGACCTGGAGCTGTGGATCAACCAATTCAGCGTCGACGGCCTGCTCGAGAGCAGCGAGCACATGAAAGTGGCCCAGCGCCTGAAGGACAACAGCCTGACCTACCTGGACCATGGCAGCCTGGGCGCACTGGTACGCATTAGCCCGCTCTGATTCGCGGCGGGGCGCCGTGCCTGCAGATTCGGCGCGTCGACGCCTGACTAACGGGCATTGACCGCTGTCTCTATAGAGAAGCTAGTTACTCAGCACACGCGCCAGCACCGCCTTGACCGTTCCCATGCCCTGCTCGATCACTCGCTCGATCTCGGCCATGGTGATCAAGGCACTGGATTTCCCCGCCGCCGGATTCACCACCAGCGCCAGGCAGGCATAGGGCAGCGCCAATTCGCGCGCCAATACCGCTTCGGGCATGCCGGTCATGCCTACCAGGTCGCAGCCATCGCGCTCCATGCGGGCGATTTCCGCCGCCGTTTCCAGTCGCGGCCCCTGAGTGCAGCCATAGATTCCGTGATCGCTGAATGCCGCATTTTCGGCCCGCAGCGCCGCCACCAACGCCTCGCGTAGTTGCTTGTCGTACGGCTGACTGAAATCGACGTGGGTCACGTGCTCCAGATCGCCTTCGTAAAAGGTGTGCGCACGCCCGGAGGTGTAATCGATGATCTGATGTGGCACGCAGAAATGCCCAGCGCCCATGGCAGCATGAATCCCCCCCACCGCATTGACCGCGACAATGGCCTTGGCGCCGGCCTGCTTGAGCGCCCAGAGGTTGGCCCGGTAGTTCACCTGATGCGGCGCAATCCGATGTGGTTGTCCGTGCCGAGCAAGGAACAGCACCTCGCGCCCGGCGTAGCTGCCGCGCAGGATATCGGCGGAGGGCGCCCCGTAAGGAGTATCCAGCGGAAGCGCTTCGTGAATCGTCAAGCCCTCCAACTGGGTCAGGCCGGTACCACCGATAATGGCGTAGACAGTCATTGGCAGATCCTCAGTCAAGCAACTGGGCAGCTCTCAGGGCCGCCACAGCGGTAAGCCAGCGTGGGGCCTGGCGGTATTCGGTAGTGGCATGAGCACGGCCACGCATGCGTTCGAGGCGCGCAGGCGGCGTCACCCGCAGACGCTGCAACGCACTGAGCGCCAGCTCGGCCGAAGCGCGGTCATTGCACACCAGGCCCATATCGCAACCCGCAGCGAGCGCCGCCTCGATACGCTTGCCGGCATCACCGACCACGTGGGCACCCGCCATGGACAGGTCATCGCTGAAGATCACACCCTCGAAGCCCAGCTCGCCACGCAAGATGTCCTGCAACCAGCGACGGGAGAAGCCAGCCGGTTGTTCGTCAACCTGAGAATAGATGACATGCGCCGGCATCACGGCATCGAGCTCGTGCACCAGACGCTTGAACGGCTGCATGTCGCAAGCGCGGATTTCATCGAGACTGCGCTCGTCGAGCGGGATGGCGACATGAGAGTCAGCCTCGGCCCAGCCGTGCCCGGGGAAGTGTTTGCCGGTAGCGGCCATCCCCGCCTGATGCATGCCACGAATGAAAGCGGCTGCCAGCGTGGTGGCCCGTTGCGGATCCCCCTCGAAGGCACGACTGCCCACCACCGCACTGCGCTGGTGGTCGAGATCCAGTACCGGCGCAAAACTCAGGTCCAGGCCAACCGCCAACACCTCGGTCGCCATCAACCAGCCGCAGTGCTCGGCTAGCACCTCGGCATTGTCGTTGTCGGCGATGGCGCGCATCGCCGGCAAGCGCACAAAGCCCTGGCGCAGACGCTGCACCCGTCCACCTTCCTGGTCCACCGCCAGCAGCAGGTCCGGGCGCACCGCACGGATGCTCTGGCACAGCTCGCGCACCTGACGCGGCGATTCGATGTTGCGGGCAAAAATGATCAGACCACCCACTTCGGGCTGGCGCAGCATCTGGCGATCCTCAGCGGTCAACCAGGTGCCGGCGATGTCCATCATCAAAGAGCCTTGCATGAGTCTATTTCCTCAGGTGAAGTCTTGGTCTGCAGCCCACTGCGGGCACGGCGCCTCATCGATACGCACTTTGCAATGCAGCGGTACGCACTCGAAAAGCGCCAGCATGTCGGCGTTACGCAAACGAATGCAGCCATGGGACAACGGCGTCCCCATAGGTTCCGTATCCGGCGTGCCATGCAGATAGATATAACGGCGAAAGGTGTCGACCTCGCCCAGGCGATTGCGCCCCGACTCAAGACCGCTCAGCCAGAGAATACGGGTGAGAATCCAGTCGCGGCCAGGAAACTGCTCGTGCAGCTCAGGTGACCACACTTCCCCCGTCCAGCGACGACTGCGCAATACGGCCGCCAGAGGCAAACCAGCGCCGATTTTCGCGCGCACCTGATGCAGCCCGCGCGGCGTACAACCTGAGCCGTTAAGCTCACCCGCCCCAACGAGCGCCGTGGAGACAGGCAAGCTCAGCAGCAGCCGCCCGGCACTGAAGCCGTAGAGCGCCTGATCGGCAATGGAGATATGGAGTAGATCTAGATCGGACATGGGCCGCTAGCTTAGCCGAAGGGCGAAGCCAAGCCCACCTGCCGCCAGGTCAAACCTTGGGCGCGGCGCTGGGTGTCTTGCTGCGCGGCTTGAGTTGCGCGCCGGCCAACGCCGGATCGGCGATACCCGTTTCCGAACGCATGCCGGCAGCCAGAAACGGCACCATCATGCGCATCACCTGCTCGATCGAGGTGTTGACGCCGAAATCGGTCTCGGCCATCGCGCGCAAAGCCTTGATACCGGACATGCTGAACGCCGCGGCACCGAGCATGAAGTGCACGCGCCAGAACAGCTCCAGTGGTGGAATACGCGGCGCAGCCTCATGCACCAGCAGCATGTAGCGACGGAACACCTTGCCGTAGACCTCTTCCAGATACTTGCGCAAGTGACCCTGGCTCTGGCTGAAGGCCAAACCGAGCAGACGCATGAAAATGGACAGGTCGTTACCGCTGCGCGGCTTCACAGCCAGGGCCTGTTCGACCAGGAGTTCGAGCAACTCCTCCAGGGAAACCTGGGTTTCGGACTTGGCCTGACGGCGATCGAGTTCCTTTTCCAGGCTGGCACAGAAGGGCCCGAGGAAACGCGAGAAAACCGCCTGAATCAGCGCCTTCTTCGAACCGAAGTGGTAGTTGACGGCAGCCAGGTTGACCCCAGCCTTGCTGGTGATCAGGCGTAGCGAGGTCTCGGCGAAGCCTTTTTCCGCGAACAGCTGCTCCGCAGCATCGAGAATGCGTTCAACGGTTTCCGACTGAGCCATGAGCTATCACCTGACAAACACTTGTTTGAAACATACGTTTCATCCCACTGAATTGTCAAGCCGCATGAGCCGTCTTTTGGCCGGTGGGTCACAGCTTACAACAAGCAGAGACGCAGATGACCCGGCATGGGTAACAAGCCGGGCGACAGGCCTTCGCAAAATGGGCGTTGCCAAGCTCCGATTACTGTATATAATTCCAGTCACTGTATAAAAAGACAGAGCCCAGCCATGCTGAAACTGACGCCACGCCAAGCCGAGATCCTCGCCTTCATCAAACGCTGCCTGGAAGACAACGGCTACCCACCTACCCGCGCGGAAATCGCTCAGGAACTGGGGTTCAAATCGCCCAACGCCGCAGAAGAGCACCTCAAGGCCCTCGCACGCAAGGGGGCCATCGAGATGACGCCAGGCGCTTCACGCGGCATCCGCATTCCCGGCTTCGAGGCAGGTGCCGCGAATGAGGATACGGGCCTCCCGGTAATCGGCCGTGTCGCCGCCGGCGCACCGATCCTCGCACAGCAACATGTCGAGGAATCCTGCCAGATCAACCCGGCGTTCTTTCAGCCCAAAGCCGATTACCTGCTGCGCGTACGCGGTATGAGCATGAAAGACATCGGTATCTTCGATGGTGATCTGCTCGCCGTGCACACCACCCGGGAAGCCCGCAATGGCCAGATCGTCGTCGCCCGTATCGACGATGAAGTGACGGTCAAACGCTTCAAGCGCGAGGGCAACAAGGTCTGGCTGATTGCCGAGAACCCTGAATTCGCACCGATCGAAGTGGACCTGGAACACCAGGATCTAGTCATCGAAGGTTTGAGCGTCGGTGTAATCCGCCGCTGAGGAGACACCATGCACGTGCAGCAGTCGTTCGAGCGTCCACAACTTCCCCTTTTCGACGCCTTTCTCGCCAGAACGTCGAGTGAGCCACGGTTAGCGACCGGTGATATCTCTCGCAACGAGGATGATCAGGCGTTCAGCGAACTCGCTCTACGCGGCGCAGCTGGCCACTGCCTGCACTTGCTGGCCCCGATTCTGCGCGAACTGAGCGAGAACCAGGATGCGCGATGGCTGGCTCTGGTGGCACCGCCAGCCAGCCTCACACAAAGCTGGCTGCGCGATGCTGGACTGAACCGTGAACGCATCCTGCTGCTGCATCCACGGCAAGGGCAAAATGCCCTTGAGTTGGCAGAGGAAGCGCTGAAGCTCGGCCGCAGCCATACCGTGATCAGCTGGCTGCATCCGGTTGAGTGCAGCACCCGCCAACGTCTCATCCAGGCAGCCAATGCCGGCGGAGCACAGAGCCTGAATATCAGCCTGGGTTGAACTCGCCAGGTTGCATCTGCGCAAATGAAAACGGGGCTCCAATGGAGCCCCGCTTTCGTCGAACCGTGGCAACTCAGTGAAGAACGCGCGCGCCTTCTTCTTCACCACTGAAATCACCCTCAGCCATTCGGCCGGCCATCTGCACGCCAACATTGAGCATGGCCTTGGCCACCTCGATGTGCTGACCCTGCAGGAAAGCCTTGGCATCAGCAGAGAAGTCCAGAGTCACCAGAGCCTCTTCATCCTCTGCGCGACGCAGGGCAATACGCCCATCGGGCAGTTCGACGATTTCCAGGAAGGATGTAGGCATGGCTCAGTCTCTGTGCAAAAACACGACATTGTAACAGTCAGCCGGGGTCATCCCCAGTCCACTGGTCCAGTTAAACCCGATCAGCACTCGCTCAGGCCTTCGCGAAACCGCAGCACCAGAGCCTTGAGCTGCTGACGCCAGGCATCGACGTCATCGATGCTCAGCTCGGCCGGCTCTTCGCCAACGCTGATGGCAGTGATCAACGGCATGGACGGATCGACCTTGGCCTTGCGCTCCTCACGCGGCGGCTGGAACAACGCGGCATAGGCCGCCAGCAGTTCGGCCAGCCAGGTTTCGCGTTGCTGCGCCAGCTCGACCAACTCGGCCAGCTCGGGGCTGGGCGAACCGTCGAGCACCGCCTGCTGCACAAAGGACTCGACACGCGAAGGCGTCGCGTCGTTCATGCGGTAATAACCGGCAATCTCATGACACAGCCCAAGCAGCCCGCCATAAAGGTGAAACAGGGCAGCCTCGCGCTCGGCCTGCGCCAGAGCCTGCACATTAAACGCGGAGGAGGCTTCGGCCTTGCGCCAGTTATCCAGGGCAATACCGGCGAAGAAAATCTTCTGGTTGGTACGGGTATAGATTTCTTTGGCCATTACGGCGACCTCCACAGCAGATCGGGTCATGATACGCGCGTCTGCCCTGCCTGACGCGCATCTCGTCAGGCATTCAGGGCGCCGCTGTTACGACGCCAGGCCGACGCGCGGCAGGTCGTGATCAAGCGCTAGCGCTTGTCCTCGACCTTCCATTTGCCGCCATCGAAGAACGCACGCCAGCCAGTCGGCTTGCCATCGACTTCGGACTGCACGTATTGCTCCTTGGTCTTGCGGCTATAGCGAATCACCGCCGGACGGCCATCCGGATCCTTCTGCGGGGCATCGCAAAGGAAGTGGTACTTGGGATCGATCTCATGCTTGTGCGGAACGATCTCCAGCACCAGCGGCGCACGCGTCTCGCGGTTCTTGGGGAACTGGCTGGCAGCAAGGAACAGGCCCGATGCGCCGTCGCGCAGCACGTAGGTGTCGTCCACCTTCTCGCACTTGAGCTCCGGCATATCCACCTTGTCCATCTTCGGCGGCGCCGCTTCACCGTTCTTGAGCAACTTGCGGGTGTTCTTGCAGCTCGTGTTGGTGCAACCGAAGAACTTGCCGAAGCGGCCCGTCTTGAGCTGCATCTGGCTACCGCACTTGTCGCACTCCAGGCTCGGACCTTCGTAGCCTTTGATGCGGTACTGGCCCTGCTCGATCTCGTAGCCGCTGCAATCGGGATTGTTGCCGCAGATGTGCAGCTTACGGGTTTCATCCAGCAGGTAGGCATCCATGGCGGTGGCGCAGATCGGGCAGCGATGCTTGCCGAGCAACACCAGGGACTCGGATTCGCCTTCATCGTCAGCCGCGATTTCATCGCCCGGCACCAGGTTGATGGTGGCCTTGCAACGCTCCTTCGGTGGCAGCGCATAGCCCGAGCAACCGAGGAACACGCCGGTGGAGGCGGTGCGAATCATCATCGGCCGGCCGCACTCGCGGCAGGGAATATCGGTCAGCGTCGGCTGGTTGGCACGCATGCCGCCCTCACCCGCCTCGGCAACTTCGAGCTTCTTCTTGAAATCACCGTAGAACTCGTCGAGCAGGTGCTTCCACTCGCGCTCGCCCTGAGCCACATCGTCGAGATGTTCTTCCATGGTGGCGGTAAAGCTGTAATCCATCAGGTTGGCGAAGCTCTCGTCGAGACGCTCGGTGACGATGTCGCCCATCTTCTCGGCGTAGAAGCGACGGTTGTGCACCGTGACGTAGCCACGATCCTGAATGGTGGAAATGATCGCCGCATAGGTGGACGGACGACCAATCCCGCGTTTTTCCAGTTCCTTGACCAGGCTGGCTTCGGAGTAGCGCGCCGGGGGCTTGGTGAAGTGCTGGCTGGGGTCGAGCTGGATCAGCTTGAGGCCCTCGCCTTCCTTCATTTCCGGCAGGACGTCGTCCTCGCCCGGTTTGCTCTGCTGCGGCAGCACGCGTGTGTAACCGTCGAACTTGAGAATGCGGCCCTTGGCGCGCAGCTCGAAATTGCCAGCAGCAACGGTGACGCTGGTGGACAAGTACTCGGCCGGCGGCATCTGGCAGGCGACGAACTGACGCCAGATCAGGTCATACAGGCGCTCGGCATCACGCTCCATGCCGGACAGCTGGGTCGGGCGCAGGTTGACGTCGGACGGACGAATCGCTTCGTGCGCCTCCTGAGCGCCCTCCTTGCTCGAGTACAGGATCGGCTTGCCCGGCAGGTACTTGTCGCCGTACTCGCTGCCGATGAAGCCACGAACCATCTCTACCGCGTCGTTCGACAGGTTGGTCGAGTCGGTACGCATATAGGTGATGTAGCCAGCCTCGTAGAGACGCTGGGCCATCATCATGGTTTTCTTCACCCCGAAGCCCAGGCGGTTGCTTGCTGCCTGCTGCAGGGTGGAGGTGATGAAGGGAGCCGACGGCTTGCTGCTGGTCGGACGATCTTCACGCTTGACCACGCTGTAGCTGGAAGCCTTGAGCTTCTCCAGCGCGGCCATGGCCTGGGCTTCGTTGACCGGTTTGAAGGCAGCACCACCTTCACGCACCACCTCGAAACGCACCTTGGCGTTCTTCGCAGTACCGAGGTCGGCATGCACTTCCCAGTATTCTTCCGGAACGAAGGCACGAATTTCCTTTTCGCGCTCGACCACCAGCTTCACCGCCACCGATTGCACGCGACCGGCAGACAGGCCGCGGGCAATCTTCGCCCACAGCAGCGGCGAGACCATATAGCCCACCACCCGGTCAAGGAAGCGCCGTGCCTGCTGGGCGTTAACGCGGTTGATGTCCAGCTCGCCCGGTTTGGAGAAGGCTTCCTGAATCGCCTTCTTGGTGATCTCGTTGAACACCACACGCTTGTAGCGGCTGTCATCGCCACCAATGGATTCGCGCAGGTGCCAGGCGATGGCTTCCCCCTCGCGATCCAAGTCGGTTGCGAGATAGATGGTGTCGGCATCCTTGGCCAGGCGGCGCAGTTCTTCGATCACCTTTTCCTTGCCGGGGAGGATCTCGTACTTGGCTTTCCAGCCGTGCTCGGGGTCGACCCCCATGCGGCTGAACAGCTGGCGTTTGGCCTTTTCCTTGGGCGACAGCGCAGGCGCCTCAGCGGCGGCCTTGCCGCGCTTGGCAGGCTCCTTGGTGGCACTTGCCGAGCCGCTGGTAGGCAGGTCACGGATGTGGCCGATGCTCGACTTCACCACGTACTGGCTGCCCAGGTACTTGTTGATGGTCTTGGCCTTGGCCGGGGATTCCACGATGACCAGCGATTTGCCCATGGATCAGAAGATTCCTGAATTGCGAAATATAGAAGGCACGAAGCCGAAGGTGTTTACAAAGCAGCGAGCGAAGGTCAGGCAAGGCGAAAACAGTCGAAAAAGCGCAGTGTACGAGCTGTACGTGAGCATTTTGAGGCTGGTTTCAACGCAGCATGGCCGAGAGCAGCAATTTGTAGACGCCCTCTAAGGCCCCGCTATATATAGTGGTGACCAAGCGAAGGTCAAGCGCAGGGGCTGCGCAGTCAGACTTGCGAAGCGCCGATGGGGCTGACTTCGGCCTGAATCAAAGCAAAGCGTGGAACGCGCTCGCCGTCCACTTCGATCTCTTCACAGAACATGCTCAGCGGCCTTACCCACAAGCCAAACTCGCCATACAGCGCTTGGTAGACCACCACCTCTTCCTCGTTCTCGGAATGGCGGGCCACCCCGAATACGCGGTACTGCGGACCTTTGTAGTGGCGATAGAGTCCTGGCTGCAACTGCATGAGCGGTTCCCAATATAAAAAGCCGTAAAAAGCAAAACCGGGGCACTGGGCCCCGGTTTCTGTCCGCTGACGCTTAAACGCGCTCGAAGACGGTGGTGATGCCTTGGCCAAGGCCCACGCACATGGTGGAAACACCCAAGGTGCCGCCGTTCTGCTTCATGACGTTGAGCAGGGTACCGGAGATACGGGCACCGGAACAACCGAAGGGGTGACCCAGGGCGATCGCGCCGCCGTGCAGGTTGACCTTCTCTTCCATCTTGTCGAGCAGCTTGAGGTCCTTCAGCACAGGCAGGGCCTGGGCGGCGAAGGCTTCGTTGAGCTCGACGAAATCGATGTCAGCCATGCTCAGACCAGCACGCTTGAGCGCCTTCTGAGTGGACGGCACCGGGCCGTAACCCATGATCGCCGGATCGACACCGGCCACCGCCATGGCGCGAACCACGGCCATCGGCTGGATACCCAAGTCCTGAGCACGCTGGGCGCTCATGACGATCATGCAGGAAGCACCGTCGGTGATCTGCGAGGACGTACCTGCAGTCACGGTGCCGCCTCTCGGGTTGAACGCAGGCTTCAATGCAGCCAGGCTTTCCAAGGTGGTTTCCGGACGAATGGTTTCGTCGAAATCGTACATTTTCAGGAAACCGTTCTCGTCGTAGCCTTGCATCGGGATGATTTCATCCTTGAACTTGCCTTCGACGGTGGCCTTGTGCGCCAGACGGTGCGAACGCTCACCAAAGGCGTCCTGCTGCTCGCGGCTGATGCCGTGCATCTTGCCCAGCATCTCTGCGGTCAGGCCCATCATGCCGGACGCCTTGGCGGCGTACAGCGACAGGTGCGGGTTCGGGTCGACGCCGTGCATCATGCCGACGTGGCCCATGTGCTCCACACCACCGACGACGAACACATCGCCGTTGCCGGTCTGGATCGCCTGCACGGCAGTGTGCAGGGCGCTCATCGACGAGCCGCACAGGCGGCTGACGGTCTGGCCGGCACTGGTGTGCGGGATCTGGGTCATCAGCGACGCCATGCGCGCGATGTTCCAGCCCTGCTCCAGGGTCTGGTTGACGCAGCCCCAGATCACGTCCTCGACTTCAGCCGGGTCGATCTTGGCGTTGCGCTCCAGCACTTTGCTGATCAGGTGCGCGGACATGGTCTCGGCGCGGGTATTACGGTGCATGCCGCCCTTGGAACGACCCATCGGGGTACGACCGAAGTCGACGATCACTGCATCTCTAGGATTCAGGCTCATATTTCTACTCTCGCTCTGTTCGCTGCACGATTAACCGAAGAACTTCTGGCCCTTGGCGGCCATTTCGCGAAGTTTTGCGGTCGGGTGGTACAGGGCGCCCAGCTCGGCATACTTGTCAGCCAGGGCGACGAATTCAGCCACACCGATGGAATCGATGTAGCGCAGCGCACCGCCACGGAAGGGAGGGAAGCCGATACCGTAGATCAGGCCCATGTCGGCCTCGGCTGCGGTGTCGACGATGCCGTCTTCCAGGCAACGAACGGTTTCCATGCACAGCGGGATCATCATGAAGTTGATGATGTCCTCGTCGGTGACTTCGCGCTCTTCGACCACGATGGACTTGAGCAGCTCATAAGCCGCCGGGTCGGAGACCTTCTTCGGCTTGCCGCGCTTGTCGGTTTCGTAGGCGTAGAAGCCTTTGCCATTCTTCTGGCCCAGGCGATTGGCTTCGTACATCACGTCGACGGCGGTCTTGCCTTCCACGGCCATGCGATCCGGGAAGCCTTCGGCCATCACGTCACGGCCGTGGTGGCCGGTGTCGATGCCGACCACGTCGGACAGATAAGCCGGGCCCATGGGCCAGCCGAACTTCTCCATCACCTTGTCGATACGCACGAAGTCGACGCCGAAGCCCAGCAGCTTGGAGAAGCCGCCGAAGTACGGGAACAGCACGCGGTTGACCAAAAAGCCCGGGCAGTCGTTGACCACGATCGGGTTCTTGCCCATCTTCTTGGCGTAGGCAACGGTAGTGGCCACGGCCACTTCGCTGGACTTCTCGCCACGGATCACTTCCACCAGCGGCATCATGTGTACCGGGTTGAAGAAGTGCATGCCGACGAAGTTTTCCGGACGCTTGAGCGCCTGGGCCAGCAGGGAGATGGAGATGGTCGAGGTGTTGGAGGCCAGGATGGCGTCTTCACGCACGACTTCTTCCACTTCGGCCAGCACGATCTGCTTGACCTTGGGGTTCTCGACCACGGCTTCGACGACGATGTCGACGTTGCCGAAATCACCGTAGGACATGGTCGGACGGATGGCGTTGAGCGCCTCGGCCATCTTCGCCGGGGTCATGCGACCCTTCTCGACGCGCTTGCCGAGCAGCTTGGAAGCCTCGTTCAAGCCCATCTGGATACCCTCTTCACGGATATCCTTCATCAGGATCGGCGTACCTTTGGAGGCCGACTGGTAGGCAATACCACCGCCCATGATGCCGGCGCCGAGCACGGCAGCCAGTTTCACGTCACGGGCGATTTCGTCGTGCTGCTTGGCTTTCTTCTTCAGCTCCTGATCGTTGAGGAACAGACCGATCAGGCTTTCAGCGACCGAGGTCTTGGCCAGCTTGACGAAGCCGGCGGCCTCGACTTCCAGCGCCTTGTCGCGGCCGAAGTTGGCGGCTTTCTGAATGGTCTTGATCGCCTCGACCGGCGCCGGGTAGTTCGGGCCGGCCTGACCAGCGACGAAGCCCTTGGCTGTCTCGAAGCACATCATCTGCTCGATGGCGTTGAGCTTGAGCTTTTCCAGCTTGGGCTGGCGCTTGGCCTTGTAGTCCAGCTCGCCGGAAATGGCGCGCTTGACCAGATCCAGCGCAGCGGCCTGCAGTTTATCTGCGCTGACCACGGCATCGACGGCGCCCACTTTCAGCGCGTCTTCGGCACGGTTTTCCTTGCCGGAGGCGATCCACTCGATAGCGTTGTCGGTACCGATCACACGCGGCAGACGCACGGTACCGCCGAAGCCCGGGTAGATGCCCAGCTTAACTTCCGGCAGACCGATCTTGGCGCTGTCGCTCATGACGCGGTAGTCGGCAGCCAGGCACATCTCGAAACCGCCACCCAGGGCGATGCCGTTGATGGCGACGACGGTTGGCACGGCGAGGTCTTCGAAATCACTGAAGATCTTGTTGGCTTCCAGGTTGCCAGCCACCAGCTCTGTGTCGGGCAGCTTGAAGTTGTCGACGAACTCGGTGATATCGGCGCCGACGATGAACACGTCCTTGCCACTGGTTACAATCACGCCCTTGATCGAACCGTCAGCCTTGATCGCGTCGACGGAGGCGCGCAGCTCGTTGAGGGTAAGACGGTTGAATTTGTTGACGGACTCACCCTTGAGGTCGAACTTCAATTCGACGATGCCGCTCTCAAGAGCCTTAACCGTGATGGCTTTACCTTCGTAAATCATCAACTGATCTCCACGGTATGGAAGCTGAACAGTACACATCGGAGCCAACCGGCAGGCCAGCCCGCGGCAGCGCCGCACAAGCATAGCCCCAATCGGTACGACATACCCACCGACGCGATATTCGGGTTGCATATGGCGTGCCTAACAAGGCAAACGCTCAATTCATACGCCCGTTTGATTTGGGTGTGCACACCTTCAGGGAAAAGCCTGCACTTGTCAATTAGCCTCTTTTCGTCGATTTCCCGACTTTTTCTGCAGGCCCGGTCATTCGTGGCCTCCAGCCGGACCCGATAAACAGCGTCAATAACGCACCATTGCGAGGGTCTTCCTGCTTGGTATAGACACGCCAAGGCGCCTAGCCAAATCGCCCCGCTGCGGGTACAGTCGTCTCACTTTCAGCTGGCACAGCGCCACCTGAGGGCAACACAAAAACAAATCGAGCCCCACGATGGGCCACACGGAGTCGCCAATGTCGAGCCGCCGTTCGCTTGCATTTCCCCTGAGCGCCCTGCTCTTTTTCGTCTTCACGTCGCTCTCCTCCACCTTGCTCAGCGCTGCGCCAGCCGATGATCTGCTGCGTCTGCACCAACTGCGCCTGGCAACCCAGAAAAGCCTGGGCCACTTCTACATGTATAACGGCATGGAAGGCGATCAGCGCTACGCACGAATGATTAGCGAGTCCCTTCAGGAAGGCCAATCGCACCTGGACGGCCTGGGCGAAATGCCCGGCGATGCAAGCAAGGCACTACGCGCGCAGCTGCAAACCAATTGGCAAAGTTATCGCAGCGGGCTCCAGGCACTGATGGAAGCCATGCGCAGCCAGGGCTTCACCGACCTGCAACCCGTCGCCGATCTGGCCGAGAACAACCAACGCATCATGGCCATTGGTCAGGAGCTGTATCAGAAGATTCAGCAAGAAAGCGGTTTCAGCGTACCGCAGCTGACGCAGAAGAGCCGTGAGCAGAGCCTGCTGATGCAGAATATCGCTCTGGACTACGCTTCACGCAGTGCCTCGGTCGGCGCCAGCTTCTTCGGCGGCGGTGAAGAACGCGCCATCGACGAGCTTGCCGGCGAATTCGCCAGCAAGCTGAACAACCTCAGCGCCGCCCAGCAGAACACCCCGGAGATCAATGCGGCCCTGAACTCCATCGGCACCAAATGGCGTTACATCGAGAAATCCCTGCGCAACTACAACGAAAACACCGTACCTTTCCTGATCAGCAAGTATTCCGACAGCATCATCGAAGGCCTGGAAGCCGTTGCCGCCCAGTACGCCACCAACCAACACTGATGCTCCATGTTTCCGGCCTGCCTGGCCCAACTCTTGCCCGGTGCTAGCACCGGGCTTTTCTTTGCCTTTTTCACGACCAGTCGCCCTATCCCACACAATGGGGCCATACTTGAGACAGAGCCATTTGCCCCCTTAAGGAGGAGTTCCCCATGCCCTACCAGCACATTCTGGTCGCCGTCGACCTGACCGAGGAATGCGACCCTGTCGTGACACGTGCGCAGAAGCTGGCGAAGGCCAGTGGCGCCAAGATGTCTCTGGTGCATATCGTCGAACCCATGGCCATGGCCTTCGGTGGTGACGTGCCGATGGATCTGTCGATGCTGCAGCAACAACAGTTCGAGCAGGCACGCGAGCGCCTGGACAGCTTTACCGACAAGTACCCGGAACTCACCGCTGATCAGCGTCACCTGGCCTACGGGCAACCGCGCCAGGAAATTCACCGACTGGCCGAAGAACAGGGTTGCGACCTGATCGTGGTCGGCAGCCATGGCCGCCATGGCCTGGCGCTGTTGCTGGGCTCGACCGCCAATGACGTACTGCACGGCGCGCCCTGCGATGTACTCGCAGTGCGCCTGAAGAAAGGCGAAAAAGGCGTTTGAGATCGCGTCGCGGCTGAAGCCCCTCCCACAGTAGCCGCGTTGGCTCTGCCCGTGGGAGGCGCTTCAGCGGCGAGCTTTTTTGGCTTCGGCCTTAGAGGGTGTTTACAAGATAGGCGAACGAAGGCAAGACAATACCGATGGCGGCCCCGCAAAAACGATCGAGAAACGGTCGGAGTCGCGGTCGACTTTACGTGCTGTAAATGAGCATTTCGACTGGGCTCGCACGCGAGATCGTTTTCAACACAGTATTGCCAAGTGCAGCCATTTTGTAGACACCCTCTTACTCGAACGAATCGCCCGCGCTCATGACCAGCGGGCGAATCTTCTGCAGCTGGGTTTCCAGTGACACCGTCATGCTCGATGACATCGAGAAGAAGGTGAGGAAGGCCTTGAGGTTGGAGTCGCCTTCACAGGTGTCGTGAATGCGCTGCCAGAAAGCCTGATTGACCAGCTTCAGTTGCTGGAACAGGCGCACCAGTCCTTTCAGCTCCCAATCGGCCAGACGCCCCTCGCGCATGTTGAAATACTGCCGCGTCAGGTACAGCGATACCGCGCGCAGGATAAATTCCTGATTGTTGGCAAAGGGCAGATGGTGCTGCGCCATAGGTTTCAGGCGCGCCAGTACCGGACAGGCGCTGGTGGCCATGATGACCCCGAGCAGCGCACGCAGGCCCTCCTCCAGGCCGACCTGCTTGGTGTACTCACGCTCCGGTGTGCGCACCCAAACGCTGGCCTTCTTGAAGGCTGGCAGGCCACGAAAATCCTCGATCACCCGATGCAGATCGACCGCTGCCGGACAATGACTGAACTGCTCGCGACTCAGCGGACAATTGCTGCATTGCTGATGTTCAAGGCGCGTCCAGGCGGGGGCCTGTTGCGCCTGGACGGGGTCATATTCGCGGTTCAGCTCGATCCGGTAGCTGAACTGATGATTGTCGTCGAGAGTAATACGGTACTCGATGGCCATTGCCCGTTCGTTCCTTCATCAGCCTTCCAGCTCTGCCCAGCGCTCGAGCAACTCGTCCATTTCCTTCTGCAAGCCCTCGAGACGCGCCAATACTTCCGTGGTGACCTGCACCGGCTGCTGATAGAAGGCAGGATCGGATACCTGCTCCTGTACCGCGGCCATTTCCTGCTCCAGCGCATCGATTCGCCCGGGAATCGCTTCCAGCTCGCGCTGTAGCTTGTAGCTTAGTTTCTTCTTCGCCGGCTCGACGCTCTCTTGCACGGCAGTCACTGCGGCCGGGGCCGGCGCTTCGACGATGGCCGTGGCCAGTTCGGCCTTGCCGGACTTGCTTTCCCCCACACCGAGCAGACGCGGTGAGCCGCCCTGACGCAGCCAATCCTGATAGCCGCCGACGTACTCGCGCACCTTGCCTTCACCCTCGAACACCAGGGTGCTGGTCACCACGTTGTCGAGGAAAGCCCGGTCGTGGCTGACCATCAGCACGGTGCCAGGGAAGTTGAGCAGTACTTCTTCGAGCAGTTCCAGGGTTTCTACGTCCAGGTCGTTGGTCGGTTCGTCGAGCACCAGCAGGTTGGCCGGCTTGCTGAACAACTTGGCGAGCAACAGTCGTGCCCGTTCGCCGCCCGATAGCGCTTTGACGGGCGTACGGGCGCGTTGCGGGCTGAACAGGAAGTCGCCCAGATAGCTCAGTACATGACGGCTCTGGCCGTCGATAGTGATGAAATCGCGGCCTTCGGCGACGTTGTCGATTACCGTCTTCTCCGGCTCGAGCTGGTGACGTAATTGGTCGAAATACGCCACTTCCAGTTTGGTGCCGACCTCGATACTGCCGCTGCTTGGCTGCAGATCACCCAGCAGCAGCTTGAGCAACGTGGTCTTGCCGGTGCCGTTGGCGCCGAGCAGGCCGATGCGGTCGCCACGTTGCAGAACCATGGAAAAATCCTTGACCAGGAACGGGCCGCCGTTATGAGCGAAGCTGACGTTCTCTGCGACCATCACCTGCTTGCCGGACTTGTCCGCGGTCTCCAGCTGGATGTTCGCCTTGCCCTGACGTTCACGGCGCTCGGCACGCTCGGCGCGCATCGCCTTGAGCGCACGCACGCGACCTTCGTTACGGGTGCGGCGGGCCTTGATGCCCTGGCGAATCCACACCTCTTCCTGGGCTAGACGCTTGTCGAACAACGCGTTGGCAGTTTCCTCGGCAGCCAGCTGCTGCTCCTTGTGCACCAGGAAGCTGGCATAGTCGCCGTTCCAGTCGATCAGGCCACCACGGTCCAGTTCGAGGATGCGCGTGGCCAGGTTCTGCAGAAAGGAACGGTCGTGGGTGATGAACAGCACGGCGCCACCGAAATCCTTCAGTGCCTCTTCCAGCCAGGCGATGGCGCCGATGTCCAGGTGGTTGGTGGGCTCGTCGAGCAGCAGCAGATCCGGCTCGGACACCAGCGCCTGCGCCAGCAGCACGCGACGGCGCCAACCGCCGGAGAG
Organism: Pseudomonas oleovorans subsp. oleovorans; assembly: GCF_002197815.1. Classification (GTDB taxonomy): domain Bacteria; phylum Pseudomonadota; class Gammaproteobacteria; order Pseudomonadales; family Pseudomonadaceae; genus Aquipseudomonas; species Aquipseudomonas oleovorans. The sequence continues at coordinate 124,134 of NZ_NIUB01000009.1, forward strand.
CTCGGCCAGGGTCTTGTCCGCCGGCAGTTGCAGGCGGCTCAGGGTGCTGTCGACCAGCTGCTGCAGGCGCCAGCCATCTTTGGCTTCCAGCTCCTGCTGCACGTGCATCAGTTGCTCAAGGTCGTCATCGCCCTGGATGTTCTGCGCCAGGTGGTGATAACGCGCCAGCAGCTCGCCAACACCGGCCAGGCCTTCGGCGACCACATCGAACACCGTGCGCTCATCGGCGCGCGGCAGTTCCTGCGGCAGCTCGCCAATCTTCAGCCCCGGTGCACGCCAGATCTCGCCGTCATCCGGCATCTGGTCGCCCTTGACCAGGCGCAGCATGCTCGATTTGCCAGTGCCATTGCGGCCGATGATGCACACCCGCTCCCCCCGCGCGATCTGCCAGGAGACTCCATCGAGCAGGGGCATGGCGCCATAGGCGAGGGATACGTCGGCAAACTTGAGCAGGGTCATGGGCATCTCCAGAAACAGGCGGCGCATTCTACCCGAGTTACCAGCCGGCTGTTGCCGTTTCCACCGAGGTGACAGGCAGGACACCGACAGTCCTCCTGGCGCATTTTTTCTGTATGTGTCCATCTGGCCCGACGGCATTCACCGCACCCCGATGAAGCGCTAAGCTAGAGCTATGCAACGACACGGACCGTGTTGCCCCATACCTCTGCTTCTCCTGGAAATGCCATGCGCAGTCGCTTTCTCTCTGTAGTTTCCTGTCTGATTCTCACCGCCACCGGCATCGCCGGTGTCGAAGCTGCCAGCCTCACCCAGCAGCGCCAGTACTATGATGAGGCCAAGCAGGCCTTGGCCAAGGGCGACAGTGGCCCTTATCGCCAGTATGCCAGCGCGCTACGCGATTACCCGCTGACGCCTTATCTGGCCTATGACGAGCTGACCAACCGGCTCAAGTCGGCCAGCAATGCCGAGATCGAGAAATTTCTCGCCGAACATGGCGACCTGCCCCAGGTCAACTGGATGAAACTGCGCTGGCTGCGCTGGCTGGCCGAGCGTGGCGACTGGAAACCCTTTCTCGACCATTACGACCCGGCGCTCAACTTCACCGAACTGGATTGCCTGTATGGCCAGTACCAGCTCAGCCACGGCCTGACTGCCGAAGGCAACGCCACTGCCGAGAAGCTCTGGCTGGTGGGCAAATCCCAGCCCAACGCCTGTGACCCCCTGTTCGAACGCTGGGCCGCCAATGGCCAGCTCACCGAACAGCGCCGCTGGCAGCGCACCAAACTGGCGGTGGAAAGCGGCAACTACGGCTTGGCCAACTTCCTGATCAAGGGCATGCCAACGCTTGGCGAGCGCGGCAAGCTGATGGTCGAGGTCGCACAGAAACCGCAACTGCTGAAAAACACCGCGCGTTTCGCTCCAGCCGATGACGCCATGAGCGACGTGGTAGGCCTCGGCCTGCGCCGCCTGGCCCGGCAGAACCCCGAAGACGCCCTGGCCCTGCTCGACGGCTACGCCCAGCGCATGAAGTTCTCCTCGGACGAACAGGTCGCCATCGCCCGCCAGATCGGCCTACGTCTGGCACAACGCTTCGACCTGCGCGGCCTGCAAGTCATGGCCAAGTACGACCCGCAACTGCGTGACAACACCGTCAGCGAATGGCGCGCGCGTCTGTTGCTGCGTCACGGCCGCTGGGAAGAGGTCTACCAGTTGACCCAGAACATGCCGTCCGACCTGGCCAGCAGCAACCGCTGGCGCTATTGGAATGCACGCAGCCTGCAATTGGCACAACCCAACAGCCAGCAACCGGCGGTGCTGTTCCAGGCACTGGCCAAGGAACGCGACTTCTACGGTTTCATGGCCGCCGATCAGGTCAAGGCGCCTTACGCCCTGAATAACCAGCCGCTGGCGCTCGATCCCAAGGTGGTGCAGAAGGTACGCAATACCGCCGGAATCAAGCGCGCGATGGAGTTCCATGCACGCGGCCAGATCGTCGATGGGCGCCGCGAGTGGTATCACGTCAGCCGCCTGCTCAGCCGTGACGAACTGGTGGCCCAGGCGCGCCTGGCCTATGAAATGGAATGGTACTTCCCGGCCATCCGCACCATCAGCCAGGCCCAATACTGGGACGACCTGGAAGTACGCTTCCCCATGGCCCATCGCAACGAGTTGGTACGCGAAGCCAAGCGCCGTGACCTGCATTCGAGCTGGGTGTTTGCCATTACCCGCCAGGAAAGCGCGTTCATGGCCGACGCCCGCTCCCATGCCGGCGCCATGGGCCTGATGCAGCTGATGCCGGCCACTGCCAAGGAAACCGCGCGCAAGTTCGGCATTCCCCTGGCTTCACCGCAGCAGGTACTCAACCCGGACACCAATATCCAGCTTGGCGCTGCGTACCTGAGCCAGGTATATGGCCAGTTCAACGGCAACCGCGTACTTGCGTCGGCCGCCTATAACGCCGGCCCCGGCCGCGTGCGCCAGTGGCTGCGCGGCGCCAATCACCTCAGTTATGACGTCTGGGTGGAGAACATCCCGTTCGACGAAACCCGCCAGTACGTGCAGAACGTGCTGTCCTACTCGGTGATCTACGGCCAGAAACTCAACGCGCCGCACCCGTTGGTGGCATGGAACGAGCGTTACTTCGACGATCAGTAAAACTGCGTTAAGTGTTGGGGGTTAGTGCAAAGACCCGTAGGGTGGGCCGGGCGGTGCTCCGTTTTAGCCCACCACCGACGGTCTACGTGGGCTAAAGCCCACCCTACAAAGCTCCGAGCCTTCCCGGAACTGCTTGACAACAGATAACGCAGACATAGCCAGCATCATAGGGACGCAGGGCAGCACTACGCTTTAACGCTGGGCTCAGCCCACTGCAGACACGAAGATTGCATCGCGCACCCTACTCCAGCACTTCGACCGTCATTCCGACCTGCAGCTCACCAACGCCTCGTGGCAGCAGATTCTGTCCGAAGTACACATCGCCATCACGCTCCCGATAAGTTTTGAGCGTTGCCAGCGGTTCGCGCTGTGCGTTGCGCTCGCCGCTCTGCGGATCGATGGTGGTGAGAATGCAGCGCGAACAACCCTTGGCTACCTCGAACTCCACTTCACCGATGCGGATGCGTTTCCAGCCATCCTCGGCATATGCCTCACTGCCGGTAACGACCAGATTGGGGCGGAAGCGCAGCATGGACAGCGGCTGCCCGACACGTTGCGAAAGATCGTCCAGCGATGCCTGGCCAATAAGCAACAGTGGAAAGCCATCGGCGAAGGCCACGCGATCCCCCGGCTGCGCATAGGCAGTGTCGACCTGGCGGGTGCGGCCTTCCGGCACCTGCACCAGGCGGCAAGGCTTGCCCAGCAAGTCGCTGAGCCAGGCGGCCGCTGCATCGCCGGCATCCGGCACGCGCAGGCTGTCACGCCAGACGACGACGCCACGCAGATCCTGCTCGGGGTCGGGCAGCGCCACGGACAGATCCTCACGACCCGGCGCACTCAAGGTAAGGCCACCGCGCGCATCGTACAGGGCGCTCAACTGGCTCATCTGCGGCAGCAGGCGTTGGGTGATGAAGCGGCCGTTGTCGGCGTCGACCAGCATCCAGCGCCGATCGCCATGCAGCCCAAGTCCGTCGACCGCACTGCGCTGCAAGGCCTCGCCGCGGCCGGACTTGAGCGGGTAACGGTACAGCCCCGAGAGACTCGGCATGGGTCAGCTTCCTGTCGGCAAAACGCCGTTATACGAGCTGACGGCGATGCTCACAAGCACCGAGACCCAGAAAATATGCTGCGGTTCGACGGCAACGCCCGGCAGGTTTCACCCGCCCGGCAGCGACTTTAGCGAGGTTCGTCCAACTCGAGACGTTGACGAATCACGTCGACCAGCTTGTCCGGCTGGAACTTGGAGAGGAAATTGTCGCAGCCGACCTTCTTCACCATCGCCTCGTTGAAGCTACCCGACAGCGACGTGTGCAGCACCACGTAGAGATCCTTGAGGCGCGGGTCATTGCGAATTTCGCTGGTGAGACGATAGCCGTCCATTTCCGGCATCTCGGCATCGGTGAAGATCATCAGCAGCTTGTCGGTCATCACCTCGCCGGTGTCAGCCCACTTCTTCAGCTGGTTGAGGGCCTTCAGGCCGTCGCTGGCCATATGCAGGCGAATTCCTAGTTGCGACAGGGTATCGCGCAGTTGGCTGAGCGCCACGCTGGAATCATCCACCAGCAGCACCTCGCGTCCACGCGCCTTTTCCAGCAGTGGATCGGCGAGCTTTTCTGCGGAGACCTTGGTGCTCATCGGCACGATCTCGGCCAGCACCTTTTCCACGTCGATGACCTCGACGATCTGCTCGTCGACCTTGGTGATGGCGGTCAGGTAATGCTGACGGCCGGCACCACCGGGCGGTGGCTGGATCGACTCCCAGTTGAGGTTGAGAATGCGATCGACGCTGCCGACCAGGAAAGCCTGTACCGAGCGGTTGTACTCGGTGACGATGATGGTGCTGCGCTCATCCGGCACCAGCGGACGCATGCCGATGGCCTGGGACAGGTCGATCACCGGCAGAGTCTGACCACGCAGGTTGACCACGCCGCAGACGAAGCGATGGCGCTGCGGCATCAACGTCAGCTTGGGCAGTTGCAGGACTTCCTGCACCTTGAACACGTTGATGGCGAACAACTGCCGGCCAGCCAAGCGAAACATGAGAATTTCCAGACGGTTCTCGCCGACCAGTTGCGTGCGTTGATCTACTGAATCGAGGATGCCGGCCATCATGTGCTCCGAGGGATATAGGGTGATTCTAGTCTGCCGTTCGGGTTATCGGCGGACTGCCGGCAGACTGAAGCATTGCTGGCGCGCAGCCATCATGCCTTAGCCCTGTGTACCTGGCCAGCGAGCAGCGACGAATGCTTGGGCAGATGCAGACGCAGGGCACCGGGTTCGGCACGAAAACGCAGACCTGTACTTTCCATCGGTTCGCCGTCGAGATTCAGGTCCAAGCCCTCCAGCGCTTCCACCTCCAGCCAGGGCAGCCGTGCGCTGACCGCAACGCTCTGCAGGCCAAGAATGCCCCCGGACAACAACGTGCCCAAGGTGCCGACGACATCCTGCGCCGCCGGCACGATGCAGACATCGAGCAGACCATCGTTGATGCTCGCCTCCGGACAAAGCAGATGCCCGCCACCGGCCTGTCGCCCGTTACCGATGCCAAGAGCCAGAAACTCGCCCTGCCATTGGAAATCCGGCCCATGAAAACGACCGGCTGCCGCGCGCACTTCGGAAAAGCGGCTGAGCCCGGTAAGCAGATAGGCGGCGCCACCCAGGACTTTCTTGAGTTCTTCCGGAGTATTGGCGGTGACGTTGGAGCCAAAACCACCGGTGGCCATGTTCAGAAACGCCCGCTCGCCCGCCATGCCCACGTCCACAACCACCGGCTCGCACTCGAGCAGGGCCAACGCCGCAGCAGGTGTCAACGGAATACCGGCTGCGTGGGCGAAATCATTGGCCGTGCCCAGCGGCAGCAGAGCCAGGTTGGCATCGCTTTGCGCCTTGACCAGCGCCTCGACCACATCGCGCAGGGTGCCATCGCCACCGCCAGCGATCAGCGTTGAATAACCGGCGGCCAATCCTTCCCCGACCAGCCGCTCGGCGTCGCCACCTTCCCAGGTCAGGCGCACGGCCAGATCCCAGCCGCGCTCACGCAGGCCGTTCACCGCTGCCCTCACCTCTTCGTTCAACGCCTGCTTGCCATGCAGGATCAACCAGGCCTTGCGTTCGCGCATTGCGCGTCCTCCTTGAAAGGATCAGCGAAAGCCTAGTGCCTGGCCCTCGTGAAAATTAATCAAATTAATCGATATCAAAACTGTAGAAATTGCGCTTTTAAATCGATCAATCCAAATGGATCATTCACCCATCAACGCTGCACGGGACTGAACTCGTGCATGACTGGAGGATTGACCATGATCGATGTACGTCCGTTCGAACAACTCGGTGGTGCTCACCACGGCTGGCTGAATGCCCGTCACCACTTTTCCTTCGCCGAATACTACGACGCCGAGCGGATGAACTGGGGCCGCCTGCGCGTGTGGAACGACGACGAGATCGCTCCACATTCAGGCTTCCCGCCGCACCCACATCGCGACATGGAGATCATCACCTACGTTCGCGAAGGTGCCATCAGCCATGAGGACAACCTGGGCAACAAAGGTCGTACCGAGGCCGGCGACGTGCAGGTAATGAGCGCCGGTACCGGCATCGCCCACAGCGAGTACAACCTGGAGAATGAAACCACCAAGATCTTCCAGATCTGGATTCAGCCGAACCAGGCCGGCCTGCCGCCATCCTGGGGCGCCAAGCCTTTCCCCAAAGGCGACCGCTCCGGAGCCTTCGTCACCCTGGCCAGCGGTTACGAGGACGATGTCGACGCCCTGCGCATCCGTACCGACGCGCGCCTGGTGGCTGCCACGGTCAAGGCGGGAGAGAGCGCCGAATACGCCCTGCAACCGGGTCGCAAGGCCTATCTGGTGGGCGCGACTGGTGCTTTCAGTGTCAACGGCGTGGCCGTCAAGGCGCGTGATGGCGTGGCCATCGCCGATGAAACGCTGATTCGCATCGAGGCGCAGGAAGATAGCGAGATCGTGCTGGTGGATGTCGCCTGATGCACAAACCATCGCCCTCCGCTTAGGAGGGCGATCTTTTTTGTAGGAGCCAGCTTGCTGGCGATCATTGATTAACGGCATCGCCAGTGACGTAGGGCGTACTCGGCTTTGGCTTCCTGCGTCGCTCTACCTCCTGCATCCATGCAGTTGTCGCGAAGCAGTACGCCGCTGGACTTGTGTAGCACCGAGGAACGGCGGACTGTTCGCTGGCGCTCCTGAGTCCGCCCTACGCCACCATGCCCTACGCCGGATAACCGGTAATCTTGCGAATGCGCTGGTACAGCGGCTTGAGCTGGCGGTACATGCGCTGATAGACCTGCCCGTAGAGCTGCTGGTAAACGCGCTGGGCCTCCGGGTTCGGCTGGAACACCTGACCAACCCGAGTCATGGCGGCGATGGCGCTCGGGTAATCAGGGTGCAAACCCAGACCTACCGCGCAATTGATCGCCGCGCCCAGGCCGCTGGTTTCGTACAGGTGCGGACGCTCGGCCGGTAAGCCGAAGATATCGGCCGTCAGTTGCATCGCCGCATCGCTCTGCGAACCACCACCGGACACGCGCAGGCGCTCGATGCGGGTGCCAGAGTGTTTTTCGATACGCTCCTTGCCCTGGCGCAGGGCGTAGGCCAAACCCTCCAGAATCGCCCGATACAGATGCGCGCGGGTGTGTACGTCGCCAAAGCCGATGATCGACCCCTTGGCCTCCAATCCCGGCTCGCGAATGCCCGGCGTCCAGTACGGCTGCAGCATCAGGCCCATGGAACCCGGCGGTACGGCGTTGACCAGCTCGTCGAACAGCGCCTCGGGGGACACGCCCAGCGCCTCGGCCCGCTGCATCTCGCGCAGGCCGAATTCGCGTTTGAACCAGCTGACCATCCAGAAGCCGCGATAGATCATCACCTCGGTGTTGAAGTGATCCGGCAGCGCCGCCGGATAGGGCGGAATCAGGCGTACGGTTTCCAGATAACGGCTGCGTGTGGTGTTGATGGTCGCGGTGGTGCCATAGGACAGGCACGCCGTGCTGGGCTCCAGCGCACCGGAACCCAGCACCTCGCAGGCCTTGTCGGCGCCAGCAGCAATCAGCGGCAGGCCTTCCGGAATACCGGTATGGCGGCTGGCCTCGGCGCTGATCTGGCCCAGTCGCTCACCCGGCTTGAACAGCTCAGGCAGTTGCTCACGGCGCACCTTCAGCGCCTGCCACTTCCAGTCGCCAGGGGAGGCCCAACGCAGGCGCTTGTAGTCGAACGGCAGGTAGGCCACGCAACTGCTGGTGGAATCGACGAAGCGGCCGCACAGGCGATGGGTGAGAAAACCCGAAAGCAACAGCACCTTGTGCGTGCGCGCTGCTATCTCCGGCTGGTGCTGGGCGACCCAGTTGACCTCGGCCTGGCCACGAAAGTGATCGACCGCCTCTTCGGCGCGCACCAGCTTGAACAGCCAGCCCCACAGGCCCTTTATCCGCCCGGCTACTTCGGCACGACGCTGATCGAGCCAGAGAATCGCCGGGCGCAGCGGCGTACCCTGCTCGTCAACATGAATGATGCTGCCGCGCTGGGTGGTCACGGCCACGCCGCGGATCAGGCTGCGGTCGATGTCCACCTGCTGCCACAACAGGCGGAAGGCCTCGCCGAGGCTGGCCCAGTAGTACTCGGGGTCCTGCTCGGCCCAGCCTGGTTGGCTGGAGAAATAGGGATCCAGCTCGACCTTGCCCTTGGCGAGCAGGTTGCCCTGAGTATCGAACAGCAGCGCCCGCACGCTCTGGGTGCCGTTGTCGATGCTCAGCAGGTAGCTTGGTTCGCTCAAGGTGTGATCCTTCTTGTTATGTCTCCCCTCTCCCATTTATGGGAGAGGGGCCGGGGGAGAGGGTGGTTCGTCTGGCGCAGAGTGGCCGGCAGATAAACGCTTTCCCTCTCCCCAGCCCTCTCCCGCAAGCGGGAGAGGGGGTTGTTCAACCACCGTTCCCGGCAGGCTGTAACAGCGCCGCCAAAGCGCCAGGTAATCCGTCTCTTCCTGCTGCCAGCGAGCATCGCTCCAGCCCAGGCGCGGTTGGCACAGTGCGCGGATACGCGGCAGCTCGGCGCGGCCGCCGCCTGCCAGCAACAGGCCCAGGCGCGTGCGCCTTAACAGCAGATCGTCCAGATGCAGCACCAGCTCGCCTTCGGCAGCCCAAGCCAGTTCGGCCCACAAGGTGTCAGTACCGGCGACGCAATCAGCGCCGATTTCGTCGACCAAGCGCAGTACCTCACCCAGCTGGCGGCCATGGCGCCCAGCCAGGCGGCGTTGCTGCGCCGGGCTCAACGCCGGCATCGGTGTCGGCGTATTCGCAGCGAAGACCGCGCCGCCTTGATCATCCACTGGCTTGCCAACGAAACCCGCGCAGGCACGCAGCACCTCCAGCGCCAGCAGGCGGAAGGTGGTCAACTTGCCGCCGGCCAGCGTCACGCTGCCCGGCTCGATCCACAGAGCATGCTCGCGCTTCTCGTCGGAGGGTTTCAGTGCGCTGCCACCATCGCTCACCACCGGGCGCACGCCGGCCCAGGTCGACAGCACGTCGGCACGGCTCACCTGGGCGGTCGGGAACTGCCGGTCGCAGGCAGCCAGCAGGTAGTCGACCTCCTCAGCGCTGATGGCGGCTTCATGATCGAGCTCGTCCGCATGATCCAGATCGGTGGTGCCGATCACCGTTGCGCCTTCCCAGGGGAAGACGAACACCGGCCGGCCATCGGCCGAGTGCATAAAGCTGAAGGCATGCGCCACCGGCAGGCGCCAGCTAGGCAGCAGCAGGTGACTACCACGCAGCGGACGGATGCGACCATTGCCAGGCTGGCGCAGGCGATCGGCCCAGGCACCAGTGGCTTGTGCCACGGCTCGGCTACGCAGGCGGTAGCGGTTGCCCGTTTCCACATCCTCGGCGAGCACACCGACCACCTGCCCCGCTTCACGCAGCAACTCGACCACGCGCATGCCATTAAGCGCCTCGCCGCCTTCGGCGCGCGCCTCGCCCAGCACGCGCTGAACCAGGCGGGCATCGTCGGTCACCGCATCGAAAAAGCGCGTGCCACCGAGCAGGCCGTCCTCGCGAATGCCCGGCGCCAGGTAACGCAGTTGCTGCAGCGGGTAGAACAGGTGATTGCGTTTGCCGGCCAGGGCGTCGTACAGGCTGAGCAGGCCGCCGAATACCTTCGGCCCGGGAAAGCCGCCGCGATAGTGCGGCATGACGAAGCTCAACGACTCCACCAGCCCCGGCGCCTCGCCGAGCAGGCGCCGGCGCTCGCGCACCGAGTCGCGAGTCAGCCCCAACTGGCCCTTGGCGACGTAGCGCAGGCCACCGTGCACCATCTTCGACGAGCGGCTGGAGGTGCCCCAGGCGAAGTCACGTTGCTCCAGCAGCAGGCAGCGCCAGCCGCGCCGCGCCGCCTCACGCAGGATGCCAGCGCCGCAGATGCCGCCGCCGATCACCAGCAGATCCCAGTCGCGCGCGGCCAGTTCAGGCAGCGCGTGCGTGCGCCAGGTGGCGTTCCAGGGTTTCATGCTCAGTCCTGCAGCAACACGCCAGGCGCCAGGCGCTGGTCAGGGTCGAAATGCGTGGCCAGGCTGCGTAGCGTGGCCATGCCCAGCTCGCCCTTCTCTGCCGCCAGATAAGGTGCGTGGTCACGACCGACGCCGTGCTGGTGGCTGATGGTGCCGCGATTCTCTGCGATGGTGCGGCTGGTCGCTGCTTTCAAGCGTTGCCAGCGCGCCATGGCCTCGGCGTAGTCGCTGCCGGGGCGGAATACGTAGGTGGTGTAGATGCTCGAACCTTCGCCGTAGACGTGCGACAGGTGGGTGAACACGTGCACCCGCTCGCCCTCGCCGACCAGCTCGTCACGCAGGCTGGCTTCGACCTTGTTCAACAGGTTGTCGACGTTGGACCAGTCGGTGGCGGTCTCCAGGGTGTCCACCAGGTAGCCGCGCTCCCACAGACCATGACGCAGGTAGGGGAAGCGGAAACGGTTCTGCTCCCACTTCTTGCCCAGCAGGGTGCCGGTGAACACACCGTCAAAACCTTTCAGCAAGCGCCGTGCCTGTTTCAGCGAGGCGGCGTTCTGCACCCGGCTGCCGGTAACGCCGAAGGTCAGCATGCACTTGCCGTCGCGGGCGCCGCGCAGAGCCAGGTATTTCTCCAGCAGAGCAATCTGCTGCGGGTGACCGGCCAGGGCCAGTTGGGTACGGGTTTCGATGGCGTTGGACAGGCGCAGCATGGACAGCGGCACGCGCGCCTGGGCCAGGCTGCGAATGGCGCTCAGCGCCTGCTGCCAGTTGGGCAGGAACACCGCGTAGAAACGCTCCTGCTCGGCCAGGCGACTGATGCGCACGCGCACCTCGGAGATCACCCCGAAGCGCCCTTCCGACCCCATCACCAGCTCGCGCAGATCAGGCCCGGCGGCCGAGGCCGGAAAGGTTGGAATCTCCAGGGTACCGGCGAAAGTTTCCAGCTTGCCGCCGGCGAACAATTGCTCGATGCGCCCGTAGCGCAGCGACTGCTGGCCGCTGGAGCGACTGGCGACCCAACCGCCAAGCGTCGACAGCTCCCAGGACTGCGGAAAATGGCCCAGCGTGTAGCCGCGTGCGCGCAGTTGGCTTTCCACCTGCGGGCCGTTGGCGCCGGGGCCGAAGGTGGCGATCAGGCTGTCCTCGTCGATATCCAGCAGACGCGTCATGCGCTCCAGCGACAGGGTCAGCACCGGGCGCTGGCCGGCCTGCGGGTTGATGTGGCCGGCCACCGAGGTGCCGCCGCCGTATGGGATCAGGGTGACGTCATGCTGTTGCGCCCAGGCCAGCAGCTCGCGGATCTGCTCGGCGCTTTCCGGGCAGGCGACGCCATCGGGAAACAGGCCGAACTCGCCGGAGCGCATGGCCAGCCAGTCCGGCAGGCTCTGGCCACGGGCGTGACGCACTCGTACCTCGGCGTCCTGGCTGATCAGCGGGTTGGGAGCCAGACGTGAGGCCGGCACACGCGCCAGCACGTCTTGCAGGCTGGCGTCGACCAGACGCTGGCCCGGCCCGACCAGTTCAGCGAGAAAGGCCTCGCCATGGGCCGGCAGTTCAACCTCGGTCGCTTCGTCACCCCATCCGTTCCAGCGTCGCATCGCATCCCCCATTCCGATCAGCACTTATGGCTGCCTATACTAGCCAGCCGCCGATTTCCGTCACTGTCGAATCGGGACAAGCGCTATCGCCAATCAAGACAGGCATCGCAGAACAAGAATAATCCATGGAAAACCTCGGCTATACCTCGGTTCCCGCCCTGCTCAAGTACCTGCGCCAGGCCGAACAGCTCGGTCTGGATATCGACCGTGCGCTCGCGGCAGCCGGTGTCCAGGCGCAGGATCTGGCCGACAATGGCAAGCGGATTCCCAGCGAGGTACACGAACGCCTGCTGGCGCATCTGCTGGAGGTGTCCGGCGACCCGCTGTTCGGCCTGCACTCGGCGCGTTTCGTCCAGCCCGGCTCGTGGAGCGTGCTCGGCTATATCGCCATGAACTGTGCCACCCTCGGCGAGGCCATGGGCCGCATCGTGCCCTACGAAAAGCTGGTGGGCGACATGGGCACCAGCCGTATCGAGGCGGCCGAGGATCACGTACGACTAATCTGGAGCTGCCGTCATCAGGCACCGGACGTGCGCCGCCACATGGTCGAGAACGTGCTCGCCTCCTGGCTGCTGTACGCCCGCTGGATCGCCGACTCCGAGCATTCACCGCGTGAGGTGTGGTTCGAACACGCGCAACCGGCCGCCACCGAACTGGCTGAATACCAGCAGCTGTTCGGCTGCCCGGTGCGGTTCGAACAGCCCTGCAACGCCCTGCTGGTGCCGCTGGACTACCTCGGCGTGCCGCTGCGCCAGGCCGACGCCAACCTGCTGCGCACCCTGGAAGAACATGCCCTTACCCTGATGGCCGGGCTGGACGACAACGAGCCGCTGCCGCGCCGGGTGAAGAACGCCCTGCGCCTGCTGCTCAAGGACGGCCTGCCGCGCAAGGAACGGGTGGCGGAGAAATTCGACATGACCGTGCGCACCCTGCAGCGCCACCTGCAGCAGGCCGGCACCAGCTATCAGCAGATACTCGACGAGCTGCGTCAGGAACTGGCCGAGCATTACCTGCTGCGCAGCGACCTGGCGATTCAGGACATTGCCTGTTATCTCGGTTTCACCGAATCACGCTCGTTCCACCGCAGTTTCAAGAGCTGGACCGGGCAGACGCCGGGCGAGTTTCGCGAGAGCCGGCGCCGGGATAATCCGCTGGGCTAGCGCGATATGGCCGGAAACGCCGTGCCAGCCAGTAGTCGAGACTCAACCATCGCCCTGCCCCGCTGATGAAAAGCGCCACGAGCGCAGCCACGGCCGGCACCGGTGAGGTTTGCCAATGGCATATCAGTCCTCCCGGCGCCCTTACTCGTTCTTATCGCCACTGCACGTGCCTTCAATACGGGAGCCTTCCTGCGCCTTCTCGGCAGCGGTCAGGCTGTAGCCGCCGGCCAGTTCCTGCTCAGCGAAGGGGATGCTAGTGGCGTGGGCAGTGAACGCCATGTAACTCGGCAGTGCAGCGCCCTAGGGTCTGTTGCCGTTTCGCGCACGGCCGCGTCGAAACGGCAACAGACCCTAGGTGGCAGTCAGGGTATTGGCATCTCTCCATCGGTTTCGAATACGGCGCCAGGTTGGCGCCCTCGCAGCAATGGACGAGGCAGGGATGCGGGCGTTACAGCGGGCGAAAAAGATTTCTCGTAGCCCGATGAAATACGGGGGCGCTTTGCTCGCCAGCAATCGCGGCTACGACTGCATGGACGCAGGAGGTAGAGCGAAGCAGGATGCCAGAGCAGAAAGCTCTCTCCCACAGACACAGAAACATCCACCGCACGGTAGGAGGTGATTCAAATGATCAGGCATCTCCTCTGGTTGGACTGCATGGCCGCTGCGAGCACGGGCGTTGTGGTTCTGTTGCTGGCCCCCCTGGTTGAGCGGCTGGTATGCCCTGCCCGGCGAGCTGCTGAGCTTCATCGGCGCGATCAATATCGCCTACGCCTGCTTTTCCATTTCGCTGGCGATTCGCCTGCGACGCGCCGAAGCGCTAATCAAGCTGCTGGCAGTGGCCAACGGACTCTGGGCGTTGGCATGCCTTGGCATCGCTACGATCTTTGCCCCGCTCATGACGCTACCGGGGCTTTGTCATGTGCTCGGCGAGGCTGCATCCGTCGCAGGCCTGGGCATGCTGGAGTGGAAATGGCGCAGGCAGCTGCTGGTGGCTGGCGAACAGGGCGTTTCGACTCAGCTTGTCGCGGTCCAGTAACCGTCACAGGTATTCAGGCGAAGATCCGGCGATGGCTGTTCAGGCCATCATCAGCCCTATCCTTCAGCCCTGTGAAAGCGGTTCTTGCCCGCGTGCTTGGCCGCGTACATGGCCTGGTCCGCACGTTTCAGCAGGTCCTGGCCGCCTTCAGCGTGCAGCGGAAACAGAGCGGCGCCCACGCTCGCCGATATCCGCACCATGCAGCCGTCCAGATCGAACGGCTTGGCCAGCACATCCAGAACCTTGAGCGCCACGGTCTCGCACTCCTGACTGCCGTGCAGATTGCCGAGGACGATGCCGAACTCATCACCGCCGAAGCGTGCGACCGTGTCGGTGCTGCGCACACAACCTTCCAGCCGCCTGGCGGCCATCTGCAGCAGGCTATCGCCGGCCGTATGACCGTGGCGGTCGTTGATTTCCTTGAATCCATCCAGGTCGATATAGAGCACGGCGCACAGCTGCTGGTCGCGCACGGACTCCAGCGCCTGGTCGAGTCGCTGGTGGAACCTGACGCGGTTGGCCAACCCGGTGAGGGCGTCATGCTCGGCGTCATGACATAGGCGCGCTTCCAGGTGCTTGCGCTCGGTGATGTCCTGCGTGACCAGCACCAGGAACTCCGGGTGACCATGGCGGTTGCGGACGACGCTCGAGGCCTCGCATACCCAGATCAGCGAGCCATCCTCACGCCGATAGGTTTTCTCGATTTCCGGGGAAAGCGCACGAGCCTCGCTGACCAGTTGCTCACTCAGAAAGCTGCGGGCGGCGGCAGCTACTTCGGCGTCGCTCAGGTCGAAAATGTTGGCGCCTTGCAGCGCCTCGGGCGGGCGCCCCAGCATGCGCGCGAATTTCTCGTTGACCCGCAGTATCCGACCCTCGGGGCTGATGTGGGCGATACCCATGGCCGCCTGGTGAAAGGTGGCGCGAAACAGCGCTTCGCTGCCTTGCAGGGCATCGGTGGCCGCACGTTGGCGAACCAGCATCAGCGCCAGCAGGCCAACGAACAGCATGACCACCAGGGTGACGCCGACTGCGGCCATCAGGTAGGTGGAGCGCCGCTGCAAGGTCGTGCCCATCTCCTCGTCATAGGCGGTGGCCACGGTAATCATCAGTGGATAACCGGTCATGGTGCGGTAGCTGACGATACGGGCGACGCCATCGAGCGCCTCGCCACTGTCGTGGAAATCATCGGCGCCGTGCAGCTTTTGCCGCTGGAACCAGGCCAGCGACTCGGCACCCAGGCCAAATTCGCTACGTGCGCCGATCTTGCGCGCACGTATCACGCCGTCGAGGCCGGCAAGCTCCAACAGCCCCTGCGGGCCCAGATCGACCTGCTGGAAGAAACGCGTGACGTCCTCTGGACGCACGGCCATCACCACGACGCCGGCGAAGCTGCCGTCATCGCGCTCGATACGCAGCGACATGGGGATCAGCCAACGCCCGGAAACCCGCCCGAGTACCGGCTGATTGATGAACAGGTGATCGATACGGGCATCGCGCTGCGCCGTGAAGAACTCGCGGTCGGCGTAGTTGACCGGGCCAGTGTCCTGGCTACTGCTGACGATATCGCCCTGCTCGTCCACCACGCTGACGATGGTGAACATCTCCTCGCGGATTATGCCCTCCTCGACCCAGCGGCGCAGGTCGATGGCCTTACCCTGCCGGCGGTACTGCTCGCGCACGAAAGCCGCCACCTGCTCGGCCGCCTTCAGCGCGCGGAACACCTGCTGCTCGAAAGCGATGGCCAGACTGGAGTTGGCTTTCATTTCCGCAGTCAGCGCCTGCTCACGTTCGAAGGCGATGCGTTGCAGGGTGATCAGCCAGACAACGGCAACGAATACACTCGCCAGAACGATAAGCAGGTTCAAGGGTGTTGCGATTCGAGGGTGTCGAGCGACGGCGTCATGCGCGTCAATCGGCGTGCTGGGCGGGGTCATCGCCTTGTTCTCCAAGCCTTTCACGGGCGGGCTGTTTTCTAGCTGTCGGGGCCAGGGTCTGTTGCCCTTTGGTTCAGCGTCGCAGAGCGTGATCCATCGCCTTGCGTTGAATCATAGGCATTGTTGCGCCACTGTGCTGCCATCATGCGGTAACGGGTTTTGGCCGAAAATCGAGCTTGCGCCAGACTGACGACCGACACGGCGCCTCAGCCACGTCACGTCGAGTCGAGCGGCATCCGCACGGCTCCTGCTCAATTTCTTCGATAACCGCCTGTCTTCGAGGCCCGCCTTGGAAACCACGGTCTTTCTCGCCGTCATCGCCGCCGCTGCCCTGCATGCCGGCTGGAACGCTCTGCTCAAGATTGGTCTGGATCGCTTCCTCACCGCCACGCTGATCCAGATCGGTGCTGGCCTGGTGGCGCTCTGCGCCCTGCCGCTGGTGGCGCTGCCGCAAGCCTCGGCCTGGCCGTGGATCGCGCTGTCGGCGTTGCTGCATATCGGCTACAACTTCTTTCTCGCCCGCGCCTACCAGTACGGCGACCTGGGCCAGGTCTATCCGATTGCGCGGGGCAGCTCGCCGCTGATGGTCGCCTTGCTGTCACTGCTGCTGTTGCAGGACGGGCTCGGTGCCCTGCAGTTGCTGGGTTTGCTGGTTCTGGTGCTGGGCATCTGGCTGATGGCGCTGCGCGGCGGCCATCACAAGGCGCCACAGGGGGCGATGCTGGGCTGTGCGTTGATGACGGCACTGTTCATCGCCGGCTACACCCTCAGCGATGCCATGGGCGCACGCAGCAATGGCGATGCGCTGAGTTATTCGCTGTGGCTGTTCACCGTTAACGGCGTGGTGATGGCGGCGGTATTGGCCATCAGCCGTGGGCCGCGCGCCTTCCTGCAGCTGGGCCCGCATTGGCGTGGCGGGCTGGCCGGCGGGGCGATGTCGATGGCGGCCTACACCATCGTTATCTGGGCCATGACCCAGGCGCCGGTGGCATTGGTTTCAGCCCTGCGCGAGACCAGCGTGGTGTTCGCTGTGCTGCTGGGGGTGGTGTTGCTCAAGGAGAGATTGCGGCCGATTCGTCTGCTGGCGTGCGCGGTGATTGCGGCTGGTGTGGTGGTGATGAAATTGGCGTGAGGGGTTCGCGTTGCAGCAAGTGGATTGCGAAATCACAACTTGGTGGGCTGAAGCCCACCCTACGACGCTGCGCCCCCCCCTATAAGGACATTTGTAGGAGCGAGCTCTGCACGCGAATCCCCGAGCGCAAAAGCTTCGCGAGCAGAGCTCGCTCCTACCCGGTACACCAACGCAACCAACAGATCAGGAGGCGATCCGCACCATCGAGTCAGCCTGACTCGGCATTCTGATCGGGAACCCGAGACCCGCTTTACGGTTCTGTTGATCAACGGCTACTGAGTAGTCGACCGTTTTTTCGTCATACGCTGCCTGCATGCTGGCCGGGCTGACGGCCTGGACGCGAGAGTTTTTTGTGTCCTGCCATCCATGGCGGCCACCTCAAGGGCCGTCGCGGAGCGACGTCAAAAACTTCTCCCGGAAGTTTTTTGCCCGCCATATGCGGCTTGCGGCACACTAGCGCCCTTCCCGAGCATCCGCTCGTTTAACTGTTCAAGAGTCCGTATGACCCGCTCCCCCTTCCGCCGCATGGCCTTTAGCGCGCTGCGCCGCCTGCTGTACCTCTGGGTACGCTCGGAAACCATCAACCAGTCCGCCTTCACCCTCAAGCTCGACCGCAGCAAGCCGGTGTTCTACGTGCTGCAGCAGCCCTCGGTGAGCGACTTGGCGGTGGTCGACCGCGAGTGCACCAAAGCCGGCCTGCCACGCCCGGTATTGCCGGTGGCGGTCGGGGAACACATCGAACCCGCGGCCTTCTTCTACCTGACGCCGGAGCCGGACTGGTTCGGCCGGCAGGACAAGCGCGGCATTTCGCCGACCCTGGATCGGGTGATCGCCGCCCTCTCCCGCCACGCGGTGGACGATGCGCAGATCGTGCCGGTCAGCGTGTTCTGGGGCCAATCGCCCGATCGCGAGACCAGCCCCTGGAAACTGCTGTTCGCCGACAGCTGGGCGGTGACCGGACGCCTGCGCCGGCTGGTGAGCATCCTGATTCTCGGGCGCAAGACCCGCGTGCAGTTCTCCACGCCGATTCACCTGCGCGAGCTGGTCGAGCAGGACAAGGGCCAGGAGCGCACCCTGCGCATGGTCCATCGCATCCTGCGCGTGCATTTCCGCAACCAGAAGGCGGCGGTGATCGGCCCGGACGTGTCGCACCGACGCAACCTGGTCAAGGGCCTGGTGCACGCCCCGCAGGTGCGCCAGGCGATTGCCGAGGAAGCCGAGCGCGAGAAGATCAGCCTGGAGAAGGCCGAAGCCCAGGCGCTGCGCTACGGCAACGAGATCGCCTCGGACTACACCTACACGGTGATCCGCTTCCTCGAACTGGTCTTGAGCTGGTTCTGGAACAAGATCTACGACGGCATCAAGGTGCACAACATCGAAGGCGTGCGCGATATCGCCCAGGGTCACGAGGTGATCTACGTGCCCTGCCACCGCAGCCATATCGACTACCTGCTGCTGTCCTACCTGCTGTTCCGCAACGGCCTGACGCCGCCGCACATCGCCGCCGGCATCAACCTCAACATGCCGGTGATCGGCGGCCTGCTGCGCCGTGGCGGCGCCTTCTTCATGCGCCGCACCTTCAAGGGCAACCCGCTGTATACGGCGGTGTTCAACGAATACCTGCACACCCTGTTCAGTAAGGGCTTCCCGGTCGAATACTTCGTCGAGGGCGGGCGCTCGCGTACCGGGCGCATGCTGCGGCCGAAGACCGGCATGCTGGCCATCACTCTGCGCAGCTTCCTGCGCAGCAACCGCCTGCCCATCGTCTTCGTGCCGGTGTATATCGGCTACGAGCGGGTGCTGGAGGGCCGCACCTACCTGGGCGAGCTGCGCGGCGCGAGCAAGAAGAAGGAATCGATCTTCGACCTGTTCAAGGTGCTCGGCGCGCTCAAGCAGCGCTTCGGCCAGGTTTCGGTGAACTTCGGCGAGCCGATCAAACTGGCGGAATTCCTTGACCAGCAGCAGCCCGGCTGGCGTGAGCAGGAGTTGGCCCCGCAGTACCGCCCGGCCTGGCTCAACGACACCACCAACCGCCTCGGCGAGCGGGTGGCGCGCCACCTCAACGAGGCGGCGTCGATCAACCCGGTCAACCTGGTGGCCCTGGCGCTGCTGTCCACCAGCAAGCTGGCCCTGGATGACCGCGCCCTGGCGCGGGTGCTCGACCTTTATCTGGCGCTATTGCGCGCGGTGCCCTATTCGCCGCACACCACCCTGCCGGAAGGCGACGGTGCAGCGCTGATCGAGCACGTCAAGGGCATGGACCTGCTGGCCGAGCAGAAGGACGCCCTCGGCAAGATTCTCTATCTGGACGAGCAGAACGCCGTCCTGATGACCTACTACCGCAACAACGTGCTGCACATCTTCGCCCTGCCGGCGCTGCTGGCCAGCTTCTTCCAGAGCAGCGCGCGGATCAGCCGCGAGCAGATCCTGCGCTACGCCGGCGCGCTGTATCCCTACCTGCAGTCCGAGCTGTTCATCCGCTGGGAGCAGAGCGAGCTGGAAGGCGTGATCGACCAATGGCTGACGGCCTTCGTCGAACAGGGCCTGCTCAAGATCGAGGGCGACGTGTACCTGCGCCCGGCGCCGAGCTCGCGCCAGTTCGTGCTGCTGACCCTGCTGTCGCGCTCGGTGGCGCAGACCCTGCAGCGCTTCTACATGGCCATCGCCCTGCTGCTCAACGCCGGGCAGAACGCGATCAGCGCCGAGGAGCTGGAAGACCTGTGCACGGTCATGGCCCAGCGCCTGTCGATCCTGCATGGCCTGAATGCGCCGGAGTTCTTCGACAAGAGCCTGTTCCGCCACTTCATCCAGAGCCTGCTGGATCAGGGCGTGCTGCGCCAGGACGAGGCCGGCAAGCTCAGCCATCATCCGCTGCTCAGCGAACTGGCCGAAGGCGCCGCCAAGCGCGTGCTGCCGGCCGAGATTCGCCTGTCGATTCGCCAGGTGGCGCTGGATCGCAACGAGGACGAGCCGGCAAGCCCATGACGTGCATGCGCAAGGTGACGGCCTCGTAGGGTGGATGTCGCTTTTTACATCCACCGTGGCGCAGGCTCGATGCAACCAGACGAACCTGTCACGGTTTTGGCAGTCAGTCGATAAGCCACACACCGGCAGGAGGCCCTGGCAATGATCGATTCCCTGATGTTGAGTGCTGCACGCATCACCACGCTGGCGACTGGGCAGATACTGACCAATGCCAGTGGTTTCTTCTTCCGCCGGGATCAACGGCTGTTCCTCGTCACCAGCCGTCACGTGATGCTCGACGAGCCGAGCGGCCATCAGCCGGACAGCCTGCAGATCGAGTTGCATACCGACGCAGACAACCTGGCCAGCACCGTCAGCTTTTCCATCCCGCTGTATAACGGCGACCAGCACCTTTGGCGGCAAGGTATGGATGGCGCGGGCGAGATCGACGTGGCGGTGATCGAGCTGGATCAGGCAGCCCTGCCTAACAACGGCGCTTACCAGGCCTTCACCCCGCAGCACCTGCTGCAAGCCGACGAGCATGTGGAAATCGGCTCGACGCTGCTGGTGGTGGGTTTCCCGCTGGGTTTTCAGGACACCCTGCACCGCATGCCGGTGGCGCGCCATGCCGGGCTGGCATCGTCCTTCGGTTTGCGTTTCCACGGGCTGGGCTACTTCCTCACCGACGGGCGCACCCATCGCGGCCTGAGCGGCGCGCCAGTGGTCAAACGCGCCAGCGTCGAGGGTGAACTGCCCTGGCATCTGCTCGGCATCCACTCCACGCGCCTGTTGGGCAATCGCGACGAGGATCAGGACGAGGCCCTGGGTCTGAACTGTACCTGGTATGCCGATATTCTGATGACGCTGACGGAATGATAGCCCGGCGTCATCGCCTGGGATGATTGCCAGGCTCGCCGGCAAGCCGGCTCCTACAGAACAAACCACGCCCCCCAGGAGCCCGCTTGCTGGCGATAATCAATGAGTAGCCCGGATGAAATCCGGGGAACCACTCAATGTCCAGTCGCGGCTAAAGCCCCTCCCACAGTTCCCCGCGGGCTTGTGGGAGGGGCTTCAGCCGCGACAGCTTTTTCTGGTGCTCGAACGGCCCCGGATTTCATCCGGGCTACGAAACGTGGATGCAGGGGCGGACCAGAACATCGCGGCTGAAGCCGCTCCTACAGGTATTCACCCGTCCCGTAGGAGCGGCAGGGCGGCATTGCGCTTCAGCCGCGATAAGCCTGGCCATGTGCTCGAACTACAGCCCCTCCCACAGTTCCCCGCGGGCTTGTGGGAGGGGCTTTAGCCGCGACAGCTTTTTCTGGTGCGCGAACTGCCCCCGGATTTCATCCGGCTACGAAACGTGGATGCCGGGGGCGGACCAGAACATCGCGGCTGAAGCCGCTCCTACAGGTATTCACCCGTCCCGTAGGAGCCCGCTTGCGGGCGATAGCCAGTAGCCGGATGTAATCCGGGCCCATCGGCATAGGGGGCAGTTCTGATGAACTGCGCCCCTGCCACACCACCCGGCATGCGGGTCCGCACCGGGCGGTTCGAGGGATTGAGGTTATGAGAGTCGGGCTAATCCCAGGCGGTCGAACCAGGCCAG
>NZ_NIUB01000010.1 GCF_002197815.1 Pseudomonas oleovorans subsp. oleovorans
GGAGACGCAACCGTAGTAGAGATCCACTCGATTGCACAGTGACATGAACTGATGACGAACCGGTCGCACCGACCTGTGTGAAACCTGCTGCATCCATCGGCCCTCTGCTTTGCAAGGCCGCTAGCCCGGTTAGGCGCACAGGAGCGAAATTCATCATGGCTCAAGGCTAACGCCTTATCAGAAGTCGAATATACGGAAGCAGTCGTACCTAGGTTCAGAGGCAGATTATTTCACTGGCAAAACGGGAGGAGTCCATATACGGATGCAATCCGGGGCAGTGAAGGTTCCCGGATTGCATCCGGGCTGCGCATCGTCATATTCGCGGTCTCCATGAAAAACGCCGGGCGAGCCCGGCGTCATTGCAGCTAGCGTAAGCGAGCCGGCCTGGCTCAGCCTTCGAGCTTCTTCTTCAGCAGTTCGTTCACTTGCCCCGGGTTGGCCTTGCCCTTGGAGGCTTTCATGGCCTGGCCGACGAAGAAGCCGAACATCTTGCCGCGCTTGGCTTCGTCGCTGGCGCGGTACTGCTCGACCTGCTCGGCGTTGGCGGCCAGCACTTCATCGAGCATGGCCTCGATGGCGCCGCTGTCGGTGACCTGCTTGAGACCTTTCTTCTCGATGATCTCATCGGCGCTGGCGCCTTCGCCGGCGGCCAGGGCCTCGAACACCATCTTGGCGATCTTGCCGCTGATGGTGTTGTCCTTGATGCGCAGGATCATGCCGCCCAGTTGTTCGGCAGACACTGGCGACTGCTCGATCTCCAGGCCGTCCTTGTTGAGCAGGCTGGACAGCTCGCCCATCACCCAGTTGGCCGACAGCTTGGCGTCGCCGCAGGTCTTTTCGACCACTTCGAAGTAGTCGGCCAGCTCACGACTGGCGCTGAGCACACTGGCGTCGTAGCTGGACAGGCCGAACTGGCTTTCGAAGCGCTCGCGCTTCTGCGGCGGCAGCTCTGGCAGGCCGGCGCGCAGTTCGTCGAGGAAGCTGCGCTCGATTACCACCGGCAGCAGGTCCGGGCAGGGGAAGTAACGGTAGTCGTTGGCTTCTTCCTTGCTGCGCATGGAGCGGGTCTGATCCTTGTTCGGATCGTACAGGCGGGTTTCCTGCACCACCTTGCCGCCGTCCTCGATCAGCTCGATCTGGCGCTGCACCTCAAAGTTGATGGCCTTCTCGATAAAGCGGAAGGAGTTGACGTTCTTGATCTCGGCGCGGGTGCCGAACTCGGCCTGGCCCTTCGGCCGTACTGACACGTTGCAGTCACAGCGCAGCGAACCTTCGGCCATGTTGCCGTCGCAGATGCCCAGATAACGGACGAGTGCGTGAATGGCCTTCACGTAGGCCACGGCTTCCTTGGCCGAGCGAATGTCCGGCTCGGAAACGATCTCCAGCAGCGGCGTGCCGGCGCGGTTCAGGTCGATACCACTCATGCCGTGGAAGTCTTCGTGCAGGCTCTTGCCGGCGTCCTCTTCCAGGTGCGCACGGGTGATGCCGATGCGCTTGACGGTGCCGTCTTCCAGGGTGATGTCGAGGAAGCCCTTGCCGACGATGGGGTGATCCATCTGGCTGGTCTGGTAGCCCTTGGGCAGGTCCGGGTAGAAGTAGTTCTTGCGCGCGAAGATGTTACGTTCGGGGATCTCGGCGTCGATCGCCAGGCCGAACTGGCAGGCCATGCGCACGGCTTCGGCGTTCAGTACCGGCAGGGTGCCGGGCATGCCGAGGTCGACCAGGCTGGCCTGGGTGTTGGGCTCGGCGCCAAAGGTGGTGGCGCTGGCCGAGAAGATCTTCGACTGGGTGCTGAGCTGAGCGTGAATCTCGAGCCCGATCACGGTTTCCCATTGCATCTTTAGTGTTCCTCGAATGCGTTGCAAACGGCTGCCGCCTCTTGATCCGTAGGAGCCCGCTTGCGGGCGATCCATTGCTATCGCCCGCAAGCGGGCTCCTACAGGGGGCTGGCCTTTGCCTTAGAAGCCTTTGGGTGCGTGTTTATGCCAGTCGCTGACCTGCTGGTACTGATGCGCGACGTTGAGCAGACGACCTTCCTCGAAGTAG
The DNA here is from genome assembly GCF_002197815.1 of Pseudomonas oleovorans subsp. oleovorans. Classification (GTDB taxonomy): domain Bacteria; phylum Pseudomonadota; class Gammaproteobacteria; order Pseudomonadales; family Pseudomonadaceae; genus Aquipseudomonas; species Aquipseudomonas oleovorans. The sequence continues at coordinate 2,047 of NZ_NIUB01000010.1, forward strand.
TTGCCGAGCAACTGCACACCCACCGGCAGGCCGTCGATGAAGCCGGCCGGCATCGACAGGCCGGGGATGCCGGCCAGGTTGGCGGTAATGGTGTAGATGTCTTCCAGGTAGGCGGACACCGGGTCGGCGTTCTTCTCGCCGAGTTTCCAGGCCAGGTTCGGCGTGGTCGGGCCGAGGATCACGTCGACCTCCTTGAAGGCGGCGACGAAGTCGTTCTTGATCAGCCGGCGAATCTGCTGGGCCTTGATGTAGTAGGCATCGTAGTAGCCGGCGGAGAGCGCATAGGTGCCGACCATGATGCGGCGTTTGACCTCGGCGCCGAAGCCCTCGCCGCGCGTGCGCTTGTACAGATCCTGCAGGTCTTTCGGGTTCTCGCAGCGGTAGCCGAAGCGCACGCCGTCGAAACGCGACAGGTTGGAGCTGGCCTCGGCCGGCGCGATCACGTAGTAGGCGGGAATGGCGTGCTGCATGTTCGGCAGCGAGATGTCCCTGACGGTGGCGCCGAGCTTTTTCAGCTCTTCGACTACGGCCATGACCTTCTCACCGATGCGTGCATCCAGGCCGGTGCCGAAGTATTCCTTGGGCAGGCCGATACGCAGGCCGGCCAGCGGCTGGGCCAGCGCCGCGAGGTAGTCATCGACCGGCTGATCGACGCTGGTCGAATCCTTGGCATCGAAACCAGCCATGGCGCCGAGCAGCAGGGCGCAATCCTCGGCGGTACGGGCCAGCGGACCGCCCTGGTCGAGGCTGGAGGCGTAGGCGATCATGCCCCAGCGCGAGACGCGGCCGTAGGTCGGCTTGATCCCGGTGAGGTTGGTCAGCGCAGCCGGCTGACGGATCGAGCCGCCGGTGTCGGTGCCGGTGGCGGCCGGCAACAGGCGGGCGGCAACGGCGGCTGCCGAGCCGCCCGAGGAGCCGCCCGGTACGCGGGTCAGATCCCAGGGATTTTTCACCGGGCCGTAGTGGCTGGATTCGTTGGCCGAGCCCATGGCGAATTCGTCCATGTTCAGCTTGCCCAGGGTGACGGTGCCGGCGGCCTTGAGTTTTTCCACCACGGTGGCGTCGTAGGGCGCCTTGAAACCGGTGAGGATCTTCGAGCCGCAGGACGTCAGCACGCCGTTGGTGCAGAACAGATCCTTGTGGGCGATCGGTGCGCCGAGCAGCGGGCTGTTTTCGCCGGCAGCGCGACGGGCGTCTGCTGCCTTGGCCTGTTCCAGCGCGAGCTCTTCGGTGACGGTGATGAAGCTGTTGAGCTGCGGGTCGAGCTGATTGATGCGCGCCAGCAGGCTCTGGGTCAGTTCGGCAGAGGAGAATTGCTTGTCGGCGAGTGCGCGGGCGATCTCGGCCAGGGTCAATTGATGCATGGCGGAAGGCTTTCCTTACTCGATGACTTTGGGAACCAGATACAGGCCGCTTTCCACGGCCGGGGCGATGGCCTGGTAGGCGTCGCGCTGGTTGCGCTCGGTGACCACGTCGGCACGCAAGCGCTGGGTCGCTTCCAGCGGGTGGGCCAGGGGTTCGATGCCCTGGGTATCGACCGCCTGCATCTGATCGATCAGGCCGAGGATGTTGTTCAGGGTCTCGGTGGTTTGCGGAATATCGCCGTCATTCAGACCCAGGCGGGCCAGGTGGGCGATTTTTTCCACCTCGGAGCGTTCAAGCGCCATCGGGGGTTCTCCAGTGGAAGTGTGACTTAGAGGGCATGCAGGGAACGGATGTCGCGAGCCGGCGGTCAAAGGCCGCGATGTGCAGCTACAAGGCCCGGAAAAACAGGCAATCTACCATATTGCCGCCTTGCTCAAAATCCCTGCCGTTGTTAGAGTTTGCCGCACTTTTTACCTGCGCGTTTTGCGCGCCTGGCCTTCACCCACGCGTTGCCTAGGGTCCCTTCCTAATGTTCAAGAAACTGCGTGGCATGTTTTCCAGCGATCTGTCGATCGACCTGGGCACTGCCAATACCCTTATTTATGTACGCGAGCGCGGTATTGTCCTGGATGAGCCGTCCGTAGTCGCCATCCGCACCCACGGCAACCAGAAGAGTGTTGTGGCCGTCGGCACCGAGGCCAAGCGCATGCTCGGTCGTACGCCTGGCAACATTTCCGCGATTCGCCCGATGAAAGACGGCGTGATCGCCGACTTCAGCGTCTGCGAAAAGATGCTGCAGTACTTCATCAACAAGGTTCATGAAAACAGCTTCCTGCAGCCTTCGCCGCGTGTGCTGATCTGCGTACCGTGCAAGTCGACCCAGGTCGAGCGCCGGGCCATTCGTGAATCGGCGCTCGGTGCTGGTGCCCGTGAAGTGTTCCTGATCGAAGAACCGATGGCCGCTGCCATCGGCGCCGGCTTGCCGGTCGAGGAAGCCCGTGGCTCGATGGTCGTCGACATCGGCGGCGGTACCACCGAGATCGCCCTGATTTCCCTGAATGGCGTGGTCTATGCCGAGTCCGTTCGCGTCGGCGGCGACCGCTTCGACGAAGCCATCATCACCTACGTGCGCCGCAACTACGGTTCGCTGATCGGTGAAGGTACCGCCGAGCGCATCAAGCAGGAAATCGGCACCGCCTACCCGGGCGGCGAGATCCGCGAAGTTGACGTGCGCGGCCGTAACCTGGCTGAAGGCGTACCGCGCAGCTTTACCCTCAACTCCAACGAAGTGCTCGAAGCGCTGCAGGAGTCGCTGGCGACCATCGTCCAGGCGGTCAAGAGCGCGCTGGAGCAGTCGCCGCCCGAGCTGGCCTCGGACATCGCCGAGCGCGGCCTGGTGCTGACCGGTGGTGGCGCGCTGCTGCGTGATCTGGACAAGCTGCTCTCCCAGGAAACCGGCCTGCCGGTGATCGTTGCCGAAGACCCGCTGACCTGCGTCGCCCGTGGCGGCGGAAAGGCCCTGGAAATGATGGATCGCCACGCCATGGACCTGCTCTCCACCGAGTAAGGGGTTCGCTAGTGGCTCGCCGTCGTGCCGCCCTCGGGCGGCACGCGCATATTCGAGCATTGCAGTACACTCGGCCCAACCTTCGCCTGACCGGTTTGCCTTTCGCATGAATTCGCGCGCTTTTCGCCCCTGTGGCGCACGAGGAGCAGGTCATTAAGCCGCTCTTCGCCAAAGGTCCCTCGCTGGGCATTCGTCTGCTGGTATTTGCCGTACTGTCGGCGGTGCTGATGGTGGTCGATGCCCGCTTCGAGACGCTCAAGCCGCTGCGCAGCCAGATGGGGCTGGTGCTCACGCCTTTCTATTGGCTGGCCGATGTGCCCGTACGCGTCTGGGATGGGGCAACTCAGCAGATTTCCTCGCGCAGCGAACTGATGGCCGAGAACGAGAAGCTCAAGGCCGAGGCTCTGCTGCTGCAGCGTCGCCTGCAGAAGCTGGCAGCGCTGACCGAGCAGAACGTGCGTCTGCGCGAACTGCTCAACTCCGCGGCGCTGGTGGATGAAGAAGTGCTGGTTGCTGAGCTGATCGGCGTCGATCCCAATCCCTATACCCACCGCATCCTGATCGACAAGGGCGAGAAGGATGGCGTGTTCCTCGGGCAGCCGGTGCTCGATGCGCGCGGGCTGATGGGCCAGGTGGTCGAGATCATGCCCTACACCTCGCGGGTGCTGTTGCTCACCGATAACACCCACAGCATCCCGGTACAGGTCAACCGTAACGGTCTGCGTGCCATCGCCGTCGGTACCGGCAACCCGGAGCGCCTGGAGCTGCGTCACGTCGCCGATACCGCCGATATCAAGGAGGGCGATCTGCTGGTCAGTTCCGGCATGGGCCAGCGCTTCCCGGCCGGCTACCCGGTGGCCACGGTCAAGGAAGTGATTCATGACTCCGGCCAGCCTTTCGCCATCGTCCGTGCCGTACCGACCGCTGCGCTCAATCGCAGCCGTTATCTGCTGTTGGTGTTCTCCGACCGGCGCACGCCCGAGGAGCGCGCCAACGATTCCGCCGAGGCCCAGGAAGCCGCCGACCGCGAAGCCGAGCAGGCGCGCAATGGCGAGCCGGCCGCTGACGCACCGGCCGCTGACGCCCCCGCACAGGAGAGTAACTGATGGCTGGCGTACAGCCCCGTAACGGCTGGGTGATCTGGCTGAGCCTGGCGCTCGGTTTGTTGCTCAGTGTTTCGCCGTTGCCCGAGTTCATGCAGATCGGTCGCCCGCTTTGGGTCGCCTTGATTCTCACCTATTGGGTACTGGCTCTGCCGCATCGTGTCGGCATGACCACCGCCTGGATTCTTGGCCTGGCGCAGGACGTGCTGTTCGGCACCCTGCTCGGGCAGAACGCCTTGATCCTCACCCTGATCACCTTTCTGGTGCTGAGTCTGCACCAGCGCCTGCGCATGTTCCCCATGTGGCAGCAGAGCATGGTGCTGATGGTGGTGTTCGGTCTCGCCCAGCTGGTTCAGCTGTGGCTCAACGCCCTGACCGGTAGTCGTCCTCCAACCCTGGCCTTCGTCCTGCCGGCACTGGTCAGCGCTCTGCTGTGGCCCTGGATCTGCGCCATCTTGCGCGGTCTGCACCTGCGCCTCAACGTCAACTGAACGCGGCCTGCCGCACGGCTGGCCGAGGTTCGCAAGGGAGATACCCGCATGGCCGAGCTGTTTCTGGCCTCCGCCTCGCCCCGTCGTCGTGAATTGCTGGCTCAGATCGCTGTGCCTTGCGTCACGCAAATCGCTTCGATAGACGAAACCCCATTGCCAGATGAGCCGCCAGCAGCCTATGTAGAGCGTCTGGCGCGTGACAAAGCGCGCGCCGGTCTGCTCGCCTTGGGCGGGCGTGACGATGCCGTGGTGTTGGGCGCCGACACCGCTGTGGTGCTCGATGGACGCATTCTTGGCAAACCGGCGGACCTCAATGAGTCGCGCGCCATGCTGCAGGCCCTGTCCGGGCGCAGCCATCAGGTGCTGACGGCCGTGGCGTTGGTCGGTGGTGGCCGCGAGGCGGTGCGAGTGGTCAGCAGCGAGGTGAGCTTTCGTCCTATCAGCGAGGCGGAAATCGAGGCCTACTGGGCCAGCGGCGAGCCATGTGACAAAGCGGGCAGTTATGGTATCCAGGGGTTGGCAGCCGTGTTCGTCAGCGGCTTGCAGGGCAGCTATTCGGCAGTGGTCGGTCTGCCGCTGTGCGAAACTGCAGAGCTGCTTGGCGAATTTGGTATTGCCTGCTGGCAGTTGCCGGCGCAAGGGCCGCGCTAAGACCCCAGGCGGTGGCTGCATTGGTAGTTTTTTGGACGTGCCCGAAAGCTTGAGTCCGCGGGGCGGTGCAGTGGCCCGGCCGGCATGATCACCAGGATGGATGCATGAGCGAAGAGATTCTGATCAATATCACGCCGATGGAGTCGCGCGTGGCGGTGGTGGAAAACGGCGTGCTGCAGGAAGTGCACGTCGAGCGTACGCAGAAGCGCGGCATCGTCGGCAATATCTACAAAGGCAAGGTGGTGCGTGTGCTGCCCGGCATGCAGGCGGCCTTCGTCGATATTGGCCTGGAGCGTGCAGCCTTCATTCATGCTTCCGAGATTTCCGCCCGCGAGGGCACTGCGGTGGAGCCGATCAGCGCCCTGGTCCACGAAGGGCAGAGCCTGGTGGTGCAGGTCACCAAGGACCCTATCGGCAGCAAGGGGGCGCGTCTGACCACTCAGTTGTCGATCCCTTCGCGTTATCTGGTGTACATGCCACGCACCAGTCATGTCGGTATTTCCCTGAAGATCGAAGACGAAGCAGAGCGCGAGCGCCTCAAGCAGGTGGTCGCCGATTGCGTCGCAGCCGAAGGCATCGAGGAGGCCGGCGGCTTCATCCTGCGCACCGCTGCCGAGGGCGCAGGTGCTGATGAAATCCTGATCGACATCCGTTATCTGCGCCGCCTCTGGGACCAGATCGGTGCGCAGATTCAGAACTGCAAGGCGCCCACGGTGATCTACGAGGATCTGTCCCTGGCGCTGCGTACCTTGCGTGACCTGGTCAGCCCGCGGACCGAGAAGATTCGCGTGGACTCGCGGGAAAACTTCCAGAAAATCACGCAGTTCGTCGCCGAATTGATGCCGGAGATCGCTGATCGTCTCGAGCATTATCCTGGCGAGCGGCCGATCTTCGACCTGTACGGTGTCGAGGACGAAATCCAGCGCGCACTGGAGCGCAAGGTGCCGCTGAAGTCCGGCGGTTACCTGGTGGTCGACCCCGCCGAGGCGATGAGCACCATCGACGTCAACACCGGCGCCTTCGTCGGCCATCGCACCCTCGAAGAAACCATCTTCAAGACCAATCTCGAGGCAGCCACCGCCATTGCCCGTCAGCTACGCCTGCGCAACCTGGGCGGCATCATCATCATCGACTTCATCGACATGGAAGATGAAGAGCATCAGCGCCAGGTGCTGCGCACCCTGGAAAAGCAGCTCGAGCGTGATCACGCCAAGACCAACATCATCGGCATCACCGAGCTCGGCCTGGTGCAGATGACCCGCAAGCGCACGCGCGAAAGTCTCGAGCAGATTCTCTGCGAGCCCTGCAGCGCCTGTCAGGGTCGCGGCAAGCTGAAGACGCCGGAGACCATTTGCTACGAGATCTTCCGTGAGATTCTGCGTGAAGCCCGCGCCTACCAGGCGGAAAGCTATCGCGTGCTGGCCAATCAGAAGGTGGTCGATCGCCTGCTCGATGAAGAGTCGGGCAACGTCGCTGATCTGGAAGCCTTCATTGGACGTACCATCAAGTTCCAGGTGGAAACCATGTATTCCCAGGAACAGTACGACGTGGTGCTGCTCTGAGCACGGGGACTGTCGAGGTGAACGCTCTGGCGCGCCTGTTTGCGGCGCTGCTGCGCTGGGGCCTGGGTCTTTGCGCCGCCGTGCTGGTGCTGGCCGCGCTGTACGTCAGCCTGGGCCGTGAGCTGGTGCCGCTGGTGGCTGAATACCGGCTCGAACTGGAAGATCGTGTCACGGCGCAGCTGGGTGTGCCGGTACGTATCGGTCGCCTCGAAGGTCGTTGGCAGGGCTTTGCCCCGGTGCTGGAGGCGCATGACGTGCGCCTGGGCAGCGAAGAGGAAGGCCTGAGCCTGGAGCGCGTACGACTGGTACCGGATGTGGGCGGCAGCCTGTTGGCACGCCAGCCGCGCATCGCCCACCTGCAGTTCGACGGGCTGCAGCTGAACGTGCAGCAGAACGCCGATGGTGGCTGGCGGGTGCAAGGGATGCCACAGCGCAGCGGTCCCGAGCTGGATGTCGAACAGCTGCTGGAACAGTTGCAGATCGTGCACCGCATCAGTCTGCTCGACAGTCGCGTGGTGCTGCAGCCGCTCGATCAGGCACCGCTGCTGCTCAGCTACGTTAGCTTGAGCCTGCGCTATGGCAACAACAGCCAGCGCCTCGATGGGCGCCTGTTGCTGCCCGATGGTCAGCCGGTGGCGCTGCGACTGCGCACGCGCATGCAGCCCAAAACCTGGCGCGAGGCGCAGTCCGAGCTTTATCTGAGCCTGCCGCAGAGCGACTGGGCCGCCTGGCTGCCGAAATCGCTACTTGGCGACTGGCAGCTACAGCGCCTGCAGGCTGGCGGCGAGCTGTGGCTGGAGGGCCGTGGTCTGGTCCTGGACAGGGGCGCCTTGCGTCTGCACGCCCCCGAGCTGGCCGGCGGCCAGGCCAAGCATGAAGCAGTGACGCTCAAGGGCCTGGCCTTCAACGCCTTCTTCACTCAAGACAAGCAGGGTGTGCGGGCGCAGATCGACTCCCTGGCTTTGACCCATGGTGAGCAGCGCATCGGCGATCTACACCTGAACCTGAATCAGAAGGACGTGGGCGAGGTTGACGAGCGTTGGGCGCTAAGCGCCGATCGCCTCGATCTGGCGGCCTGGGCGCCGCTGGTGCAGGCGTTGGTGCCGATGCCTGATGCAGCCCGCGATGTCCTGGTCGCGCTGGCGCCGGTGGGCGCGGTCAACAACCTGCTGCTCGACTATTACCCGCAACGTGAAGGCGCCGAGCGCCTGCAGTTCGCCGCCAATCTGGACAGGGTGGGCATCCAGGCCTACCACGGTGCGCCGGCTGCCGAGAACGTCAGTGGCAGTGCCTCGGGCAATATGTTCCAGGGCGAGCTGCGCCTGAACAGCGAAAATTTCGCCCTGCATCTGGATCAACTGTTCCCCAAGCCCTGGCGCTATCGTCATGCCCAGGCGCGCTTGAGCTGGGACTGGAATGAAACCGGCCTGACCCTGTACAGCCCCTATATGCGCGTGGATGGCGAGGAGGGGCAGGTCGCCGGTGACATGCTGATCCGCCTGCTGCGCGACCCAGAGGCCGAGGACTACATGGACCTGCGTGTCGGCATGCGCGACGGCGATGTGGCCTACACCGAGAAGTACCTGCCGAGTCGCGCGCCGGGTATGAGCGCCGAGCTCGACCAATGGCTGAAGACTGCTATTCGTGCTGGCCATGTCGAAGAAGGTTACTTCCAGTATCAGGGCTCGCTGAACAAGGGCGCACCGTTGGGGGCACGCAGCCTCAGCCTGTTCTTCAAGGTCAAGGATGCCGAGCTGGCCTTCCAGCCCGGTTGGCCGTCGCTGCGCGAGGGCGTGGGTGAGGTGCTGATCGAGGATGATGCAGTGCGCGTGCGTCTGCAGAGCGGGCGCTTGCAGGAAAGTACGGTCAGTAATGTCGTGGCCAATATTCCACTGTTGCACGACGGCAAGCCGCCGCGCCTGCAGCTCGATGGTGAGGTGCAGGGCAGCCTGAGTGATGCCATCAAGCTGTTGCAGGAGGCACCACTGGGAACAGCGGAAATCTTCGACGGCTGGCAGGGCGAGGGGCCTCTGGCCGGGCGCCTGCAACTGGATATTCCGCTGCAAAAAGGGGGGCCACCTGTTGTGGTGGTGGACTTCGCCACCGAGGGGGCGCGCCTCAAGCTGACCAATCCTGATTTGCAGCTGAGCAACCTGCAGGGGGCGTTTCGCTTCAACAGTGCCGCTGGCTTGAGCGCGCCGGATGTGCGTGCCGAGGTCTTCGGTCGCCCGGTACGCGGCAAGATCAGCGCCGAGGGTGCGCGTGGCAAGGCGCTTACACGTTTCGATCTGCGTGGCCAGGTGCAGGTCGAAACTCTCAGCCAATGGCTGGGCGGGCCGCAGAAGCTGCCGGCCAGCGGACTGCTGCCTTATCGCCTGCGCCTGACCCTGGATGGCGATGACAGTCAATTACGCGTCGACTCCAACCTGCGTGGTGTGGCGGTCGAGCTACCAGCCCCGTTCGGCAAGACGGCGCAGCAGGCGCGTGATGCCAGCTGGCGCATGACCCTGGCCGGTCGTGAGCGCCGCTACTGGGCCGAATATGGTGATCTGGCCAGCCTGAATCTGGCCGCACCTCCAGGCGCGCTGGCTGAGGGGCGGGGTGAACTGGTGCTCGGTGGTGCCCCGGCGGGGTTGCCGCCTGGCCAGGGGCTGCGCGTGCGCGGGCGCTTGGACGAACTGGATCTCGATGCCTGGAAGCAACTCGGCAGCAATCATCCGGTCAGGTTGGATGCTGATAGCCAGCGCCTGCTACGCAGTGCACGGCTGGATGTCGGACGCTTCCGTGGTTTTGGTCAGGAGGTCGAGCAACTGACGCTTGGCCTGGCGCGAGAAGGCCAGGCCTGGGCCTTGCAGATCGACAGTGAGTTGGCCGCCGGGCGTGTGCTGTTGGCCGATCGTGCGGACACGCCGATTGCCATCGACCTGCAGTATGTACGCCTGCCGGCGCCTGACGCCGAAGCGGCGAAGGTCGTCGATGCGCCTGATCCCCTGGCCGATTTCGATCCCGGCACGCTGCCGGCCATGGATATCCGTATTCAGCGTGTACAGCGTGGCGACAAGGTGCTGGGCGCCTGGTCGCTCAAGGTCAGGCCCGAGGCGCAGGGCGTGCGTTTCGATGAACTCGACCTCGATCTGCAGGGGCTGAAGATTGGTGGTAGTGGTGGCTGGCGAGGCACGCCTGGCAACACCCAAAGCTGGTACAAGGGGCGTCTGCAGGGCAAGGATCTCGGCGACATTCTGCAAGCCTGGGATTATGCCCCCAGCGTTACCAGCGAAAGTTTCCGGGTAGACGCCGATGCTACCTGGCCCGGTTCTCCGGCGTGGTTCTCGCTCCGGCGTTTCTCCGGCAATCTCGATCCTTCGCTACGCAAGGGCCAGTTCGTCGAAGTACAGGGCTCGGCCCAGGCGCTGCGGGTATTCGGCCTGCTCAACTTCAACTCGATTGGCCGGCGTCTGCGCCTGGACTTCTCCGACCTGCTGGGCAAGGGGCTGAGTTACGACCGGGTCAAGGGCAACCTGCAGGCCACCAATGGTCTGTTCGTCACCCGGGAGCCGATCACCCTGACGGGGCCGTCGAGCAACCTGGAGCTCAATGGCAATCTGGACATGCGCGATGAGCGCATCGACGCCAAGCTGCTGGTGACCCTGCCGGTGACCAACAACTTGCCACTGGCAGCACTTATTGTCGGCGCGCCGGCCATTGGCGGGGCGTTGTTCGTGGCCGACAAGTTGCTCGGTGACAAGGTTGCGCGTTTCGCCAGCGTCCAGTACGACGTCAAGGGCCCGCTGCAGGATCCGCAGATCAGCTTCGACAAACCCTTCGAAAAACCGCAATGAAGTCGCTTCTTGGCGTAGGCTGTTGCATCAAGCCCTGAAGAGTGTCGCCATGAATCTCGCTGTAATCCAGATGGTCAGCCAGGATGACGTGCAAACCAATCTGCGCCTGGCGCGGCGCATGCTGGAGCGTGCAGCCCAGGGCGGTGCGCGCCTTGTCGTGCTGCCCGAGAATTTCGCTGCCATGGGCCGCCGCGACCTGGCTGCCATCGGGCGGGCCGAGGCGTTGGGCGAGGGGCCGATCCTGCCCTGGTTGAAACGCGCTGCTCGTGACCTCAGTTTATGGATAGTGGCCGGCACCTTGCCGCTACCGCCGGATGATGATGCCGACGGCAAACCGCACGCCTGCTCATTGTTGATCGACGATCAGGGCGAGCGTGTGGCCCGTTACGACAAGCTGCATCTGTTCGATGTCGAGGTGGCCGACAACCGTGGCCGTTATCGCGAGTCCGATGATTTCGCCCATGGCCAACGCGTCGTGGTGGCGGATACGCCGGTCGGGCGTCTGGGCCTGAGCGTATGTTATGACTTGCGCTTCCCCGAGCTGTTCACTGCGCTGCGTGAAGCCGGCGCCGAGCTGATCAGCGTGCCGGCGGCGTTCACCGCCGTGACTGGCGCGGCGCATTGGCAGGTGCTGACCCGCGCCCGTGCCATCGAAACCCAGTGCTACCTGTTGGCCGCCGGCCAGGGCGGCGAGCACCCGGGGCAGCGCATGACCTTTGGCCATTCGGCGATCATCGACCCCTGGGGTAAGGTAGTGGTCGAGCAGGATCAGGGCGACGGTGCTCTGCTGGCTGCCCGTGATGCCGCCGAGCAGGCGAACATTCGCCAACGCATGCCGGTGCAGCAGCACCGCCGATTCTTTTCATCGGACGTACCGCGTCCGATCGTTGTGGAGTGACCATGAATACGATGTTGCAATCCGTCAGCGAGCACCTGCTTGCGCCCGGTAACCTGACGTTCGACAGCCTCAGCAGCGTGCTGGGTGACGTCGCAGGCCCAGGTATCGATGCCGCCGACCTGTACTTTCAAAGCCAGGTTTCGGAAACCTGGGTATTGGAGGATGGCATCGTCAAGGAAGGCAGTTTCAATCTCGATCAGGGGGTCGGTGTGCGCGCCCAGTCGGGCGAGAAGACCGGTTTTGCCTACAGCAACGCCATCAGCCTCGATGCCCTGACGCAAGCTGCCCGGGCCGCACGTTCGATCTCGCGCGCCGGCCAACAGGGCCGCGTGCAGGCGTTCGTCAGCCCGCAGGTGACCCAGTTGTATGCCGAAGACAACCCACTGAACGTCATGGACCGCGCCGAGAAGGTTGAATTGCTGCAGCGTATCGACCGTGCCACGCGCGCGCTGGATCCGCGCATCAAGCAGGTTACCGTGAGCCTGGCCGGGGTTTGGGATCGCATTCTGGTGGCGGCCCACGACGGCAGCCTCAGCGCTGATATCCGCCCGCTGGTGCGCTTCAATGTCAGCGTCATCGTCGAGCAGAACGGGCGCCGCGAGCGCGGTGGCCATGGCGGCGGCGGACGTACCGACTACCGCTATTTTCTGGAAGAAGACCGCGCCATGGGCTATGCCCGCGAGGCGCTGCGCCAGGCGCTGGTCAACCTTGAAGCCATCGCAGCACCCGCCGGCAGCATGCCGGTGGTGATGGGCGCCGGCTGGTCCGGCGTGCTGCTGCACGAAGCAGTCGGCCACGGCCTGGAAGGCGACTTCAACCGCAAAGGCAGTTCAGCCTACAGCGGCCAGGTCGGGCAGAAGGTCGCGTCCAGCTTGTGCACCATCGTCGACGACGGCACCCTGGCCGGGCGGCGTGGTTCGCTCAGCGTCGACGACGAAGGCACGCCGACCCAATGCACCACACTGATCGAGAATGGCGTACTCAAGGGTTACATGCAGGACAAGCTCAACGCGCGTCTGATGGGTGTGGCCGCTACCGGCAACGGTCGTCGTGAATCCTATGCGCACCTGCCGATGCCGCGTATGACCAACACCTACATGCTGGCGGGCGAGAGCGACCCGGAAGAAATCATCCGTTCGGTGAAAAAGGGCATCTACTGCGCCAACCTTGGCGGCGGCCAGGTGGACATCACCAGCGGCAAGTTCGTCTTTTCCACCAGTGAGGCCTACCTGATCGAGGACGGCAAGATCACTGCGCCGGTCAAGGGCGCCACCCTGATTGGCAATGGCCCGGAGGCCATGAGCCGGGTGTCCATGGTCGGCAATGACCTGGCGCTGGACAGCGGCGTCGGCACCTGTGGCAAAGACGGTCAGTCGGTGCCGGTGGGCGTCGGCCAGCCGACGCTGAAGATCGACGCGATCACAGTTGGCGGCACCGGTGCGTAAAGCGAAGCAGGTTCAGCGCAGGCCGCGGTGGATTTCGTCGAGCTCGCGGATGTACTTGAACACCTTGCGCGCGGCGGCTGGCGGCTTGTTGCGCGCCGCTTCGTGCTGAGCATGACGGACCAGGCCGCGCAGGTGCTGGACGTCAGCCTCGGGGTAGAGCTCGACGAAGCTTTCCAGCGCGCTGTCGCCTTCGGCGATCAGGCGGTCGCGCCAGCGTTCGAGGGCATGGAAGCGTTCGTTGTACTCGCGGGTGGAGCTGTCCACCTGGTCGAGCATGGCAATGATCGCGTCGACATCCTGTTCGCGCATCAGCTTGCCGATGAACTGGATGTGGCGTTTGCGCGCGGCATTGGCGGTATGTTTCGGCGCTTCGGCGAGCGCGCGGCGTAGGGCATCGGTCAGTGGCATCTTGGCCAGCAGATCCGCCTTGAGCGTGGTCAGTCGCTCGCCAAGGTCCTGCAGGGCATGCAGTTCGCGTTTGACCTGGGATTTGCTCTTCTCCAGGGAGAAGTCGTCGTAGGAATCAGACATGGGGTGGGTCCAGAGGGAAACGCCGCCATGATAGCAGTAACCGTGACTGCCGGCCCGCGGACGGGCAGTCGAGAGCAGGCCTTGGGTTTCGTACAAAGAGTGCCTGCGCCAAGAGAATCGGGAGTGGTTATGAGTGAAGTAGAACGCATCGGGCCGCAGGCCTTGCCAGTGCTGCAAGAGCAGGTCGAGGCCATTCTCGCCGAGGCCAGGCGCCAGGGTGCCAGTGCCTGCGAGGTGACGGTATCGGCTGGTCAGGGTCTGTCCACCACGGTGCGCCAGGGCGAAGTGGAGACCGTCGAATTCAATCGCGACCAGGGTTTCGGCATCACCCTGTATGTGGGCCAGCGCAAGGGCTCGGCCAGCACCTCGGCCACCGGTAGCGAGGCCATTCGTGAGACCGTGGCGGCGGCCCTGGCGATTGCCAAACATACCAGCGAGGACGAGTGCGCCGGCCTGGCCGATGCCGCACTGATGGCCCGAGAGCTGCCTGAGCTGGATCTCTATCACCCCTGGTCGATCACCCCGGAGCAGGCGGTGGAGCAGGCGCTGGCCTGTGAAGCTGCGGCTTTCGCCGCTGACACGCGGATCAAGAACGCCGATGGCACCAGCCTCAATACCCACCAAGGCTGTCGCGTATACGGCAACAGCCACGGCTTCGTCGGCGGTTACGCCAGCACCCGCCATAGCCTGAGCTGCGTGATGATCGCCGAAGGAGAAGGGCAGATGCAGCGCGACTACTGGTATGACGTCAACCGTCAGGGTGAACTACTGGCTGATGCTAAGGGTATCGGCCAGCGGGCTGCCGAGCGTGCGGTCAGCCGCCTTGGTGCACGACCGGTACCGACCTGTGAGGTGCCGGTGCTGTTCGCTGCCGAGCTTGCCGGCGGGTTGTTCAGTCACCTGCTGGCGGCAATCTCGGGCGGCAATCTCTATCGTCACTCCTCTTTCCTCGAGGGCGCACTCGGCCAGCGTCTTTTTCCCGAGTGGCTGACTCTAGACGAGCGTCCGCACCTGCCGCGCGCACTGGGCAGCGCGGCTTTCGATGGTGATGGCCTGGCCACTTATGCCAAGCCGTTCGTGGAGAAGGGAGAGCTGGTGTCCTACGTACTTAGCACCTATTCCGGGCGCAAGCTGGGTTTGCCGAGCACTGCCAACTCAGGAGGTGTGCACAACCTGTTCATCACCCATGGCGATGAGGATCAGCAGGCGCTGATTCGGCGCATGGGGCGCGGTTTGCTGGTTACCGAGCTGATGGGCCAGGGGCTGAATCTGGTGACGGGTGATTACTCGCGCGGCGCGGCGGGCTTCTGGGTGGAGAACGGCGAGATCCAGTTCCCGGTGCAGGAGGTAACCATCGCCGGCAATCTGCGCGACATGTTCCGCCAGGTCGTTGCAGTCGGTTGTGACCTGGAGCGGCGTGGCAATATCTGCACCGGCTCGGTGCTGATCGAGAAGATGACCGTCGCCGGCAGTTGAAGTCGGCAGTAACGACAAGGCCACCCGTGGGTGGCCTTCGTTTTGGCTGGAGGTATTACTCGCCTTCGTCGAAGTAGTTCTCTATCAGGCCTACCAGGGCGGCCATCGCTTCTTCGTCCTGCTCGCCTTCTGTCAGCAGGTGCACATTGGTGCCCTTGCCGGCAGCCAGCATCATCACCGCCATGATGCTCTTGCCGTCTACCAGGCTGTCGGCGCTGCGGCCGATGCGCACTTGGCAGGGGTAGGTGCTCGCTACACCGACGAACTTCGCCGCGGCGCGGGCATGCAGACCAAGTTTGTTGATGATGGTGATTTCACGTGCTGGCATCGCGGCAGGATTCCTTAGCTGAGGTCGCGGTGACGCACCTGGACGTTCTTCAGCGAGTCTTTGAGTGCCTGGCTCAGGCGGTTGGCCAGGTACACCGAGCGGTGGTGACCACCGGTGCAGCCAATGGCGATGGTGACATAGGCGCGGTTGCTGGCGGCGAAGCGTGGCAGCCATTTTTCCAGATAGGCGAGGATGTCCTGATACATCTCCTCGACCTCCGGCTGCGCAGCCAGGTAGTCGATCACCGGTTGATCCAGGCCGGAGTAGTCGCGCAGTTCCGGCTTCCAGTAGGGATTGGGCAGGCAGCGCGCATCGAACACCAGATCGGCGTCCACCGGCATGCCGCGCTTGAAGCCGAAGGACTCGACGAGAAAGGCGGTTCCGGTCTGTGTCTGGCCGAGCAGGCGCAGTTTGAGCGTATCGCGCAGCTGGTAGAGATTCAGGCGAGTGGTGTCGATCTTCAGATCGGCACGATCGGTGATCGGCGCCAACAGCAGACTTTCGTACGCAATGGCTTCGGCCAGCGAGCGCTTATCGTTGGTCAGCGGGTGGCGTCTGCGGGTTTCGGAAAAGCGCTTGAGCAGGGTTTCGTCTTCGGCATCGAGATACAGCACATCGCAGCGGATATTACGTTTGCGTACTTCTTCGAGCAGCTCCGGGAAGCGCTTGAGCTGGCTCAGCAGGTTGCGTGCATCAATGGAAACGGCCACTTGCGGCAGCAGCATGTCGCTGTGCGGCAGGAAGCGCTCGGCGAGGTCCGGCAGCAGACCGGCCGGCAGGTTGTCGATGCAGTAGAAACCGTTGTCCTCAAGTACATCGAGGGCGGTGCTCTTGCCCGAGCCCGAGCGACCGCTGACGATGATCAGGCGCATGTTTATTGACCGTTCTGAATGTCCACGACGACCTGATAGAGATCTTCGCCGCTCTTGGCCTGGCGCAGACGTTCACGTACATCCTGGCGATCAAGCATGCTGGCGATCTGGCGCAGCAGGTCGAGGTGGGCATCGGTGGCCGCCTCCGGCACCAGCAGCACGAACAGCAGATCGACCGGCACGCCGTCGATGGCGTCGAAGTCGACTGCCGTCTCCAGATGCAGGACTGCACTGATCGGGGCACTGCAGCCAGCCAGGCGGCAGTGGGGAATGGCAATGCCGTTGCCGAAGCCGGTAGAGCCGAGCTTCTCGCGGGCGATGAGGCTTTCGAATATGTCCTGGGCATCCAGGTCGGGTAGATCACGCGCAACCAGGTTGGCGATCTGTTCTAGCACGCGTTTCTTGCTGCCGCCCGGCACGTTCACCAGGGAACGGCCGGGGGTCAGGATATTTTCAAGTCGGATCATGGATAGGGAATGTTAGCGGGCCGTGGCGCCTTGCAGGCGTTCGAGCTGCTTTTCCTTGTGCTTGATGAGTTGACGGTCGAGTTTATCGGCCAACAGGTCGATGGCAGCGTACATATCCTGGTGTTCGGCGTTGGCGACGACTTCGCCGCCGGCGATGTGCAGGGTGGCTTCGATCTTCTGTTTGAGTTTCTCGACCTCCATGGTCACCTGTACGTTGGTGATCTTGTCGAAGTGGCGTTCCAGTCGGCCCAGTTTCTCGCCGATATAGTCACGCAGGGCGTCGGTCACATCCAGCTGATGTCCACTGATGTTGACTTGCATACCGCTTTCTCCTCACTGGCTTGTGTAAGAGGCGGGTCTGGTTCGACCCACCGCCGGAACACGTTGGCCTGAAGGCCTGAGGCCTTCAGTCAATCTGGCCTACATCAGTCGCTTGCGCTCACTCGAGGGCGCTATGCCGAGGGACTCGCGATACTTGGCGACCGTCCGACGGGCGACTTGGATGCCTTGTGCCTCCAGTAAACCAGCGATCTTGCTGTCGCTCAACGGCTTTTTCGCGTTTTCTGCTGCAACCAGTTTTTTGATGATCGCGCGGATCGCGGTGGACGAGCATTCGCCGCCTTCGGAGGTGCTGACGTGGCTGGAGAAGAAATATTTCAGCTCGTAAATGCCACGCGGGGTGTGCATGAATTTCTGCGTGGTAACGCGTGAAATCGTCGACTCGTGCATACCCACGGCTTCGGCGATGTCGTGCAGCACCAGAGGCTTCATCGCCTCGTCGCCGTAGTCGAGGAAGCCACGCTGGTGCTCAACGATCTGCGTGGCCACCTTCATCAGCGTTTCGTTGCGGCTCTGCAGGCTTTTGATGAACCAGCGGGCCTCCTGCAACTGGTTGCGCATGAAGGTGTTATCGGCGCTGGAGTCTGCGCGTTTGACGAAGCCGGCATACTGCGGGTTGACCCTCAGGCGCGGCATGGCTTCCTGGTTCAGCTCCACCAGCCAGCGTTCGTTATGCTTGCGCACGATAACGTCGGGCACGACGTATTCCGGTTCGCTGGACTCGATCTGCGAACCCGGACGCGGATTCAGGCGCTGGATCAGGTCGATGACCTGGCGCAGTTCGTCTTCCTTGAGCTTGGTGCGGCGCATCAGCTGGGCGTAATCGCGGCTGCCGAGCAGTTCCAGATAGTCGCCGACCACGCGCTGGGTTTCGTTCAGCCAGGGGGTGTTGGCGGGCAACTGACGCAGTTGCAGCAGCAGGCACTCGCGCAGGTCGCGGGCGCCGATACCGGCCGGTTCGAACTGCTGGATGCGGTGCAGCACCACCTCCACTTCGTCCAGTTCGACATCCAGCTCGGGGTCGAAGGATTCGGTCACTTCCTCGAGGGTTTCTTCGAGGTAGCCGTCGTTGTTGATGCAGTCGATCAGGGTCGCTGCGATCAGGCGATCCTTGTCCGACATGGGGGCCAGATTCAGTTGCCAGAGCAGATGGCTGTGCAGGCTCTCGCCACTGGAAGTGCGGGTGGTGAAGTCCCACTCGTCATCGTCGTTGCTGGGCAGGCTGCTGGCGCTGGTCTGGTAGATGTCTTCCCAGGCGGTATCGACCGGCAGCTCGTTGGGGATGCGCTCGCCCCACTCGCCTTCTTCCAGGTTGTCCACCGTGGGGGTGGTTTCCTGGTAGCTGTCTTCCTTGTTCGGGTTCGGAGTGGCGCTTTCGGCGCCATCGGCCATTGGATCGCTGTTGTCGAAGTCGTCGCCGTCTTCCTGGCGCTCGAGCATGGGATTGGACTCCAGCGCCTCCTGGATTTCCTGTTGCAGGTCCAGGGTAGACAATTGGAGGAGGCGGATAGCCTGTTGCAGCTGCGGGGTCATCGTCAGCTGCTGGCCCATCTTGAGGACTAGCGATGGTTTCATTGCAGACCTTAATTTACTGGCGAGTTACGCCTTCCACATCAGGGCGCCGAAGCGCCGCCAGGAAGCAAATTATATGCCTGAATTTCTCGTTTTTGCCTAGGGGTTGCAATATTTCTGTAGCGAAATAGTGAGCGACCTACAGGTTGTGTGAAAGCGTAGCGAGCGAAGGTGAGGCAAGGCAAAAACAAGCGAGAAAGCGCAGTTTACGACTGTAAATGAGCATTTTGAGCCTGTTTTTAACGCAGCATCACCGAGTGCAGTAGTTTTCACGCAGCCTGCTACAGGCGGAATTCGTGGCCCAGGTAAACCTCTTTCACCGTCTGGTTGGCGAGGATGGTCTCGGCGTCACCTTCGGCGATCAGCTGTCCATCGTTGACGATGTAGGCGGTCTCGCAGATGTCCAGGGTTTCGCGCACGTTGTGATCGGTGATCAGGATGCCGATGCCCTTGGTCTTGAGGTGATGGATGATCTGCTTGATATCGCCGACGGAGATCGGGTCGACCCCGGCAAAGGGTTCGTCGAGCAGAATGAACTTGGGGTTGGTGGCCAGGGCTCTGGCAATCTCTACGCGGCGTCGCTCACCGCCGGACAGGCTCATGCCGAGGCTGTCGGCGATATGGTGGATATGGAATTCCTGCAGCAGGCTTTCCAGTTCCGCCTGGCGCCCGGCGCGGTCCAGGTCCTTGCGCGTTTCGAGGATGGCCATGATGTTGTCGGTCACCGACAGCTTGCGGAAGATCGAGGCTTCCTGCGGCAGGTAGCCGATGCCGGCGCGCGCGCGACCGTGCATGGGCTGATGACTGACGTCGAGGTCGTCGATAAGCACGCGGCCCTGGTCGGCGCGTACCAGGCCAACGATCATGTAGAAGCAGGTGGTCTTGCCGGCGCCGTTGGGGCCGAGCAGGCCAACGATCTGACCGCTTTCGATGCTCAGGCTGACGTCACGCACGACCTGGCGGCTCTTGTAGCTTTTCGCCAGGTGTTGGGCTTTGAGAATGGCCATTACTGCTGCTGATCCGCGGGTTTGTTCTTCGGTTGGATGACCATGTCGATACGCGGGCGCGGCGTGCTGATGTTGCCGCCTGTTGCGCGGCCGGCGTTGACGATCTGGCGGCGGGTGTCATAGACGATCTTCTCGCCTTCGAAGGTATTGCCTTCCTGAATCACCTTGGCCTGGTCGATCAGTACGATGCGCTCATTGCTGGCGAAGTACTGGATGGTCTTGCCGTAGGCCTTGACGATGTCCTTGTCCACGGCTGGCTTCTGCTCGTAGTAGGCCAGGTTGCCCACCGAGGTGAAGACGTCGATATCGCCGCTGGCGGTCTGGGTGATGGTGACGGTGTCACCCGTGATCTTCAGGGTGCCCTGAGTGATGATCACATCGCCGCGGTAGACGGCTACACCTTGTCGGTCATCCAGTTCTGCGCTGTCGGCCTGGATGCGAATCGGTTGATCACGATCCGATGGCAGTGCCCAGGCAGCCGCGCTTCCCAATGCGGCGCCGAGGCTGAGAATCAGGGGGAGGGTATTAACGAACCTCATGCTGGCCTCTTACGTTGGACTGCAGGAGCATCCTGCCGTCATTCAAGTACGCTTTCATTCCTTGTGCCGTGGTTACCCCGTTGGCCGCGACGATTCTAACGGCTTGCTCGGTCTGCGCATATTCCTTGTCAGGAATAACGGTCATGCGGCTGCTGGTGATGATGGTTGGACGGTTCTTGGCGTCGGTGCGGGCGATGCGCACGTCGTCGATCAGTTCTACCTCGACGCCGCCAGGCGAGACTTCGGCGCGCTGGCTGGTGACTTCCCAGGGCAGCTCGGTGCCGCGATAGAGCTCCAGCTTGGGGGCGTCGATCAGGGTGATGTCGGTGCTTTTGATGTGCTCGAGCTTGTCCGCGGTCATGCGGTAGTGCAGTTTGCCGTCATCCTGGAACTGCACGGTGCGCGCGCCCACTGCATAGAAGTCAACGACGTTGTTGTCGCTGGCCCGCTGGGCTTGGCGTGCGCTGTCCGGGGCAAGGTTCCAGTAGCCGAGTGCGGCCACGACGACTGCAATCAGAGCAAAGATCAGAGTGTTGAGGATTTTACGCGGCATGCTGTTCTCTACAGGTAGGCGGCCTGGGCCGCATCCAGTGTGCCCTGGGCACGCATGATCAGTTCGCAGAATTCCCGTGCCGCACCGTCGCCGCCGCGTGCCTGGGTGACGCCATGGGCGTGCTGGCGCACGAAGCTGTCGGCGCTGGCTACGGCCATGCCCAATCCGACACGGCGAATCACCGGAAGGTCTGGTAGGTCGTCACCAAGATAGGCGACCTGTTCATAGCTTAGGCCGAGTTCGGCGAGCAGGCCGTCGAGTACCACGAGTTTGTCTTCACGACCCTGGAACAGGTGCTGGATACCCAGGTTATTGGCGCGGCGCTCGACCACCGGGGTTTTGCGCCCGCTGATGATGGCGGTGCGCACACCTGAGTTGATCAGCATTTTGATGCCGTGACCGTCGAGTGTGTTGAAGGTCTTGAACTCGCTGCCGTCTTCGAGAAAGTACAGGCGGCCGTCGGTCAGCACGCCGTCGACGTCGAAGATCGCCAGTTTGATGGCGCGGGCGCGTTGCAGCAGGTCGTTCATCACATCACTCCGGCGCGTAGCAGGTCATGCATGTTGAGGGCGCCGACCGGGTTGTCCAGGTCGTCGACCACCACCAGCGCATTGATCTTGTGGTCTTCCATGATCTTCAGGGCCTCGGCCGCGAGCATCTCGGCGCGAGCGGTCTTGCCGTGCGGGGTCATCACCTCGTCGATCAATGCCTGGCGCACGTCGATACCCTTGTCCAGGGTGCGGCGCAGGTCGCCGTCGGTGAAGATGCCGGCGAGGCGGCCGTCTTCTTCCAGAACCACGGTCATGCCCAGGCCTTTCTGGGTCATTTCCAGCAGGGCGTCGCGCAGGCTGGTGCCGCGGCGTACACGTGGCAGGGCATCGCCTGCGTGCATCACGTTCTCTACCTTGAGCAGCAGGCGCCGGCCAAGGGCGCCGCCCGGATGGGAAAACGCGAAGTCTTCGGCGGTGAAGCCGCGCGCTTCCAGCAGGGCGATGGCCAGTGCGTCGCCCAGTACCAGGCTGGCGGTGGTCGAGGAGGTCGGCGCCAGGTTGAGTGGGCAGGCTTCCTGCGAGACGCGCGCATCGAGATTGACATCGGCGGCCTTGGCCAATGGAGAATCCGGGTTGCCGGTCATGCTGATCAGGCCGATGCCGAGGCGTTTGATCAGCGGCAGCAGGGTGATGATCTCGGCGGTCGAGCCCGAGTTCGACAGCGCCAGGACGATGTCGTCCTTGGTGATCATGCCCATGTCGCCATGGCTGGCTTCTGCCGGGTGGACGAAGAAAGAGGGGGTGCCGGTGCTGGCCAGGGTCGCAGCGATTTTGTTGCCGATATGCCCGGACTTGCCCATGCCGACTACTACCACGCGTCCCTTGCAACTGAGAATCAGCTCGCAGGCCTTGATGAAATCGGCATTGATGCGGGGCAATAGCTCCTGTACCGCTTCAAGTTCGAGGCGGATGGTGCGCTGCGCGGAATCAATCAGGTCACGGGTCTGGTTCATGCTGGGCAAGGCTGTCGGGCGAAAAAAGACGAGGATTATAACGGGAAAAGCTTGTCGTGCTCACCTTTGCCGTATGCAGGGCAGTGCCGAAGCTGTCGCAAGTCTGAACGCTGCGCCGTGGTGCTATTGGGCGAGATGTTCGGCAAATGCTATAGTTCGCGGCCATTTTGGCCCCCTCTGGCTGGCGCGTGTCCTCGCTTCTGGAGGCGGCGTCTGCCAGGAAGGCCTGATTTTCAAGGAGTTCAGATGAGCGCCGAGCACGAGTACGCGATCGAGTTGCAGGGCGTGAGCTTTCAGCGCGGCGCGCGGTCGATTTTCGACCAGGTCGATATCCGCATACCGCGCGGCAAGGTGACCGGCATCATGGGGCCGTCCGGCTGCGGCAAGACCACGCTGCTGCGTCTGATCGCTGCCGAGCTGCGTCCTTCGGCCGGTGATGTTCGTGTAGCGGGCGTCAGCCTGCCGAAGCTGTCGCGCGACGAGCTGTTCGACATGCGCAAGCAGATGGGCGTGCTGTTTCAGAGCGGTGCACTGTTCACCGACCTCGATGTGTTCGAGAACGTGGCCTTTCCACTGCGTGTGCATACCCAACTGCCGGAAGAAATGATCCGCGACATCGTCCTGATGAAGTTGCAGGCCGTTGGCCTGCGCGGAGCGCTGGAGCTGATGCCGGACGAGTTGTCTGGGGGCATGAAGCGCCGTGTCGCGCTGGCCCGAGCCATTGCACTCGATCCGCAGATTCTGCTGTATGACGAGCCTTTCGTCGGTCAGGACCCCATCGCCATGGGCGTCCTGGTGCGCCTGATCCGCCTGCTCAACGATGCGCTGGGGATCACCAGTGTGGTGGTTTCTCACGATCTTGCAGAAACCGCCAGTATCGCCGACTACATCTATGTCGTCGGTGATGCACAGGTGCTGGGGCAGGGCACACCGGCCGAGTTGATGGAGTCGGATAACCCGCGCATTCGCCAGTTCATGAAGGGCATCCCGGATGGTCCGGTGCCGTTTCATTTTCCAGCGCCGGACTACCGCGAAGATCTGTTGGGGAGAGGTTGATGCGCAGAATTTCACCGCTCGAACGGCTGCGCCTGTTCGGTCGTGCGGGTATCGATGTGGTCGCGACCCTGGGGCGCTCTGTCCTGTTTCTGGTCAACGCTCTGTTCGGGCGCAGCCGCGCTGGCAAGCCTTTTCAACTGTTGATCAAGCAACTGTTCGCGATTGGCGTGATGTCGCTGGCGATCATCGTCGTGTCCGGCATTTTCATCGGTATGGTGTTGGCCCTGCAGGGCTACAACATTCTGGTCAGCTATGGCTCGGAGCAGGCTGTGGGGCAGATGGTCGCCCTGACCCTGCTGCGTGAACTGGGCCCGGTGGTCACCGCGCTGCTGTTCGCCGGTCGCGCCGGTTCCGCGTTGACCGCCGAAATCGGCAACATGAAGTCCACCGAGCAGCTCTCCAGTCTGGAGATGATCGGCGTCGACCCGCTCAAGTACATCGTCGCACCGCGGCTGTGGGCCGGCTTCATCTCCATGCCGCTGCTGGCGATGATCTTCTGCGTGGTCGGTATCTGGGGTGCGGCGATGGTCGCCGTGGATTGGCTGGGCGTCTACGAGGGCTCGTTCTGGGCCAACATGCAGAACAGTGTTTCCTTTTATGACGACGTGCTCAACGGCGTGATCAAGAGCATCGTCTTCGCCTTCGTGGTGACCTGGATCGCCGTGTTCCAGGGCTACGACTGTGAACCCACTTCCGAAGGCATCAGCCGTGCGACCACGCGCACCGTGGTGTACGCCTCGCTGGCCGTGCTTGGCCTGGATTTCATTCTGACCGCTTTGATGTTTGGAGATTTCTGATGCAAAACCGCACGCTGGAGATTGGTGTCGGCCTGTTCCTCATGGCCGGTGTGCTGGCCCTGCTGTTGCTGGCCCTGCGCGTCAGCGGCCTGAGCGTCGGCAGTGCTGGCGATACCTACAAGGTCTACGCCTATTTCGACAACATCGCCGGGCTGACCGTGCGCGCCAAGGTCACCATGGCCGGCGTGAGCATCGGCAAGGTCACTGCGATCGATCTGGATCGTGACAGCTACATGGGCCGGGTGACCCTGGAGCTCGATGGCGGCGTCAATAACCTGCCTGAGGATTCCACTGCGTCGATCCTGACTGCGGGGCTGCTCGGTGAGAAATACATCGGCATCAGCGTTGGTGGTGACGAGGAGGTGCTCAAGGACGGCAGCACCATCCACGACACGCAGTCCTCGCTGGTGCTGGAAGACCTGATTGGCAAATTCCTGCTCAATTCGGTCAATAAAGATGAGGCCAATTGATGAGGGCTCCTGACATGTTCAAAACCGTGCGTAATTCCCTGCTGGTGTTGCTGGCTGCCATGCCGCTGCTGGCCATCGCTGCACCAAGCGCCCATGAAGTGGTGCAGCAAACCACCGAAACCCTGCTGGCGGACCTCAAGGCCAATAAGGAGCGGTACCGCAACAATCCCAATGCCTTCTACGACTCGCTCAACGAGATTCTCGGCCCGGTGGTGGATGTCGAAGGCATCGCCCGTGGCGTGATGACCGTGCGCTATTCGCGTCAGGCTTCGCCTGAGCAGATGAGCCGCTTTCAGGAGAACTTCAAGCGCAGCCTGATGCAGTTCTATGGCAACGCCCTGCTCGAGTACAACAACCAGGACATTCGTGTGCTGCCAGCCAGCGGCGGGGCCGAGGGCGAGCGCACCTCGGTCGGCATGGAAATTCGTGATGGCAAGGGCGTGGTCTACCCGCTGTCCTACACCATGGTGTTGATCGATGGTCGCTGGAAGTTGCGTAACGTGGTGATCAACGGCATCAACGTCGGCAAGCTGTTCCGCGATCAGTTCGCCCAGTCGATGCAGAACAACCGCAACGATCTCGACAAGGTCATCGACACCTGGGCTGACACAGTGGCCAGGGCGCGTCAGGCTCGAGGCGAATCGTGAGTCAGGCGAGCATTGGCGAGCGCGCTGCTGGGCAATTGCAGCTCAGCGGTGTGCTCGATTACAGCACCGGTCCGCTGCTGCGTGAGCAGGGCGCGCGCCTGATCGCCGCCAGCAGCGCGACGCGTCTGACGCTCGACTGCAGCGCGGTGGAAAAGTCCAGCAGCGTCGGCCTGGCGCTGTTGCTGGCGTTCATGCGCGATGCGCGCAAGGCCGGGCGTGAGCTGACCATCAGCGCGCTGCCCGACGACATGCGCGAGATCGCTCAGGTCAGCGGCTTGCTGGAGTTGCTGCCGCTGCAAGCGTGAAGCGTTTCCCGTCGTTGCGTCTGTGCCGGTGCTGGCGGGGTTCGCAGGCGGGAGGCTTTTTTGTATGATGGCCGACCCGCGGGCGCTGGTAGCCCGAATGCGTCAGTCGAGGTCGAGCATGCAGGCTGCAGAAGTAAAAAGCCTCCTAGAGGAAAAACTCCCGAATACCCAGGTGGAAGTCGAAGGCGAAGGCTGTAACTTCCAGCTCAACCTGATCAGCGACGAACTGGCCGCCCTCAGTCCGGTCAAGCGTCAGCAGCAGATCTATGCTCACCTCAATGCCTGGATCGCCGATGGCAGCATCCATGCGGTGACCATGAAATTCTTCAGCCAGGCCGATTGGGCCGCGCGTTCCTGAGCCTGCGGGCGACGAGATTCCTATGGATAAACTGATCATTACCGGCGGCGTTCGCCTCGATGGCGAAATCCGCATTTCCGGTGCGAAGAACTCTGCACTGCCGATTCTGGCGGCCACTTTGCTGGGCGACGAGCCCGTCACCATCTGCAACCTGCCGCACCTGCACGACATCACCACCATGATCGAACTGTTCGGTCGCATGGGCATCGAGCCGGTGATCGACGAGAAGCTGGCAGTCGAGGTCGACGCGCGCGCCATCAAGACCCTGGTCGCGCCTTACGAGCTGGTAAAAACCATGCGCGCCTCGATTCTGGTGCTTGGCCCCATGGTTGCGCGTTTCGGTGAGGCCGAGGTGGCGCTGCCGGGCGGCTGCGCCATTGGTTCGCGTCCGGTCGATCTGCACATCCGTGGCCTCGAGGCCATGGGGGCGATCATCGATGTCGAGGGTGGTTACATCAAGGCCAAGGCGCCGGAAGGTGGCCTGCGTGGCGCGCATTTCTTCTTCGATGTGGTCAGCGTGACCGGCACCGAGAACATCATGATGGCCGCGACCCTGGCCAAGGGCCGCAGCGTGCTGGAAAACGCCGCGCGTGAGCCTGAGGTGGTCGACCTGGCCAACTGCCTGATCGCCATGGGCGCGAAGATCCAGGGTGCCGGTACCGACACCATCATCATCGACGGCGTCGAGCGCCTGCATGGCGCGCGTTTCAACGTCATGCCCGACCGTATCGAGACCGGCACCTACCTGGTGGCCGCTGCCGTTACCGGTGGTCGAGTCAAGGTCAAGGACGCCGATCCTTCGACTTTGGAGGCCGTGCTGGCCAAGCTGCAGGAAGCAGGCGCCGAAATCACCACCGGTCCGGACTGGATCGAGTTGGACATGAAGGGCAAGCGCCCCAAGGCTGTCAACCTGCGTACCGCTCCCTATCCGGCGTTCCCCACCGATATGCAGGCGCAGTTCATCGCCCTGAACGCGGTAGCTGAAGGCACCGGCACCATCATTGAAACCGTGTTCGAAAACCGTTTCATGCATGTCTACGAGATGCTGCGCATGGGCGCCAACATCCTGGTCGAAGGCAATACGGCCGTGGTTACCGGGGTCGACAAGCTCAAGGGCGCACCGGTGATGGCGACTGACCTGCGCGCCTCGGCGAGCCTGGTGCTGGCTGCGCTGGTGGCTGACGGCGATACGCTGATCGACCGCATCTACCACATCGACCGTGGTTACGAGTGCATCGAAGAGAAGCTGCAACTGCTCGGCGCCAAGATCCGCCGCGTTCCGGGTTGATGGCGATCTGCTGCGCGTCGGTTCTGCTGCGTTAAAAACAGTCTGGAACGCCAGCCCGGTCGAATGCTCATTTGCAACTTGTAAACTCCGCTTCCTCGCCTGTTTTTGCCTTGCATGACTCTAGCTCGCGAGATCGCAGATAGTGTGGCCAACCTTCTCGGGAGGCCGCTACCGCTCAAGGAAACCGTTCCATGCTGACCATCGCCCTGTCCAAAGGCCGCATTCTCGATGACACCCTGCCATTGCTGGCGGCGGCGGGCATCGAGCCGACCGAGAACCCGGACAAGAGCCGCAAGCTGATCATCCCGACCACTCAGGATGACGTGCGCCTGCTGATCGTACGTGCCACCGACGTGCCCACTTACGTCGAGCATGGCGCAGCCGACCTCGGCGTGGCGGGCAAGGACGTGCTGATGGAGTACGGTGGCCAGGGCATCTATGAGCCGCTGGATTTGCAGATCGCCAAATGCAAGCTGATGACGGCTGGCAAGGTCGGTGCGCCGGAGCCGAAAGGCCGCCTGCGCGTGGCCACCAAGTTCGTCAACGTCGCCAAGCGCTACTACGCCGAGCAGGGCCGTCAGGTCGATATCATCAAGCTCTACGGCTCGATGGAACTGGCGCCGCTGGTGGGCCTGGCGGACAGGATCATCGATGTGGTCGACACCGGCAACACCCTGCGCGCCAACGGTCTGGAACCGCAGGAGCTGATCGCCACCATCAGCTCGCGCCTGATCGTCAACAAGGCTTCGATGAAGATGCAGCACGCGCGCATCCAGTCCCTGATCGACACCCTGCGTAGCGCCATCGAGGCGCGACATCCGCACTGATCTCTTTCGAGTAAGCGCTGAAGCAGTCGTCATTCCCGCGAAGGCGGGAACCCAGAACATGCAGCACCTGGGCTCCCGCCTTCGCGGGAGTGACTGTTCAGAGTTTTCTCCAGCCTATCCGTGTCATAGCCATTTTTCTTGGGTGCCCGCACGGTGGGCTTGCTACATTACGGGCGCCCGAGAAAACGCCATTTAATGAGGCTTTCGCTATGACCGCACCCGTTGCCATCCGCCGACTCAACGCCGCCGATACGGACTTCGCGCGTCATCTGGATCATCTGCTGTCCTGGGAAAGTGTCTCCGACGATGGCGTCAACCAGCGCGTCCTGGAAATCATCCAGGCCGTGCGCGAGCGTGGCGACGCTGCTCTTGTCGAATACACCCAGCGTTTCGATGGTCTGCAGGTCGCCTCCATGGCCGACCTTATCCTGCCGCGCGAGCGCCTGGAACTGGCCCTGACCCGAATCAGTGCCGAGCAGCGCCAGGCGCTGGAAGTGGCCGCCGAGCGGGTGCGCAGCTACCACGAGAAGCAGAAGCAGGACTCCTGGCGCTACACCGAAGCCGACGGCACGGTGTTGGGGCAGAAGGTCACCCCGCTGGATCGCGCCGGCCTGTACGTGCCGGGCGGCAAGGCGTCCTACCCGTCCTCGGTGCTGATGAACGCCATTCCGGCCAAGGTCGCCGGCGTGCCGGAAGTGGTAATGGTGGTGCCGACCCCGCGCGGTGAGATCAACGAGATCGTTCTCGCTGCTGCCGCCATCGCCGGCGTCGACCGCGTGTTCACCATCGGTGGCGCCCAGGCTGTGGCCGCGTTGGCCTACGGCACCGAGAGCGTGCCGCCGGTGGACAAGATCGTTGGCCCCGGCAACATCTATGTGGCCACCGCCAAGCGCCATGTGTTCGGCAAGGTGGGCATCGATATGATCGCCGGCCCGTCGGAGATCCTCGTGGTCTGTGACGGCCAGACCGATCCGGACTGGATCGCCATGGATCTGTTCTCCCAGGCCGAGCACGACGAAGATGCTCAGTCGATCCTGGTCAGCCCGGATGCCGCCTTCCTCGACCGCGTCGCCGAGAGCATCGCCAAGTTGCTGCCGACCATGGAGCGTGCCGAGATCATCCGCACCTCGCTGGAAGGCCGTGGCGCGCTGATCCAGGTGGCCGACATGGCGCAGGCCATCGAGGTGGCCAACCACATCGCGCCGGAGCACCTGGAGCTGTCGGTCGCCGATCCGGAAGCCTGGCTGCCCGAGATTCGCCACGCCGGTGCGATCTTCATGGGCCGCTACACAGCAGAAGCCCTGGGCGACTACGTGGCAGGCCCGAATCACGTGCTGCCCACTTCCGGCACCGCGCGGTTCTCCTCGCCGCTGGGGGTGTACGACTTCCAGAAGCGCTCGTCGATCATCTTCTGCTCGCCGGATGGCGCGTCGGAGCTGGGCAAGAGCGCCTCGGTGCTGGCCCGTGGCGAATCGCTGACCGCGCATGCGCGTAGCGCCGAGTACCGTATCAAGCCATAGGCCAGTCCGAACCTGTAGGAGCCAGCTCGCTGGCGAGCCGTGCCTGAAAGTATCGCCGGCAAGCCGGCTCCTACATCAAGCAGATCGAACCATTTCGAGGAGAGAAGGGCGGATGAGCAAATTCTGGAGCCCCTTTGTCAAAGACCTGGTGCCCTATGTGCCAGGTGAGCAGCCCAAGCTGAGCAAGCTGGTCAAGCTCAATACCAACGAAAACCCCTACGGCCCATCGCCCAAGGCCATTGCGGCGATGCAGGCCGAGGTCAACGACAACCTGCGTTTGTACCCGGACCCCAACAGCGATCGCCTGAAGCAGGCAGTGGCCGACTACTATGGCGTGCAGACCAATCAGGTGTTCGTCGGCAACGGCTCTGACGAGGTGCTGGCGCACGCGTTCCATGGCCTGTTCCAGCATGACGCGCCTTTGTTGTTCCCGGATGTCAGCTACAGCTTCTATCCGGTTTATTGCGGCCTGTACGGTATCGAGCAGCAACAGGTGCCGCTGGACGAGCAGTTTCAGATCCGCGTGGAGGATTATGCTCGGCCCAATGGCGGCATCATCTTCCCCAACCCCAATGCGCCGACCGGCTGTCTGCTGCCGCTCGAGGCCATCGAGCGCCTGCTGCAGAACAGCCCGGACAGCGTGGTGCTGGTAGACGAGGCGTATATCGACTTCGGCGGCCAGACGGCCATCGCCCTGGTCGACAAGTACCCGAATCTGCTAGTCACCCAGACCCTGTCCAAGTCGCGCTCTCTGGCGGGCTTGCGCGTGGGCATTGCGGTCGGTCATCCGGATCTGATCGAGGCGCTGGAGCGAATCAAGAACAGCTTCAACTCCTATCCGCTCGATCGCATGGCCATCGCGGGTGCTGCGGCGGCGTTCGAGGATCGCGCTTATTTCGAGAAAACCTGCCAGCAAGTGATCGACAGTCGTGAGGTAGTTGTCGCCGGTCTACAGGGGCTGGGCTTCGAGGTGCTGCCTTCGGCGGCGAACTTCGTCTTCGCCCGTCATCCGGACAAGGATGCCGCGACTCTGGCAGCCGGGCTGCGTGAGCAGGGGGTGATCGTGCGTCACTTCAAGCAACAGCGCATCGCCCAGTTCCTGCGTATCAGCATCGGTACGCCGGAGCAGAATCAGGCGCTGCTGGACGCGTTGCGGGGGCTCTGAAGGCGCCCGACTGTTAGCTGCAGTGCACGAAAAAGCCGGCGTGATGCCTAGGGTCTGTTGCCGTTTCGACGCGGGCGTGCGCGAAACGGCAACAGACCCTAATGTCGATCAGATAAGGTTTTTGGCTTTTGTAGGGTGGCCCGGGCGGCGCTCCGCTTCAGTCCTCCAACGGCGGCCAATGTGGGCTGAAGCCCACCCTACAAGTCGAACCGCCGGGCAACAGTTAAATTCGTTCCTATACGATTGCAGCGCCCGTAAACCAAGCGTTTAGGCACTTAACTGACTGGCATTAGGCGTGATGCCGGCTATTTCGTTGCGTAGAACTCAGTTGTCGTTGACTGGCGGGCGGATGCCGATTTCGGCGGTCAGCTGCAGCGGTTTGCCGTTGCGCAACACGTCGATGCGAATCTTGTCGCCTGGCTTGGTACGCGCGACCTGGTTCATCGAGCGGCGGCCGTCGCTGGCCGCTTCGCCATCGATGCTGAGGATCAGATCGCCCGGCTGCAGGCCGGCTTTCTGCGCCGGACCATCGCGATAGACACCCGCCACGACGATGCCGGGGCGTCCATCGAGACCGAAGGATTCGGCCAGCTCCGGCGTCAGCGGCTGCACCTCGACACCGAGGTAACCGCGGATCACCTTGCCGTGTTCGATGATCGCCTGCATCACTTCCATGGCCAGTTTCACCGGGATGGCGAAGCCGATGCCCTGCGAGCCGCCGGACTTGGAAAAGATCGCCGTGTTGATGCCCACCAGGTTGCCGTGCGCATCGACCAGTGCGCCGCCAGAGTTGCCTGGGTTGATCGCCGCATCGGTCTGGATGAAGTCTTCGTAGGTGTTGAGGCCCAACTGGTTGCGCCCGGTGGCGCTGATGATGCCCATGGTCACGGTCTGGCCGACGCCGAAGGGGTTGCCGATGGCCAGGGTCACATCGCCGATGCGAATGCTGTCGGAGCGCCCCAAGGTGATCGCCGGCAGGTTGGGCAGGTCGATCTTCAATACGGCCAGGTCGGTTTCCGGGTCGCTGCCGATCACCCGTGCCAGGGTTTCGCGGCCGTCCTTGAGGGCGACGATGATCTGGTCAGCGCCGCTGACCACGTGGTTGTTGGTCAGCAGGTAGCCTTCACGGCTCATCAGCACCGCCGAGCCGAGGCTCGACTCCATACGTTGCTGGCGGGGCAGGTTGTCGCTGAAGAAGCGGCGGAAGGTTGGGTCTTCGAACAGCGGATGGGCGGGTTTGCTCACCAGCTTGGTGGTGTATAAGTTGGCGACGGCTGGCGATGCGGTATCGACTGCCTTGGAGTAGGACACTGGGCCTTCCTGCAGGCGGCTGTAGAGCGGTGCCTGTACCAGCTGCACTTCTTGGCGGGGCAAGCCGACCCACTCCGGGTAGCGCTGGATCAGCAGCAGTGCGAATAACACACCGACCAGCAGGGGCCAACCGAGAAAACGCAGTGCCTGGGGCATCGAGACAATCCTGAGGGTTGCGGGGGCCAAATCCGGCCCTTAAGGTGGCGCATTATAGTGAGGCGCTCGCCAATTAGGCAGCGGCCCGCAACAGCTTGTGAGGAATCTTCATGGCCATTGCCCTGTCCACGCTAGTGGAAGAAGCAGATGCTTTTCTGAACGCGTCACGCATCAGCGATTACTGCCCTAACGGGCTGCAGGTCGAGGGGCGTCCGCAGGTCAGCCGTATCGTCAGCGGCGTTACCGCGAGCCAGACATTGATCGAGGCCGCCATCGACGCCAAGGCCGATGTGCTGCTGGTGCATCACGGCTACTTCTGGAAGGGCGAAAACCCCTGCGTCACCGGCATGAAGCAGCGTCGCCTGAAAGCGCTGCTGGCGCACGACATCAGCCTGCTGGCCTATCACCTGCCGCTGGATGTGCACCCCGAGGTGGGCAACAACGTGCAGCTTGCACGTCAACTCGGCATCGTCGTCGAAGGCCCGCTGGAGCCGGAAAACCCGCGTACCGTTGGCCTTGTCGGCTCACTGGCCGAGCCGATGAGCGCCGCCGATTTTGCCCGGCACATCCAGCAGGTGCTCGGGCGCGAGCCGCTGCTGGTTGCGGGCGGCGGGCTGATCCGTCGCGTCGGCTGGTGCACGGGTGGCGGGCAGGGCTATATCGACCAGGCGATTGCTGCCGGTGTCGACCTTTACCTGACCGGCGAAGCCTCCGAGCAGACCTTCCACAGCGCGCGTGAGAATGGCGTGAGCTTCATCGCGGCCGGTCATCACGCCACCGAGCGCTACGGCGTGCAGGCGCTGGGTGATTATCTGGCACGGCGTTTCGCCCTCGAACACCTGTTCATCGACTGCCCCAACCCGATCTGAATCGCCCGTACGGGCAGGCATAACGCTAGATCGTTTCGGTCTAACCGGCGCCCTGAGTATAAGCAGACGCTGTGGTAGAGTGCGCGCTCGTCCACGGCCCGCCGGCCCCATAACAGCAAACCGTGAGTAGCCATGCTCGACAAATTGACCCATCTGAAGCAGCTGGAGGCGGAAAGCATCCACATCATTCGTGAAGTGGCCGCCGAATTCGACAACCCGGTGATGCTCTATTCCATCGGCAAGGACTCCGCCGTGATGCTGCATCTGGCGCGCAAGGCCTTCTTCCCTGGCAAGCTGCCGTTCCCGGTGCTGCACGTCGATACCCGCTGGAAGTTCCAGGAGATGTATCGCTTCCGCGAGAAGATGGTCAGTGAGTATGGCCTGGAGTTGCTGACCCACATCAACCCCGACGGTGTGGCGCAGGACATGAACCCCTTCACCTACGGCAGTGCCAAGCACACCGACGTGATGAAGACCGAAGGCCTCAAGCAGGCGCTGGACAAGTACGGCTTCGACGCCGCCTTCGGTGGCGCGCGCCGCGACGAAGAGAAATCGCGCGCCAAGGAGCGCGTGTATTCCTTCCGCGACAGCAAGCACCGCTGGGACCCCAAGAACCAGCGTCCCGAGCTGTGGAACGTGTACAACGGCAAGGTGAAGAAGGGCGAGTCGATCCGCGTCTTCCCGCTGTCCAACTGGACCGAGCTGGACATCTGGCAGTACATCTACCTCGAGCAGATTCCAATCGTGCCGCTGTACTTCGCCGCCGAGCGCGAAGTCATCGAGAAGAACGGCACGCTGATCATGATCGACGACGAGCGCATCCTCGAGCACCTGTCCGATGAAGAGAAGGCGCGCATCACCAAGAAGATGGTGCGTTTCCGTACCCTTGGCTGCTACCCGTTGACCGGCGCGGTGGAGTCCACCGCGACCACGCTGCCGGAAATCATCCAGGAAATGCTCCTGACCAAGACCAGCGAACGGCAAGGGCGGGTCATCGATCACGACGCCGCCGGTTCGATGGAAGAGAAAAAACGCCAGGGCTACTTCTAAGGATTCCTCATCATGAGTCATCAGTCTGATTTGATCAGCGAGGATATCCTCGCCTATCTGGCCCAGCACGAACGCAAGGAGCTGCTGCGCTTTCTTACCTGCGGCAACGTCGATGACGGCAAGAGCACGCTGATCGGCCGCCTGCTGCACGACTCCAAGATGATCTACGAGGATCATCTGGAAGCCATCACCAAGGATTCGAAGAAGGTCGGCACTACCGGCGATGACATCGACCTGGCACTGCTGGTCGACGGCCTGCAGGCCGAGCGCGAGCAGGGCATCACCATCGATGTGGCATACCGCTACTTCTCCACCGCCAAGCGCAAGTTCATCATCGCCGACACCCCCGGCCATGAGCAGTACACGCGCAACATGGCCACCGGCGCTTCGACCTGCGACCTGGCGATCATCCTGATCGATGCCCGTTACGGCGTGCAGACCCAGACCAAGCGCCACAGCTTCATCGCCTCCCTGCTGGGCATCAAGCACATCGTTGTCGCCGTCAACAAGATGGACCTCAAGGACTTCGATCAGGGCGTGTTCGAGCAGATTAAGGCCGACTACCTGGCCTTCGCCGAGAAGATCGGCCTGCGCCCGACCACCCTCGAGTTCGTGCCGATGTCGGCGCTCAAGGGCGACAACGTGGTCAACAGATCCGAGCGCTCGCCCTGGTACACCGGCCAGTCGCTGATGGAGATTCTCGAGAGCGTTGAGGTCGCTGGCGACCGCAACTTCGATGACCTGCGCTTCCCGGTGCAGTACGTCAACCGCCCGAACCTGAACTTCCGCGGTTTCGCCGGCACCCTGGCCAGTGGCATCGTGCGCAAGGGCGATGAAGTCATGGCGCTGCCTTCGGGCAAGACCAGCAAGGTCAAGTCCATCGTCACCTTCGAGGGCGAGCTGGAGCACGCCGGCCCGGGCCAGGCTATTACCCTGACCCTGGAAGACGAGATCGACGTGTCGCGTGGCGACATGCTGGTGCATGCCGACAACCGTCCGCAGGTCACCGACAGCTTCGAGGCCATGCTGGTGTGGATGGGCGAAGAGCCGATGCTGCCGGGCAAGAAGTACGACATCAAACGCGCCACCAGCTATGTACCGGGGTCGATCCCGAGCATCGTCCATCGCGTCGACGTGAATACCCTGGAACAGGGTGCTGCCAGTGAGTTGAAACTCAACGAAATTGGCCGGGTCAAGGTCGCCCTGGATGCGCCGATTGCTCTGGATGGCTACGAGTACAACCGCACCACCGGCGCCTTTATCGTCATCGACCGCCTGACCAATGGCACCGTTGGCGCCGGTATGATCATCGCCGATCCGGTTAGCCATGGCGGCGGTCAGCATGGCCGTCTGGCGCACGTATCGACCGAGGAGCGTGCCTCGCGCTTCGGCCAGCAGCCGGCCACCGTGCTGTTCAGCGGCCTGTCCGGCGCCGGCAAGAGCACCCTGGCCTATGCGGTCGAGCGCAAGCTGTTTGACATGGGGCGTGCGGTTTACGTGCTCGATGGCCAGAATCTGCGCCACGACCTGAACAAGGGCCTGCCGCAGGATCGTGCCGGCCGCGCCGAGAACTGGCGTCGTGCCGCGCACGTCGCGCGTCAGTTCAACGAGGCCGGGCTGATCGCCCTGGCGGCCTTCGTCGCCCCGGATGCCGAAGGTCGCGAGCAGGCCAGGGCGCTGATCGGCAGCGAGCGTCTGGTAACCGTCTACGTTCAGGCTTCGCCGCAGATTTGCGCCGAGCGTGATCCGCAGGGGCTGTATGCCGCAGGGGGGGACAATATTCCCGGCGAAGGCTTCCCCTACGACGTGCCGCTGGATGCCGATCTGGTGATCGACACCCAGACGCAGTCGGTCGAGGAGGGCGTCAAGGCGGTTCTGGACCTGCTGCGCAGCCGCGGCGCGATCTGATGTTCTTGCGCTGAACGAGAAGCCCTGCAGTGATGCGGGGCTTTTTCATTCCTGGCCACGCGCGGAGCCGGCGATCTTTACCTAATAAAAAGGTTCTTCGCATTTTCGCGAGGAGGATACGCTTGACACCAGGCTGGCAAGTTTGTGTGCGTATCACTTACTGACTTAGCACTATCCATTTCCGCGTCGCCTGAACGTTTGGGTTGCGCCCCTTACGGGCGCCACACCTTTCTTGCTTGCCCAAGAAAGGTGTGCCAAAGAAGGGCACCCCGACATCCGGGTTTCGCTGCGCGAAACTTCCCTCGTTCCGGCGCCGCTCCGGAGGCCGGCTTACATGGGCCATCCTTGGCCCATTAAGCCTCTCGCCGCATCCATGCGGCTCGCTCCCCTACGCAACACCTCCACTCGGCCTCCTGAAGGGGACCAGGTCGCGAGCTTGCGTAATCTCCACGTAATTAACCTCAGCGGCGTCTGGCTTTTGCTCTTTCACCGCGATCTCACAGACGACACCCAAGTCCCCTTCAGGAGGCCGAGTGGAATCGCCGTGGAAGGGGTTGAGCGACATGGATGTCGCGAGAGCTGCGATGGGCCATGGATGGCCCTTCGCAGCGTGCCCCTGGAGTGGTGATGGAGCGAGGGAACCCCGGCGCAGCCGGGGCCGTATGTAGGGGTGTGTTTCTTTGCTTACTTTCTTTGCACAAGCAAAGAAAGTAAGTCGCCCGTAAGGGGCGAAACCTATCAGGCTAGGCGGCGTGTGAATGGAGAGTGCCAAGTCATCGAAAGCTCACACGTAATTGCCAGTCTGGTGTGTCAACCCGCACTTTCTCCAAACTATGCGAAGAACCATAAAAAAGCCCCGCAATCGCGGGGCTCGGTATTTCTGGCTGGCGGGTTACTTCTTCAGCCCGTAGCTCTCGTCCAGCATGCCGGGACCGTCACTCTTCGGCGCGTAGTCCTTGGGCATTTCGTAGTTCTTCGGCGGGGTCAGGCGCTCGCGCTTTTCGCCGGCTTCTGTGCTGTTCAGGGTGGCCAGCAGGCGCTGACGGCTCAGCTCATCCAGGGCCAGGCGGTTGGCACCGTCGGACAGGTGCTCCTGCACGTCCTGGTAGCTCTGGGTGAGTTTCTTCACCAGGCTGGCGGTGGTGTTGAAGTGGGTCACCACTTCGTTCTGGTAGGCCTCGAAGCGTGCCTGCATTTCATCCATCTGCCGCTGCGTACGGCCCGGTGCAGCATTAGGGGCCAGGCGGGCGAGCAGAAAGCCCACGGCGATGCCGACCACCAGGGTCAGGGCGGGTATCAACCAGGCTGTAACGGTCTGTTCCACGAGTCCTTCCTCTCAAAACGGCTTTGCTTTACGTTAGCGGCTCGAACCTGCGCTGTATACGTTTACCTCGCAGGCAGTTTGCTAGACGAGTCGACCCGTTGCGGGGTCACGGAGTTCAGTGTTGCTCAGTCGCGAAACCCCTCTTTTCATTCAAGGCCCGGTGGGTCAACTCGAAGCCCTTCTGCTGGAAGTGCCTGACCCCCGAGGCGTGGCGCTGCTTTGCCATCCCAATCCGGTGCAGGGCGGCACCATGCTCAACAAGGTGGTGAGCACCTTGCAGCGCACCGCGCGTGACTGTGGATATCACACATTGCGTTTCAATTATCGCGGCGTCGGTGCCAGCGCCGGCAGCCATGACATGGGCACCGGCGAGGTGGACGACGCCGAAGCCGTCGCCGCCTGGCTCAAGGAGGAATATCCGAACCTGCCCATCACGCTGCTGGGCTTTTCCTTCGGCGGCTTCGTCGCCGCGGCGCTGGGGGCGCGCCTGGAAGCGCAGGGACAGGTGCCGAGCAAGCTGTTTATGGTGGCCCCGGCGGTGCATCGCCTTACGGCCGATACGCCGCCGGCCAGCCAGTGTCCGCTGGTGATGATCCAGCCCGATACCGACGAAGTGGTCGAGCCGCAGGGCGTGTACGACTGGTCGGCCAATCTCGGGCGTGCCCACGAGCTGCTGAAAGTGGCAGAATGCGGTCACTTTTTTCACGGCAAGCTGACGGACCTGAAGGAACTTCTTCTGCCGCGTCTATAAAACCGTCATTCCCGCGCAGGCGGGAACCCAGAGGGCCGCAGCACCTAGGCTCCCGCCTTCGCGGGAGTGACGGCAAATGAAGGCCTGCCACGTCATTGCAGCAAGACAAGCGAATTACTATGACCACCCGTATTCTTACTGGTATCACCACCACCGGCACGCCGCACCTGGGCAACTACGCCGGCGCCATCCGTCCGGCCATCGCGGCTAGTCGCGATCCGCAGATGGACTCGTTCTACTTCCTTGCCGACTACCATGCGCTGATCAAGTGCGACGACCCGGCGCGCATTCAGCGCTCACGTCTGGAGATCGCCGCCACCTGGCTGGCGCTGGGCCTGGATACCGACAAGGCGACCTTCTACCGCCAGTCCGACATCCCCGAAATTCCCGAGCTGTGCTGGCTGCTCACCTGCGTCGCCGGCAAGGGCCTGCTCAACCGCGCCCACGCCTACAAGGCTTCGGTGGACAAGAACGTCGAACAGGGCGAAGACCCGGATGCCGGCGTGACCATGGGCCTGTTCAGCTACCCGGTGCTAATGGCGGCGGACATCCTGATGTTCAACGCGCAGAAGGTGCCGGTCGGTCGTGACCAGATCCAGCACGTGGAGATGGCGCGCGATATCGGCCAGCGCTTCAACCACCTGTTCGGCAAGGGCAAGGATCTGTTCGTCCTGCCCGAGGTGGTGATCGAGGAAGAGGTGGCTACGCTGCCAGGCCTCGACGGACGCAAGATGAGCAAGAGCTACGACAACACCATCCCGCTGTTCGGCACTGCCAAGCAGCTCAAGGAGGCCGTGGCGCGCATCGTCACCGACTCCAGGCTGCCGGGTGAGCCCAAGGATGCCGAGGGTTCGCACCTGTTCACCCTGTACCAGGCCTTCGCCAGCCACACGCAGCAGGCCGAGTTCCGTGCCGAGCTGGAAGGTGGCCTGGCCTGGGGCGAGGCGAAGAACCGTCTGTACCAGTTGCTCGAAGATACCCTGGGCGAGGCGCGCGAGCGCTACAACGCGCTGATCGCTCGGCCGGCCGATCTGGAAGACATTCTCCTCGCTGGTGCAGCCAAGGCACGCAAGATCGCCACGCCGTTCCTCGGCGAGTTGCGCGAGGCCGTGGGCCTGCGCTCGTTCCGTGCACAGGTGCAAGTCGCTACTGGCGAAAAGAAGAAAGCCGCCAAGAGCGCACGCTTCGTCAGCTTCCGCGATGAAGACGGCAGCTTCCGCTTCCGTCTGCTCGATGCCGATGGTGAGCAGCTGCTGCTGTCGAAATCCTTCGCCGATGGCAAGTCGGCCGGCATGATCAATAAACGCCTGCAATCCGGCGAGCCGCTGGATGTGCGCGTCGAAGGCCAGGTGTTCGCGGTATGGATCGATGGCGAGAGCGTAGCCAGCAGCCCCGAGTTCGCTGACGGTCAGGCGCTGGAAGATGCCATCGCCCGTCTGCGTGAGGCGCTGGCGCCGCAGGAATGAAGAGGCTTTTGCTCCCCTCTCCCGCTTGCGGGAGAGGGGCTGGGGGAGAGGGTTGTCCGGTGCACCGCGTCGTCGGCCTGCCCTCTCCCCGACCCTCTCCCATAAATGGGAGAGGGAGTGTGCCTAGCTTGCACCGATTGCCAATCAACGGGGGCGTCGCTAAAGTGACGCCCCCGTTTTTACTTGCCCGGCTAACGAATCATGACCCCCTTAGAGCGTTATCAGGCCGATCTCAAGCGGCCCGACTTCTTCCATGATGCGGCCCAGGAAAATGCCGTCCGCCATCTGCAGCGTCTGTACGACGATCTGATCGCGCGTGAGCAGGGCAAATCCGGGCTGATGGGCAAGCTGTTCGGCAAGAAGCCGCAGGGGCCGGTCAAGGGCCTGTATTTCTGGGGTGGTGTCGGGCGCGGCAAGACCTACCTGGTCGACACCTTCTTCGATGCGCTGCCGTTCGAGCAGAAGATGCGCACCCACTTCCACCGCTTCATGAAGCGCGTGCACGAGGAAATGAAGACCCTCAAGGGCGAGAAGAACCCGCTGACCATCATCGGCAAGCGCTTCGCCGACGAGGCGCGGGTGATCTGCTTTGATGAGTTTTTCGTCAGCGATATCACCGATGCCATGATTCTCGCCACGCTGATGGAAGAGCTGTTCAAGAACGGCGTTTCTCTGGTGGCTACTTCCAACATCGTGCCGGACGGCCTGTACAAGGACGGTCTGCAGCGCGCGCGCTTCCTGCCGGCTATCGCCTTGCTCAAGGAGCACACCGATATCGTCAACGTCGACAGCGGCGTCGACTACCGTCTTCGCGCGCTGGAGCAGGCTGAGTTGTTCCACTTCCCGCTCGGCCCGGCTGCCGAGGAGAGTCTGCTGACCAGCTTCCGCAGCCTGCTGCCCGACTGCACCCACATGGTGGAGAACGAGGCGCTGATGATCGAGAACCGCGCGATTCACGCCGTGCGGGTGTGCGAGGACGTGGCCTGGTTTGAGTTCCGTGAACTCTGCGATGGCCCGCGCAGCCAGAACGACTACATCGAGCTGGGCAAGATCTTCCATGCGGTGATCCTGGCCAATGTCGAGCAGATGAGTGTGGCCAAGGACGACATGGCGCGGCGCTTCATCAATCTGGTGGACGAGTTCTACGATCGTAACGTCAAGCTGATCATCTCCGCTGAGGTGGAGCTCAAGGATCTGTATACCGGCGGTCGTCTGAGCTTTGAGTTCCAGCGTACGCTAAGCCGTCTGCTGGAGATGCAATCACACGAGTTCCTCTCGCGCCCACACCGGCCTTGACGGTGCAGTGATACGCACAAGTTGACCTGCGAGGTCGCCTTGTGCGTTTCCGGGGGGAGTCAGCCCGGCGCGTTGCGCTCAGCCCTGGTAATCCTTCTGCTGGAACTGCCGGCGGTACTGGTTCGGCGACAGCTCGGTGTGCTGGCGGAACAGGCGGGCGAAGAAGCTGGCGTCGTCGTAACCGACTTCGTAGCTGATGGTCTTGATGCTCTTGCGCGTGGAGGAGAGCAGGCTCTTTGCCGTCTCGATGCGCAGGCGCTGCAGATAGTGCAGCGGTTTGTCGCCGGTCGCCCCCTGGAAACGGCGCATGAAATTGCGAATGCTCATGCCATGTTCGCGCGCCACGTCCTCGAAACGGAACTTGTCGGCATAGTGCTCCTCCAGCCAATGCTGGATCTGCAGCACGGTAACGTCCTGATGCAGTTTCTGGCCGCCGAAGCCGATGCGCCCCGGCGTATAGCTGCGCTGCACTTCGTAGAGAATGTCGCGTGCCACGCCCTGGGCTACGCCAGTGCCGCAATAACGCTCGATCAGATAGATATAGAGGTCGCAGGCCGAGGTGACGCCGCCTGCGCAGTACAGATTGTCGGCATCGGACAGGTGCTTGTCCTGATTGAGCAGTACCTTGGGGAAGCGCTCGGCAAACTCGCGGAAGAAGCGCCAGTAGGTGGTCGCTTCCTTGCCGTCGAGCAGGCCGGCTTCGGCCATCCAGAATACGCCGCTGGCCTCGCCGCAGATCGCCGTACCGCTGGCGTGCTGGCGCCTGAGCCAGTCCAGTACTTGTGGATAGCGGCGGCTGAGGGCATCGAAGTCGTCCCAGAAAGCCGGCAGGATGATTACGTCGCAGCTATCCAGCCCGCCGTCTACCGGCAGGCGTACATTGCTGAAGCTGTTGACTGGCTGGCCGTTGGGGCTGACCAGGTGGATCTCGAACGGCGGCTCAAGGTCCAGGCCCTGCTGTTTGGCATAGCGAATGCCGGCCATGTGGAAGAAGTCCTTGGCCTGCAGCAGGGTGGATGCGAACACGCCATCGGTGGCGAGAATGCTGACGCGGCGCAACGCCGTGCGCGGCTCAGGAATAACCATAAGTATTTATTCTTGTTCAAGGCTAAGTGGTCATGCAGCGGCTGGATCGTCTTATTTTTTGGCGCTTGTGTCCAGTGCGACCAAGCGTTTGCTTGGCTAAAGTCGGAGTCTGCTTTTTCGACCATCAGACACAGGTAGCGCCATGATTCCCAGGACCCTATTCAGCTCCGACCATGAACTGTTTCGCGACAGCGTGCGCAAGTTTCTCGAGCAGGAAGCTGTGCCTCATCACCATCAGTGGGAAAAGGACGGGCATATCGATCGCACGCTATGGAACAAGGCAGGCGAGGCGGGAATGTTGTGTTCGCATATCCCCGAAGAGTACGGCGGCATGGCGGCCGACTTTCTCTACAGCACCGTGGTGATCGAAGAGATCGGGCGCCTGGGGCTGACCGGCATCGGTTTCTCGCTGCATTCGGACATCGTCGCGCCCTACATCCTGCATTACGGCAGCGAGGCGCAGAAGCAGCACTACCTGCCCAAGCTGGTCAGCGGTGAAATGGTCGCGGCCATCGCCATGACCGAACCGGGCGCCGGCTCCGACCTGCAGGGCGTGAAAACCACCGCCGTGCTCGATGGCGACGAATACGTGATCAATGGCTCGAAGACCTTCATCACCAATGGTTGGCTGGCCGATCTGGTGATCGTGGTGGCCAAGACCGATCCCAAGGCGGGTGCCAAGGGCACCAGCTTGTTCCTGGTCGAGGCCAATACCCCCGGATTTTCCAAGGGCAAGCGCCTGGAAAAGGTCGGCATGAAGGCGCAGGACACCTCCGAGCTGTTTTTCCAGGACGTGCGCGTGCCCAAAGAAAATCTGCTGGGGCAGCCAGGGATGGGCTTCGCCTACCTGATGCAGGAGTTGCCGCAAGAGCGCCTGACCGTGGGCATCGGCGCTCTGGCTTCGGCGGAGGCCGCGCTGCAGTGGACGTTGGATTACACCCGTGAGCGCAAGGCTTTCAGCAAGGCCGTGGCGGACTTCCAGAACACCCGCTTCAAGCTCGCCGAGATGGCGACGGAGATTCAGGTCGGTCGGGTGTTCATCGACCGCTGCCTGGCGCTGCACCTGCAAGGCAAGCTGGATGTGCCGACGGCGGCGATGCTCAAGTACTGGAGCACCGATCTGCAGTGCAGGGTGCTCGACGAGTGCGTGCAGCTGCATGGCGGCTACGGCTACATGTGGGAATATCCGGTGGCGCGGGCCTGGGCCGATGCGCGGGTGCAACGCATCTACGCCGGCACCAACGAGATCATGAAGGAGATCATCGCTCGCTCCCTGGTCTGAGGGCGGCTGATGGCAAGAAAAAGCCCGGCATTGCCGTAATGCTGTTCACATAAGCAATGGTCGGACGCGATTAGTCCCCTCGCCCCTTTGGGGAGAGGGTTAGGGAGAGGGGAAAACTGGCAGTTTTGCGGTGTTTTCAGCCCTCTCCCCCAGCCCCTCTCCCATAAATGGGAGAGGGGAGCCAAGCGTGTGCAACCTTAAGTGAACAGCATTCCGGCATTGCCGGGCTTTCTCGTTGCGTGGCGGGTCAAGGGGCCGGGTTGGGCTGCCCCTTGTGGATCGCTTCGATACCCGCGAGCACTTCTTCGGAAAGCTTCAGCTCGGCGCTGGCCAGGTTGCTGTCCAGTTGCTCCAGGCTAGTGGCGCCGATGATGTTGCTGGTCACGAAAGGCTGCGCGGTGACGAAGGCCAGGGCCATCTGCGCGGGATCCAGGCCGTGTTCGCGGGCCAGGGCCACGTAGCGTGAACAGGCGGCTTCGGCTTGCGGATTGGTGTAGCGGGCGAAGCGGCTGAACAGGCTGATGCGCGCGCCGGCCGGGCGGGCACCACCTTCGTATTTGCCGCTGAGCATGCCGAAGGCCAGCGGTGAGTAGGCCAGCAGGCCACACTGCTCGCGAATCGCCACTTCCGCCAGGCCCACTTCGAAGCTGCGGTTGAGCAGGTTGTAAGGGTTCTGGATCGACACGGCGCGCGGCCAGCTACGGCTTTCGGCCAGCTGCAGGAATTTCATGGTGCCCCACGGGGTTTCGTTGGACAGGCCGATATGGCGGATCTTGCCGGCCTTGACCTGCTCGTCGAGCA
This sequence comes from Pseudomonas oleovorans subsp. oleovorans, assembly GCF_002197815.1. Classification (GTDB taxonomy): domain Bacteria; phylum Pseudomonadota; class Gammaproteobacteria; order Pseudomonadales; family Pseudomonadaceae; genus Aquipseudomonas; species Aquipseudomonas oleovorans. The sequence continues at coordinate 45,889 of NZ_NIUB01000010.1, forward strand.
CTTCCAGGGTTTCTTCCAGCGGCGTGAACTCAACGTCCTGGTGCTTGTAGTCGAGCTGGCCAAAGAAGTTGGTCGGGCGTTCCGGCCAGTGCAGTTGGTACAGGTCGATCCAGTCGGTTTGCAGGCGTTTGAGGCTGGCATCCAGGGCGGCGACGATGTGCTGGCGATTGAATTTCAGCTGGCCGTCGCGGATGTGGCTGATGCCGTTGCCGGGGCCGGCGATCTTGCTGGCCAGAATCCAGTCGACGCGGTCGCCGCGCTGCTTGAAATAGCTGCCGATGATCTGCTCGGTCTGGCTGTAGGTTTCGGCGCGCGGCGGCACCGGGTACATCTCGGCGGTATCGATGAAGTTGATGCCGCTGGCCTTGGCTCGTTCGATCTGAGCATGGCCTTCGCTCTCGCTGTTCTGCTCGCCCCAGGTCATGGTGCCCAGGCACAGTGCGCTGACATTGAGATCGGTTAGGCCCAGCTTGCGGTATTCCATGGAGTACTCCCTTGGCAAAAGAGTCATACAAGCAGGTTGAATTTTTTTTCGCAATCAGGATAATCCGGCACCTCTTTCTGCGGTGGAAGTGATGCGCCGCCCGCCGAAGAATCTTGCCGTATTGTGGACGCGCTGACCCGAGCCCCCGATAGCGTCCGTATGCGGCTGCCTTTGACTTGTCAAAGTACGCACTATCCAGTAAGATCCGCCGTCTATTTTTGCTGGGCGGCCCCTGAGGCTATAAAGAATGAAAACTTTTACTGCTAAACCGGAAACAGTAAAACGCGACTGGTTCGTCGTTGATGCTGCTGGCAAGACCCTGGGTCGTCTGGCCACCGAAATCGCGAGCCGTCTGCGTGGCAAGCACAAGCCTGAGTACACCCCGCACGTTGATACCGGCGACTATATCGTCGTGATCAATGCCGAGCAGGTGCGTGTAACTGGTGCCAAAGCCAGCGACAAGAAGTACTACTCCCACTCCGGTTTCCCGGGCGGCATCAAAGAGATCAACTTCGAGAAGCTGATCGCTCGTGCTCCTGAGCGCGTGATCGAGACTGCGGTCAAAGGCATGCTGCCGAAGAACCCGCTGGGTCGCGACATGTACCGTAAGCTGAAGGTGTACAAGGGTGCAGTTCACCCGCACACTGCTCAGCAGCCCCAAGAACTGAAGATTTAACGGAATAGTTCATTATGTCGGCGACTCAAAACTACGGCACTGGCCGTCGCAAGACCGCAACCGCGCGCGTTTTCCTGCGCCCGGGTACTGGTAACATCTCGATCAACAATCGCACCCTGGATACCTTCTTCGGTCGCGAAACTGCTCGCATGGTCGTGCGTCAGCCGCTGGAGCTGACCGAGACCGTCGAGAAGTTCGACATCTTCGTCACCGTTGCTGGTGGTGGTGTCAGTGGTCAAGCTGGTGCCATCCGTCACGGCATCACTCGCGCTCTGATCGAGTACGACGAAACCCTGCGCAGCCCGCTGCGTAAAGCCGGTTACGTCACTCGCGACGCCCGTGAAGTCGAGCGTAAGAAAGTCGGTCTGCGTAAAGCGCGTAAGCGTCCGCAGTACTCGAAGCGTTAATCGCGACTACGCTTGCCAAAGCGCCCAGTTTCCTTACGGAGCTGGGCGTTTTTTATGGGCGTGGCAAAGTGCTGCGACAACGTGCCGCAGACGCGCAAGCTGCACGTGTCAAGGCTTTCGCCAGTCTCTTCGAGGGTAATTACCTTGTCAGAAAAGGGGCTTTTCTTTACCATTTGGCGAATTTTTTGCGCGGCCCGATTTTTACTTAGTAGAGGCCTGAACAACAGGCCACAAAGCTGATGGGAGACGACTGAATGAGCAATGACGGCGTGAATGCAGGCCGGCGTCGCTTCCTGGTTGCAGCCACCTCCGTGGTGGGTGCAGCAGGGGCGGTAGGTGCTGCGACTCCGTTCGTGGGGTCATGGTTCCCCAGTGCCAGGGCCAAGGCGGCCGGTGCACCGGTGAAGGTGAACGTCAGCAAGATCGAAGCAGGTCAGCAGATGGTTGCTGAGTGGCGCGGTCAGCCGGTGTTCATCGTGCGCCGTACTGAGGAAATTCTTGCCAATCTGGCCAAGATCGAAGGCAGTGTTGCCGATCCTGAGTCTGCTGCCTCGGTGCAGCCGGAGTACGTGGACAAGAAAACTCGCTCGATCAAGCCCGAGTTGCTGGTACTGGTAGGCCTGTGTACCCACCTGGGTTGTGCGCCGTCCTTCCGTCCGGAAGTGGCGCCTGCCGATCTGGGGCCGGACTGGGTAGGTGGCTACTTCTGCCCTTGCCACGGTTCGCGCTACGACATGGCAGGGCGTGTCTACAAGGCCCAGCCGGCGCCGCTGAACCTGCCAGTGCCGCCGCACACCTACGAGACGGATGATGTGATCATCATCGGTGTGGACCAGGAGAACGCCTGATGAGCAAATTCATGGAATGGGTGGATGCGCGCTTCCCCGCCACCAAGATGTGGGAAGACCATCTCTCCAAGTACTACGCCCCGAAGAACTTCAACTTCTTCTATTTCTTCGGCTCGCTGGCTCTGCTGGTGCTGGTCAACCAGATCGTTACCGGTATCTGGCTGACCATGAGCTTCGAACCTTCGGCTGAAGGCGCGTTCGCCTCCGTCGAATACATCATGCGTGACGTCGAGTACGGCTGGATCCTGCGCTACCTGCACTCCACCGGCGCCTCTGCGTTCTTCGTGGTGGTCTACCTGCACATGTTCCGCGGTCTGCTCTACGGCTCCTACCAGAAGCCGCGCGAGCTGGTGTGGATCTTCGGCATGCTGATCTACCTGGTGCTGATGGCCGAAGCCTTCATGGGCTACCTGCTGCCCTGGGGCCAGATGTCCTACTGGGGCGCCCAGGTGATCATCTCGCTGTTCGGTGCCATTCCGGTCATCGGCGACGACCTGACCCAGTGGATCCGTGGTGACTACCTGATCTCCGGTATCACCCTGAACCGCTTCTTCGCCCTGCACGTGATCGCACTGCCGATCGTTCTGCTTGGCCTGGTCGTACTGCACATCCTGGCGTTGCACGAAGTCGGTTCGAACAACCCGGACGGCGTCGATATCAAGAAGTACAAGGACGAAAACGGCGTACCGCTCGATGGCATCGCCTTCCACCCTTACTACACCGTGAAAGATATCGTCGGCGTAGTGGTGTTCCTGTTCGTGTTCTGCTTCGTGGTGTTCTTCTTCCCGGAAATGGGCGGTTACTTCCTCGAGAAGCCGAACTTCGAAGCGGCGAACCCGTTCAAGACCCCTGTGCACATCGCCCCGGTTTGGTACTTCACGCCGTTCTACGCGATTCTGCGTGCGGTGCCGGACAAGCTGCTCGGCGTCATCGCCATGGGCGCAGCCATCGCCGTTCTGTTCGTGCTGCCCTGGCTCGACCGTAGCCCGGTCAAATCCATGCGCTACAAGGGTTGGATGAGCAAGATCTGGCTGCTGGTGTTCTGCATCTCCTTCGTCATCCTCGGCGTGCTGGGCGTGCTGGCTCCGACTCCGGGTCGTACCCTGCTGTCGCAGGTGTGCACCTTCCTGTACTTCGCGTACTTCATCCTGATGCCGTTCTACACCAGGATGGAGAAGACCAAACCGGTTCCGGAAAGGGTGACTGGCTGATGAAAAAGCTCTTCGCTGCATTTGTTTTCGCTGCGCTGCCGGCTCTGGCCATGGGCGCTGCCAGTAACTATCCGCTGGACAAGGTGGACATCGATCTACGTGACCAGGCTGCTCTGCAGGACGGCGCGCGTACGTTCGCCAACTACTGCATGGGCTGCCATGCCGCCCAGTACCAGCGTTACGAGCGTGTTGCCGATGACCTCGGCATCCCGCACGAAATCATGCTCGACAATCTGGTGTTCAACGACGCCAAGATTGGCGATCACATGAAGATCGGCATGCGTCCTGACGACGCCAAGGCCTGGTTCGGTGCGGCTCCGCCCGATCTGACCCTGGTTGCTCGTGTGCGTGGTAACGACTGGCTGTATACCTATCTGCGTACCTTCTACGATGATCCTTCGCGTCCGCTGGGGGCCAACAACAAGGTCTTCCCCAACGTGGGTATGCCGAACGTGCTGGTCGCTCTGCAGGGTAAGCAGGTTATCGGCTGCAAGCAGGTCCAGGTGGTGGAGAACGGCAAGAAGCAGTTCGATCCGCTCACTGGCACGCCGATCACGCATGAAGCCTGTGATCAGCTGACCATCGAACCGAACACCGGCACGCTGAGCGAGGCCGAGTTCGACGAGAAGATCAAGAACCTGGTGACCTTCCTGGCCTACTCGGCCAACCCGGTCAAGCTGAAGTCCCAGCGCATCGGCACCTACGTGCTGCTGTACCTGGCGTTCTTCTTCGTGTTCGCCTACCTGCTCAAACGTGAGTACTGGAAGGACGTTCACTAAGTCGTCAACGCTGCTGCAACCTGCGCGCCCTGAGGGGCGCGCAGGTGCTTCAGGCCTGCCATTTCCGGCGATTGCCCTGAGCGTCGTCGTCTGTGACGAAAGAATTGCTCCGGCAATTTTTCCTGTTTCCGGATAATCAAAAAAGCGAGGAGGATCGCCATGGCGGTGACCAACCGGTTGACCTGCTACTCCGACCCCGCCGACCACTATTCCCATCGCGTGCGTCTGGTGCTCGCCGAGAAAGGTGTCAGCGTCGAGATCGTCGATGTCGAGCAGGGGCGTTGTCCGCCCAAGCTGGCCGAAGCCAATCCCTATGGCAGCGTGCCGACGCTGGTTGATCGCGATCTGGCGTTGTACGAATCGACCGTGGTCATGGAGTACCTGGATGAGCGCTATCCGCATCCGCCCCTGTTGCCCGTGTATCCGGTGGCGCGTGCCAACAGCCGTCTGCTGATGCACCGTATTCAGCGTGACTGGTGCGCGCTGGTTGATCGCATACTCGACAAGCGCAGCAAGGAAGCCGAGCGTCAGCTGGCGCGCAAGGAGCTGCGCGAAAGCCTGACGGGTGTGTCGCCGCTGTTCGCTGACAAGGCATTCTTTCTCAGCGATGAATTGAGCCTGGTCGATTGCTGTCTATTGCCCATACTCTGGCGTTTGCCGGTATTGGCTATCGAGCTGCCGCGTCCGGCCAAGCCCCTGATCGACTACATGGAACGCCAGTTCGCCCGAGAGGCCTTTCAGGCCAGTCTTTCCGCTGCCGAGCGCGCGATGCGCTGAGAAGGAGGAAGTCATGAATTCCAGTCGTCCCTACCTGGTGCGTGCCCTTTACGAATGGATCGTCGACAACGACTGCACCCCGCATTTGCTGGTCAATGCCGAGTATCCCGGGGTGCAGGTGCCGCCGGGTTTCGCCAGTGACGGCCAGATCGTGCTCAATACCTCGCCCAGCGCCGTGCGTCACCTGCATATGGATAACCAGGCGGTGAGCTTCGAAGGGCGCTTCGGTGGCGTCGCGCACAGCCTGTACATTCCGGTCGCGGCTATCCTGGCGATCTACGCGCGGGAAAATGGCCAGGGCATGGTTTTTGACATGGAGCCTTCCGTGGCCAGCGGCCCTGAAGAACCGGGGCCGGATGATGACGGGCCTGGCGGCGGTGAGTCGTCGCGACCCAGCGGTCGGCCGAGTCTGAAAGTGGTCAAATAGGCATCGGCAGCAGCACAAAAGAAAACGGGCGCCCAGGGCGCCCGTTTTGCTTATAGCTTGTGGCTTAGTTCGTGTATTCGAACAGGCGTATGACCTTCTGTACCCCCGATACACTCTGTACCACGCGAGTGGCAGCGTTGGCTTCCTCGCGGGTGACCAGGCCGAGCAGGTAGACGATACCGTTTTCGGTGACGACCTTGATCCGTGCGCTCGGTACGCTGCTATCGGCAATCATCTGTGTCTTGATCTTGGTGGTCAGTAGCGAGTCGTTGCTGCGTGCCAGCAGGGACGCCGGCCGTTGCACCTGCAGTTCGTTGTAGACCTTCTTTACGCCCTGTACCGCGCGCGCGGTTTGCGCCGCGAGATCCTTGAGCTCGCTGCGCGGGGTCTGTCCGGCGAGCAGGATCACACCGTTATAGCTGGTGACCACGATGCGCGAAGTCGGGCTGGACAGGTCGGCGTGCGCATTACTGATGCGCGACGCAACCTCCGGGCCAAGGAACTGGTCATCGATCTTGTTGCCGATGCTGCGGCTGCCGCAGCCTGCCAGAGTCAGGGTAACGGCCAGGGCGGCCAGAATCAGGGCGGAACGCTTCATTCTTCACTCCCAAACAATTGACTGTCGATCAGGTCGCACAGGCAGTGGATGGTCAGCAGGTGGACCTCCTGAATGCGTGCGGTAACTTTGGCTGGAACGCGGATCTCGACATCTTCCGGTAGCAGCAGCGAGGCCATGCCGCCGCCGTCTCGGCCGCTTAGGGCAACCACGGTCATTTCGCGATCATGTGCAGCCTGAATGGCCTGGATGATATTCGCTGAGTTGCCGCTGGTGGAAATGGCCAGCAGTACGTCGCCTGGCTGACCCAGTGCGCGGATCTGCTTGGAGAAGATCTCGTTGTAGCTGTAGTCGTTGGCAATCGAGGTAATGGTCGAGCTGTCGGTGGTCAGGGCGATGGCCGGCAGGCTCGGGCGCTCGCGCTCGAAGCGGTTGAGCAGTTCGGAGGAGAAGTGCTGGGCATCCCCGGCGGAGCCACCGTTGCCGCAGGAAAGAATCTTGCCCTCGTTGAGCAGGGCCTGCACCATCACCAGGCTGGCGTGCTCGATGTAGGGGGCCAGAACTTCCATGGCCTGCTGCTTGGTGTCGATGCTGGCTTGGAACAGCTGGTGGATTCGGGATTGCATGTCCATCGGTTAAACCTTGAATGTACGGCCGTCAGGCATCGAAGGCGTTCTTGATCCAGTCGAGGCGAGCGGCGCCGTCAGTGCTGATGGCGACCACATCGAAGCGGCAGGGGTGGCGGGTCCAGCGCGAGTGCTGCTGGAGGAAGAGCTCGGCGGCGATCACCAGCTTGCCACGCTTGCGTGCATCGATGCTCTCCAGGGCACCGCCCCAGGCGCTGTGGCGACGGGCGCGGACTTCGACGAATACTACTGTATCGCCGTCGAGCATGACCAGATCGAGCTCGCCACGGCGACAGCTCCAGTTCTGTTCGATCAGGCGCAGGCCATTCCGTTCCAGGTGTTGCCGTGCCGCCTGTTCGGCGGCACGGCCCAGATCATTGTGTGCGCTCAATTGATGCTGTCGGGGAGGCGTTGAACCTGGCCGCCGCGGAACTCGGCCCAGGGCAGTTGGCGTTCGATGCGCTGCTTGGCGTTGAGGCTGAGGCTGCCGGACAGACCGTCGATGCGTGACTCCGGCAGCGCCTTGAGCTGGGCCAGGCGTGGTGCCAGGCGGTAGGCGTCGACGCCCATCGCATACAGGCGACCGAGGCTGCCGCCCGCTTGCGGCCATTGGTTGCTGACTTCCTGGCGCAGCGGCGCGTGGGTGTCGAGCAGCCAGGGGGTTTCGCAGAAACGAATACCTTCGAGGTCCTGGTACTGGGCCTGGCTGTGGGTGCCGGTGAACAGATGCGAGGTGGCGTAAACGGGCACGTCGCCAGCGTACTGGAAGGCCAGGGTTGGCTTGATCTGCTGGGCCTGTTGTGGGGTGGCGGCGAGGAAGATGAAGTCGACGTCCTGACGCCGCGCCGGTTGTGCGTCCAGGCTGGTGCCCAGGGTGTTTTGCAGGCGGCGCGCGCGGGCCTCGCTTTCGCGCAGTTGGAACAAGTCGGCGATCTGCCGCGCCAGCTCCACCGGCTGGTCGACATGCTCGGCCGCGATCAGGGTGCCGCCCTGGGCCTGCCAGCTCTGACGGAAGGCGTCCAGTACGCGGTCGCCCCAGTCGCCGCGCGGCACCAGGGCCACGGCGCGACGCATGCCATCGTTCCAGGCGCGACGTGCCACTTCGCGCGCTTCGTCCTCGGCGGCGAGGCCGAACTGGAACAGTTGCGCCGGGCCTTCCTGGCCAGCGTCGCTGTAGTTCAGGGCCAGGGTGGTGATAGGCAGTTGCTCGCGCTCGCTGAGCTGCTTGACCAGTGGTTTCTCCAGCGGCCCGACCACCAGTTGCACGCCGTCGGCCTGCGCTTGCTGGTAGAAGGCGTCCAGCGAGCCGATGCGCGAGCTGTCATACAGCTTGATGTCCGGCGGGTTCTGCCCGGCTTGCTGAGCTTCGTAATGAGCGGCGAGGAAGCCGTCACGCAGGGCGCGGGCCACGCTGGCCAGCTGACCTTCCTGGGGGAGCAGCAGGGCGACGCGGGTCAGCGGCTGGCTGGCCAGTTCGCGCAGTTTTCCCAGTGCCTCCGGCAGTTGTTCGGCGGCCGGATGCTGCGGATTTTGCGCAATCCATTGATCGATGGCGGCCTGCTGCTGTTCGAGTGTGGCGCTGCTTTTGGTCCGGCGGGCCAAATCCAGCCAGCCGGCCAGGTCGCTGTCGGCGCCTGCCGAGGTTTGCGCGGGCAGGCTGGATACCAGTGCCCAGATGTTTTCGTGGTTGTCGGCCGCGACCTGGCCGCTCAGCAGTGGGGCGATGAATACGCGCTCGCGTGCGGCGGCCAGGGTCTGGCCGTCGGCCTCCAGGGCGCGCGCGCGGACCAGTTGGGTGCGGATCTGCTGCTCGATCGGCAGCTCAGCCAGGCGTTCGAAGCTGGGGTGCTGCAACGCTTTCAGGGCGCTCTTGGGTTGCTTGCGGGCCATTGCCAGCTCGGCCTTCAGGGTGCTGGCGAAGATCTGTTGGGCGGGTTGCAGGCTGGCAATGTCGATCTGCTCGAGAATGCGGGTGGCGCGGGCCACGTCATTTTGCTGGTAGCTCTGGTCGGCGGCAGAGAGGCGCAGCAGGGCGGCCTGTTCCGGTTTGCTCTCGGCAGCCTGCTGGAGCATCTGTTCGATGCTGGCTTGTGGCGTGCGTGGCAGCTGGCCCAGGTTGTTGGAGGGCGAGCTGGCGCAGGCAGCGAGCAGGCCGGCCAGAAACAGAGCGGAAAGAGGGCGCAGGCTAGCGATCATCGGGTCATCCTGATACTTGAGCAAAACGAGCGGCGATTGTACCCATATCACGCAAAGAACGTATTGTCGGCAATTATCATCCTGATACTTGAGCAAAACGAGCGGCGATTGTACCCAAGGGGCGACATCCGTGCGATGCCGCCGGGGCGGAACCGGCTAGAATGAGCACTCTTTCAATTAACGAGGTGTTTCCAGTGAGTCAGCCCGCCGTCGCAAGTGTCCAGCCAGGCAGCCTTTATGTGGTCGCTACGCCCATTGGCAACCTGGATGACATCAGCGCGCGGGCCTTGCGGATTCTGCGCGAGGTGGCGCTGATCGCCGCTGAAGACACCCGGCATTCGGCGCGACTGCTGCAGCACTTTGGCATCCAGACGCCGCTGGCTGCCTGTCACGAACACAATGAGCGCGATCAGGGCGGGCGCTTTCTGGCGCGCCTTCAGGCCGGAGAGGATGTTGCGCTGATTTCCGATGCGGGCACGCCGCTGATTTCCGACCCGGGTTACCACCTGGTGCGCCAGGCGCGTGCGGCCGGCTTCGCCGTGGTGCCGGTGCCGGGGGCCTGCGCACTGATCGCGGCGCTCTCGGCTGCTGGCTTGCCATCGGATCGATTCATCTTCGAAGGTTTTCTGCCGGCCAAGGCGGCGGGGCGCCGTGCGCGTCTGGAGCAGGTGCGCGAAGAGCCGCGCACGCTGATTTTCTACGAAGCGCCGCACCGGATTCTCGAATGCCTGCAGGACATGCGCGAAGTCTTTGGCGATGATCGCCCTGCCTTGTTGGCGCGTGAGCTGACCAAGACCTTCGAGACCCTGCAAGGGTTACCGTTGGCCGAGCTGTGCGAGTGGGTCGCGGCAGACAGTAATCAGCAGCGCGGCGAGTGCGTGGTGCTGGTGGCAGGCTGGCAGGCGCCGGAAGGTGAGGAGGCGGTCAGCGCCGAGGCGTTGCGCGTACTCGATCTGTTGCTGTCGGAAATGCCGCTCAGGCGTGCGGCAGCCTTGGCTGCAGAGATCACTGGGGTGCGCAAGAATGTGCTTTATCAGGTGGCTCTGGAACGCAAGGGATGAGGTTGTCGCAGGAGCGAGCCCTGCAGAGGGCGCGCTAGGCTAATGCCAGCCAGTTAAGCGTCGACGCTGTCAGTGCGTAGGAGCGGCGCCCCGCCGCGAACCAGGGCGATGCGCAATTGAAAAGCTTCGCCCCGGGGCGGGGCTCCCACGAAAGGCCGCTTTGGTGGCCTTATCTGATCGGCATTAGGCGCGCCAGGCTGCTTTTTCTTGCCGCCGGTAGCTTGCGGCTTGCGGCTTTGTTAACCTTGCTGGCGGAGAGTCGATCGGACAGTCGCTGCCTTCGCAAGAAGGGGGAGGAAAGTCCGGGCTCCATAGGGCGGAGTGCCAGGTAACGCCTGGGAGGCGTGAGCCTACGGAAAGTGCCACAGAAAATAACCGCCTAAGCGTTTCGGCGCCGGTAAGGGTGAAAAGGTGCGGTAAGAGCGCACCGCACGGCTGGCAACAGTCCGTGGCTAGGTAAACCCCACTCGGAGCAAGACCAAATAGGGTTCCATCGGCGTGGCCCGCGCTGGAACCGGGTAGGTTGCTAAAGGCGTGCAGTGATGTACGCCGTAGAGGAATGACTGTCCTCGACAGAACCCGGCTTACAGATCGACTCTCCTCCTTCCTTTCTCACGTTGTGCTTCTATCTCCCTCCCGGCTGATACCGAAAAATTCTTACTCTTAACAAATTACTTTAAGTTCGAATTTCAGCTGGCTGGAATGGTTGAAATTTATCTGTCCAAAGCCGGTTCCGGCATCCCTTTTCCCCTTGCTTTTGTTCGCTAAATCTCCGTCCTGTAAGGATTTTTCCCTTCTGGAGCGCCTTGACGGTGGGGCGTGCGCGTTCCTATAGTGTGCGCAAGTGGTAAGAAGTGGCACGAAGTGGGTTTTTTTGGGCATGGAAAGCTAATTACAGGGGAAGCGCAGCCGTGTTTCGCGGAGCTAACGCCATCAGTCTCGACGCCAAAGGGCGCCTCGCGATGCCGAGTCGGTATCGTGACGAGCTCGTTGCGCGTTGCAGTGGCCAGCTCATCGTGACCATCGACGCCGTCGACCCCTGTCTTTGCGTTTATCCCCTGGCCGAGTGGGAGCTGATCGAGAGCAAGCTGCGCGAGCTGGCCTCCTTTCGTGAAGAGAACCGCCGCCTGCAGCGTCTGCTGATCGGTAATGCCGTCGATCTCGAGCTGGACGCCAGTGGCCGCTTCCTGGTACCGCCGCGTTTGCGCGAATACGCCAAGCTGGACAAGCGAGCGATGCTCGTCGGTCAGCTGAACAAGTTTCAACTCTGGGATGAAGATGCCTGGAATGCCGTAGCCGAAGCCGACCTCGCTGCCATCAAGCAGCCCGGTGCCCTTTCCGATGACCTGCGTGATCTGATCCTGTGACCATGACTGATAGTTTCCGCCATATCGCCGTGCTGCTCGACGAAGCCGTCGAGGGGCTGGCTGTGCGCGCGGATGGCTGCTACATGGATGGCACCTTCGGGCGTGGCGGACACAGCCGGCTGATCCTGCAGAAGCTCGGGCCAGGCGGGCGGTTGTTGGGGTTCGACAAGGATCCCCTGGCGATAGCCACCGGGGAAGCATTGGCGGCCGAAGACGGCCGCTTTGTCGTTGTGCAGCGCAGTTTTGCGGAACTTGGCGATGAGGCTGTTGTCCGCGGCATTTCCGGTCGGGTCTCCGGCATTCTGCTGGATCTTGGTGTGTCCTCGCCGCAACTGGACGACCCCGAGCGTGGCTTCAGCTTCCTCAATGACGGCCCGCTGGACATGCGCATGAATCCTGATGCCGGCGTGAGTGCCGCTGACTGGATTGCCTCGGCGGACGAAGATGAAATCGCCCGGGTGATGAAGGATTACGGCGAAGAGCGTTTCGCCAAGCGTATGGCGCGCGCCGTGGTGCAGCGCCGTGCCGAGCAGCCTTTTACTCGCACCGCTGATCTGGCCAAGGTGCTGACCGAGGCCAACCCGGCCTGGGAAAAGGGCAAGAATCCGGCGACCCGTGCTTTCCAGGGTATTCGCATCTTTATCAATAACGAGCTGGGTGATCTCGAGCGCGGCCTCGAAGCGGCGCTGGAAACGCTGGAAGTCGGTGGCCGCCTGGTAGTGATCAGCTTCCACTCGCTGGAAGACCGTATCGTCAAACAGTTCATGAAGCGTCAGGCCAAGGGCGAGGCGGACAAGCTGCCACGTGACCTGCCGATCATCCCGAAAGCCTTCGAGCCGCGCCTGAAGCTGATTGGCAAGCCGGTCTACGCTGGCGACGCCGAACTCAAGGCCAATCCGCGCTCGCGCAGCGCGGTGATGCGCATCGCGGAGAAGTTGCGGTGAGCCGTCGGCTGATCAAATCCATGCCCAGCGGCAGCTTTCTGATGCTGCTGCTGTTTATTGCCATTCTGGTTTCTGCGCTGGCGGTGTCCTACAGCGCGCACTGGAACCGTCAGCTGCTCAATGAGCTGTACGGCGAGCTGAGCGTGCGCGACAAGGCGCAGGCCGAGTGGGGTCGGTTGATTCTCGAGCAGAGCACCTGGACCGCGCACAATCGCATCGAAGCGTTGGCCAGCGAACAGCTGAAGATGCACATCCCCGACCCGGCCGCCGTGCGCATGGTGCGTCCATGATCGGCCTCGAAGGCGCACTCTATCCCTGGCGCTTCCGCCTGGTGCTGGTGCTGCTGGCGCTGATGGTCGGCGCCATTGCCTGGCGCATGCTCGATCTGCAGGTGCTCGACCATGACTTCCTCAAGGCCCACGGTGATGCGCGCAGCGTGCGGCATATCCCGATTCCTGCGCACCGTGGCCTGATCACCGACCGCAATGGCGAGCCGCTGGCCGTCAGCACGCCGGTCACTACGCTGTGGGCCAATGGCAAGGAGCTGCAGGCGGGGCGTCAGCAGTGGCCGGCACTGGCTGCGGCGCTCGGCCAGGATCCCGCTAGCTTCGCCGCCCGCCTGGAGCAGAACAAGGAACGCGAGTTCATGTATCTGGTGCGTGGTCTGACCCCCGACAAGGGGCAGAGCGTGCTGGATCTCAAGGTACCGGGCGTTTATGCCATCGAAGAATTCCGTCGTTTCTATCCGGCCGGCGAAGTGGCGGCCCATGTGGTGGGCTTCACCGACATCGACGACCGCGGTCGCGAAGGTATGGAGCTGGCCTATGAAGACTGGCTGGCCGGCGTGCCGGGCAAGCGCCAGGTGCTCAAGGATCGGCGTGGCAAGTTGATCAAGGATGTCCAGGTTGCGCAGAACGCCAAGGCTGGCAAAGCCTTGGCGTTGTCCATTGATCTGCGCCTGCAGTACCTGGCCCATCGTGAATTGCGCAATGCACTGCTGGAAAACGATGCCAAGGCCGGCAGCCTGGTGATGGTCGACGTGAAGACCGGTGAAGTGCTGGCGATGGTCAACCATCCCACCTACAACCCGAACAACCGTCGCAACCTGACCCCGGCAGCCATGCGCAACCGCGCCATGATCGATGTGTTCGAGCCCGGCTCGACCATCAAGCCGCTGTCGATGTCCGCTGCGCTGGAGACCGGTCGCTGGAAGCCCAGTGACATCGTTCAGGTTGGCAATGGCACCCTGCAGATCGGCCGCTACAGCATTCGCGACGTTTCCCGCACACAGGGCCCGGCGCTGGATCTGACCGGTATCCTGATCAATTCCAGCAACGTCGGCATGAGCAAGATCGCCTTCGACGTGGGTGGAGAGAATATCTATCACGTGCTGAGCAACCTGGGTTTCGGTCGCGATACCGGCCTCGGGTTCCCGGGTGAGCGGGTTGGCAATCTGCCCAATCACCGCCAGTGGCGCCAGGCGGAAACCGCCACGCTGTCCTACGGCTATGGCCTCTCGGTGACTGCGGTGCAACTGGCGCATGCCTATGCCGCACTGGCCAACGGCGGCGGCATGACGCCGCTGTCGATGATTCGCGTGGACAGCAAGCCGGGCACCATGCAGGTCATGTCGCCCGACGTGGCCAAGACCCTGCAGGGCATGTTGCAGCAGGTGGTCGAGGCGCCGCGAGGCGTGTTCCGCGCCCAGGTTCCGGGTTACCACGTCGCCGGCAAGAGTGGTACCGCGCGCAAGACCAATGCTGGCGCCAAGGGTTACCAGACCAACTCCTACCGGTCTCTGTTTGCCGGTTTCGCCCCGGCGCAGGACCCGCGTATTGCGCTGGTCGTGGTGATCGACGAGCCAGGCAAGGGTGCCTACTACGGCGGCCTGATTTCCGCACCTGTGTTCAGCCGGGTGATGGCAGGTTCGCTGCGCTTGATGAACATCGCGCCAGACAATCTGCCGCCGCCCGAGCAGAAGATGGCGGCCGTTGGCCAGGGAGGGCGTAACTGATGCCCATGCCACTCAATCAACTGTTGCCAGCTGCCGAGAGCAGCGTGCTGATTCGGGAACTGACTCTGGACAGCCGCAAGGTGCGTCCGGGTGATCTGTTCCTGGCCGTGCCAGGTACCCAGCAGGATGGCCGCGTACATATCGCCGATGCCATTGCGCGCGGCGCCGCGGCAGTGGCCTTCGAAGCCGAAGGCGCTGCACCCATGCATGCTGAAAGTGCTGTGCTGGTGCCGGTCAAGGGGCTGGCCGGCCAGCTTTCGGCGATTGCCGGGCGCTTCTACGGTGAGCCGAGCCGGGCTTTGCACCTGATCGGTGTTACGGGTACCAACGGCAAGACCAGCGTCAGCCAGTTGCTGGCTCAGGCACTGGATCTGCTCGGTCAGCGTTGTGGCATCGTCGGTACCCTGGGCACCGGTTTCCATGGCGCGCTGGAGCAGGGCAAGCACACCACTCCCGATCCGGTCGGGGTGCAGGCCACCCTGGCCTCGCTCAAGCAGGCCGGCGCCCGCGCCGTGGCGATGGAGGTCTCTTCCCATGGCCTGGACCAGGGCCGCGTCGCGGCGCTGGAGTTTGACGTGGCGGTGTTCACCAACCTGTCGCGCGATCACCTCGATTACCACGGCAGCATGGAGGCCTATGGCGCAGCCAAGGCCAAGCTGTTCGCCTGGCCGAACCTGCGTTGCCGAGTGATCAACCTCGATGACGCCTTTGGTTGTGAGCTAGCCGCGCAAACGCACGAGTCACGCCTGATCGGCTACAGCCTCAGCGATGCCAGCGCCTTCGTTTATTGCATCGAAGCACACTTCGATGATCACGGCGTGCGTGCACGCCTGGTGACACCGCGCGGCGAAGGCATGCTGCGCAGCAATCTGCTCGGTCGTTTCAACCTGAGCAACCTGCTGGCGGTGGTCGGCGCTCTGCTGGGGCTGGACTACGGCCTCGACGAGATTCTCAAGGTCCTGCCGCAACTGCAGGGACCAGCGGGCCGCATGCAGCGTCTCGGTGGCGGCGACAAGCCACTGGTGGTGGTCGACTACGCGCACACCCCGGATGCGCTGGAGAAAGTTCTCGAAGCCATGCGTGCGCACGTCGAAGGGCGTCTGGTCTGCCTGTTCGGTTGCGGCGGCGATCGTGACCGCGGCAAGCGCCCGCTGATGGCCGCGGTTGCCGAGCGGCTGGCCGATGCGGTGTGGGTGACCGATGACAATCCGCGTACGGAAGAGCCGGCACAGATCGTTGCCGATATCCGCGCTGGCTTCAAAGCGCCGGAGCAGGTGCAGTTCATTCACGGCCGTGGCGATGCCATCGCGCGGCTGATTGCCCAGGCTGAAGCCGCCGATGTGCTGGTACTGGCTGGCAAGGGGCACGAGGATTACCAGGAAATCATGGACGTGCGTCAGCCGTTCTCCGATCTGATCGAAGCGAACAAGGCCCTGGCGGCCTGGGAGGCAGCGCATGCTTAAGCCCTGGTTGCTCAGCGACGTCGCCACCGACCTGAACGCTCGCGTGATTGGCGCCGATGTGGCGTTCTCCGCCGTTGGCACCGACAGTCGCACCATCGCTGCGGGTCAGCTTTTCGTGGCGCTGACCGGCCCACGCTTCGACGGTCATGATTATCTGGCCGACGTCGCCGCCAAGGGTGCAGTCGCCGCGTTGGTCGAGCGTGAGGTGGCGAATGCACCGTTGCCGCAATTGCTGGTGGCCGACACGCGTCTGGCGCTCGGTCAACTGGGTGCGCTGAACCGCCAGGCCTTTACCGGCCCGCTGGCTGCCGTGACCGGTTCCAGTGGCAAGACCAGCGTCAAGGAAATGCTCGCGTCCATTCTGCGTGCCGGCCTAGGCGGCGCGGTACTGGCCACTCGTGGCAATCTCAATAACGACCTTGGTGCGCCACTGACCCTGCTGGAGCTGGCGCCGCAGCATCGCGCCGGGGTGATCGAGCTGGGGGCCAACCATGTCGGCGAGATCGCCTACACCGTCAGCCTGACCCGGCCGCAGGTGGCGATCATCACCAATGCCGGCAATGCCCATGTGGGTGAGTTCGGCGGTCCGGAAAAGATCGTCGAGGCCAAGGGCGAGATTCTCGAAGGCCTGCCGAACGATGGCGTGGCCGTGCTCAATCTGGATGACAAGGCTTTCATCACCTGGCAGCGCCGCGCTACCGGACGCAAGGTGCTGAGCTTCGCCTTGCGCGACACCCGCGCCGACTTCCACGGCAGCGATCTGGCCTGCGACGAGCGTGGCTGCCAGAGTTTCACCTTGCGTAGCCCGGTCGGTAGCGCGCGCATTCAGCTCAACCTGCTCGGTGAGCACAACGTGGCCAATGCACTGGCGGCCTGTGCTGCCGCTCATGCTTTGGGCATGCCGTTGGTCGCCATGGTCGCAGGGCTGGCAAGCCTGCAACCGGTCAAGGGCCGCGCCGTAGCGCAGCTGGCGCCGAACGGCGTGCGAGTCATCGATGACAGTTATAACGCCAACCCGGTGTCCATGTGCGCGGCGGTGGATATACTCGCCGCCTTCTCCGGTCGCACCGTCCTGGTGCTGGGAGACATGGGCGAGCTGGGCGAGTGGGCTGAACAGGGTCATCGCGACGTCGGCCGCCATGCCGCGGGCAAGGTCGATGCGCTGTATGCCGTTGGCCCGCTGATGCGTTTTGCGGTCGAGGAGTTTGGCTCAAAAGGCCGTCACTTCGTCGATCAAGCCGAGCTGATCGAAGCGCTTCGCGCCGAACAGGCCGGCAGCACACTACTAATCAAGGGTTCACGCAGCGCAGCCATGGACAAGGTCGTGGTGGCGCTGTGTGGCGTATCTGGGGAGATTCACTAAATGCTGCTGCTGCTGGCGGAGTACCTGCAACAGTTCCACAAGGGCTTCGCGGTCTTTCAGTACCTGACCCTGCGCGGCATCCTCGGCGTGCTCACCGCCCTGGCGCTGTCGCTGTGGCTCGGCCCGTGGATGATCCGCACCCTGCAGGTGCGCCAGATCGGCCAGGCCGTGCGCAACGATGGCCCGCAATCGCACCTGTCGAAGAAGGGTACGCCGACCATGGGCGGTGCGCTGATTCTGACCGCAATCGCCGTCAGCACCCTGCTCTGGGCCGACCTGTCCAACCGCTACGTCTGGGTGGTGCTGGCCGTGACGCTGCTGTTCGGCGCCATCGGTTGGGTCGATGACTACCGCAAGGTGATCGAGAAGAACTCGCGGGGTCTGCCGAGCCGCTGGAAGTATTTCTGGCAGTCGGTGTTCGGCCTCGCTGCCGCCGTGTTCCTTTATATGACTGCGCAGAGCCCGGTGGAGACCACCCTGATCCTGCCGCTGCTGAAGGACGTCGCCATTCCTCTGGGCGCCGGCTTCGTGGTGCTGACCTACTTCGTCATCGTCGGCACCAGCAATGCGGTGAACCTCACTGACGGCCTCGACGGCCTGGCCATTCTGCCCACGGTCATGGTCGGCGGTGCGCTGGGCATCTTCTGTTACCTGTCGGGCAACGTGAACTTCGCCGAATACCTGCTGATTCCCTACGTGCCGGGCGCTGGCGAGCTGATCGTGTTCTGTGCCGCGCTGGTTGGCGCCGGCCTGGGCTTTCTGTGGTTCAACACTTACCCGGCGCAGGTGTTCATGGGTGACGTGGGGGCGCTGGCATTGGGCGCCGCGCTGGGCACCATCGCCGTGATCGTTCGTCAGGAAATCGTGCTGTTCATCATGGGCGGCGTGTTCGTCATGGAAACCCTGTCGGTGATCATCCAGGTCGTCAGCTTCAAGCTGACCGGCAAGCGCGTGTTCCGCATGGCGCCGATCCACCACCATTTCGAACTCAAGGGCTGGCCTGAGCCGCGCGTGATCGTCCGTTTCTGGATCATCACCGTGATTCTCGTGCTGATCGGCCTGGCCACCCTGAAACTGAGGTAATTGAGTGTGTCGTTGATCGCTTCCGACCAGTTCCGCATCGTTGTCGGCCTCGGCAAGAGCGGCATGTCTCTGGTGCGCTTCCTGGCGCAGCAGGGCGTGCGCTTTGCCGTGGCCGATACGCGCGCGAACCCGCCGGAGCTGGAGACGCTCAAGCGTGACTACCCGCAGGTGGAAGTGCGCTGCGGTGAGCTGGGCGTGGATTTCCTCTGCCGTGCCTCGGAGCTGTACGTGAGCCCGGGCCTTGCGGTGTCGACTCCGGCGCTGGCTGAAGCCGCCGCCCGCGGAGTGAAGCTGTCCGGCGATATCGACCTGTTCGCCCGCCACGCCAAGGCACCGATCGTCGCCATCACCGGCTCCAACGCCAAGAGCACCGTCACCACCCTGGTGGGTGAAATGGCCGCTGCCGCGGGCAAGCGCGTCGCCGTCGGTGGCAACCTCGGCACGCCGGCGCTGGATCTGTTGGCTGACGATGTCGAGCTGTACGTGCTGGAGCTGTCCAGCTTCCAGCTGGAGACCACCGATCAGCTCAACGCCGAAGTGGCCACCTGCCTGAACATCAGCGAAGACCATATGGACCGTTACAGCGGTCTACCGGCCTATCACCTGGCCAAGCATCGGATCTTCCGTGGCGCCCGTCAGGTGGTGATCAACCGCGACGACGCGCTGTCGCGCCCGCTGATCGCCGACCAGGTGACCTGCTGGGAATTCGGTCTGGGCAAACCTGATTTCAAACGCTTTGGCCTGCTCGAAGAGAATGGCGAAAAATCCCTGGCGTTTCGCTTCGAAGCGCTGCTGCCGGTGAGTGAGCTGAAGATTCGTGGCGCGCACAACCAATCCAACGCCCTGGCGGCGCTGGCGCTCGGTCATGCCGTGGGCCTGCCGATGGAGGCCATGCTCGCCACCCTGCGCCAGTTCGCCGGTTTGCCGCACCGCTGCCAGTGGGTTGGCGAGCGTGCCGGGGTGAATTACTACGACGACTCCAAGGCCACCAACGTCGGTGCCGCGCTGGCGGCCATCGAAGGTCTCGGTGCGGACATCGCCGGCAAGCTGGTGCTGATCGCCGGTGGCGACGGCAAGGGCGCAGATTTCACCGCGCTGAAGGCTCCGGTCGCACGTTTCTGCCGTGCAGTGGTGCTGCTCGGTCGTGATGCTCAGCGTCTGGCCGACACCCTGGGTGACGCCGTACCGCAGGTGCGAGTAGCGAGCCTGGAAGAAGCCGTACAGCGTTGCAGCGAGCTGGCCGAGGCCGGTGATGCCGTGCTGCTGTCGCCGGCCTGCGCCAGCCTGGACATGTTCAAGAACTTCGAAGAACGCGGGCGCCTGTTCGCCCAGGCTGTGGAGGGGCTCGTCTGATGCTGTCCTTCCTGCAGATTCGTCCCTCGCCGCTACTGGGTCGTGGCCTCGATCTGGACTTCCCGCTGCTGGCCGGTTGCCTGGGCCTGCTCGGCCTCGGCCTGGTGATGATCGCTTCGGCGTCTTCGGAAGTGGCCGCGGCGCAGACCGGTAGCCCGCTCTATCACATGATTCGCCATCTGATTTACCTGGTGATCGGTCTCGGTGCCGCTGGCGTGGTGCTGATGGTGCCGATGAGCATCTGGCAGCGTTACGGCTGGATCATGCTGCTGGCGGCTTTCGCCCTGCTGGTGCTGGTGCTGGTGCCGGGCATCGGCCGCGAGGTCAACGGTGCGCGGCGCTGGATCGGCTTCGGCGCCTTCAACGTGCAGCCGTCGGAGATCGCCAAGGTGTTCGTGGTGGTCTACCTGGCCGGTTACCTGGTGCGGCGTCAGGAAGAGGTACGCGAGAGCTGGGCCGGTTTCTTCAAGCCTTTCGTCGTGCTGCTGCCAATGGCAGGCCTGTTGCTGCTGGAGCCTGACTTCGGCGCCACCGTGGTGATGATGGGTTCGGCCATGGCCATGCTGTTCCTCGGTGGCGTCGGCATGCTGCGCTTCGGCTTGATGGTGGCGCTGGCGGTTGGCGCGGTGTTCGTCCTGGTGCAGACCCAGGAGTACCGTCTGCAGCGTTTGATCACCTTTACCGATCCCTGGGCCGACCAGTACGGCTCCGGTTATCAACTGACCCAGGCGCTGATCGCCTTCGGCCGCGGCGAGTGGTTCGGTGTCGGTCTGGGTAACAGCATTCAGAAGCAGTTCTACCTGCCGGAAGCGCACACCGACTTCGTCTTTTCGGTACTGGCAGAGGAACTGGGCTTCGTCGGCGCGCTGGCGACCCTGGCGCTGTTCGTCTTCGTCAGCGTGCGTGCGCTGTACGTTGGTCTGTGGGCCGAGAGGGCCAAGCAGTTCTTCTCCGCCTATGTCGCCTATGGTCTGGCTTTCCTGTGGATCGGGCAGTTCCTGATCAATATCGGCGTGAACACCGGTCTGTTGCCGACCAAGGGGCTGACCCTGCCGTTCCTCAGCTACGGCGGCTCGTCGCTGGTGATCTGTTGCGTGAGTCTGGCGCTGCTGCTGCGTATCGAGTGGGAGCGGCGCAACATCCTGGGTAACGAGGACGTGGATTTCACCGAAGCGGATTTTGCCGAGGAGGTCAGCCATGCGCGGTAATGTGCTGATCATGGCCGGCGGCACCGGTGGTCACGTATTCCCGGCGCTGGCCTGCGCTCGCGAGTTCCAGGCCCGTGGTTACGCCGTGCACTGGCTGGGCACGCCGCGTGGCATCGAGAACGAGCTGGTGCCACAGGCAGGACTGCCACTGCACCTGATCAACGTCAGCGGCCTGCGTGGCAAGGGCAAGCTGTCCTTGCTCAAGGCGCCGTTCCAGCTCCTGCGTTCGCTGCTGCAGGCGCGTCGTATCGTGCGTGAACTGCAGCCGGTGTGCGTGCTTGGCATGGGCGGTTATGTCACCGGTCCCGGCGGTCTGGCCGCGCGTATGGCCGGCGTGCCGCTGGTGATCCACGAGCAGAACGCCGTCGCCGGTACCGCCAATCGCCTGTTGTCGCGTATCGCCAATCGTATCTGCGAGGCCTTCCCGAACACCTTCGCAGCGTCTGACAAACGGCGCACCACCGGTAACCCGGTGCGTGAAGAGCTGTTCCTGGAAACGCCGCGCGAGCCGCTGGCCGGGCGCAAACCGAAATTGCTGGTGCTGGGCGGCAGCCTGGGCGCCGAGCCGCTGAACAAATTGCTGCCGGCCGCGCTGGAGAAAATCCCTGCCGATGTACGTCCGCAGGTGTTCCACCAGGCCGGTAAACAACATGCCGACATCACTGCGGAGCGTTATCGCGATGCCGCGGTCGAAGCCGAGGTCGCGCCTTTCATCAAGGACATGGCTCGTGCTTATGGCTGGGCCGATCTGGTGGTTTGCCGCGCCGGTGCGCTGACCGTCAGCGAGCTGGCCGCAGCGGGGCTGCCGTCGTTTCTCGTGCCCTTGCCGCACGCCATCGACGACCACCAGAGCCGCAATGCCGAATATTTGGCGAAGGAGGGCGCCGCCGTCCTTCTCCCGCAACATGCCACTGACGCGGACACGCTTGCCGCGCAGCTCACCGAGGTTCTGATGCACCTGGAAAAACTCAATGTCATGGGCGCCACCGCGCGTCGCCTGGCCAAGCCCGATGCCACCCGCGCGGTGGTCGATATCTGCCAGGAGGTGATGCGTGGCTAAGTCTCCCGCTGCGGTCAAGGCCGAAGTGCGGCGCATGCGCCGTATCCGCCGCATCCATTTCGTCGGGATTGGTGGTGTGGGCATGTGCGGCATCGCCGAGGTGCTGCTCAACCTGGGTTATGAAGTATCCGGCTCCGATCTCAAGGCCTCGGCGGTGACCGAGCGCCTGGAAAGCTTCGGTGCGAAGATTTTCATCGGTCATGCTGCCGAGAACGCCGAGCAGGCCGACGTACTGGTGGTATCCAGCGCCGTCAACACCAGCAACCCGGAAGTCGCTACCGCCCTGGAGCGCCGCATTCCGGTGGTGCCGCGTGCCGAGATGCTCGCCGAGCTGATGCGCTACCGCCACGGCATCGCGGTGGCCGGCACCCACGGCAAGACCACTACCACCAGCCTGCTGGCCTCGGTGTTCGCCGCTGGCGGTCTCGATCCGACCTTCGTCATCGGTGGTCGCCTGAACGCCGCCGGCACCAATGCCCAGCTCGGCTCCAGCCGCTTCCTGATCGCCGAAGCCGACGAGAGCGACGCCAGCTTCCTGCACCTGCAGCCGATGGTCTCGGTGGTCACCAATATCGACGCCGACCACATGAGTACCTATGGCGGCGACTTCAACAGGCTGAAGAAGACCTTCATCGAGTTCCTGCACAACCTGCCGTTCTACGGCCTGGCCGTGCTCTGCGTGGATGATCCGGTGGTGCGCGAGCTGCTGCCGCAGGTTGGTCGTCCGACCGTGACCTACGGCTTTGCCGAAGACGCCGACGTGCGCGCGATCAATGTGCGCCAGGAAGGCATGCGTACCTATTTCACCGTGCTGCGCCCGGACTGCGAGCCGCTCGACGTGTCGGTGAACATGCCGGGCAACCACAACGTCCTCAATGCTTTGGCCACCATCGCCATCGCCACCGACGAAGGCATCGACGATGCCGCCATCGTCGCCGGGCTGTCGGGCTTCCAGGGTGTCGGCCGGCGCTTCCAGGTCTACGGCGAACTGCCGGTGGACGGTGGCAGCGTGATGCTGGTCGACGACTATGGCCATCACCCGCGTGAAGTGGCCGCGGTGATCAAGGCCGTACGCGGCGGCTGGCCGGAGCGTCGCCTGGTGATGGTCTACCAGCCGCACCGCTACAGCCGTACCCGCGATCTGTACGACGACTTCGTGCAGGTGCTCGGCGAAGCCAATGTGCTGCTGCTGGTAGAGGTCTACCCGGCTGGCGAAGAGCCGATTCCCGGTGCCGACAGCCGCCAGCTGTGTCACAGCATCCGTCAGCGTGGCCAGCTCGATCCGATCTATGTCGAGCGTGGCGCCGACCTGGCGCCGCTGCTCAAACCGCTGCTGCGTGCCGGCGACATCCTGCTGTGCCAGGGCGCGGGCGATATCGGCGCCGTGGCACCGCAACTGATCAAACACCCGCTGTTCGTGGGGGAGTCGAAATGAGTTTGCACAGTACCCTCGATCCCAAGGCCTTCGGCCGCGTCGCCGTGCTGTTCGGCGGCAAGAGCGCCGAGCGCGAGGTGTCGCTGAAATCCGGCAACGCGGTGCTCAGCGCCCTGCAGGCGGGCGGTGTGGATGCCTTCGGCATCGACGTGGGGGATGATTTCCTGCAGCGCCTTGCCAGCGAGAAGATCGACCGCGCCTTTATCGTGCTGCACGGCCGCGGTGGCGAAGATGGCTCCATGCAGGGCCTGCTCGAGTGCGCCGGCATCCCCTACACCGGCAGCGGCATCCTCGCCTCGGCGCTGGCCATGGACAAGCTGCGCACCAAGCAGGTCTGGCACAGCCTCGGCCTGCCGACGCCGCGCCACGCCGTGCTGACCTCGCGGGCTGACTGCGAGGCTGCTGCCACCGAACTGGGCTTCCCGCTGATCGTCAAACCGGCGCATGAAGGGTCCAGTATCGGTATGGCCAAGGTCGACAGCGTCGAGGCGCTGATCGCTGCCTGGCAGGACGCCGCGCGCTACGACAGCCAGGTGCTGGTCGAGCAGTGGATCGCCGGCCCCGAATACACCATCGCCGTGCTGCGTGGCCAAGTGCTGCCGCCCATTGGCCTGGGCACGCCGCATACCTTCTACGACTACGACGCCAAGTACCTGGCCGATGACACCCAGTACCGCATTCCCTGCGGCCTCTCGGCCGAGAAAGAGGCGGAACTGAAAGAACTGACTGCGCGTGCCTGTGAGGCTGTGGGTACTCAGGGCTGGGCGCGCGCCGACGTGATGCAGGATGCCAGCGGCCAGTTCTGGCTGTTGGAAGTGAACACCGTGCCGGGCATGACCGATCACAGCCTGGTGCCGATGGCCGCGCGTGCTGCCGGTCTGGATTTCCAGCAACTGGTGCTGGCGATCCTGGCTGACAGCGTCGAGGCGAGGGGTTAAGCGATGAGCATCGCTCTGCGTCATCAGGACTCGCTGAGGGCTCCGCAACGCGGCAAGCCCGCGCCGCGTGGCGCCAGCCGTCTGGTGGCCAAGGAGCCGATGCGTCTGCGCATGCCCAAGGCGGATTTCTCCTGGGTGGGACGGCTGCTCTGGCCGCTGCTGCTGGTTGGTCTGGGCTTTGGCGCCTACGAGGGGGCGTTGCGTCTGCTGCCCTACGCCGACCGCCCGATCGCCCGCATCAGCGTGCAGGGTGATCTGGCTTATGTCAGTCAGCAGGCGGTGCAGCGGCGGATCGCGCCGTATATCGAGGCGAGCTTCTTCAGCGCCGACCTGCGCGGTATGCGCGAGGAGCTCGAGCGCATGCCCTGGATCGCCCATGCCGAAGTGCGTCGTGTCTGGCCGGATCAGATCGACGTGCGTCTGGAGGAACAACTGCCCATCGCCCGTTGGGGCGACGAGGCGCTGCTCAACAACCAGGGTCAGGCGTTCGCGCCACAGGAGCTGGACAACTACCAGCATCTGCCGCAGCTGTCCGGCCCAAAGCGGGCACAGCCGAAGGTGATGCAGCAGTACCAGATGCTCAGCCAACTGCTGCGGCCGATGGGCTTCACCGTGGTCGGGCTGCAGTTGCGCGAGCGCGGCAGCTGGTTCCTCTCGGCCACCGAGAACGCCAGCGGCCAGCGCATCGACATCCTGCTGGGACGTGATCACGTGGTGGAAAAAATGCGTCGTTTCGCCGCCATCTATGAGCGGGAACTGATCGATCAGAGCGCGAACATCGCGCGCATCGACCTGCGTTATGCCAACGGCCTGGCCGTGGCCTGGCGTGAGCCGGTGGAGCCGGCTGCGGCCGAGCAGAAAGTGAATTGAGGAGAGGCTGGACTAATGAATAGCGCGCAGAGCGGCAAGATGATCGTTGGCCTGGACATCGGCACCTCCAAGGTGGTGGCGCTGGTGGGCGAGGTGACGGCCGACGGCCAGCTGGAAATCGTCGGTATCGGCACCCATCCGTCGCGCGGGCTGAAGAAGGGCGTGGTGGTCAATATCGAGTCCACCGTGGCCTCGATCCAGCGCGCGGTGGAAGAGGCGCAGCTGATGGCGGGTTGCCGCATTCACTCGGCGTTCGTCGGGGTGGCCGGCAATCACATCCGCAGCCTGAACAGCCACGGTATCGTCGCCATCCGTGATCGTGAAGTGAGCCCGGCCGACATCGAGCGCGTGCTCGACGCCGCGCAGGCCGTGGCCATCCCGGCGGATCAGCGCGTACTGCACACCCTGGCCCAGGATTACGTGATCGATAACCAGGAGGGCGTGCGCGAGCCGCTGGGCATGTCCGGCGTGCGCCTGGAGGCCAAGGTGCACGTGGTCACCTGCGCTGTGAATGCCGCGCAGAACATCGAGAAGTGCGTGCGCCGCTGCGGCCTGGAAGTCGACGACATCATCCTCGAGCAGCTTGCGTCCGCTTATTCGGTACTGACCGAGGACGAGAAGGAACTGGGCGTGTGCCTGGTGGACATCGGCGGTGGCACCACCGATATCGCCATCTTCACCGAAGGCGCGATTCGCCACACCGCGGTGATCCCGATTGCCGGTGACCAGGTCACTAACGACATCGCCATGGCCCTGCGTACGCCGACTCAGTACGCCGAGGAAATCAAGATCCGCTACGCCTGCGCCCTGGCCAAGCTGGCCGGCGCCGGCGAAACCATCAAGGTGCCGAGCGTCGGTGATCGCCCGCCGCGCGACCTCTCGCGCCAGTCCCTGGCCGAAGTGGTCGAGCCGCGTTACGACGAGCTGTTCACCCTGGTGCAGGCCGAGCTGCGCCGCAGCGGCTACGAAGACCTGATTCCGGCCGGCATCGTCATGACTGGCGGCACGGCGAAGATGGAAGGCGCGGTGGAACTGGCCGAGGAAATTTTCCACATGCCGGTTCGACTGGGCGTACCGCACAGCGTCAAGGGCATGGGCGACGTGGTGCGCAACCCGATTTATTCCACCGGTGTGGGCTTGCTGTTGTATGGGCTGCAGAAGCAGAACGACGGCATTTCCATGTCGGTGGGCAGTCCTTACCAGGACGAAAACAAAACCCCGGTACTCGAACGCATCAAGCGTTGGGTGCAAGGCAATTTCTAAATTTGCAGTAGGCGTTACAACTAGAAAGGAAGGAGAGGGATCATGTTCGAACTAGTAGATAACATTCCGCAAAGCGCGGTTATCAAAGTAATCGGTGTCGGTGGTGGCGGCGGCAACGCAGTCAATCACATGGCGGTCAGCAACATCGAGGGCGTCGAGTTCATCTGCGCCAACACCGATGCGCAGGCGCTGAAGAACATCGGCGCGCGTACCGTGCTGCAGCTCGGCCCGGGCGTGACCAAAGGCCTGGGTGCTGGCGCCAATCCGGAGGTCGGTCGTCAGGCCGCGCTGGAAGATCGCGAGCGCATCGCTGAAGTGCTGCAAGGCACTGACATGGTGTTCATCACCACCGGCATGGGTGGCGGTACCGGTACTGGCGCTGCGCCAGTGATCGCCGAAGTGGCCAAGGAAATGGGCATCCTCACCGTGGCCGTGGTCACCCGCCCGTTCCCGTTCGAGGGCAAGAAGCGCATGGTCATCGCCGATGAGGGCATCCGTGCGCTGTCCGAGAGCGTCGACTCGCTGATCACCATCCCCAACGAAAAGCTGCTGACCATCCTCGGCAAGGACGCCAGCCTGCTGTCCGCCTTCGCCAAGGCTGACGACGTGCTGGCCGGCGCCGTGCGCGGTATTTCCGACATCATCAAGCGTCCGGGCATGATCAACGTCGACTTCGCCGACGTGAAAACCGTGATGAGCGAAATGGGCATGGCGATGATGGGCACCGGCTGCGCCAGCGGTCCGAACCGTGCGCGTGAAGCCACTGAAGCGGCCATCCGCAACCCGCTGCTGGAAGACGTCAACCTGCAGGGTGCGCGCGGCATTCTGGTGAACATCACTGCCGGTCCGGACCTGTCGCTGGGTGAGTACTCCGACGTGGGTAACATCATCGAACAGTTCGCTTCCGAGCACGCCACCGTCAAGGTCGGCACCGTGATCGACGCCGACATGCGCGACGAACTGCACGTCACCGTGGTCGCTACCGGCCTCGGCGCGCGCATGGAGAAGCCGGTCAAGGTGGTCGACAACACCGTTCAGGTCGCCGTCAGCCAGCCGGTTGCCCAGCAGCCTGCCGCGCAGCCGCGCAGCGAGCAGTCGGTCAACTACAAGGACTACGAGCGTCCCACCGTGCAGCGCCAGAGCCATGGCGGTGCGGCCACTGCAGCCAAGCTCAATACCCAGGATGACCTCGATTACCTGGATATTCCGGCTTTCCTGCGTCGCCAGGCTGATTGATGGAATTTATCAGGAGTATATGGGTGATTGGTGTTCAGCAAAGGTCGGTTCTGCTATCATTCCCGACCATTGTTGAAAACAGTTCGCAACTAGCGATATAGCGGCCAAGCCATGATCAGACAACGCACCCTGAAGAACATCATCCGTGCCACCGGCGTTGGCCTGCATTCGGGGGAGAAGGTTTACCTGACCCTGAAGCCGGCTCCGGTGGACAGCGGTATCGTGTTTCGTCGTACCGACCTCGACCCCGTCGTGGAAATCCGCGCGCTGGCCGGGAATGTCGGTGAAACCACCATGTCGACCACGTTGATCAATGGTGATGTCAAGGTGGATACGGTAGAGCACCTGCTTTCGGCCATGGCAGGCCTGGGCATCGATAACGCCTACGTCGAGCTCTCCGCGTCCGAAGTACCGATCATGGATGGCAGTGCTGGTCCCTTCGTATTCCTGATTCAATCCGCTGGCCTGCAGGAGCAGGAAGCGCCGAAGAAGTTCATCCGCATCCTGCGTGAGGTAACGGTGGAGGAGGGCGACAAGCGCGCCACCTTCATACCTTTCGACGGCTTCAAGGTGAGCTTCGAGATCGACTTCGATCACCCCGTGTTCCGCAATCGTACGCAGAGCGCCAGTGTGGATTTCTCCAGCACGTCTTTCGTCAAGGAAGTCAGCCGGGCCCGCACCTTCGGCTTCATGCGTGACATCGAGTTCCTGCGTTCGCAGAACCTGGCACTCGGTGGCAGTGTGGAAAACGCCATCGTGGTCGACGAATATCGTGTGCTCAACGAAGACGGCCTGCGTTACGAGGACGAATTCGTCAAACACAAGATTCTCGATGCCATCGGCGATCTGTACCTGCTGGGTAACAGCCTGATCGGCGAGTTCAAAGGCTTCAAGTCGGGTCACGCGCTGAACAATCGTTTGCTGCGCACGTTGATCGAACAGACCGATGCCTGGGAAATGGTGACCTTCGAGGACGCCAAGCTCGCACCGATCTCTTACATGCGCCCTGTTGCGGCGGTGTAAGCGCACTCTCTTTCCAGCTTCAATTGAGGCCACCTTCGGGTGGCCTTTTTTATGATCGGTCGCTCAGTGGAGTGGGATTTGAGGCGATCGTCTCTGGCGCCATTTGTCTGGCACCTGCGTCGAAACGAGTTTTACCGACGAGCGGAGCGGGGGCTTATTGGTCTTTCTGCGTATGACTGGCCAGGCGCTCGAGTGCCGCGCGTAGCCTGGGGTCGCTGATGCCTTCGGCCGTTGCCTGGATGCTTTGTGCGGCGCAATTGGACAAGTGCAAGGTGCGACCGGTTCCACGATTCTGGCCGCCTTGAGGTTGCACCTTGAACATGATTTTCGTTAAGGTCGCGAATTCTTCGAGTGCCTGTAGTTGTCGTTGCAGTCTTCTTTGCTGATAACGCAGGCGTGTTGCCCAGTGGCCATCGGTCACGATCAATAGCAAGCAGCCGTCGCGCCAGGACGCTACATGGCAGTGTTCCCGGGCAGCAGGCTGCAGCTGGCTATCGACAAGACGCTGCAGGTGGGTAAGGCGTTGCGCCTGACCGAACAGCGCTTTCAGGGGCTTGGCTTCGCGTAACAGCTTAGCGGGTGCCTGGGCCGGCAAGGGACGAAACGTCATGGCAGGAAGCCTTAAATTGCAGAGCCGTCATGGTAGCAGAGCGTGCTGCCGGCCTGTGTTCTGCGAAAAGGGGAAGCCATGCATATCATCTTGCTCAACAGCCGTCACGGTTCGGCGCGAACGATCAATCTGGACCTGCGCTGGTTGCTGCTGTCGGCTGTCCTGCTGCTGGTCCTGAGCCTTGCTGCCGGTGCTGCGATGGGCGCCAAGTGGTTGACTGCCGAGCCGGTGGTCGACACCTCGCTGGTCGAAGCGCTCGACCAGCAGCGCGAACAGGTCGGCGCCGTGCGCCAGGACGCGCAACGTCAGCTCGACGCATTTGCCGTACACGTGGCGGATTTGCAGGCGCGCCTCACCCGTCTCGATGCCCTGGGTGAGCGCCTCACCGAACTGGCGGAACTGGACGCCGGTGAGTTCGACTTCTCCCTCAGTGTCGGTCAGGGCGGAGCGGAAGATCCGCTGGGGGCTTCGGCCTATGCGCCGCCGCCTTTCATGAACGCCCTGGATGAGCTGGCACTGCGCGTGGAGAGTCGCGAGCAGCAGTTGGAAGTGCTGGAGCAACTGCTTGGCGAGCTCCGCCTGAGTGAAGCGGAAACACTGTCTGGTCGTCCGGTTTTGCAAGGTTATGTGTCGTCACCTTTCGGCCGTCGTGTACACCCGCTGACCGGCCGCGCCAGTGTCCACAAGGGCATCGATTTCGCGGCCAAACCTGGCAGTGACGTGGTTTCGGTTGCCGCTGGTGTAGTGACCTTTTCCGGCAGGAAGAACGGCTACGGCAATACCGTGGAAGTCAGCCATGCCGATGGCTACGTCACGCTCTATGCGCACAACCAGAGCAATACCGTGCAGATCGGTGATCTGGTGCAGCGTGGCCAGACCATTGCAAAGGTCGGTCGCAGTGGGCGCTCCACCGGTTATCACGTGCATTTCGAGGTCAGCAAGGATGGCCGGCAGGTCAACCCGTCGCTGTATATCGCACGTGCCAGTGGCGTCGAGTGAGCGGTTTTCGCGCCGCCCTTGAATTGCCAGTATTGAGCCTCATATAAAATATTACGCCGTGTACCTGGTTCTCCGGGGATACCCGGTTTGCGCCATCACACGGCAGCAATGGGCTGACAACGTCACTTTCCTCCCCGGCTTTTCCGGGTAGAATGCCCCCTTCGCCCGCAGCCATGCCGGCTGCCAGGTCGCGATTTGCGCCGACCTCCATCCATTCGCCGGAAGACCCTGTCGATATGTTTGCGCCTCTGTTGAAAAAACTTTTCGGAAGCAAGAATGAGCGTGAAGTAAAGCGTATGCTCAAGACGGTGCAGGCCGTCAACGCCCTCGAAGAGCAGATGATCGCCCTCTCGGACGAGCAACTGCGTGGCAAGACCGAAGAGTTCAAGGGGCGTCTGGCTCAGGGCGAAACCCTCGACAAGCTGCTTCCCGAAGCCTTTGCCGTGGCCCGTGAGGCCGGTAAGCGGGTGATGGGCATGCGCCATTTCGATGTGCAGCTGATCGGCGGCATGACCCTGCACGAAGGCAAGATCGCCGAGATGCGTACCGGTGAGGGCAAGACCCTGGTAGGTACCCTGGCGGTCTACCTCAACGCATTGTCCGGCAAGGGCGTGCATGTGGTCACGGTCAACGAATACCTGGCCCGTCGTGACGCCAACTGGATGCGTCCGCTGTACGAGTTCCTCGGCCTGACCGTGGGTATCGTCACCCCCTTTCAGCCGCCGGAAGAGAAGCGCGCCGCGTATGCCGCCGATATCACCTACGGCACCAACAACGAATTCGGTTTCGACTACCTGCGCGACAACATGGCCTTCAGCCTGGAAGACAAGTTCCAGCGTGAGCTGAATTTCGCCGTGATCGACGAAGTCGACTCCATCCTCATCGACGAAGCGCGTACCCCGCTGATCATTTCCGGTCAGGCCGAAGACAGCTCCAAGCTGTACATCGAGATCAACAAGCTGATCCCGCGCCTCAAGCAGCACATCGAGGAAGAGGAAGGCGTGGTGACTCAGGAAGGTCACTACAAGATCGACGAGAAATCGCGTCAGGTCGAGCTCAACGAAGCCGGCCACCAGTACGTCGAGGAGATGCTCACCGCTGCCGGTCTGCTGGCCGAAGGTGAAAGCCTCTATTCCGCGCACAACCTCGGTCTGCTGACTCACGTTTACGCCGGCCTGCGTGCGCACAAGCTGTTCCATCGCAATGTCGAGTACATCGTGCAGAACGGCCAGGTGATCCTGATCGACGAACACACCGGTCGTACCATGCCGGGTCGCCGCCTCTCCGAGGGCCTGCACCAGGCCATCGAAGCGAAGGAGGGGGTGAACATTCAGGCCGAGAGCCAGACCCTGGCTTCGACCACTTTCCAGAACTACTTCCGTCTCTACAACAAGCTGTCCGGCATGACCGGTACCGCCGATACCGAGGCTTTCGAGTTCCGCCAGATCTATGGTCTGGACGTGATGGTGATCCCGACCAACAAGCCGGTTGCGCGCAAGGACTTCAACGATCTGGTCTATCTGACCCAGGAAGAGAAGTACCAGGCGATCATCGCCGACATCAAGGAGTGCCAGGCTCAGGGCCGTCCGGTGCTGGTGGGTACCGCAACCATCGAAACCTCCGAATACGTCAGCCAGCTGCTGAATAAGGAAGGCATCGAGCACAAGGTGCTCAACGCCAAGTTCCATGACAAGGAAGCCGAGATCATCGCCCAGGCTGGTCGTCCGGGTGCGCTGACCATCGCTACCAACATGGCCGGTCGTGGTACCGACATCCTTCTTGGCGGCAACTGGGAAGTGGAAGTTGCGGCACTGGAGAACCCGACCGACGAGCAGATCGCGCAGATCAAGGCCGAGTGGCAGAAGCGCCATCAGCAGGTGATCGAAGCTGGCGGCCTGCACGTGATCGCCTCCGAGCGCCACGAATCGCGGCGTATCGACAACCAGCTGCGCGGTCGTGCCGGCCGTCAGGGTGACCCGGGTTCCAGCCGCTTCTACCTGTCGCTGGAAGACAACCTGATGCGCATCTTCGCCTCGGATCGGGTGAAGAACTTCATGAAGGCCCTCGGCATGCAGTCCGGCGAGGCCATCGAGCACCGCATGGTCACCAACGCCATCGAGAAGGCCCAGCGCAAGGTCGAGGGCCGCAACTTCGACATGCGCAAGCAACTGCTCGAATTCGACGACGTGGCCAACGAGCAGCGCAAGGTGATCTACCACATGCGCAACAGCCTGCTGGCTGCCGAGAGCGTTGGCGACACCATCGCCGAGTTCCGCGAGGAAGTGCTGACCGCAGCGATCAACAGCCATATCCCGCCGCAGTCGATGCCGGAGCAGTGGGACGTGGCTGGCCTGGAAGCCACCCTGCAGAGCGACTTCGGCATCAAGCTGCCGATCCAGCAGTGGCTGGACGAAGATGACAAGCTGTACGAAGAAACCCTGCGTGAGCGCATCCTTGTCGAGCTGCTGGCTGCGTACAACGAGAAGGAGACCCAGGCCAGCGCCGAAGCCCTGCGTACCTTCGAGAAGCAGATTCTGCTGCGCGTGCTGGATGACCTGTGGAAAGATCACTTGTCGACCATGGACCACCTGCGCCACGGCATCCACCTGCGCGGATACGCGCAGAAGAACCCGAAACAGGAATACAAGCGCGAGTCCTTCGCCCTGTTCCAGGAGCTGCTGGAGTCGATCAAGCGCGACACCATCCGCGTGCTCAGTCATGTTCAGGTCCGTCGCGAAGATCCGGCCGAAGAAGAAGCCCGACTGCGTCGCGAGGCTGAAGCGATGGCCGAGCGCATGCAGTTCCAGCACGCTGACGCTTCGGCCCTGGCGGCTGAAGAGAGCAATGGCGAAGAGGGCGACGTCGCTGTGGCTGCAGCGCCAGTACGCGCCGAGCCGAAGGTCGGTCGCAACGAACCGTGCCCCTGCGGCTCGGGCAAGAAGTACAAGCACTGCCACGGTCAGATCGGCTGATCATGGCAGGTGCGCGCCGCTGAAGGCGCTTGCAGTAGAGAGGGCTTCGGCTATGCTGTCGCCGCCCTCGATGACGCCGCGACGGCCCTGCCGTTCGCGGCGTTTTACTATCTTTCAGACCGCTTGGCGGTCGGCAACGTCTCACAAGGAGCTCACCTTATGGCTGTTGGTCTTGGCCCGCTGTCTACCCTGCACCCGGTTCCCGGTTTCGAGCTGGGCATCGCCTCGGCCGGCATCAAGCGTCCCGGGCGCAAGGATGTGGTGGTGATGCGCTGCGCCGAAGGTTCGCGGATCGCCGGGGTGACCACCACCAACGCCTTCTGCGCGGCGCCGGTACTGATTACCCGCGAGCGCCTGGGTGGTGAAGTGCGTTATCTGCTGACCAATACCGGCAATGCCAACGCCGGTACCGGCGCCGATGGTCTGGCCCGTGCGCGCCGTGCCTGTGCGCGTCTGGCCGAGCTGACCGGTGTAACTGAAAGCGCCGTGCTGCCGTTCTCCACCGGTGTGATCGGCGAGCCGCTGCCGGTGGAGAAGATCGAATCCGCGCTGCAGGCCGCGCTGGATGATCTCAAGGCTGACAACTGGGAAGCTGCCGCCACCGGCATCATGACCACCGACACCCTGCCCAAGGGCGCCAGCCGGCAGTTCCAGCACGATGGCGTCACCGTCACCGTGACCGGCATTTCCAAGGGCGCCGGCATGATCCGGCCGAACATGGCCACCATGCTCGGCTACATCGCCACCGACGCCAAGGTCGCGCAGGGCGTGCTGCAGGATCTGGTGCGTGACGCGGCGAACAAGTCGTTCAACCGCATTACCATCGACGGCGATACTTCTACCAACGACTGCTGCATGCTGATCGCTACCGGGCAGGCGGCCCTGGCGGAAATCACCGAGGCCTCCGGCGAGTTGTTCGCCAAGCTCAAGCAGGCCGTGTTCGAGGTATTCATGGAGGTGGCGCAGGCCATTGTCCGTGACGGTGAGGGCGCGACCAAGTTCGTCACCGTGCAGGTCAACGGTGGCGGCACGCATCAGGAATGTCTGGACGTGGCTTACGCGGTGGCCCATTCGCCGCTGATCAAGACCGCGCTGTTCGCCTCCGACCCCAACTGGGGGCGTATCCTCGCGGCTGTCGGCTATGCTGGCGTACCGCAACTGGATGTGAGCAAGATCGACGTGTTTCTCGGCGAAGTCTGCATCGCCAGCAAGGGTTGCCGTGCGACCACCTACACCGAAGAGCAGGGTGCGGCGGTGATGGCTCGTGAGGAAATCACCATCCGTATCGAGCTGGGCCGCGGCACCTGCAGCGAGACCATCTGGACCACCGACCTGTCCCACGAGTACGTCAAGATCAACGCCGAATACCGCACCTGATTAGTCCCGGCCGTCCATTATTCCCGCGCCTCATGACCCCATGACGCGCGGGAATTTGCTATTCGGGGGGGCGGGCTTTTAACGTCGATCGACTTCGGGGTATTTCCAGGAACGTAGGCGAGGACGCGCGAGATGGCACTGCAACTGGTGATTGGCGACAAGAACTATTCATCCTGGTCGTTGCGCGCCGCTCTGGCGGTCGAGCTGGCCGGTGTGGAATGTGAGGAAGTGCTGGTGCGTCTGTATCAGCCTGACAGCCGTGTGCAACTGCTGCGTCATTCCCCCACCGGTAAGGTGCCTGTGCTGCTCACTGAACAGGGACCGGTGTGGGATTCCCTGGCGATAGCCGAATATCTGGCCGAGTGCTACCCCGAGGCGCAGCTGTGGCCGCAGGATCGCCAGGCCCGCGCCTTGGCGCGTAGTGTCTGTGCGGAGATGCACAGTGGCTTCAGCGCTCTGCGCAGCCACCTGCCGATGGATCTGGCGCGTGACAAGGCACTGACCGAGCTGCCGGACGCGGCGCAGGCGGATATCGATCGTATTTGCGCGATCTGGGCCGATTGCCGCGAGCGCTTCGCCACTTCAGGCAACTATCTGTTCGGTCAGGCCAGCATTGCCGATGCCTTCTATGCGCCGGTCGCCGCGCGTCTGCGCAGTTATCATGTGGCGCTACCGACAACGGCAGCGGCCTATGTCGAAACCAT
This sequence comes from Pseudomonas oleovorans subsp. oleovorans, assembly GCF_002197815.1. Taxonomy (GTDB): domain Bacteria; phylum Pseudomonadota; class Gammaproteobacteria; order Pseudomonadales; family Pseudomonadaceae; genus Aquipseudomonas; species Aquipseudomonas oleovorans. The sequence goes on from NZ_NIUB01000010.1 coordinate 81,219, forward strand.
CTACCGCTGGCCGGCGTTCCGGCGCTGGTATCAGGCAGCATTGCAGGAGGTAAAGGGGTGAAGCGTGTGCATGTCGCAGCAGCGGTGATTCGGGGTGTCGATGGACGCATCCTGATCGCCAGGCGACCCGATGACAAACACCAGGGCGGTCTGTGGGAGTTTCCCGGCGGCAAGGTGGAGGACGGTGAGGCGGTGCGGGTTGCCCTCGATCGTGAACTGCAGGAGGAACTGGGCATTCGTCCGCAGGCTGCGCGCCCGTTGATCCAGATTCGTCATGATTACCCGGACAAGCAGGTGTTGCTGGACGTCTGGGAAGTCTCCGCCTTCAGTGGCGAGCCGCATGGTGCCGAGGGCCAGCCATTGGCCTGGGTCAGCGAACGGCAGTTGCTGGAGTACGAATTTCCCGCCGCCAACAAACCCATAGTCGCCGCCGCGCGCCTGCCCGAGCGTTACCTGATTACTCCGGACGGCCTGGAGCCGAGTGAGCTGCTTGCCGGCATCCGCAGTGCTCTGGCGCAGGGGGTAAGGCTGATTCAGCTGCGCGCGCCGAACATGTTCGACCCGCAATACCGCGACCTGGCTGTCGACGTGCAGGGCCTGTGTGCCGGCAAGGCGCAACTGATGCTCAAGGGACCGCTGGAGTGGCTGGGCGATTTTCCCGCGGCTGGCTGGCACCTGACGGCCGAACAGCTGCGCAAGTACGGCGCTGGCGGCCGCCCGTTCCCTGACGACCGCTGGTTGGCGGCGTCTTGCCATAATGCCGATGAGCTGGCGCTGGCCGCGCAGATGGGCGTGGACTTCGTCACCCTGTCCCCTGTGCAGGCGACCGCGACTCATCCCGAGGCGCAGCCGCTGGGCTGGGACGCCGCAAGCGAGATGTTGACCCATTGCAACCTGCCGGCATATCTGCTGGGTGGCGTAGGCCCGGCCGATATCGAACGTGCCTGGCAGGTTGGCGCCCAGGGCGTGGCCGGTATTCGCGCGTTCTGGCCGGCTAGCACCCTGTAGGAGCGAGCTCTGCTCGCGAACATCGGCGAGTCTAAGAAGCTTCGCGAGCAGAGCTCGCTCCTACGGTCTATACCTGAGGTTGCATGCAGGCAGGAGGCAAGGAATGCCCCATTACCATACGTCTCATCTGCGCAGCGGTCGTTTTTCTGAATCTGGCCGCATTTATTCGATTACAGCCGTTACCCACTGTAGACAACCTTGGTTTCACGACTTTTTTGTGGGACGGCTGCTGATCGACGAATTACGTCTTGCTGAGGAGCAAGACCTCGCCACCTCGTTGTGCTGGGTTGTGATGCCGGATCACTTTCACTGGTTGCTTCAACTGGGGCAGTGCGACTTGGAGAAGCTGTTGCAGCAGGTCAAGTCGCGCAGCGCCAAGGCAATCAATCAGCGCTTGCAACGCAGCGGTAAGGTCTGGCAGTCCGGCTACCATGACCGGGCTTTACGCCGGGAGGATGATGTACGTGACATCGCTCGTTATATCATCTCCAACCCGCTGCGGAGCGGCCTGGTAACGCAACTGGCCAATTATCCCTTGTGGGACGCCGTATTTCTGTAGGAGCGAGCTCTGCTCGCGAACATCGGCGAGTCTAAGAAGCTTTGCGAGCAGAGAACTAGGCGTCCCCCTCGCTCCTACCCTCCGTCTACATGTGAGGTCGCGAGCTACGGCTTGTCTGCCGCCTTCCACAGCACCTCGGCAATGCCCTGGCGCTTGGCGATCAGGCGGGCGGCGACGAACAGCAGGTCGGAGAGGCGGTTGACGTAGGCCAGGCCCTCACCACGTAGCGGCTCGACGGCGTTGAGGTGCTGGCAGCGGCGCTCGCTGCTGCGCGCGAGGGCGCGGCACACGTGGGCCTGGGCGATCAGCCTGGAGCCGCCAGGCAGGATGAAGTTTTCCAGTGGGCCGACCTCTTCGTTCCAGTTGTCGATGGCCGTCTCCAGGCGCTGCACTTCTACCTGCTGCAAGGCCTGGTACTCGGGCAATGCCAGTTCGCCCCCGAGATCGAACAGACGGTGCTGGCAGGGGCTCAGCACCTCGCTGATCTCCTTGAGTGCCGGCCAGGTCGTGGCGGCATCATCCAGTTCGGCGAGTAGCAGGCCGAGCTGACTGTTGAGCGTGTCCAGTTCGCCGATGGCCTCGATGCGTGGGTGATCCTTGCCGACCCGGCGGCCGTCGGCCAGCCCGGTTTCGCCTTTGTCGCCAGTGCGGGTGTAGATCTTCGAGAGGCGAAAGCCCATGTCTCAGAGTCCTGTGTGATCGGGCAGCGAGGCCAGCGGCAGGCGCAGGGTGAAACAGGTGCCCTGGCCTGGCGTCGAGTGCACTTCCATCTGCCCTTTGTGATTGTTGGTGATGATGAAGTAGGAGACCGCCAGGCCGAGTCCGGTGCCCTGGCCCACCTCCTTGGTGGTGAAGAAGGGTTCGAAGATGCGTTTGCGCACCGCCTCGCTCATGCCGGTGCCGTTGTCTTCCACTTGTACTTCTGCCCAGTTGCCGGCCTGCCGAGTGCGCAGGATGATGCGGCCGGGCTCGGTATCCTCGTCGCGCTGGTGAATGGCCTGGGCGGCGTTCTTCAGCAGGTTGAGCAGCACCTGCTCCAGTTCGTTGGCGGTGCCGGCCACAGGCCCCAGCAGCGGGTCGAACTGGCGCACGATCTCCAGGGTCTTGAAGTCGAAACTGTCGGTCAGGTCGAAGTCGTTACCGGCGATCTCCAGGGCTTGGTCGATCAGCGCCGGCAGATCGCAGGGCGATAGCTGGCGGTCGCTGCGGCGGCTGAAGCTGAGCATGTGGCTGACGATCTTGGCGGCGCGCTGGCCGGCCTGCTGGATGCCGTCGAGCAGGCGCGGTATCTCGCGTGCCTCCATGTAGTGCTCAATGGCTTCCAGGCTGACGCCGGCCTGTTCGGCCTGTTCGACATTCTTTTCCAGACCCGGCGACAGGCGCCGGCGGATGTTCTGCACGTTATGCAGGATGGCGCCGAGCGGGTTGTTGATTTCGTGCGCCATGCCCGCCGCCAGGCCGCCGACGGAGAGCATCTTCTCCGACTGCACCATCATTTCCTCCAGGGCCAGGCGCTGGGTGATGTCGTCGATACGGATCACCACGCCTCGGCCGGCGCCGCCCACCAGTGGGTAGAAGGTCAGGGCGTAATGGTGGGGCTCTTCGTCTTTGTGCCAGGTAACGCGCTCGATCTTCTCCACGCGATGCTGCTCGGCGGTGCGTTTGAGCTGCGCGAGAAAGGGTTTGAGTGGCGGGAAGGCGAGAAATATCGGTTGGTTCAGCGCCTCTTCCAGGCGCGTACCGGACAGGGCGCTGGCTTCCTGATTCCACTGCGTGACGTAGAGCTGTTCGTCGAGAGCGATCAGCGCCGAAGGCATGGAGTCGATGATGCTGTTGAGGTAGTTCTGAAAGCCGGTGAGTTTCTTCTCGATCTTGCTGCGCACCTGCACCTCCAGCTCCAACTTGCGGTTGGAGTGGCGGGTCTCCTCGGCCAGGCTCTGCGCCTGATCGAAGGCCTGCTGGGCGTCGTCGCGGGCACGCTTGAGCTGCTGCTCACGCGCTTCCATGCGCATCAGCATGGTGTTGAACGCATCGGCCAGGCTGCCGATCTCGTCCTGATTGCCGCGATTGGCGCGCAGCGCATAGTTCTCTTCGCGGGTGACCTGGCGTGACAGTTCTTCCAGACGGCGAATGGGTTTGGTCACCAGGCGTTTGATCTGCCTGGCCACCAGCAACCACAGCAGCACGCTGAACGCCAGAATCACCAGGCTGGCGGTCAGGGTGCCGGTATAGAAGGCACCAGGCAATTCGCTGGACGCCACCAGCAGCAGGGCGCCGGGGCGACCGCTGGGGTGGGGCAGATCGACCAGCAGGTTGGTGCGAAAGGCTGTTTCGCGCCAGTTCTGCAGCTGGCTCAGTTGCTGCGGTAGCTGCAGTTTTTCGCCGCGTTGCAGTTGTGCCAGGCTGTTGCCATTGCTGTCGTAGATAATCGCTGCACGCAGGGGCGCGTAATCGTCCAGGCGTTTGAGCAGGGCCTCGGCCGAGGCGGACGAGTGCAAGGCTTCCTTGCTCAGTGTCGGGCTGGCGATAAGCCGGCCGAGGGTGTGCAGGGCCTGTGGCGCCATGCTCTGCTGGGTGATCCAGTAGGCTGCGCTGATGAAAGCCAGATTGGCCACCAGCATCACGGCGGCGAGCAACACCAGCAGTGCGGCGAGCAGTTTGCGGCCCACTGGCAGGTTTTCGAGGCGCTGACGCAGTCTCATGAGGGTATCGTTGTGGCGAGTGAGGACGGCAGGTTAGCGCGGCTGTCAGGCCATTGCCTACTGCCTGTGTAGGGCGGGTGCTACCCGCCAAGCTGCGAGTGATGGGTTGCACCCGCCCTGCGTACTCAAGCGAGAGGCAAACCCCGTTCACGCAGGTGGCTCAGCAGGCGCTGCTGCAGATGCTGCAGGTGCGGCACATGCAGCTGATGACGCTGCGCCGCTGCGCAGGCGTAGCCAAGCAGATAGCTGATCTCGGTGCGACGTCCCTGTGCAACGTCCTGGTGCATGGAGGAGTAGTTCGCCGCAGTGGCGCTGATCACGCGCTGTACCTCTTCATGCAGATTCTCTGCGGCTGCGGGCTGGCCGCAGCGTTGCAGCAGCTCGTCGAGTTCGGCGCACAGGGTGGCGACTTCGGCAGGGTGCTCGGTCAGGCCACCATTGCGACAGTCGTGCAGTACGGTGAGCGGGTTGATCGCGCAGTTCAGCGCCAGCTTGCGCCACAGGCGCGTGAGGATATCCGGGCTCCACTGGTGAGCGATGCCCGCGCGCTGCAGCTCGTCCAGCCAGGTTGGTGGCTGGGGATCGCTCGGGTCACCCAGCCAGTTGTGGCCATTGCCGGCGAACACCACCTGAAAATCGGCGGGACGAAAAGCCCCTTCGGTGCTGGAGACGAACAGGCAACGTTGCTTGGGTAGGCGTTGGGCAACTTCATCCTGGCTGCCCAGGCCATTTTGCAACAGCAGCAGCTCGGCGCCCGGGGCAAGACGTCCGGCGATGGTCGCCACCGCGCTTTGCGCGTCATAGGCCTTGCAGGCCAGCAGCAGGCGATGGATGGGCGTGTCCGCTTGTGGCAATTCTGCAGGAATGGCGTACTGCATGGGCTGGCCCGCTTCGACCAACGTCAGGCCGCCGGCCTGGCGATAGGCTTCGAGGCGTTGCCGGTTGCGCAGGATCAGCCTGACTGGCAGGCCGGCACGGGCCAGGCGTGCTGCCCAGAGGCTGCCGAGACTGCCGGCGCCGAGGATGTGCCAGGTCACGGCAGAGGTAGGCGCATGGCTGCGACCCGGCCGCTGGCGTAAGACTCTGGTAGCAGATTCTGCGCATGCTGAATCAGTTGTTCGGTATCGGTGGGTAGCGCCTTGGCATCCAGACCGACCAGGCTGATGCCGGCTTTCAGCGTAATGAAACCTTCGCTGGTCTTGAACGCCTTGAAGTTGAGGCCTTCGTGCAGGCGCTTGAAGCTGCTCGGCGAGCACTCGTGCAGGTCTTCGAGCAGGGTGATAAGGCCGAAGTGGTTGTCATCCAGGCGCGTCAGCACGTCCAGTGGTCTGACAAGCTGCTGCAGACGTCGCGCGACGCCATGCAGCAGTTCGTTGAAGAAGCGGTCACCGTACTGGTTGCGCAGCTGACCGGCGTCCTGCAGGCCGATCAGCAGGTAGCACACGGCGCCGCCGCGCGATTCGATCTGGCGCAGGCTGTCGGTGAGCTTCTGGCGCAGATAGCGCGGGTTGCCCAGGCCGGTGAGTGGATCGACCAGATTGCGTCGCTCCAGGCTGGCGATGTTCTGCGTCAGCATGCGGTTTTCGTGAAGCAGGCGTTGCAGGGTGTTGCACAGGCGATCGGCGGCGTACACGCGTGGCACCAGTTGTTCGTTCATCGCCGCCTTGCTGATGAAGTCATCGACGCCGCGGTCGAAGGCTTCGCCCAGGACGTTTTCGCCTTCCTTGCCGGTCAGCAGGATGATGTAGGTGTAATGGTCGGCGGTCTCGTCCAGCTGACGCACCCGCGCGGTCAGTTCCAGTCCGTCGATCTCGGGCATCAGCCAGTCGGCCAGCAATACGCTGGCCGGGCGCTGCTCCAGCTGCTGCAGGGCTTCGCTGGCGCTGCTGGCAAAGCGCACGTCCTGGTAGCCAGCCTGGCTCAGTGCACGGCCAATCATGGCGCTGGAGAACTTGGCGTCGTCCACCACCAGGATGCTGAGATGGGGGTTGGGCATGGTACTGGCTCGCAGGCAGGAGGGAAGGACGCCAAACGGCGTTTATCAGACTGGTTATAATGAGGCCGCCATAGTTATCGTCAAGTCAGGCGCGTTCACTCCGTGAAGAGGATCGCGCCGTCCATCAGGAGCCCACTCATGCCTTCGTTCGACATCGTGTCTGAACTGGACAAACACGAACTGACCAATGCGGTCGACAATGCCATCAAGGAGCTCGACCGCCGTTTCGACCTGCGTGGCAAATGCAGCATCGAGAGTAAGGACAAGGCGCTGACCTTGACCGCCGAAGCCGAGTTCATGCTCGAGCAGATGCTCGACATCGTGCGCAGCAGCCTGATCAAGCGCAAGATCGACTGCCAGTGCATGGAAACCAAGGAACCCTACGCTTCGGGCAAGGTGATGAAGCAGGAAGTCACCTTCCGCGAAGGTATCGACAAGGAGCTGGCGAAGAAGATCGTCGCTCACATCAAGGACGCCAAGCTCAAGGTGCAGGCCGCCATCCAGGGCGAGCAGGTGCGTGTCACCGGCAAGAAGCGCGATGACCTGCAGGAAGCCATCGCCCTGCTGCGTGGTCATGAGTTCGGCATGCCGCTGCAGTACAACAACTTCCGCGATTGAACCTTTGTGGCGCTGCGGCGTCGCAGGCTAGGTTGATAGCATTTTGACCGCCATGGCATGCCATGGCGGTTTCGTTTCATGTATGGGAAACAGGAGCACCCTATGGAGATGAACGTCGAGGAACTGGTGAAAATATCCGAGGCCTGGCTGCCGGTGGTATTGGAGTACAGCGGCAAGCTGACCCTGGCAGTGATCACTCTGCTGATCGGCTGGTGGCTGATCAGCCGGCTGACGTCGAGCATCGAGAGCATGCTCGCAGCGCGTAAGGTGGACCGCGCGTTGAGCAGCTTCATCAGCAGCCTGGTCAGCATCGTGCTGCGCATTCTGCTGCTGATCAGCGTGGCGTCGATGATCGGTGTGGAGACCACTTCGTTCATCGCCATGATCGGTGCGGCGGGTCTGGCCATCGGCCTGGCGCTGCAGGGCAGCCTGGCCAACTTCGCGGGTGGCGTGCTGATCATGCTGTTTCGTCCGTTTCGGGCTGGTGATTGGATCGAGGCACAGGGTGTCTCCGGTAGCGTCGATAGCATCCAGATCTTCCACACCACGCTGAAAACGGCGGATAACAAGGTGGTGATCGTGCCCAATGGCGCGCTGTCCAACGGCCATATCACCAACTACTCGCGTGAGCCGCGTCGGCGCGCCGATATCAATATCGGTATCGACTACTCCAGCGATATCAAGCGTGCCCGTGAAGTGCTGCTTGATATCGCCAAGGACCCGCGTGTGCAGCTTGACCCCGCGCCCGTGGTATTCGTGACCGGGCTGGGTGAAAGCGCCGTGAACATCTCGCTGCGCGTATGGGTGGCGACTGGTGATTTCTGGCCGGTGACCTTCGAGTTCACCGAACTGGCCAAGGAGCGTCTGACCGAGGCGGGTATTGGTATTCCGTTCCCGCAGCGGGTGGTGCATCTGGCCAAGGCTGATTGACACTCACCACAAAAAAGCCCCGGTCGATCCGGGGCTTTTTTCTGCCTGGTGTCAGGCTTGCTCGACAGCAGACGGTGTCGTCTCAGGCCGCGCTTGGCGTTTGTCGCGGCGCCACTGAATGATGATAAGCAGCAGTGTCGGTATCCCCATCAGCGCCGTGGCGAGGAAGAAGTGGGCGTAGCCGAGGCTTTCCACCATCACGCCGGAATAACCACCGATCAGGCGCGGCAGCAGCAGCATGATGGAACTGAGCAGGGCGTACTGGGTGGCCGAGAATTTCAGGTTGGTCAGACTCGACAGATAGGCCACGAACGCCGAGGTAGCCAAGCCTGCACTGAAATTGTCGCAGCTGATGGTGACGATCAGTATGTTCAGGTGCGGACCCATGCCCACCAACAGCATGAACATCAAGTTGGTGGCCGCCGAGGCGGCCGCGCCGATCAGGAGAATCGGCATGATGCCGAAACGCACGATGAGCAGGCCGCCGGCCCCGGCGCCGAGCAGGGTCATCACCAGGCCGAAAATCTTGCTGACACTGGCGATCTGCTCCTTGGTGAAGCCCTGGTCGATATAGAAGACGTTGGCCATCACCCCCATTACGGTGTCGGACAGGCGATAGGTGGCAATCAGGCTCAGCAAGAGCAGCGCCTGCCAGCGATAGCGCACGATGAAGTCGTTGATCGGCGTCAGCACCGGGGCCATGCCGCCCCAGAACAGGCTGGAGATGGACAGGCCGGTGAGCAGGGTATAGAGCAGTGCACGCAGGAAGGCGCGGTCGTAGTAGAGCAGCTCCTGCAGGCTTATCTGGCCCTGGAACACCAGCATCAGGTCACTTTCGTAGAACTGGGTGACCATGGCCGGGATGGCGATCAGCAGGATGATCAGCAGCAGCACGGACAGCAGCTGATGGAAGAATCCATACCTTGCCGCTGCCGTTTTCAGCACCGGCGCCAGCCCACCCCAGAACAGCCCGGAGGCGCACACGCAGGCCAGGGTGCTGTAGAGCATGGCGCGCAGGAAGGCGCGGTCGCTGTAGAGCAGCTCCTGCATGCTGACGTCACCCAGTAGCATCGGCACCAGGTCGCTCTGGTAGAACTGGATGAACATGGTCGGCACGGCGATGATCAGCACGATGACCGCGCTGATCGCCAGCAGTTGGTGGAAAAAACCGTGCTTGGGTGGCGCGACATTGATGTGCGGCGGTGCTGGCGGCTCGCGCATCCAGATGGAGGTGAGCAGGCCTGGCAACATCAGCAGGGCGAAAACCATGTAGGTGCCGGTCCAGGCGCTGAACTGATAGTCCTTGGCGGTCGAGCCGAAACCTTCGGCGAAATACAGCGCGCCGGCCGTGGCCAGCAGCGCGGCGACGCGGTAGCCGGTCATGTAGGCAGCGGCCAGCGCAGCCTGATGCTCGTCGCCGAGAATTTCCAGGCGATAGGCATCGACGGCGATGTCCTGGGTGGCTGAGGCGAAGGCCACCAGTACGGCGAGGGCGATCAGCGAAGACAGGTGCGTTTGCGGGTCGTAATGCGCCATACCGATCAGGCCGATGGCGACCAGACCTTGTGACAACACCAGCCAGGAGCGGCGCCGGCCAAGCTTGCCCAGCAATGGCAGGCGCCACTGGTCGAGCATTGGCGCCCACACCCACTTGAAGGCGTAGGCCAGGCCGATGAGACTGGCGAAACCGATGGTTTCGCGCGCCACTCCGGCTTCCCGTAGCCAGACCGACAGGGTCGAGAACACCAGCATGTAGGGCAGGCCGGCGGCGAAGCCCAGAAGCAGCAGCGCCAGTGTGGCGGGGTTGGCGTAGGTGGCGAGGGCTTCTCGCCAGGATTTGCGTGGCATCAGGCTCGAATCTGGGCAGGGGGGAGTCTTGGTAGGCGCACTCTAACTGCTGTGCTCCATCGGACGCCAGCCGTGACGGCGCATATCCACACGTTCGTTCAGGATGCTGATGCCCTCTGCGCGCAGGCGCGCCCGTTGTTCGGCCCCGGAAGGGCTGCCGGCAGCCAGACTGAGGCGTCCGCCAGCGGCGATCACCCGATGCCAGGGCAACGTGGTGCCATTCGGTAACTGGCTCAGCGTACGACCAACCCAACGTGCAGCGCGGCCAAGGCCGGCCAACTGGGCCAGTTCGCCATAGCTGACGACCCTGCCTTCCGGCACCTGTGCCAATACCAGGTACAGCGCTTCGCGACGCGCCTCGACGCTTGCCGGTGGTGGGGCCTGCCATGCAGACTCTGGCGGTTTCGTATTGCCCATAGGGTTCGTCCTTATCATGCGCGTACTGATCGCCTTATTCCTTTTTACCCTGGCAGCCCGCTCTGGGCCGATACCGTTTGGCTGGACAACGGTGATCGACTCAGTGGTGAGATCATCCTGCTCGACGGCGGCAAGCTGGCGCTCAAGACCAAGTATGCCGGCCAGGTGCTGATCGACTGGAAGGATATCGATACCCTCAGCTCGGACAAACCCCTGCTGGTGCGCCGTAGCGGCTTCGACAACGAACGCAGCGAAAGGTTGTCGGCGGCTGGTAGCGGTATGGTACGGGTGCAAGGCGAGCGCGAATACACCCTGCCGCTGGCGCAGATCAAGCGCCTGGTGCCACCGCGGCCTTTGCTGGAGGACCGTCTCTGGGAAGGCAACCTCGATGCCAAACTGGACATGAAGCGTAACCAGAATGATGTCGACGAATGGAAGCTCAAGGGCAATACCCGTGTCGAACATGGGCGCTGGCGCCATGTGCTCAGTGGCGAGCTGGAGCGTGAAACCAAGAACGACAGAAAGGTCGAGGACAACTGGGAACTGGAGTACGACCTCGATCGCTTTTTCACCGAACACTGGTTCTGGCGGGTGGGCGTGGAGCAGGCCGAGGACGAATTCGAGACTGTCGATCGCCAGCGCATCGTCGGTACCGGCCCCGGTTATCGCTTCTGGGATGACGAACTGGGACGTTTCGACCTGATCGGCCAGTTCAATCGCGTGCGTCTGGAGTCGGATGTTGCCGATCTGGCGTTCAATACCACTTCGCTGGAGCTGGATTACAAGCGCCTGCTGTGGGGTACGCGGCTGGAGTTCTATGCCAATGCCCAGTTGCAGATCCCGCATATCGAAGAAATCGACTACGTGCTCGATAGCGAATTCGGCCTGCGCTACCGCCTCAACCAGTGGGCGCGCTTATCGCTTTTGTACGAGCTGGATCAGTTGCGTGCCCCAGGGCAGACGGTTTCGGATCGGCATTATCTGATCGGTATCGGCGTGGGGTGGTGATGCCGTCGGGCGGTGCGCTGCCCAACGGCACGCCGCCCGACGGAAAAAGCTGAACTCTGGGTATTCGGCCCGGTCAGTTGTTGCTCTGGCGCCGGGGTTGCGGATAATGCCCGGCTTTCGCCCACCAACGCCATTACCCAACTTATGTCGCGCTCTACATCGCTGTCCCTGCTAGGCCTGAGCATCGCTCTGTGCAGTTCCGCCACGTTTGCCGACATCGTCTGGTTGAAGAACGGTGACCGTCTCTCCGGCACCATCCGCTTCTTCGACGGCAGCAAACTGCTGCTGGAAACCGACTACGGCGGCTCCATCCCGCTGAGCTGGAAGAAAATCGCCACCCTGCAAAGCGACCATGAGCTGCTGGTCAAGCTTGGCCCGGTGGATGGCGAGCGTGCCAAATCGCTGCTGGCCGCCGAGCCGGGCAAGGTGACACTGGCCAATGGCGACTCGCCGAAAACCATCGAGCTGGCGCAGATCGAGCAGATCATGAAGCCCAAGCCGCTGGTGGAGGACTTCACCTGGAAGGGCAACATCGACCTCGGTCTCGACTACAAGCGCGGTGAGCGCGACTCCGACGACTACGATGTCGGCATCAAGACCCAGGCCCGTCATGGCCTGTGGCGGCATAACGCGCTGGCCGATTACAACCGCGAGCTGAAAAACGACGTCGTCAGTACCGATAACTGGAGCGCCGAATATGCCCTTGACCGTTTCCTCACGGAGAAATGGTTCTGGCAGGGGCGCTTCGAGTACAAGCGCGACCGTATCGAAGAGGTGGAGCGTCAGCGCACCCTGGGTACCGGTCCGGGTTACCAGTTCTGGGATGACGAGCTGGGGTCGTTCTCCCTCGCCACCCTGGCCAACCGCAGTGATTACCGCTACAGCAATGGCGAGCAGGACCGCTTCTATGCGATGAGCGTGAAGTGGGACTACAACCGCTATCTGATCGGCAAGACCGTCGAGCTGTTCACTGTCGGTGAGGTCGGTCGTCCGCTCAGTGGCGCGGCGGACTACAGCCTCGATGCGGAAGTCGGCCTGCGTTACAAGGTGACCGACTGGGCGTCGCTGAACATGAAGGCCGAGAAAGATATCGTCAGCGGTGCCGAGGGCGATCTGAACGAAACTCGCTACACCCTGGGGTTCGGCGTCGGCTGGTAAGCCGGTGCCAACAAAAAGCCCGCGATCGTCGCGGGCTTTTTGTTGGGCGGCGTAATCAGGCTTCTTCTGCGTCCCGCTTGCGCCAGCCGGCACCGCCCGGCAGCACTAGATTGAGCAGCAGCGCGCTGATGGCGCACAGGGAAATCCCCGACAGAGCGAATTCCTTACCGCCGATGACCATGCCGCCGATGCCGAATACCAGGGTCACCGAGACGATGATCAGGTTGCGCGCTTCGGACAGGTCGACCTGGTGACGAATCAGTGTGTTGAGGCCGACCACGGCGATCGAGCCGAACAGCAGGCACAGAATACCGCCCATTACCGGTACCGGAATGCTCTGCAGGGCCACGCCGAACTTGCCGATGAAGGCCAGGGCGATGGCGAAAACTGCAGCCCAGGTCATGATCTTCGGGTTGTAGCTCTTGGTCAGCATCACTGCGCCGGTGACTTCGGCGTAGGTGGTGTTGGGCGGGCCACCGAACAGGCCGGCTGCCGAGGTGGCGAGGCCGTCACCGAGCAGGGTGCGGTGCAGGCCTGGCTTCTTGACGAAGTTCTTGCCGGTGACGTTGCCGATCGCCACCACACCGCCGATATGCTCGATGGCTGGCGCCAGGGCGACCGGCACCATGTACAGAATGGCGCCCCAGTGCAGCTCCGGGGTGACGAAGTTGGGTACGGCGAGCCAGGCCGCCTGATCGACGGCACTGGTGTCGATCACCCCGAGCACCGCTGCGATGGCGCAGCCAACGGCGATACCGGCAAGAATCGGCACCAGGCGGAAGATCCCGCGCCCCAGCACCGCCACCAGCAAAGTGGTGATCAGCGCCGGCATCGAAATCATCATCGCGGTGCTGTACGGCACCAGTTCGACGCTGCCGTCACCAGCCTTGCCCATGGCCATGTTCACCGCCACCGGTGACAGCGCCAGGCCGATGGAGATGATCACCGGGGCGATCACCACCGGTGGCAGCAGGCGGTCGATGAAGCTCGGGCCGCGCAGTTTGACCAGCGCCGAGAGCAGGATGTAGACCAGACCGGCGGCGATCACGCCGCCCATCACTGCCGGCAGGCCGAACTCGCCCTTGGCTGCCAGAATCGGCGCGATGAAGGCGAAACTCGAAGCCAGGAACACCGGCACCTGGCGTTTGGTCACCAGTTGGAACAGCAGGGTGCCGATGCCGGCGGTGAACAGCGCGACGTTGGGGTCCATGCCAGTGATCAGCGGCATCAGCACCAGGGCGCCGAAGGCCACGAACAGCATCTGCGCGCCGGAAATGCCCTGGCGCCAGAGCGGATCGTTGAATTCCGTTTGCGACATGTCAGGCGTCCTTCTGCTTGGTGCCGAAGATCTTGTCACCGGCATCGCCCAGGCCTGGGATGATGTAACCATGCTCGTTCAGGCGCTGATCGATGGAGGCGGTGAAGATGGTCACGTCCGGGTGCGCCTGCTCGACCGCCTGAATGCCCTCGGGGGCAGCAACCAGCACCATGGCGCGAATGTCCTTGCAGCCAGCTTTCTTCAGCAGGTCGATGGTGGCGACCATCGAGCCGCCGGTGGCCAGCATCGGGTCGATGATCAGTGCCAGGCGCGAGTCGATTTCCGGCGCCAGTTTTTCAAGATAGGTGTGCGCTTCCAGGGTTTCCTCGTTGCGCGCCACGCCCACGGCGCTGACCTTGGCGCCCGGGATCAGGCTGAGCACGCCGTCGAGCATGCCGATGCCGGCACGCAGGATGGGCACTACGGTGATCTTCTTGCCGGCGATCTTCTCCACCTGAACGGTGCCCGCCCAGCCTTCGATGTCGTAGGCTTCCAGCGGCAAGTCGTTGGTGGCCTCATAAGTCAGCAGGGCGCCCACTTCCTGGGCCAGCTCACGGAAATTCTTGGTGCTGATATCGGCGCGGCGCATCAGGCCGATCTTGTGACGGATCAGCGGGTGGCGAATCTCGCGAGTGGGCATGGGCTGGGATCTCCAACGGGGCTCTGGGAAAAATCGCGTTAGATTAAAGCATTGCTCATGCCAAGTGGTGGGTGACTGATGAGTCACGCCACCCCGCGCCGTGCATCGGCTACGCTGGTCAGTCGATACTTGGCAAGCGTTGCCAGGGTCTGTACCTTTGCCCGCTTTTATTTGACGGTTCGATCAGCTTTCAGGCTGTTCGCCGCCATTCATCAGTCCGATCAAGAGAGAGTCCCATCATGTCCGCCGATCTCGCGCACATTCGCCAAATCATGGCGGAAGCCGACTGTCTGTTCACCGAAGCCGAGGTGGAAGCGGCCATCGACAAGGTCGCCAGCCAGATCAACACCGAGCTGGCTGAGCGCAACCCGGTGGTGTTCTGCGTGATGAATGGTGGGCTGATCTTCTCCGGCAAGCTGTTGACCAAGCTGAACTTCCCGTTGGAAGCGTCTTACCTGCACGCCACCCGTTATCGCAACGAAACCAGCGGTGGCGAGCTGTTCTGGAAGGCCAAGCCGGAAGTGTCGTTCATCGACCGCGACGTGCTGATCATCGACGACATCCTCGACGAAGGGCATACCCTGGGTGCGATCATCGATTTCTGCCGCCATGCCGGCGCGCGTGCCGTACACACGGCGGTGCTGATCGACAAGGAGCACGAGCGCAAGGCGCGTCCGGACCTGAAGGCCAATTACGTGGGCCTGCAGTGCATCGACCGCTACATCTTCGGCTACGGCATGGACTACAAGGGCTACTGGCGCAACGCCGCCGGCATCTACGCGGTCAAGGGGCTGTAAGCCTGATACCAGGTTCACACACCTGCTTTCCGTAGGAGCCCCGCCCCGGGGCGAAGCTGTTGATGTCAGTGTCGCCCAGCTTCGCGGCGGGGCGCCGCTCCTACAGATCGCCGTCGGGTGCGAAGGCCGGATGAAATCCGGTCACAGCTTCGGGGTCTCTCCCAACCAGCGCAATGCCTTTTCCCGCGCGTGCGGCAGATCCCGCGCATAAGCCAGTTCGCCCTCGCGGCTGCGCACGCCGGCGCGCCGTAGTTGCAGGCGTACCTGCGCGGTGGGGCCGCTGAGGATCAGCGCCACACCCTGCTGGCGATAGTCGCGCAGCACATTGTCCAGCGCGGCGATGGCGGTCATGTCCAGCAGCGGTACGGCGCTGATATCGACGATCACCACGCGCACCCCTGGGGTGAAGCGGCGCAGCACGCTCAGCGCCTTTTCTGCCGCGCCGAAGAACAGCGGGCCGCGAATGGCGTAAGCCAGCACGTGCTCGGGCAAATCCTGCAGGGCCTGACGTTGCTGCCGGCTCAGCGCAGCGGTATCGGTCAGCTCGCTCATGCGTTTGATGAACAGTCCGGCTGCCAGCAGCAGGCCAACGCCCACGGCCAGCACCATGTCGAACAGCACCGTCAGCAACAGGCAGGTCAGCAGCACCAGCACATCGCCGCGTGGGGCGATGCGCAGGGTGTGGGCAACATGGTGTGGTTCGCTCATGTTCCACGCCACCATCAGCAGCAGCGCGGCCAGCGCCGCCATCGGCAGGTAGCTGAACAGCGGCGCGAGCAGCAGAATCGCTGCCAGCACCACGCCGGCGTGAACCAGTGCCGCCATCGGCGAAAAGGCCCCGGCCCGCACGTTGGCTGCCGTGCGGGCGATGGCGGCGGTGGCGGTGATGCCGCCAAAGAACGGCGCGGCCAGATTACCCAGGCCCTGACCGATCAATTCGGCGTTGGGATCATGCTTGCTGCCGGTCATGCCGTCGGCCACCACCGCGCACAGCAGCGACTCGATGGCGCCCAGCATGGCGATGGCAAATGCCGGGGCGAGCAGCTGGCGAATCAGCTCGAAGGACAATACCAGCGGCTGGCCGTCAGGACCTGGCAGGTTCCAGGGCAGCGCCAGGCTCGGCAGGAAGGGCGGGATACCGGGGTATTCAATACCATCGAGTTGATAGCTGAAGCGCTCGCCCAGTGTCGCCACGGGCAGTCCCAGGCGTTCCAGAGCCAGTGCCAGCAATGCGCCGACCGCCAGGGCTACCAGATGTGCGGGAATTTTCGGCGCCAGGCGTGGCCAGATCAGCAGCGTCGCCAGGCACACCGCGCCAACCAGGGTATCGCCGGGCTGCAGGCTGGGCAGGGCGCGCAGCAGAAGATTCACCTGCTCCAACAAATGCTGCGGCGCGCCGGCCAGATGCAGGCCGAACAGATCCTTGATCTGCAGGACGGCGATGACGATACCGATACCGGCAGTGAAGCCCAGGGTCACCGGGTAGGGCACGAATTCGATCAGACGTCCGGCGCGCAGCAGGCCCAGGCTGATCAGGATCAGCCCGGCCATCAGCGTGCACAGCAGCAAGCCACCGAGGCCGTACTGCTGGGTGATCGGCAGCAGAATCACCACGAAGGCGGCGGTGGGGCCGGAAATATTGAAGCGCGAGCCGCCGCACAGGGCGATCAGCGGTGCGGCGATCAGCACGGTGTAGAGCCCATGCTGCGGCGCCACACCCACGGCGATGGCCAGCGCCATGGCCAGCGGAATGGCGATGATGCCCACCGTCAGGCCGGCGCTCAGGTCGCCGCGCAGGGCCTTCCAGGAGTAGCCGGCGCGCAGCGTCTGGCGCCAGGCGGCGAACAGCGGTAACGATGGACGTGACATGCTGGCTTCCTAATGGCTTGGCGCATTATAGGAGCCAGTTCACTGGGCGCGGCATGACCTAGGTCGGCTGTCGTGTCGATTGTTCGCGTGTTAGCCTGCCCGGCTACGCGTTGAGCCGCGCGCGGCGCGGCGGTACACTGCCGGCCCTCTGTAATGCTGGCGGGAGCGGGCGATGCGTAAAGACAAGAAGCAGGTGATTGGCGAAGAAATCAGCGATGACTCGATCAAGCTGTTCCTTGCGGTGGAACCAGCGGACGCCACACCGCCTTCGCTGCACAAGCTGGTCAAGGCTTATCGCGGTCTGCGTATCGATGATTTCGAGCGCTTTGTGGGTTTCTTCGTTGCTGCAGGCTACGACCTCTCGGCGACCGATGCGCAGGGCAATGATTTCATCGCGCTGATTCAGGATCAGCGTAATGCCGAGCCCTACATCGAAGTGATCAAGGCTGCTCGCGGCTGATCTTCGCTGTTTTCGAGAAATGCCCGCACTTCGCAAGGAGGCGGGCATTTTTTATGGGTGCACGGCTGCGGACTTGAATTTAGGGCAATAAAAAAGGCTATGTCTGCGCTAAGTGTTGGGAGTGGGTGCAAAGGCCCGTAGGGTGGGCTTTAGCCCACCAACGGTGGTTGGCGTGGGCTAAAGCCCACCCTACAAGGCTCCCGGCCTTCCTTGGAACCCTAGCAACAGTTAACAGGGACATAGCCATAAAAAACCGGCCTCCAGGGCCGGTTTTTCAAGAACCTGTCGCAGTTAAGCGGCAGCAGCTTCGCCCAGCGCCTTGATGTGCGCGTTCAGGCGGCTCTTGTGACGAGCGGCTTTGTTCTTGTGGATGATGCCTTTGTCAGCCATGCGGTCGATGACCGGAACGGCTGCAGTGTAAGCGGTTTTGGCAAGCTCGAGATCTTTGGCAGCAATAGCCTTGACTACGTTCTTGATGTAGGTACGAACCATCGAGCGCAGGCTGGCGTTATGGCTACGGCGCTTCTCAGCCTGTTTGGCGCGTTTTTTGGCAGAAGGTGAGTTGGCCACCGTCAAGCTCCTCGAAAACTGGGGGGTTACGACAAATAAGGCCGCGAATCATGCCGATCCATCTGCCTGCTGTCAAGTCTGATGACGCTTTCCTGTGCTGGCCTGACCAGTGGTGGCTCGCTACACTCGACGCCTTCGTTGGGTGGCGATTGTCCGCTACTGCACCTTTTTATGGAAGTCGAAATACCCCATGAATCTCCTCAAGTCCCTGGCTGCCGTCAGTTCACTGACCATGGTGTCGCGCGTGCTGGGGTTCGTGCGCGACACCATCATCGCCCGTACCTTCGGGGCCGGAGTGGCGTCGGACGCCTTCGTGGTGGCCTTCAAACTGCCCAACCTGCTGCGGCGTATTTTTGCCGAAGGGGCATTCTCGCAGGCCTTCGTGCCGATCCTGGCCGAGTACAAGATGCAGCAGGGCGAGGAGGCCACGCGCACTTTCGTTGCCTACGTCTCTGGTTTGCTGACCCTGGTGCTGGCGCTGGTCACGGCCATCGGCGTGCTCGCAGCGCCCTGGATCGTCTGGGCTACGGCACCGGGTTTTGCCGATGAGGCCGAGCGTTTCGAGCTGACCGTCGATCTGCTGCGGGTGACCTTTCCTTATATATTGCTGATCTCCCTGTCATCGCTGGCCGGGGCCGTGCTCAATACCTGGAACCGTTTTTCGGTGCCTGCGTTCGTGCCGACGCTGCTCAACGTCAGCATGATCGTTTTCGCGCTGTTTCTGACGCCCTATTTCGACCCGCCGATCATGGCGCTGGGCTGGGCGGTGCTGGTCGGTGGCCTGGCGCAGTTGCTCTGGCAACTGCCGCACCTGAAGAAGATCGGCATGCTGGTGCTGCCGCGCCTGAGTTTCGGCGACCTGGGCGTGTGGCGCGTGCTCAAGCAGATGGGGCCGGCGATCTTCGGCGTCTCGGTCAGCCAGATCTCGCTGATCATCAACACCATCTTCGCCTCCTTTCTGGTGGCTGGCTCGGTGTCCTGGATGTATTACGCCGACCGCCTGATGGAGTTGCCCTCGGGCGTGCTGGGCGTGGCGCTGGGTACCATCCTGCTGCCGGCGCTATCGAAAACCTATGCGAGCAAGAATCGTGACGAGTACCGCCGCCTGCTCGATTGGGGGCTGCGTTTGTGCTTTCTGCTGGTGCTGCCTTGCACCCTGGCGCTGGCGATTCTCGCCGAGCCGTTGGTGGTCTCGCTGTTTCAGTACGGCAAATTCACCGCCAACGATTCGCTGATGACCCAGCAGGCGCTAATGGCCTATGCGGTCGGCCTGCTGGCACTGATTCTGGTGAAGATTCTTGCACCGGGCTTCTACGCCCAGCAGAACATCAAAACGCCGGTGAAGATCGCTGTGGTCAGCCTGTTGGCGACCCAGGTGATGAACGCGCTGTTCGTCTTCGGTCTGGACATGGCGCACGTCGGCCTGGCGCTGGCGATCAGCCTGGCGGCCTGCCTGAACGCCGGCTTGCTGTACTGGCAACTGCGTCGTGCCGATATCTTCCAGCCGCTGCCGGGCTGGGGGCTGTTTCTGCTCAAGCTGGTGGTCGCGGTGGCGGTGATGGTTGTCGTGTTGCTGGGGTTGCTGCAGGTCATGCCAGCCTGGGCGGAAGGGGAAATGCTCGTGCGCCTGTTGCGTCTCGGCGCGTTGGTGGCCGCTGGGCTGGTCGCCTACTTCGGCATGCTGCTGATATTGGGCTTCCGTCCGCGCGATTTTGCCCGGCGGGCCCTGTAGCGGTTTCACGCATCGCGATGCCTGTTGTGCATGGCCTGCTGTGCGTATAATCGACCACTTTGTGAACAAGAAGCGTGCTATGCAGCTGGTTCGAGGTCTTCATAACCTGCAGCCCCAGGCGCGGGGCTGTGTGGTCACCATCGGTAATTTCGACGGCGTTCATCGTGGGCACCAGGCCATCCTGGCGCGCCTGCGTGAGCGCGCGGCGGAGTTGGCCGTGCCCAGCTGCGTGGTGATCTTCGAGCCGCAGCCGCGTGAGTTCTTCGGCCCGGACACGGCGCCGGCGCGCCTGACCCGTCTGCGTGACAAGCTCGCCCTGCTGGCCGCTGAAGGCGTCGACATGGTGCTGTGCCTGACCTTCAACCGCCGCTTGCGTGAGTTGTCGGCCGCCGAGTTCGTCCAGCGTGTGCTGGTCGAAGGCCTGGGCGTGAAGGAACTGGAGATCGGCGACGATTTCCGCTTCGGCTGCGACCGTGCAGGGGATTTCGAATTTCTCCAGGCTGCCGGCCAGCGCCACGGCTTCAGCGTCGATGCTTCGACCACGGTCGAAGTGCTCGGTGGCCGGGTCAGCAGCACGCGCGTGCGTCAGGCGCTGGCCGATGGCGATTTCGAACTGGCCGAAGCCTTGCTCGGGCGGCCGTTTCGTATCGCCGGGCGGGTGTTGCACGGGCAGAAGCTCGGTCGCCAGCTCGATGCGCCCACTGCCAACATCCAGCTCAAGCGGCGCAAGGTGCCGCTGACCGGCGTTTATCTGGTGAGCTGTGAAATCGATGGCGTGATTCAACCGGGCGTCGCCAATATCGGCGTGCGCCCCAGCGTTGCCGGTGACGGCAGCGCCCATCTGGAAGTGCATCTTCTGGATTTTGCCGGCGATCTGTATGGCCGGCGTCTCTCGGTGGCTTTCCACCACAAGCTGCGTGATGAGCAGCGTTTCGCCTCGCTGGAGGCCTTGAGGGCGGCGATTGCCGCCGATATCGCCGCTGCCCGTGATTATTGGCAGAGCCACCCGCTGATGAAGAGCCCGAAATGACCGACTACAAAGCTACGCTGAACCTGCCCGATACCCAGTTCCCGATGAAGGCCGGCCTGCCGCAACGCGAGCCGCAGACCCTGCAGCGCTGGAACGAGATTGGCCTGTATAGCAAGCTGCGCAAGATTGGCGAAAATCGGCCGAAGTTCGTCCTGCACGACGGCCCGCCCTATGCCAACGGCAGCATCCACATCGGTCATGCGGTGAACAAGATCCTCAAGGACATCATCACCCGCTCCAAGACCCTGGCCGGCTTCGACGCGCCCTACGTGCCGGGCTGGGACTGCCATGGCCTGCCGATCGAGCACAAGGTCGAAACCACCTTCGGCAAGAATCAGCCGGCCGACCTGACCCGCGAGCGCTGCCGCAGCTATGCCGGCGAGCAGATCGAAGGGCAGAAGGCCGACTTCATCCGCCTCGGTGTGCTCGGCGACTGGGACAATCCGTACAAGACCATGGACTTTGCCAACGAGGCCGGCGAGATCCGCGCCCTGGCCGAGATGGTCAGGCAGGGCTTCGTGTTCAAGGGGCTGAAGCCGGTGAACTGGTGCTTCGACTGCGGCTCGGCGCTGGCTGAGGCCGAGGTGGAGTATCAGGACAAGAAATCCGATGCCATCGACGTCGCCTTCCCGATCGAAGACGTAGACAAGCTGGCCGCCGCCTTCGGCCTGAGCGAGCTGAGCAAGCCGACCGCCATCGTCATCTGGACCACCACGCCCTGGACCATCCCGGCCAACCAGGCGCT
This sequence comes from Pseudomonas oleovorans subsp. oleovorans, assembly GCF_002197815.1. Taxonomy (GTDB): domain Bacteria; phylum Pseudomonadota; class Gammaproteobacteria; order Pseudomonadales; family Pseudomonadaceae; genus Aquipseudomonas; species Aquipseudomonas oleovorans. Next base: position 102,624 of record NZ_NIUB01000010.1, read on the forward strand.
CAACGTACATCCGGAGTTCACCTACGCCCTCGTCGACACCGGTGAGCGCCTGCTGCTGCTGGCCGAGGAGCTGGTCGAATCCTGCCTGCAGCGCTACGGCCTGCAAGGTCAGGTGATCGCTACCGCCCCCGGCGCCGCACTGGAGCTGATCCGCTTCCGTCATCCGTTCTACGAGCGTTTCTCGCCGGTGTACCTGGCCGAGTACGTCGAGCTGGGCGCCGGTACCGGTATCGTCCACTCGGCGCCGGCTTATGGTGAGGACGACTTCCGTACCTGCAAAGCCTATGGCATGAGCAACGACGACATTCTCAGTCCGGTGCAGAGCAATGGCGTCTACACCCCGGACCTGCCGTTCTTCGGTGGCCAGTTCATCTGGAAGGCCAACCCGGCCATCGTCGAGAAGCTGGCCGAAGTCGGCGCGCTGCTCAAGCATCAGCCGATCCAGCACAGCTACATGCACTGCTGGCGCCACAAGACGCCGCTGATCTACCGCGCCACCGCACAATGGTTCGTCGGCATGGACACCCAGCCCAAGCAGGGCGCTCCCCTGCGTGAGCGCGCGCTGGCCGCCATCGAGCAGACCCAGTTCGTCCCGGCCTGGGGCCAGGCGCGTCTGCACAGCATGATCGCCGGTCGTCCCGACTGGTGCATCTCGCGTCAGCGCAACTGGGGCGTGCCGATCCCGTTCTTCCTGCACAAGGCTACCGGCGAGCTGCACCCGCGCACCGTCGAGCTGATGGAAGAAGTGGCCAAGCGTGTCGAGCAAGAGGGCATTGAAGCCTGGTTCAAACTCGACGGCGCCGAGCTGCTTGGCGCCGAAGCGGCTGACTACGACAAGATCAACGACACCCTGGACGTGTGGTTCGACTCCGGCACCACGCACTGGCACGTGCTGCGTGGCTCGCACGGCATGGGCCACACCGACGGCCCGCGCGCCGATCTGTACCTCGAAGGTTCGGATCAGCACCGCGGCTGGTTCCACTCGTCCCTGCTGACTGGCAGCGCCATCGATGGCCACGCGCCTTACAAGGCGCTGCTGACTCACGGCTTTGTGGTCGACGAGAACGGCCGCAAGATGTCCAAGTCGCTCGGCAACGTGGTCGCCCCGCAGGAGGTCAACGACAGCCTGGGCGCCGACATCATGCGCCTGTGGGTCGCCTCCACCGACTATTCCGGCGAGATGGCCGTGTCCAAGGTGATCCTGCAGCGCAGCGCCGATGCCTACCGCCGTATCCGCAACACCGCGCGCTTCATGCTGGCCAACCTCAATGGCTTCGATCCGGCCAAGGATCTGCTGCAGCCCGAACAGATGCTCGACCTCGACCGCTGGGCGGTGGACGCAGCCCTGCGCCTGCAGGAAGAGATCATCGAGGCCTACGCCGATTACCGCTTCTGGAACGTCTATTCCAAGGTGCACAACTTCTGCGTGCAGGAGCTGGGCGGCTTCTACCTGGACATCATCAAGGACCGTCAATACACCACCGCCGCCGACAGCGTGGCGCGTCGCTCCTGCCAAAGCGCGCTGTTCCACATCAGTGAGGCGCTGGTACGCTGGATCGCGCCGATCCTGGCCTTCACCGCCGAGGAAATCTGGCAGTTCCTGCCGGGCGAACGCAACGAGTCCGTCATGCTCAGTACCTGGTATGCCGGCCTGCAGCGCCTGCCGGAAGGCTTCGAGCTGGATCGCGCTTATTGGGATCGCGTCATGGAGGTCAAGGCCGCGGTCAACAAGGAGCTGGAGAACCTGCGCACGGCCAAGGCCATCGGTGCCAGCCTGCAGGCCGAGGTCACCCTGTTCTGCGACGACGCCAAGCAGGCTGACCTGGCCAAGCTCGGCGACGAGCTGCGTTTCGCCCTGATCACCTCGGCGGCGCAAACCGCACCGCTGGCCGACGCGCCGGCCGATGCGGTGGTGACCGAGGTCGAAGGTCTGAAGCTGAAGATCCTCAAATCCGCCCACGCCAAGTGCGGCCGTTGCTGGCACTTCCGCGCTGATGTCGGCAGTCATGCTGATCATCCGGAGCTGTGCAGCCGTTGCGTGAGCAACATCGAAGGCGAAGGTGAGGTGCGCAAGCATGCCTGAGTCCTCGCGTTTCGGGCATCTGCCCTGGCTGCTGCTGAGCCTGCTGATCCTGGTCGCCGACCGGGTGACCAAGGACATCTTCGAGGGCACGCTGAGCATGTATCAGCGTATCGAAGTGATTCCGGGCTACTTCGACTGGACCCTGGCCTACAACACCGGCGCGGCATTCAGCTTCCTGGCCGATGCCGCCGGCTGGCAGCGCTGGTTCTTCGCCGCCATCGCCATCGTCGTCAGCGTCGTGCTAGTAGTCTGGCTCAAGCGCCTCAAGCGTCACGAGACGTTGCTGGCCGTGGCGCTGGCCATGGTCCTGGGTGGTGCGCTGGGTAACCTGTATGACCGCGTGGTGCTTGGTCACGTGGTCGACTTCATTCTGGTGCATTGGCAGAGCCGCTGGTTCTTCCCGGCCTTCAACCTGGCCGACACCTTTATCACCATTGGCGCCATCCTGCTGGCGCTGGATATGTTCAAGAGCGACAAGTCCGTGAAGGAGGCTGCGCAATGACAGACGTACGCATCGGTCCGGACAGGGAAGTGACCCTGCATTTCGCCCTCAAGCTGGAAAACGGCGATGTGGTCGACAGCACCTTTGACAAGCAGCCGGCCACCTTCAAGGTCGGCGATGGCAACCTGCTGCCCGGCTTCGAGCAGGCACTGTACGGCTTCAAGGCTGGCGACAAGCGCAGCGTGCAGGTACAACCGGAGCAGGGCTTCGGCCAGCCCAATCCTCAGAACGTGCAGATCATGCCGCGCAGCCAGTTCGAGGGCATGGAGCTCTCCGAAGGCCTGCTGGTGATCTTCAACGATGCCGCCAATACCGAGCTGCCAGGCGTGGTCAAGGCGTTCGACGACAAGCAGGTCACCATCGACTTCAACCATCCGCTGGCCGGCAAGGTGCTGGACTTCGATGTAGAAATCATCGAGGTCAAGGCGCTCTAGCCCGTGCTGCCGCTCTTGTAGGAGCGGCTTCAGCCGCGAAGCTCTTGTTGCAGCCTGTGCTTATCCCGCGCAGGCTGTACCTTTCCGGGATCGAACCATAGCGTCGTGCGATCCCCGATCAATACCGAGACAGCCAGCATGCATATCAAACTCGCCAATCCCCGAGGCTTCTGCGCCGGTGTCGATCGCGCCATCGAAATCGTCAACCGCGCGCTGGAAGTCTTCGGCCCGCCGATCTATGTACGCCATGAAGTGGTGCACAACAAATTCGTGGTCGAAGACCTGCGTGCCCGTGGCGCGGTGTTCGTCGAAGAGCTGGATCAGGTGCCGGACGACGTCATCGTCATCTTCAGCGCCCATGGCGTCTCCAAGGCCGTGCGCGATGAAGCGGCGCGTCGTGGCCTCAAGGTATTCGACGCCACCTGCCCGCTGGTGACCAAGGTGCATATGGAAGTGGTGCGCTACAGCCGCGAGGGCCGTGAGTGCATCCTGATCGGCCACGAAGGCCACCCGGAAGTCGAAGGCACCATGGGCCAGTACGACGCCAGCAACGGTGGCGCCATCTACCTGGTGGAAGACGAGGCGGACGTCGCCGATCTGCAGGTGCGCAACCCCGAAAATCTGGCGTTCGTCACCCAGACTACCCTGTCCATGGACGACACCAGCAAGGTAATCGACGCCCTGCGCACCAAGTTTCCCGCCATTGGCGGCCCGCGCAAGGACGACATCTGCTACGCCACACAGAACCGCCAGGACGCGGTCAAGCAGCTGGCCAGCGACTGCGATGTACTGTTGGTGGTCGGTAGCCCGAACAGCTCCAACTCCAACCGCCTGCGCGAACTGGCCGAGCGCATGGGGACTCCGGCCTATCTGATCGACGGCGCCGAAGATCTCAAGCGTGAGTGGTTCGATGGCGTGAGTGGCATCGGCATCACCGCGGGCGCTTCCGCGCCGGAAGTACTGGTACGTGGCGTGGTCGAGCAACTGCGCACCTGGGGCGCAGAAGGAGAGACGGAGCTGGACGGTAGGCCAGAGAACATTACGTTCTCCATGCCGAAGGAGTTGCGGGTGAAGCAAGTTTAGATCGTGCCTCATGATTAGGAACGACACGAACAGCTTCTTCAGCCAAGCTGAAGAAGCTGCGAGACGCAGTAACAGGCAAGCAGTAGGTCCTACGGCTCAATCTGGTTGCCACGATATGGGTGATTGTTTTGCTCTAGCGTCGCCAACAGTCTGCCATATTTCCTTTGCTGCTGTTTTTGACGCCGGTGTTTGTCAGCGTTAGATTTCCGCATTTGTCGTCTGCCATTGAGTTTTTTGCGGTAGCTGTGAGCGTGTAGCTGAATGCATCCACCGCGCTCAAAGTGAGCCCGTAATTTTCTGCTGCACCGTCTTTCGGGGCTTTTGTAAAAGGCAAGTCTGGTTTAGTGCCGTCAGCTTTAAGATATTTACCGTTGGCTGTGTAGTAGCGCTCCATAAAATGGGAGAGCTCCATAAGGGCAGCCTGCGCATCGGCCCTTTTGCCTTTGCGCACATGTTCTTGGTAAGACGGGTACGCGATCGCCGCGAGAATGCCAATGACGGCAACCGCGATCATCAGTTCGATTAAGGTGAACCCTTTATTCCTGTTCATTGCACTTATCTCTTGTGTGCGTACGAGGTTGAGTAGCTGTCATCGCGATTCCTGCCAGGCATGGCGTCCATAGCGTTGTGACCCTGCAACCATAATGCATTGCGGTGCGGCTCCCGCTGAGCCTGCATAGCACAGCCATCGGTAGAGAGGGGTAGCGCCTTTGATCACGCCGATATCAGGGTCAGAGATCCCGGAAACAGGAATTTTCTCATCTCCTATGGTGATGTTGTCAGCCTCACTCAGGCTGCCGTCGTTGTTGGTATCGAAGTAGGTGTAATTGAGCCGAGACCCGCTGGAGAGATTCAGCGCCATGACCCAGCTTGTACCACCTGCCTTACAGGGGTCTCGCGACGGCGTCATGCTGGTGAAGATGACCCTGTCCGAACGCAATGTGGCCTTGGAAATTACCCGCTCACCTTTAGCCCCTGCGCCGCCACGGCTAGCTTTCCATGCCAAATCCAAATACCAGCCTTTCTGGTTGGTCAGGTTGTTGTTGCTGAGCGCGCGCCCCTGGAAGTTATTGGCTTGGACTTCCGAGAGAATCTCCTGAGCGAGCAACTGGGATCTGGTTACGGTGGTGCCGTCATCAATGATCGCGTAGAAGCTCTGCATGGGCGGCGAGTCGGAAATTTCATTGTCGCCAACGTTCATGTAGGAACCTGTGCCGAACAGCACCATGTGTTGACCTTTTTCATTGAAGGTCGATGCCAGTGGGGCTGTTATCGGTTGTCGGGTGCTGCCGTCAGTGGCAACAAAGAACGGAGCGCTAGGTGTTGACCAATTGCTGGCATTACCATCACTCAGATTGATGCGCCACAGATTGCCTTTGGTGTCACCAACGTACAGACGGTCGGCCACCTGATCACCATCCAGGTCCGTCAGCAGTGGAGAGCCCAGGTCACCAGTGGTATTGAGGGTGATGGTTCTCAGCACGCTGCCGTTGGCAGCGTCAAGGAACCAGATTTTCGCCGTGCTCTGCTCGGTGCTCCGGTAGCCGCTGGTAACTACGACCGAAAACTTGCCGTTGGGCAATGCCACGATGGCTGGTTGGCCAATCGGTGCGCCCATATCCGGATGGCTGAATTCCCAGAGAAATTTACTGGCCGACATATTGGTCGGCTCCGTGATGTCTAGAGCGAACACACTGCGCCCCCCTGCCCCGGTAGTGCCGGCGACGATGGTTTTCCAGCTATTTCCCAGCCAGGCATCGGAAACGCGCGGAGTGCCGTCTACATAATAACGGTGGGAGTACGTCGGGCTCGTCAGGTTGATCAAGTTGGCAAACACGCCGTTGGGAATAAAGGCGAAAAGCTCCTGACCACCATTACCATTCTCCGCCATGCTGGCATTGAAGCCATGCAGCATGCCGTCGTTGGCGCCAACCACTACCATGGGTGTGCGGTTGGCATTATGGCTACGGAACTGTGCGTAAGCATTTCGCGCGCTTGTCCAACTGCTACCCGTCAGGCGAGTGTAGCCGTAATCCTGATTTGCGACGAACTGAGGATCAGAGTTGATGATGTCGCCCAAACGGCTCGCACGCTGGCGAAATTGCTTGCTCTGATCTGAAGCAGTACGCTCCCGGCTACGATCCCCACGCAGGAATTCGAGTCGTCTCTCCGCGTTGGTTGCATCGCCTGCAGTCCGCTCACTGTCTGTGTGAAGCAGGCTTTTAAGAGCGGTGCCTATTCCATTATTCCAAGTGAATGCGGTGGCGCTGGTGCTGATCGTGCCGTCGCCGGCTGCACTGGCGTTAACCAGAGGTACCGGCGTAAAAATCTTGCGGTTACCGGTGCTCATTGCATCGAGTGCAGTTGCCGCGCTCCAAGCCGCATCTGCCTCAACCGTGCCATTGGTGTTGACCTTTTTGGCCAGCAGGTCGCCGCTCCACAACTTGCTGTCCAGTGAGGACTGGAACACAGCAGTATCGGTTTCCAGGCGAGTTGAGTTGGTTGCGAGAGTGGTAGTGGTGCTGTTCACTTCCTCTGCAATCTTCGCGAAAGCGATCTTCAGGCTTTCAACCATGCGCGTAGCATCGCTGGCGACGAAAAAGTTGTCGGGGCGCGGGTAGTTATCACCCAGCATGTCCGTAGTGGTGTGCCACCAGGCTTCTGGCAGCGCAGTGCTTCGCGCGTAGGGGTCACCAAAGTTGTCGGGTACTTTGAAACCACCATATTTAGTTGCCAGCCAGTACTGGTTTTTATTCTTTGGTTCCAAGAACTGATTTTCCCGCACATCCACCCAGAAAGTGGAGATGGTTTGCTTGCCCGCTATGCTTGGACGTATATCGGAGGTATTGGCCAGATAGGCTAGCCCTGCGATATAAGCCGAGTTGCCACGCCCGGTAAAGTCTTGGGCCGAGGCGCTGGTGGTAATACCCTCGAGATTGAAGAGCGTCTGGGTAGCGCGCACAACATCCATTGGCGTATCGTCATTGAGTGCCGTGTCGCTACTGACTTCACTAGGTTTACTCGGTTTCTCAAAACTACTAGTCGCTCCGGGCAGGTTCTTGTCCCTCCACGTATTGACATCGCCGATACCAAGGATCACGTTTTTCTGGCATGCGTACTGGACGGGGTCCTGCCAGGTAGTGATTACTGGGAAATTGTCTGCCCAACGTGTGCGTGTACTGGTATTGGCGCCGTTTTGGCTGGAGTAGGCCGCAACAGGGCCAAGTCCCCTGAAATAGCGCATGGCGGTGTAGTAGAGCTCGCTGACCGGGTCGTTACTCTTGTAGTCGTTGCTATTCAGCTGGCCGAATTTATTGATGTAGTTCAGTACTCCACTATCAGCAATAGTCACGCCCATGGCGCTGGTAATGCCGTCCGGGTTTCTGACCTGGATCCCTGTTTGTGGGTCCCATTCTCTGGCTGCGGCGTTACTTTCCTCGCCAACGTTGGGTGTGATCTTTTTGTCGCCAATGAACTTCTGGTTCGCCCGCAGCACGCCACCGTCGCGGGTGGACGATGGGTCATTAAGATAACCGAAGGCGCTGTACCTCAGATTGCCCGAGTACTGCTGCAGTAGACCTTCTGGTTTGTAGTTGCCATTAGGGTAAAGCTCGCAGTTCGCCTCCAGTCGGTCCGACACGCAAACTTTGACGCGCATGTTTATCCGGTAAACGCTTTTCAGGTTAGGGCGGTTGCCATAGTTGGTGACAAGTCTCCCGTTGTTGAATTGTGCCTTAACGTTAGGGTCATAGTCAGTTTGCTCAAGAATGGAGTTGGCGTCGTCCCAGAGCTTGTCGCTCCAGTTGGAGAAGTAAATGTAGGTGCCCAGTCCTTGCTGGCGAATATTGAAGTTACTCCAGTTTGAGTCCGCGGGCGTTGCTCCCTGAATTTCACCGGTAGGTACTCGGCCTTGGGTATCACTGAGACGGTTGCCTGCGTCGTAACCAGGGTTTCTCGACTTGCTGAGAACTGTCAGATTATTCTCATCTCTGACCCTGTAGCCACCAGTGAGCGCACTGCGAAATGGGTCGATAGTTGGCGTACCTGCCCAGTTAAGAAAATTACCGCTCCATTGAAAGGCGCCGCCGCACCTTCTATTCGTGGCGGAATTGTTTGTGCCTGGCTCAAACCATTCTTCGGTTTTGTTGTAGGTGTAGCACTTGTTCGAGTCAAAATAGCCGACATAGATGTTGTTCGAGCTATAACTGCCCAAGTTCGCGACACTGACCAATGTGGGCCACTCAACCGAAGGCACCAGCGCCAGATTGCCAGGCACGCTACCGCCGCCTAGCAGCAACGGAACTTGGGACACTTCAGCAGAGTAGGCGGGCGCTGAAATCAATATGCCACTCGTCAGCAGAAATGCTGTTGTCGTCTTGGCTGCTTTGAGGGTAATCGCAAGGCGATTCATGTTGGGGGCTCCACATGAAATTTGGAGAGGGGCTGAGCGTTTCATTGCTCAACCAGAAATACGGAGCTCAATTCGCTCGTAGTGCTGGGGGTACTAGCATCATCTTTCGCCATGCCATAGCCCGTGGCGGTAATACGTACGATGGTGCCTTCCTCGTCGGTCGGAACGCCGATTTCGGTACTGGTTCGTAGAGTGGCCAGTTGCCGGAGGGTATAGGTTGGATCTTTGGCTACGCCAGGGAAGTCGGCGTAGCTTCCATCTTCGTCCGCAACCGAGAGGGTGCTGAGGGTATTGGCTTCGAATTTAGTCGTTACACGGGCTTCGCCCCTGCGCAGAGCCGCTTCTGCGGCTTGTAACGCCAACTCTTGGTCGCGAAGGTTGCCGGCCATGCGCTCCTGCAGCGAGGTTCCGCGCATGCTGGCCAGACCGATAATGGTGACGAGCAGCAACATGATCAATGCCACTATCAAAATGGCCCCGTCTTGTTTTCTGGTATTCATAAACGGGCCCCTGTTCATGGCAATTTATTGCGCAGGCTTACGACGGCCGTGAAAACTTGGCCAAGTCGGCGATCGGGAATATCGATGCTGTTGGCGGCAGTGCAGGTGCTGTCACCCTTCTTGCAAATCAAACCCTTTTCCCGGTCATAAACCTGAAGGTCGGGTGATATATTGGCTTCGTTACTAAGCGCGAGGAGTCGTACCTTTACTGCTGCCACATTATTCCAGTCGGTTACCGCGTTGGCTTTTACGAACGCGGTATTGGCGATTGCACGGTTTTCGCCAATACCAGTGCTGATGCCATATTCGAACTGCAGATCTTGAACACCCTCGATCAACTCCATCGTCAAGGGAGTGCTGGTGCCTTTCCGCCAGCTAGTCCGCCAGAGTGAGGGAGGCTTGCCGTTTTCTCCCTTCCTGACGTAGTACTGGTTACTTTGAAATACCAATACTTTGGTGATGGCTGGTGTATAGGATCGGCTGAGGTTTCCTCTACTGTCTTTGACGATTGCGGTCGCCGTGACATTGCCGCTCAGGAACATGTCGCAACCTAGTGCGTTGCTGATCAGTACGTTGGTTTCCTTGGCCTCACCGTTGGTACTGGCCATAGTGATGCTCGAAGCATTGACAGGAATATCTGTAGTGCCCAAAGCCCCAGCACTGGTTGCCGCATGTTTGATCAGTATGCTGTCAGTGCCCACTTCTTTATTGGTGCCAATATTCTCGGGCCAGGTTGGCAGACCAGTCTGCGCTTCCCAGCCTTTTATCGCATTATTGATATTCAGCCGGTCATCAGTCGAACTGCCGACTGCATCGGTAAAACACTCGCCCTTGTATCCCGCATTGCGCAGATCATAGGTAATGAAATCCATCGCGAAACGACCGCTTTCCTGCACCCGGGACAGTGCGCTATTGGCCGCGTAAGTTTGCTTGCTGGACAGGAAGATCTGCAGTACGCCCAGCATTAGCAGCAGGCTTAGAGCCATCGCGATCATCAGCTCGATAAGCGAAAGGCCGCGTTGTAAATAGGCTGTGCGCATTCTCATATCTCTGTTCGGTAAACGAAATTGGCGGTTGCATCTGCCGCGGTGCCATCGGCCTTCTTGATCGCGCTACGGCTTTCGTCCCAATTGATGGTGATGGTCACGAGGCCGGTAGCGTTGTCTCTTTCTATCCGGGCCTTGCCGTTGGGCAGTTTCGCGACAAGGGGAATCCATTCACTCAAGTCCTTATCCTTGCGAGTTGTCGTTGCCGTATAGGCGCTGGTAAGGGCGCTGAGGTTGTAGGCGCCAGCCTGGGCTGCTTTGCGATTTGCACGCATGCGATCAGTGATATCTGCTGCTAATATCGAAGCCTGAGAACGATAATAGGCTCCCTGGTTGGCTTGGATGCTGGTCGCCTGCAGGCCGGCCAGGCCGAGCAGGCCAATGGAGAGCACTACGATCGCCACCAGCACTTCGATCAGGGTCGCGCCTATTTGCGCACGATGGGTCAATCCTGTCATGAGCAGTTCACCTTGGTTGTGCTGGTTGTGCCAATAACGGAAACCTCTAGGCGGCGTTTCTGCTGGTCTATGCAAGTGCTGGCGTTGACGGAAAATACGGTAGCCGCCGCTGCCGAAGTCATACCGTTTGGCCTGAAGGTCAGGCCTGTATCAGGGCCTGCAACGGCCATGCTGGCCACGCCATCCCAGCTTTTGATAACAACATTGCCTGCCATGATGATCCAGCCGCCTGCCCAGTCGGTACCGTTCTGGCAGCCATTACCGGCGGCGTTGCGACGACAGATGGTGATGTCCTTGCGCCGTTTCACCGCCTCGGAGCGCGCCAGTTGCAGCGCGCCTTGCAGCTTGCGGTTTTCCTGCAGGATGTTGCTGAAGGAGGGCGCGGCAATGCTTATCACGACTGCCAATACGGCAATCGTTACCATCAATTCGATCAAAGTGAAGCCTCGGGTAAGGCGCATGGCGAGTCTCGCTGGTTTTCGGCCAGCAAATGATCGCAATTTGCAGTTTGCCAAGACAGGCGCAGAGGGATATCCGGTTGGTTCGTCCGGCTGAGTGGTCGTTCATTCGCAGCGGCCATCGTCAGGGGGAGATTCAAGTCTCGCTCTACCTGCGACGTTGATCACAATGGCGCGCTCTGCCGTGTTCTCGCGACACAGTGTGAAGGTACCGTTGAGGCTGTGAGTCATGCCGTTTGATTTGAAGGCGATATGGTTCTGGCTACGGAAGTTGGACCAGTGCCAGCTGTATGGTGGACTGATCTGCACGGTGCGCAAGATCGTTTCACCGTCATCCAGGCGTCCGTTCTGGTTGCTATCAACGAAGATCACCAGTTGGCCCCGCCAGCGCTTGCTGCTGCATTTCTCGATGTCATCGCACAGGCTGATCGTGGTGCGTCTGCTAACCGCCTCGCCGCGGGAGAAGTACAGAGCGGCAAGCATTTCATCTATATGGATGTTCTGCCGAGTTCGTTGCAAATGGCTGGTGAAGCCTGGTAGAGCAACGGCCATGAGTATGCTCAGAATGGTCAGGGCCACTAGCAATTCGACCAGACTGTAGGCGTTATGTTTATCTCGATTCATTCTTCAAGTCCCTTTGCACGTATGATTGACGGCCTCCTAGCCTACCTTTTCTGTTTAGTCTGCGAGGCTTGGCTGTCAAGGCCGGTCATACACTTGTGAGGCGTGTTGTGGTGGTGGATGTGATCCTTGTTGGCGGCGGCGCTATTGGGCTTTTGTCGGTTTATGAACTTGCGCTGGCCGGCAAGCGGGTGAGACTCGTGGAGCGCGGCCAAGCCGGTGCCGAATCCTCCTGGGCCGGCGGCGGTATCGTTTCGCCGCTCTACCCCTGGCGCTACAGCGCGGCGGTGACGGCGTTGGCGCATTGGTCGCAGGATTTCTATCCGGGTTTTGCGCAGCAGTTGCTGGAAGACACCGGCGTCGATCCCGAGGTGCATGTCACCGGGCTGTACTGGCTTGATCTGGATGACGAGGCCGAGGCGCTGGCCTGGGCTGTACGCGAGGGCCGTGCGCTGTTTCCGGTGGATATCGCTGAGGCTTATCAGCAGGTGCCTGTTCTGGGTGGCGGTTTCCAGCGCGCCATTCATATGCCGGGCGTGGCCAATGTGCGTAATCCCCGATTGGTCAAAGCGCTGCGGGCGGCTTTGGCGGCCATGCCTAACGTCGAGCTGCGTGAGCATTGTCCGGTTACCGGCTTTATTAAGGAGGGCGAGCGGATCTGCGGTGTGACCACGGCTGCTGGCGAGATTCGTGCCGAGCGCGTGGTTTTGGCTGCTGGCGCCTGGAGTGGTGAGTTGCTCAAGACGCTTGGGCTGGAGTTGCCGGTCGAGCCAGTGAAAGGGCAGATGATTCTCTACAAATGCGCCGAGGATTTTCTGCCAAGCATGGTGTTGGCCAAGGGGCGTTATGCGATTCCGCGGCGTGATGGCCATATCCTGATTGGCAGCACGCTGGAATACGCCGGATTCGACAAGACGCCGACCGATAATGCGCTGGCAAGCCTCAAGGCGTCGGCCGAGGAGCTGTTGCCAGCGCTCAAGGGGGCTGAGGTGGTGGCGCATTGGGCCGGCTTGCGGCCCGGCTCGCCGGAAGGCATTCCCTTTATCGGCGAGGTGCCTGGGCACCCGGGCCTATGGCTGAACTGTGGGCACTTCCGTAATGGGCTGGTGCTGGCGCCGGCATCCTGCCAGTTGCTGGCTGATCTGATGCTCGGGCGTGAGCCGATCATCGATCCGGCACCTTATGCGCCGGCGGGGCGGTTGCAGTAGTGGCTCGTCAACTGTGACGCAGGCTGTCTTGATCGCCGGCAAGCCGGCTCCTACACAAGCGTGATCTCGGGATTCAGTCGATACCCAGCTTCTTCAGGCGATAGCGCATCGAGCGGAAGGTCAGGCCCAGGCGTTGCGCCGCCGCCGTGCGGTTCCAGCGGGTTTCTTCCAGTGCCTGCATGATCAGTTTGCGTTCGATGTCCTCGAGGTAGTCCTCGAGGTTGTCGATCTGCGCCAGGCTGGTTTCGCCGCCTTCGTTGCCAGGGCTGCTGGCATCGGCCAGGCGCAGGTCGCTGGGCGTGATCTGATCGTCTTCGCAGAGGGTGTAGGCGCGTTCGAGCATGTTTTCCAGCTCGCGCACGTTGCCGGGGAAGCGGTAATTCTTCAGTTTTTCCAGTGCGTCGGGGTGCAACTTGGCGGCGGCCAGGCCGGTGCCATCGGCCAGGCGCGCGAGCATCACGTCAGCCAATTGGGCTATATCTTCGCGCCGCTCGCGCAGCGGCGGGACGCGCAGTTCGATGACGTTGAGGCGGTAGTAGAGATCCTGACGGAAGCGGCCAGCAGCGACTTCGGCGGCAAGGTCCTTGTGGGTGGCGCAGAGAATGCGCACATCGACAACTACTTCTTGCTGGCCGCCGACTGCGCGCACGGCTTTTTCCTGAATCGCACGCAGCAGTTTCACCTGCATGGGCAGCGGCAGGTCGGCGACCTCGTCGAGGAACAGGGTGCCGCCATTGGCCGCCTGGAACAGCCCCTGCTTGTCTTCGATGGCGCCGGTGAAGCTGCCTTTCTTGTGGCCGAAGAACTCGCTCTCCATCAGCTCCGAGGGAATAGCGCCGCAGTTGACCGGTACGAACGGCTGCTCGGCGCGCGGCCCCTGCTCGTGAATCAGGCGCGCTACCAGTTCCTTGCCGCTGCCCGACTCTCCGCTGATATAGACCGGCGCCTGGCTGCGCGAGAGTTTCTGGATCTGCTTGCGCAGCGATTTCATCGGTGGCGAGTCGCCGAGCAGGCGGCTGTCGACCGGGGTTTCCTCGCCTTCGGGGGAGCGAATGCGCAGGGCGGTGGCGACCAGTTCGCGCAGGCGACCGAGGTCCACCGGTTTGGTGAGAAAGTCGAAGGCGCCGGCTTTGAGCGAGTTGATCGCGGTGTCCAGGCTGCCGTAGGCGGTGATCATCGCCACGGGTACCTGTGGATGACGTTGTTGAATGTGCTGCACCAGATCCAGGCCGGTGCCATCGGGCAGGCGCATATCGGTCAGGCACAGATCGAATGGCTCGCGCGCCAGCCATTCACGCGCTTCCTTGACGTTGCGCGCTGCGGGTGTCCAGCTTCATGCGTCCGAGGGTGATTTCCAGCAGCTCACGGATATCGGGTTCGTCGTCGACGATCAGGGCTCTCTGACGGTTCATGTTCAGCTCAGTTTGCGCGGATGGGCGAAGGTGATGCGAAAGCAACTGCCGCCACCTTCACGAGGTTTATAGTCGAGGCGAGCCTGGTTGCTCTCGCACAGCTCGCGCGAGATGTACAAGCCAAGGCCGGTGCCCTTGTTTTCCGTGGTGTAGAAGGGCTCGAAGATGTGCGGTTCCTGCTCGGGCGGCACGCCGGGGCCGTCGTCGAGAATCTGCAGTACCGGCAGGTCGCTTTCCGCATCGCGGAACAGGCGCAGCCAGACCTGGCCGAGCCGGTGCTTCTGGGCGCTGTAGCGCAGGCCGTTTTGTACCAGATTGGTCAGTACCTGGTTCAACTGGTGTGGATCCATGCGCGTCTGCAGGCTACCGCCCTGGGTTTCCAGATGGAGCTGCCGGTCGGCCGGTGCCGAGCTGCGAAATTCGCTGGCGAAGCGGTGTAGCCAGTATTTCAGGTCGAGCAGTTGCGGTTCGGCCTGGCGCCGGCGCGAGAGCTGCAGGACGTTCTCGATCACCAGGTTCATGCGTTTGGAGTGATCCTGAATGATCTGCGCCAGGCGCTGATCCGGGCCTTGCAGGTCTTCCGATTCCTGCAACAACTGCGCGGCATGGCTGATGGCGCCGAGCGGGTTGCGAATTTCGTGGGCGATGCCGGCGGTCAGGCGGCCGAGCGAGGCCAGCTTGAGCTGTTGCGCCTGCTGGGCGATCTGCGAGATGTCGTCGAGAAACACCAGGGTGTGCTGCTGGTCACCGCGTTGCAGGGAGATGAAGCTTGGCTGCAGTACCGGGCCATCGACCTGCGCCTGCAGGCTTTCCGGCCGCAGCGTCGGGTTGTGCAGCCACTGCTGCAGGCGTTTGACCAGCTCGGGGCAGTGTGGGTCGATGATCTTGCCGGTCAGTTCGCCACGGCCCAGTAGCTGCGTTGCCCCCTGATTGGCCAGCAGCACGCGGTGTTGGGTGTCGAGCACCAGGATGCCGGTGCGCATGCGTTGCAGGATCTGCGCATTGAGCTCTTCGAGGTTGGCTACGTCGGCTGCACGCTTTTCGGCCAGGGTTTCACTGATCTGCAGGCGTCGGGTGATGCCCTGGATGAATAACGCGCCAGCGAAACACAGCGCGCCGAGGGCGCCAGCCTGCACGTATTGGGCGGCGGCAGCAGGGTGGCTGAGACTGAGGTAGAAGGTCAGGTAGATCAGCGCTATCGCGGCGATGGCGGCGATCAACAGGCCAACGCGGCCGCGCAGCAGAATGTTGGCGATCGCTACGGCGACCACCAGCAGGTTACCGATACCGCTGGGCGTGCCGCCCGCTGCATAGAACAGGGCCGAGAGAAAGATCACATCGACCAGCGCCAGGCTGAACAGCTGCATCAGGTGCTTGGGTTTCTGCACCAGTACGGCGATGAAGATGTTGAGGATCAGGTAAACCCAGCTGCCGGTGCGAAACAGCTCGATATGCACGACATCCAGCAACTGCTCGTCGAGGTTGCTGGAGATCAGCAGGATCAGCGCCAGGCCGATGGTCAGGCGATAGAAGTGATAGAGCCTGAGGATGCGCTGCCCTTGTGTGCTGTTCTGTACGCTGGTGTCAGCGGTCACCGGTGTGCGGGCCTTGTTCGAGGTGGGCCTGGCTGCAGTACCACTGCTGATCCTGGCTCAGCGCCTGGGCCTTGGGGATGTGCACGCCACAGTGCGCGCAGCGAACCATGGGCGCTGGTTCATCTTCGCGCTGCGCTTGGCTGGGGCGCTTGGGGGCGCTTATATAGCGGCGCCAAACCCAGATCGCGGCGAAAATGATGGCGATCCAGAACAGCAAGCGAAACAGACCCATGGTGCACTCTTTTGTTTGGTTGAGGGTGGCAGTTTAGCCAAGGTGAAGTCCGCGGCACAGGGGGGGCGGTGGCAAGCTGTGCGCTGTTTCCGGGGCAATAAAAAGGGAGGCCGAAGCCTAATGCCAGTCAGTTAAGGCTGTACGCGTTTGGCTCCCCTCTCCCGTTTACGGGAGAGGGGCTGGGGGAGAGGGCCGAAATACCGCGAAACGGCCATTTACCCCTCTCCGAACATGGCTCGCCAGAGGGGCGAGGAGACTCATCGTAGGCAGTCAGCGCTTAACTGATCAGCATTAGGCCGAAGCCTCCCTTGTTCAATCACGCATCGCTCAGTCGAACAGACCGAAGGTCAGGTAGCTCCAGATCGAACGCTTCTTGGCGGTTTCGCCGGTCTTGGCGTCCTGCTGCAGTTCGCGCGGTATCTGCTGCTCGGCTTCCTCGTACTGACGAACCACGTCCTGGCTGGCGCGGGTTTCGCCCGGCGGCAGCGGCGTGTCGGTTTCGATCAGGCCCAGGGTGGCCTTGGCCAGCCAGGAGCGGTTGTCGGCTTCCTCTTCGAGCGGTACGAACTGGCCGCTTGCCAGGCTCGGATGGTCAGGGTAGTTGAGCTTGAGGGTTTCCAGGCTGGTGGCAGCCAGGTCGTCCAGGGACAGACGCTGATAAGCCTCGGTCATGATTGCCAGGCCGTCACCGACCGACGGGGTTTCCTGGAAGTTCTCCACCACGTAGCGACCACGGTTGGCGGCGGCGACGTAGGCCTGGCGGGTCAGGTAATAGTGGCCAACGTGCACTTCGTAGGCGGCCAGCAGGTTGCGCAGGTAGATCATGCGCTGCTTGGCGTCCGGGGCGTAGCGGCTGGTCGGGTAGCGGCTGGTGAGCTGGGCGAACTCGTTGTAGGAGTCGCGCGCGGCGCCGGGGTCGCGCTTGGTCATGTCCAGCGGCAGGAAGCGCGCCAGCAGGCCACGGTCCTGGTCGAAGGAGGCCAGGCCCTTGAGGTAGTAGGCGTAGTCGACGTTGGCGTGCTGCGGGTGCAGGCGAATGAAGCGCTCGGCGGATGACTTGGCGGCCTCCGGCTCGGCATTCTTGTAGTAGGCGTAGATCAGCTCCAGCTGCGCCTGCTCGGCGTAGCGTCCGAACGGATAGCGCGACTCCAGCGCCTTCAGTTTGGCGATGGCCTGGGTGTAGCTGCGGTTGTCCAGGTCGGCCTGGGCCTGCTGGTACAGCTCCACCTCGCTGAGGTTTTCATCGACCTCCGGCTGCTTGGAGGAGCAGGCGGCGGTAAGGGCGAGGATGGCGATCAGCAGCAGGTGTTTCACTTGCATGGCGGCTTGCGTCCCTGTGACGGCCGCGCGGCCGTCCTGTTATGATGAGCGCCCCCGGAAAACCCTGGGGCAAAGACGCCGTATTTAACCACAAGCCTGTCGCCGAAACCAAAGGCCAGGCTCCCGCCGTTGCCGAAGATGACTTCTATAAACAAGCAGCTGATTCAACTCCAGGCCATCGTCCCCTTTGAACAGGGCGGTCAACGCCTCGACCAGGTGGCTGCGCAGCTGTTTGGCGAGTACTCCCGTTCGCGCCTTTCTACCTGGATCAAGGAAGGTCGCCTGACCGTCGATGGCACCGTGGCACGCCCGCGCGACACCGTGCATGCCGGCTCGACCCTGGTGCTCGATGCCGAGCAGGAAGCGCAGGGCGAGTGGGTCGCACAGGACATCGAACTGAACATCGTCTACGAAGACGAACACCTGCTGGTGATCGACAAGCCAGCGGGGCTGGTGGTGCATCCGGCTGCCGGGCATGCCGACGGCACCCTGCTCAACGCGTTGCTGCACCACGTACCGGATATCGTCAATGTGCCGCGTGCCGGTATCGTCCATCGTCTGGACAAGGACACCACCGGCCTGATGGTGGTGGCCAAGACCCTGCAGGCGCAGACCAACCTGGTCGAGCAACTGCAGAAGCGTACCGTCAGCCGCATCTATGAATGCATCTGCATCGGCATGATCACCGCCGGCGGCACCATCGATGCGCCGATTGGCCGCAGCTCTAGCCAGCGCCAGCGCATGGCGGTGACCGATGGCGGCAAGCCGGCGATCAGTCACTACCGCGTGCTCGAGCGCTACCGTTCGCACACTCATGTTCGGGTCAAGCTGGAAACCGGGCGCACGCACCAGATTCGTGTGCACATGAGCCATGTTGGCTATCCGCTGGTGGGCGATCCGGTCTATGCCGGGCGTTTCCGCATTCCGCCAGCCGCCAGCCCGACCCTGGTGCAGAGTCTCAAGGAATTCCCGCGTCAGGCCCTGCATGCGCGCTTCCTCGAGTTGGATCACCCGGCTACCGGCAAGCGCATGAAGTGGGAATCGGCGCTGCCGGATGATCTGGTCTGGCTGCTGACCCTGTTGCGTCAGGATCGCGAGGCCTTCGTCGGGTGAGTGCCCACGACTGGCTCGTTCCCGATTGGCCTGCGCCGGCCAACGTGCGCGCCTGCGTCACCACCCGTAGCGGCGGCGTCAGCGCGGCGCCGTTCGATACCTTCAACCTGGGCGATCATGTCGAGGACGACCCGATTGCGGTGGCAAGCAACCGTCAGCATCTGGTCGATGCCCTGGGGTGCCAACCCGCCTGGTTGCGCCAGGTGCATGGCATCGTGGTGGCTAAAGCCGATCCGGCTGTGGTGATCGAAGCCGATGGCAACTGGACGGCCACCCCTGGTATCGCCTGCACGGCGATGACCGCCGATTGCTTGCCGGCTCTGTTCTGCGACCGCGTCGGTACCCGCGTGGCAGCGGCCCATGCCGGTTGGCGCGGGTTGGCCGGTGGTGTGCTGGAGGCGACCGTCAAGGCGCTGAACGTTGCACCGCAGGAGCTGCTGGTCTGGCTCGGCCCGGCCATCGGCCCGGCTGCGTTCGAGGTGGGGGCTGAAGTGCGGGAGGCCTTCGTGCAACAGCATGCCGAGGCTGCTGCGGCGTTTGTGCCCGGCGCCAACGCTGGCAAGTTCATGGCTGATATCTACCAACTGGCGCGCATTCGCCTGGCCGCCATCGGCGTGACCGCGGTCAGCGGCGGTGGGCTGTGCACCTACACCGACCCGCGTTTCTACTCCTATCGCCGCAGTGCCCGCACCGGGCGTTTTGCTTCGCTGATCTGGCTGCAGCCCTGATCTGTAGGAGCGAGCTCTGCTCGCGAACCCTGTAACCCAAAGGCTTCGCGAGCAGAGCTCGCTCCTACCTGTTCTGTCGTGGGCATTCGTCTTGGGTTTTTTAACCCTTAATCACCAATATCAATAGTGCTGTCGCGAGCGAGACGACCGGTCATATGCTCGGCGCCATGAACAGCATTCGACTCGACAAGCGCGACCTGATCCTCAGCAAAGGCTCGGCGGTGATGACCCGGCGCGGCTACCACGGCACCGGTGTGCTGGAGATCGTCCAGGCGGCCGGGATTCCCAAGGGCAGCTTCTATCACTACTTCGCCAGCAAGGAAGACTTCGCCCTGCAGGCGCTGGCCTTCATCTATCGCCCGCGTCTGGAGCGTTACGCCCAGGCGTTGAGCAATGCCGCGCTGAGCCCGCGGGCGCGCATCCTTGCTTACTACCGCGACCTGCTGGCGCACTTCGCCCGCCAGGACACGCCGCAGTACCACTGCTTCATCGGCAGCCTGAGTTTCGAGATGAGCGAGATGCTGCCGGCGATCGGCACCGAGGTCGCGGCCATCCAGCAGGCCTCGGTGGACATCCTGCGCGACTGCCTGGAGCAGGCGCAGGCCGTCGGAGAACTGCCCGCCGACGAGGACTGCAGCAACCTCGCCACCTTTATCAGCGACGCCTGGCAGGGTGTGCTGGCGCGGCTCAAGGTGGGCCGCAACCTGCAGCCGCTGGAAGCTTTCGTCAACCGCCTGGAGCGTTTGCTGCAGGCCTGATTACCGTTCAACCCCAGAGGAAAGATGATGAGCGCTCCCGTTCAAGCCCTGTTCGCCCCGTTCCGCCTCGGTAACCTGGAGCTGCCGACCCGTGTGGTCATGGCGCCGATGACCCGCTCCTTCTCGCCCGGTGGCGTACCCAACGCCAAGGTCATCGAGTATTACCGTCGCCGCGCGGCTGCGGGCGTGGGCCTGATCGTCACCGAAGGCACCACCGTCGGCCACAAGGCGGCCAACGGCTACCCGAACGTGCCGCGTTTCTACGGCGAAGATGCCCTGGCTGGCTGGAAACAGGTGGTCGATGCCGTGCATGCCGAAGGCGGCAAGATCGTCCCGCAGCTCTGGCACGTGGGGAACGTGCGCAAGTTGGGCACCGAACCGGATGCCAGCGTGCCGGGTTATGGCCCGATGGAGAAGGTCAAGGATGGCCAGGTGGTTGTGCATGGCATGACCCAGGCCGATATCGATGAAGTGATCGCTGCCTTCGCCCAGGCTGCACGCGACGCCAAGGCCATCGGCATGGACGGCGTGGAGATCCACGGTGCCCACGGCTACCTGATCGACCAGTTCTTCTGGGAAGGCAGCAACCAGCGTACCGACGGCTATGGTGGTGACCTGGCGGCGCGTTCGCGTTTCGCCATCGAGCTGATCCAGGCCGTGCGTGCGGCGGTCGGCCCGGACTTCCCGATCATCCTGCGTTACTCGCAGTGGAAGCAGCAGGACTACAGCGCGCGCCTGGTGCAGACTCCGGAGCAGCTGGAGGCCTTCCTCAAGCCGCTGTCCGATGCCGGCGTGGACATCTTCCATTGCTCGACGCGCCGCTTCTGGGAGCCGGAGTTCGAAGGCAGCGACCTCAACCTGGCCGGCTGGACGCGCAAGCTCACTGGCAAGCCGACCATCACTGTCGGCAGTGTCGGCCTGGATGGCGAGTTCCTGCAGTTCATGGTCAAGACCGACAAGGTGGCCGAGCCGGCCAGTCTCGAGAATCTACTCGAGCGCCTGAACAAGGAGGAGTTCGACCTGGTCGCCGTGGGCCGCGCGCTGCTGGTCGACCCGGATTGGGCACTGAAGGTGCGCGAAGGCCGCGAACAGGACATCCTGCCGTTCAGCCGTGATGCGCTGACCACGCTGGTCTGAGTCCGTTTCTATCGGGCGCCGCGATCCGGCGCCCCGTTTTCAGCCCCGGCACATCGGGGCTTTTTTACATCTGCATGTTTTGAGTGGATGTGATCACGTAGGGCGGGTGCAACCCGCCAGATTGTCTCAGTGGCGGGTTTCACCCGCCCTACGGGCAAGCTCCGTGCTGACGCAGAGGTGCGCTGGCTGCATGGCGCTGCGCAGGTGCTGTTCGAACAGCGCGACGATGCCGTCCCAGCTGAGGTGGCTGGCATGTCGGCGGGCATTGAGGCGGATGCGCCGCAGCACCTCTGCATCTTCCAACAGCTCGCAGGCGGCTTCGCAGAAACCGGCTTCGTCGCCAGGGCGAGCGAGCATGCCATTGTGGCCGTGATAAATATGCTGGGCGGCCGCCGCCTGGTCGAATGCCACCACGCCAAGACTCGATGCCAGGGCTTCCAGCACCACGTTGCCGAAGGTTTCCGAGAGGCTGGGGAACAGGAACAGATCGCCCGAAGCGTAGTGCGTGGCCAGCGTTTCACCGCGCTGCAGGCCGCAGAAAAGCGCCTCCGGCAGCTGCGCCTGCAGGCTGGCGCGCAGTGGTCCGTCTCCCACAAGAATCAACCGCATACGGCGCCGCGGATGAGCTGTCTGCAGGGCGTGGAAGGCTTTTACCAGCAGACCGAGGTTCTTCTCTGCCGCCAGGCGCCCGACATGCAGCGCGGCCAGGTCATCCGGCCCCAGGCCCCAGCTTTCGCGCAGGGCGTCGCAGCGTCGGCGTGGGTGGAACAGCTGGCTGTCGACACCCCGCGCGAGCAGGGCCAGGCGTTCGAAGTCACGGCGTTCGAGGTCGACCTTCTGGCCGATGCTCGGCACCAGCGTCAGCTGCGTGCGGTTGTGAAACCAGCGCAGGTAGTTGGTCATCGCCCGGGTCAGCAGGCCGATGCCGTAGTGCCCGGTGTACTGCTGGAAGTTGGTGTGAAAACCGCTGACCACTGGGATCGCCAGGCGCCTGGCCGCGCGCAAGGCGGACAGGCCAAGCGGGCCTTCGGTGGCGATATAGAGCACATCCGGGCGTTGTCTTTTCCAGCGCCTGAGCAGCTTGTGCAGGGATGACTGACCCCATTGCAGGCCGGGGTAGCCGGGCAGCGGCCAGCCGCGAGTGAGCAGCAGGTCATTGCCGGCGTCCTGCTCCTGATCGACCTCCTGGCGTGGCCGTATCAGTTGCACGCGATGGCCACGGCCACGCAGGCCGTCGACCAGGCGGCCGAGGGTATTGGCCACGCCGTTGATTTCCGGCGGGAAGGTTTCGCTGATCAGCGCGATGTGCAGAGAAGGTGCGTTCATGTAAGCAGTCTCTGCCCAGGTCATGTAGTGAACATGACGTTTCGATTGCGGTTATGTGTCAGGCGAGCAGGCCGCGCAGTTGTTCGCGTAGCCAGGCATGTGCCGGGTCGTGATGCTGCTGGCGATGCCAGATCAGGCTGATCTTCACGGCGGGCATCTGCGCTGGGACGTGCTCGACAATCAGCCGGCCCAGCGTTGGTAGGCCAGTGCTCAGGGCGAGCATGGCCTGCATTTGCTGCTGACCTACGAGTGCGTGGCGGTGGAGGGCGGCTGCGAGCTCGTGCGCACCCTCGAGTACGGCTTCGACAACTGGCTGATGCGCCTGGCCAACCGCTTGTTCATGCACAGGCGCGTCGAGCGCGAGTCGCAGGCGTCGATGCAGGCGTTACACGATGTCCTTGCGTGAACCTAGCGCCTGCTCGCCGTGCTCGCGCACCCAGAACAGCGTGGCACCGGCCACGGCAGCCGGCATCATCAGGATGTTCAGCCCCGGCACCAGCAGGGCGGCGTAGGTGATGCCGCCGAAGCTCAGGCTTTGCCAGCGCTTCTCGCGCAACCAGGCGAGCATGTCCTGCCAGCTCATCTTGTTGTTGTCCGCCGGGTAGTCGATGTACTGCACGGCCATCATCCACACGCCGAACAGCAGCCACAGCGGCGCGGCGACCAGATTGACTACCGGGATGAAGCTGAGGATCAGCAGGCCGATGGCGCGTGGCAGAAAGTAACCCAGCTTGCGCATTTCGCGAGCCATGGTACGCGGTACCATGGCTGCCAGTTCGGCCCAGCTGAACGGCGGGAAATGATCTTCACCGCGCGCTACTACTTCGACCTTCTCCGCGAGAAAACCGTTGAACGGTGCGGCGATGATGTTGGCCAGCAGGGTGAAGGTGAAGAACACCATCAGCAGCACCAGCACCACGAACAGTGGCCAGAGGATGTACTGCAAAAAGCTCAGCCAGTTCGGCAGGGAAGGCATGAAGGTATCGACCCAGCCGCTGAACTGCTGCACGGCAAAGCTGATCATGCTAACGAACAGGATCAGATTGACCGCCAGCGGCAGCAGCACGAAAAGGCGCAGGCCGGGGCTGAGGACCAGTTTCAGGCCCTCTCGCAGGTATTGCGGGCCGGACAGGACGGGAGCGGCGGGCATGGCGGTCTCCTGAGTGGTTGATGCGCGCGACCATACCGACTTTGCCTGCGCGGTGAAAGTTCAGTCATGGGGCAATTCACCCCGAGGGCCATAGGCGGACTCTATTCGCGGAATTGGCAATGGATATTTCCGCTTCGCCAGTCGCCTCGATAGCCTTGCGCCCAGTTTCATTTTAGGGCGCCTCTAAAAACGTAGGCGAGGCAGTCAGCGCAAGGCAAACACAGGCGAAAAACGATCGGAGTCGCGCTCGACTTTACGAGCTGTAAATGAGCATTTTGATCGGACTCGCGCACGAGCCTGTTTTTAACGCAGCGATGACAACGCAGGTAGTTTTTAGAGGTGCGCTTTTTGCGGGGCTCTCAACATTCCAAGCCTTCCCCTAGTGCTTCGAGAGTCCCTTTTTATTCTGGCCTGCCGGCCCTGTGGGCTTGCAAGGAGTTAGCGATGTCTGCCGTTCGTCATGCCCGCGTCATCATTCTGGGTTCCGGCCCTGCCGGTTATAGCGCTGCCGTCTATGCCGCCCGCGCCAACCTGAAACCGCTGCTGATCACCGGTATCCAGGCCGGCGGCCAACTGACCACCACCACCGAGGTGGACAACTGGCCGGGTGACCCGCATGGCCTGACTGGCCCGGCGCTGATGCAGCGCATGCAGGAGCATGCCGAGCGCTTCGAGACCGAGATCGTCTTCGACCATATCAACGCCGTGGATCTGGCCGGCAAGCCATTCACCCTGGTCGGCGACAGCGGCACCTATAGCTGCGACGCGCTGATCATCGCTACCGGTGCGAGCGCGCGTTACCTGGGGCTGCCCAGTGAGGAGGCGTTCATGGGCCGTGGCGTTTCGGCGTGCGCGACCTGTGACGGCTTCTTCTATCGCGGTCGCGAGGTCGCGGTGGTCGGTGGCGGTAATACGGCCGTGGAAGAGGCGCTGTACCTGGCCAATATCGCCAGCAAGGTCACGCTGGTCCATCGCCGCGAGACCTTCCGTGCCGAGAAAATCCTGCAGGACAAGCTGCACGCGCGCATTGCCGAGGGCAAGATCGAGCTGCAACTCAATGCGGAGGTCGACGAGGTGCTGGGCGATGCCAGCGGTGTCACCGGCGTACGCCTCAAGCAATACGGCGGTGCCTATCGCGAGCTGAAGGTGGATGGCCTGTTCGTTGCCATCGGTCACACGCCCAATACCAGCCTCTTCGAAGGCCAACTGGCGCTGAAGGACGGTTACCTGGTAGTCAATGGCGGGCGCGAGGGCAATGCCACCGCGACCAGCATTCCTGGCGTGTTCGCCGCCGGTGACGTGGCCGATTCGGTCTATCGCCAGGCGATCACCTCGGCCGGTGCCGGCTGCATGGCCGCGCTGGATGTTGAGCGCTATCTCGACGGGCTGTGACCGCTTTGTAGGAGCCGGCTTGCCGGCGATGCTTGGCCATGGCTGATCGCCCGCAAGCGGGCTCCTACGGGCCTGGTGTCTGGCCGCTCAATCCGGCCAGTGCCAGGGCGGCTCGTCGAGCATGCCCTGGCCGCGTATGCAGGTCTTGCCGAGCTGTTTGTCCAGCTCCAGGGTGTTGCAGTTGGGGCTTTCCTTGAGCGTGGCGATCAGGCGGCTGGCGTGAGACACGACCCACACCTGCGTTTGCTTCGAGGCGGCGATGATCAGCCGGCCTAGTGCAGGTAACAGATCCGGGTGCAGGCTGGTTTGAGCACCATCAGTGAAGGCGGCCGTGGCGTGAGCAGGGCGGCCACCAGCAGCAGGTAGCGCAACGTGCCGTCGGACAGTTCTGCGGCGCTCAAGGGGCGCAGCAAACCTTCCTGGCGCAGTTCCACGGCGAAGCGACCGCCGGCCTGAAAATCGATATGCAGGCGGCTGCCGGGGAAAGCGTCGTCGATGGCGGCGTCCAGCGCCGCGCGGTCGCCGATCTCGCGTATGGTCTGCAGGGCGGCGGCCAGCTCGCGGGCATCGTGGTGCAGCACCGGTGTGCGCGTGCTCAGTTGCGGCTGGCGCGCCGGCGCCTCGGCATCACTGCGAAAGTGATCGTAGAAGCGCCAGCGGCGGATGGTTTCGCGCAGCTGGAAGACTTCCGGGCAATTCGGGTCGTTGCCGATCTGGTCGAACAGGCTGTCGTAGTTCGGCACGTGCTGGGCCAATACCTGCCAACTGCGGCCTTCGCGCATGCGCACCATGGGCCCGGTGCGATCCACCAGCAGCGAGGCGGGACGGTAGCTGGCGCCAGCCCAGATGCACTCGCGCTTGATCTCCGGGTCGAGGGCGAATGCCGAGCTGCTTGGCTCGGGCAGGCCAAGGGCGATGGCGTAGCCGAAATCCTCGCCGGCAAAGCCCAGGCGCAGGCGTATCACGTTCTGTCGTGGGCCACCCTGCACGGGCACCTCGCCGCCCAGCATGCGCCGGGAAATCTTCACCGGGCCGGCTCAGAAACTCGACTCCAGCCCGCCTTCGCGCGCCAGCGCGTTGACCACGCCACCTTGCGCGGTTTCCGCCAGCAGGCGCAGGGCGCGGTAGAGGTTGGACTTGCCGCTGCCGTTGGCGCCGGTGATCAGGTTGAGCCGGCCCAGCGGCAGGATCAGGCTGTTGATCGAGCGGTAGTTGGCGACGGCGAGGGTGTGCAGCATGGCGGGGTCATCCTGACAAAACGATCAGCGACCATGGCGTGGCGAAAACGCCAGCCAGGCCAGCACCGGGTAGCACAGGTAATGCAGGCTGAAGAGAAACAGGCCCATGGGGCTGGGCGTGTCCTGCAGGACCATCATGCCCAGCAGGCCGAGATAGAGCAGCCCGAGCACGCCGCCGTAGAGCAGGGTGAAACGCCAGCGCTCAGCGTTGCTGGGTGCACGCCCGGTACGCCAGTGAAACACCAGCGCCAGGCCGGCCGCGATGGCGGCGGCGATCAGCAATGTGGTGAACACGCCGCCGAGGCGCACGAAGGTGCGCAGCAGCAGGTTCAGCACGATAGCCGCGATTACTCCCGCCGCCGCGTAGTAGCGCAGTTGCAGGCTCTGGCTCACAGGCTTTGCACCAGACCGAAGCGTTTGCGCAGTACCCGCTGCAACAGGGCTTTGGGCAGCAGCGTGGCGAGCAGCGGCAGGGCGCGGCTGCCATTGCCCAGGCGCAACAGGCGCGGGCGCTTGTCACGCTGCACGGCGGCCAGCAGTTGCGCAGCAAACTCGCTGGCCGGGGTCGGGTTGTCCTGTGAGGCATTGGCGCGGGCGCGGATACCCTCGCGCAGCGGCCACCAGGGCGAATCCTCACGGATCAGCGCCTCGGCCTGTTGGCTGGCGTTGGCGCCGAAGCTGGAGGCGATGGCGCCGGGCTGCACTTCCATCACCTCGATGGAGAACGGCGCCAGCTCCATGCGCAGTGCGTCGCTCAAGGCATGCACCGCTGCCTTGGAGGCACAGTAAGCACCGGCGAAGGGTGTTACCAGTACCGAGGAAACGCTGCCGATATTCACCACCAGGCCACGGCTGCGACGCAGCAGCGGGAAGAACGCGCGGGTCACGCCGACGATGGAGAACACGTTGGTTTCAAACTGGCGCTGCATGGCTTCCACGCCGCCGTCGAGCAGCGGGCCCATGGCGCCATAGCCAGCGTTGTTGATCAGTGCATCGAGGCCGCCGATCTCCTCGCTCAGACGTGTGGCTAGCTGCTGCAGCGCTTCGCCGTCGTTGACGTCGAGTTGCACTGCGTGGAACCCGGCCTGCTCGAGCGCTGTGAGGTCGTGCTCCTTGCGCGCCGTGGCCCACACCACGTAGCCAGCCGCCTTGAAGGTATCGGCCAGGGCTCGGCCGATGCCGCTGGAGCAGCCGGTGATAAGGGCGCTGGGTTGGGGCATGCGCGGGACTCCCTGAGACGCGAATGGGGTTGCAGCTTAGCAGGCTTGGCTTGAGGTGATGGCGGACTGTTCACCTAGGCTCCTGAGTCCGCCCTACGGGGCTGGCAACGGATGTCGAGCTGTAGGAGCGAGCTCTGCTCGCGAACGCGTATTACGCCGCAAGCTTCGCGAGCAGAGCTCGCTCCTACAGGTTATCGAATGAATTTGCCTTGCAGACGCTCGGCGCGAAACTCCAGCGTAGCCGGGCGATAGCCGCTGCGCAGGTCGGGCAGGGGCAGGCAGTCGTTCCAGCTGGCGCCCGGCAGCAGCTCGCCCGGGCCGCTGTAGCGCGGCGATTCATACAGGCGCTGGGCCAGGTTGGTGGAGTTGCCGGGCCGGTAGGCGGCGACTTCCCAGCGCAGCTCGAGCAAGGCGGCGTCGCTGCCGTTCTTCAGATCGATGGCCAGCGGGCGGTCGGCAGGGCAGCGCTGCGGGTCGTAGTGCAGGCGTAGTTCGAGGTGGGCGAGGTAGCGCTCGTCGCGGCTTTCCTGCCAGATCACCCAGGTGGCCACCAGACCCAGACCGACCAGCGCGGCCATGGACACCGGCAGTGCCTTGGTCGGATAGCGGATCAGCAGAATCAGCCAGGTAATGACGAGTGCGGCACCGAACAGCATGCGGGCAGTCCTTTTGGAAGTCTGCGCTCATCCTACACTAGCCAGCCCTGCGCCAGGAGGGGCGCAATGGCCGCTTATCCTGGCGCCGGCGAAAGCGGGAACCGGGGGACAGGATAGCGATGCCCGCTTGTGCGGGCATGCGGTGTTGCCTGATGCCCGACATGGGGCGGGGCGTACTGTGCTTTCAGTCCTGCGGCTGGTCGCGCAGGAACACCAGGCTGTCGGCCTTGGAATGCTCGGCTGAATAACGGTAACCCTGATAGTTGAAGTCCTTCAGACCGTCGGGGTTGGTCAGGCGCTCCTTGATCACGTAGCGCGCCATCAGGCCGCGGGCTTTCTTGGCGTAGAAGCTGATGATCTTGTACTGGCCGCTCTTCAGATCCTTGAACTCGGTGTCGATGATGCGCGCGTTCAGTGCCTTGCGCTTGACCGCACCGAAGTACTCGTTGGAGGCGAGGTTGAGCAACACGTTGTCGCCCTGCGCAGCCAGCGCCTCGTTCAGCCAGGCGCTGATGCGCTCGCCCCAGAAGGCGTACAGATCCTTGCCACGGCCGTTGGCCAGCTTGGTGCCCATTTCCAGGCGATAGGCCTGCATCAGATCCAGCGGGCGCAGCACACCGTAAAGGCCGGAGAGTATGCGCAGGTGAGTCTGGGCGAAGTCGAAATCCTCTTCGGAGAAATCCTCGGCGTTCAGCCCGGTATAGACGTCGCCCTTGAATGCCAGCAGCGCCTGCTTGGCGTTGGATGGATTGAACGGTCGTTCCCAGCTACCGAAACGCGCGGCGTTGAGGCCGGCGAGCTTGTCCGACAGATGCATCAGCTCGGCGATCTGCGCCGGGCTTAAGTCGCGCAGCTGGGCGATTAGCTCCTGGGCGTGGTCGAGGTGCTCGGGTTGGGTGAAGCGCGGGGTGGCAGGCGGCGTCTCGTAGTCGAGGGTTTTGGCCGGTGAAATCACCATCAGCATGTGCGGAGTCTCCAGAAAGCGTGAGGGCGATTCTAGAGGTCAGGGGGCGGCAAGACCACCTATCGGAGTGATTGAGAGGATCAGCATTGATGCCTTTGTAGGAGCTGGCTTGCCGGCGATCAGCGTTGACGGGATCGCCAGCAAGCCGGCTCCTACAGGAGCGCAGAGAGTCAGGCGATACGAACAGCGCCCTGCACCTGATTGGCGCGGCATGCTGCAAGAGGGGGCGGGTAAGGGAGGCGAGTTACAGCAGGTAGGAATTCGGACTTTAACGGGGTGCTGGTGGCTCGCCAAGCACTATCTGCCGCCTCTGCAAATAAACCTGTGTGGCGATAAAAAAACGTTTTTCTGTCATGTGAATTGGAGTAATTAAAAAGCAAGACCGCCGAAACCTGCAGACAGGTGGCGGCCATTGGCCCTCACTTTGCTTGCCACCTTTCGGGGCCGACCTGAAAAAAGTCGGCGGTCTCTGTCCGGCGCAGCACCGCCCTGGTATTGCGTCGCCTGGCTACTACAAGAAGGTGACCGAGTATGGATGACCACGGACGCTCCAAGCCCACCGCTCCAACCCTCTACGCCCTCGACACCAATGTTCTGATCCACGATCCCAACGCCTTGCTCAACTTCGAAGAACACCACGTCGCCATCCCGATGACAGTATTGGAGGAACTCGACAAACTGAAGTCCGGCAAGCACGGTGTCGCCGTCGAATGTCGCCAGGCCATCCGCCTGATCGATCAAATTCTCGCCGGGGCGGAGCCCGAGGACGTCGAGTACGGGGTACCCATCCAGCGCGGCAAGAGCGACCCCTGCGGGCGTCTTTCCATTCTTATGAGCAAAAGTGCGGCGCCGGTAACCTGGCTGCCGGAAAACCTCAACGACAACAAGATCATCAACCAGTTGGTGGAGCTGAACTCGCGCAACCCCGGCCTCTCCGTGGTGCTGGTGACCAAGGACATCAACATGCGCCTGAAGGCGCGCGCCTGCGGTATCGACGCCGAGGACTACCACACCGACCAACTGGTCGATGACGTTTCGCTGCTGTCGAAGGGTTATCACGACATGCCCGGCTCGTTCTGGGATCGCGTGAGCAAGGTCGACACCCGTCAGGACCACGGCCGTACCTGGCATCGTGTGCAACTGACCGACAACCTGCCGGCCGTGCATGTCAACGAGTTCATCCTCGATGAACAGGGCTTCGTCGGCTGGATCAAGGCGATCAAGGGTGATGAGCTGGTGATCCTCGACATGCACCAGGAGCCGCTGCTGCATCAGGAAGCCTGGGGCCTGAAACCGCGCGACATCCATCAGGCGCTGGCGCTGTTCGCCTTGCTCGACCCGGACATCCACCTGGTCAACCTGTCCGGCGCCGCCGGCTCCGGCAAGACCATCCTGGCGCTGGCTGCGGCCATCGAGCAGACCATGGTCAGCAAGCGCTACCGGCGCATCATCGCCACCCGCAGCGTGCAGGGGCTGGATCAGGAGATCGGCTTTCTGCCCGGTACCGAGGCGGAAAAGATGGAGCCCTGGCTCGGCGCGATTACCGACAACCTCGAAGCGTTGCACATGGAGGACGAGAGCACCCACGGCAGCGTCGACTACATCCTGCAGAAGGTGCCGCTGCAGTTCAAATCGCTCAACTACATACGCGGGCGCAGCTTCCAGCAGAGCCTGATCCTCATCGACGAATGCCAGAACCTCACCCCGCACCAGATGAAGACCATCATCACCCGTGCCGGCAGCGGCTCGAAAGTGGTATGCCTGGGTAACCTGGCCCAGATCGACACCCCTTACCTATCCGCGCCCAGCTCGGGCCTGACCTACCTCACCGAACGCTTCAAGGACTTCCCGCACGGCGTGCACATCACCCTGCAAGGCGTACCACGCTCGATCCTCGCGGAGTACGCGGAAACCCATATGTAACCCTTCAGCTGTGAAACACTGGCGCCCCTGCTCGTAAGAGCGGGGGCGTTTTAGTCTGCATCAACGAATTTCTGCAGGGCCCGTGGGAGCGGCTTCAGCCGCGATGATCGCGGATAAATCCGCTCCTACAGAAGCGCGCATTTGGCTCCCCTCTCCCGCTTGCGGGAGAGGGGCTGGGGGAGAGGGTTCGTAGCTCGGCTGCAATCCGGGCCGCTCGGCTGCAGGATTTCATCCGACCTACAAGAGGACTGCAAATCCTGACCTGCAGGTTTACAATCGGTCGATTCCCGTCTGGAGCTTTCCCGTGCTGACCCACCTCGATTCCCAAGGCCGCGCGCACATGGTCGACGTCACCGACAAGGCGACCACCTTCCGCGAAGCCACCGCCGAAGCACGCGTGCGCATGCTGCCCGCCACCCTGCAGATGATCGTTGCCGGTGAGCACCCCAAAGGCGACGTATTCGCCGTGGCACGTATCGCCGGCATCCAGGCCGCGAAAAAAACCAGCGACCTGATCCCCCTGTGCCACCCGCTGATGCTCACCGGCGTCAAGGTCGAACTCAGCGCCGAAGGCGACGACAGCGTGCATATCACTGCCCGTTGCAAACTGTCCGGGCAAACCGGTGTCGAGATGGAAGCACTGACTGCCGCCAGCGTCGCCGCGCTGACCATCTATGACATGTGCAAGGCCGTGGATCGTGGCATGGTCATCGAGCAGGTACGCCTGCTGGAAAAACTCGGCGGCAAGAGCGGTCACTACAAGCTGGAGGAACAAGCATGATCCGCGTGCAATATTTCGCCCGCTACCGCGAAGCCCTGGGCCGTGACGACGAACAACTCAGCGGCGACTTCGCTACCCTCGACGACTTGCGCCTGCACCTGGTCGCCCGTGGCGGCGAATGGGAAGTGCTGGGTGAGCAGAACCTGATGTGCGCGCGCAACCAGGAACTGTGCAGTCTCGACGAACCGCTGGCCGAAGGCGATGAGGTCGCCTTCTTCCCCACCGTTACCGGTGGTTGATGCAGGCGTAGGGTGGGCTTCAGCCCACCAAACCGACTCTGAAAACGCCTCTTCAAACGAGACACTCCCATGACCATCCGCGTCCAAGCCCAACCCTTCGACCCCGGCACCGAGCTCAACGCCCTGCATGCCGCCAACCTCGGCATCGGCGCGGTGGTCACCTTCGTCGGCTACGTGCGCGACTTCAATGAAGGTCGCGAAGTCGGCGGCATGTTCCTCGAACACTTCCCCGGCATGACCGAAAAGGCTCTGGCCAAGATCGCCGATGAGGCCCGTGAGCGCTGGCCGTTGCTGGGCATCGAGATCATCCACCGCATCGGTCGTCTGGAGCCGGGCCAGCCCATCGTCTTCGTCGGCACCAGCAGCGCCCATCGCCAGGCCGCGTTCGATGCCTGCAACTTCATCATGGATTACCTGAAGACCCGCGCGCCGTTCTGGAAGAAGGAAGACACCAGCGAAGGCCCGCGCTGGGTCGAAGGCCGCTGCAGCGACCAGAGCGCCGCCGAGCGTTGGAAGTAGCAGGGAGTCATGGGGCTGTTACCTGAACCCACCTTCGACGTGGCGCCATCAACCGCTTGGTGGGTTACGCGGCGCACGACTTTCATCTGAGTCTTGAAGACCGTCATTCAGCGCCGCTAACCCACCCTACGAGTGACCGCGCGCTGAACCGTAGGGTGGGTTAGCCGCCTGGTAGATCTGTTGAGTGAGTCGTAATGCCTGCTGCGGCGTAACCCACCATTGGCGCAACGCGATCCATCACTCGGTGGGCTAGGCGGCGCACGGCCTGAAGGCCGGTATTCTGCGTTGCCAGCCTTAGTGGCCGCGAAAGCCACATCACGTGTAGGAGCTGGCTTGCCAGCGATGCGTCAAGCGGATCGCCAGCAAGCTGGCTCCTACAAGAGCGGTTTCACGCCAACGCCAGATGCACCCGCAACGCAATCGGCACCAGCATCAGCAATACGCCCAAACCCAGCACGCGTACGCCCCATTCGTGTTCGCGAAAGTTGAAGCCGACTCCCAGCAGCAGAAAGCCGCCGATCAGCAGCATCAGCATCAGGTGATAGTGGTCCATGGCGCTTCTCCACGTTGCGATCCTGATTACAGCTTAGTCCCGCCGTCTGGCTTGGGGGCTGATCTGGGGCAATGAAAGTCTGACTCGATTGGCGACAAAGTGCGTCTCGATTGGTCGCTGTCTGGAGCCAGGGCCTGCTCCATACTGTGCGCAGTCATCGTCAAGGATCGTCCATGCGCCTGTTCCCCTCACTCCTGCTCGCCGGCCTGCTGGCCGCCATGCCGCTGGCCGCTGTCGAGCGCAGTTTCACCATCCTGCACAGCAACGACTGGCAGTCGCGCCTGCTCGGCTTCGGCCCCAACAATGAATACAGCCCGGCGACGGTGAACGATGACGACACCGTCGGCGGCGTCGCCCGGCTTGCCACGTTATTGAATGAGCGCCGCGCGGCAGCCGGTGAAGAACCTGTGCTGTTGCTCGACGGCGGCGACTTCACCATGGGTACGCTGTTTCACACCATCGCCCGCGAGATGGGCAGCGAACTGCGCCTGATGAGTGAGCTGGGCTATGACGCCGCGGTGATCGGCAACCACGAATTCGACTTCCGCCCAGCCGGGCTGGCCGCAATGATCAGCGCGGCGCACAGGGCCAAGGGCGAGGCGCTGGTGCCACTGCTGTCGAGCAACATGCGTTTCGATGCCGCGAGCAAGGCCGACAACAGCCTGCAGGCGCACGTCGAGGCCGGGCACATCCTGCCGTACAAGCTGATCGAGCGCGGCGGTATTCGTTTCGGTCTGTTCGGCCTGCTTGGCAACAACGCCGTGGCCGTCAGCCCGATGATCAAGCCGGTGACCTTCGCCGACCCGGTCGCCACCGCCAGGGAAACCGTGGCCAAGCTGCGCGAGGAGGGCGCCGAGGTGGTCATCCTGCTCTCGCACATGGGCGTTACCCAGCAGGCCGATGGCAGCTGGCGCGGCGAGGAAGTGGAACTGGTCGAGCAGGTGCCCGGCGTCGATATCGTCGTCGTCGGCCATTCGCATGTGGCACTGCCGCAGCCGGTGCTGGTGGGTGGACGTACCCCGGTGGTGCAGGCTGGTTCCGAGATCCAGTACCTCGGCGAACTGCGCATGAGCCTGGGTGAAGACGGCGTGCCACGTGTGCGCGACTATCGCTTGCACGCCGTCAACGACAGCATCGTCGGCGACGCGACCATCACCGCCAAGGTCGAAGACTTCAAGCAGGTGGTCAGCGAGCGCATGCTGACGCCCAAGGGCTATCGCTTCGACCAGCCGCTGGCGAAGGTCGACCAGAGCCTGGGCCGTGATTTCACCGATCAGACCCTGGCCAACCTGGTCACCGATGCGCTGCGTCATGCCGTCGATGCCGACCTGGCCTTCACCGGCAACGGCACCATCCGCGATGACCTGCTCAAGGGCCGCAATGGCGTGCAGGACGTCTCCGACCTGTTTCGCATCGCCCCGCTGGGCATCGGCCAGTTCGACGACGAACCGGGCTACCCGATGATCAAGGCCTACATCAGCGCGCGCGAAATCAAGTCACTACTGGAGGTACTGCTGCTCGCCTACCAGCTGCGTGACAGCCAGAGCTATTACCCCCGGGTTTCCGGCGTGCGCTTCACCTACAACCCCTGGCGCGTGCCGTTCGACCGCGTCAGCCGCATCGAAATCGGCGATTCGCACGGCGGCTACCGTGACCTGGACCTGAACGACACGCGCCTCTACAGCATTGGCGCCACCAGCTACGTCGGCAGCTTCACCTGGCTGGTACCGGACCTGACCAAGGGCCTGCTCAACGTCATCCCCAAGGATGCCGAGGGCCGCCCGCTGCCGCGTATCGAAGACGCCATCATCGACCAGGACCCGGATAAGGAAGGCGTGCAGGAACTCAAGGAATGGCAGGTGCTGCTCGACCATATCCGCAGCCTGCCGGATCTCGATGGCGACGGCCTGGCCGATATTCCCACCAGCGGTGCGGCTGCCGAAGCGCGCATGATCCGCGCGCCCAGCCTGCACCCGGCCGAGCTGTTCCGCCTGGCCGGGCCGATGCAGTGGGGCGCCAGCGCGGTGATCCTGGCCGGCGTGCTGCTGATTCTCTGGCTGCTGAGTCGCCCGCTGCGCCGCCGCTGTCAGCGTTAACGTCCGTAGGGTGCGCCGCGCGCACCGGGAATGACGCGCCACTCGGCCCTCACGCTCGCAATATGCGCCCATACGCTCTCGGTCGCGCCTGCCTGAACATCATGACGCCGTTGAGGTTGGTGCGCCCCCTACGGTCCGCCACCTTGCCAAGCCTTGCCTGCCTCCGTATGGTGCAAAGCCGCCTGATTCGGAAGCTACGCAATGATCGCTCAGCACTGCCCGCTCGGTGACCGCGCACAGCCGGCCAACCCCCACTCGGATAAATGTCGCGTCGCCTCATGAACGCACTCAATCATTCGCGCCCGCTGGCGCTGTTCGGCCTGTTGCTGGCCAACCTCTGCTGGTCCGGCAACGCCCTGGTGGCGCGCGCCTTCGCTGGCGAGATCGCGCCGTTCACCCTGTCGTTCTGGCGCTGGTGCCTGGCCCTGGCGCTGCTGCTACCCTTCGTTGCCATGCCGTTGTGGCGCCATCGCGTGGCGGTGCGCACTGCCGGCTGGCGCCTGCTGGTGCTCGGTGGCCTGGGTATCGCCGGCTACAACTCGCTGCTCTACAGCGCGGCGCAGACCACGGCAGCCATCAACATCTCGCTGGTCAACACCTGCCTGCCGCTGGTGACCTTCATCGGTGCCGGGCTGCTGCTCAATGAATGGCCGGCGCGCCGAGCCTGGTGGGGCATGCTGGTGGCCGTGGCGGGCCTGGCGGTGCTGATCAGCCAGGGGCAGTGGAGCCGTCTGGCCAGCCTGTCGTTCAACCAGGGCGACCTGATCATGCTGCTGGCCGTGGTCGACTGGGCACTGTACTCGCTGCTGCTGCGGCGCTGGTCGGCGTACCTGCAGCCGATCCCGCCGCTGGCACTGCTGGGCGTGTTCATCCTGCTTGGCCTACCGCTGATCCTGCCGTTTTATCTATATGAACTGAGCCAGGGCGCGCATCTGGCAATCAACGCCGCCAACCTCTCGGCCGTCGCCTACACCGCCGTGTTCGCCTCGCTGCTCGCCTACCTGGCCTGGAACCACGGCATCCGCGTAATCGGTGCGGCCAAGGCGGCGCTGACCAACTACCTGATGCCGGTATTCACCGCGTTGCTGGGGTGGGTACTGCTGAACGAGAGCCTGCAGCTCTATCACTGGCTGGGTGCCGCGATGATCTTCGGCGGCCTGCTGCTGGCCACGCGCCCCGGTAAAACACTGTAGCGCGGCGGGGCTACACAGACGCAGCGGGCACTGCATCACCCCGTAGGAGCCGCGCCTCGCGGCGAATCGTATGAACACCGCGAAAGCAAAAGCTTCGCCCCGGGGCGGGGTTCCTACGCAGGGCTGTACCGCTTGTTGGCCGCGGGTGGACCACGCCTCGATCCACCTTTCGGCGGCGGCGGATGAACAAGGCGTCATCCGCCCTACGGCGATCCCCTCACTCCGGCTTCAGCATCACCAAGGCTTCACCGCCTTCACGGTCATGCATGAGGATGAACGGCTGCCCGGCGATCATCATCCTCACCGGCACCTTGCGCGGCACCGTGGTGCCGGCGTTGATCGCCGCTGCGCTGAGCAACTGACGAGTCAGGTTGTCATCCTCCTGCGCCTCGCTGGTTACCACGCATTCGTGGCTGACCTTGACCTGAATGCTCAGGCTCTTGTCCGCATTGAAGCCGACGGTGGCAAAGCCCATATCGGTCATCTCGGTGACGCCATGCTGGCGCGCCACGCGATGCGCCTCGGCAAAACTCGGCGCAGTCTGCAGGCAGATATCGCGAAACGCCTGCACCACGGGAGAGGTAATCGGCACCGGTGGCTGCGAGCCGAAGTTGGCGCAGGCGCCAAGAAAACTGCAACTGACCAGCAGGGCGAACTTTTTCATCACATCTTCCTTAATGTTCGGTTGGTTCAGGGTTGCTGGCAAAGATCATGCCCCAGCACCTTTGAAGCCAGTCCCTTGGCCAGATAGGTTTCCACCACGCGGCCATCGCCGCACTCGGTCTTGTGGCCGATGGCGACACCGATGGAAAGCAGGACGAATAGCGCCAGGCCGATATTCTGGATGGGCGTCATGAGAGGGCTCTTTTGCGAAAACAATGGAGCAGGATGAAGAGGCGGGTAGGGGATGGCAAGTGCCAACCCCATCGCCATCACGTCGCTGATGCAGAGATGTGAACGTTACGGCAACGTGATCGACAGACCGCCCAGCATGAAGCGCGCAATGATCATCCAGGCAACTGCACTGATGATGCCCAGCACGCTGTAGCCGACGATGATGCCAATCGCGATCTGCTTCCACAGCCCGGCATGGCGGTTGGGTTCGTTGCGGTAGTGCGTCGGCATATCACGCTCCGCGCGCAGATCGTCGAAGTCGTCTCTCGCTCTCAAGGTGTTCTCCTGGTTAGTTGTCCAGCACACGGCGGCGCTGCAGCCTGCTGGGGGCGGATTTTCCGGCATCGCCCGACAGCCCCGCAAGCACCGTCCGAGCGGTTGAGAGGTCAGCCGCAGGCTCAGAAACGAGCGATTCAGGGAGTCGCCACCCGCGAAGCCTAACCGCTTGATAAAACGTAAATTTATCGATGATCTGGGGTTGACAGCGGTAGGCGAGACGCGGACAATGCGCGCCGTTGGCTACATAGCTCAGTTGGTTAGAGCGCAGCATTCATAATGCTGATGTCCCAGGTTCAAGTCCCGGTGTAGCCACCATAAATTTCAAGGGGTTAGCGCAAGCTAACCCCTTTTTATTTTGGGCAGTGTCCGCGAGCTGTCCTTTTCTTGTCCAGGCCTAGGCAATGGGCTTGCCGACACAGCGTTCGAAAATCTCAGTGAGTGGTCTCGGATCACCAAACGCTGCAGCTATGTTTGCCGGGACCCAGTGAGGGTTCTCAACCTCCCACCAGTCAACTCCAAAGCCAGCGTTGATGATTATGTGCTCAAAAAGCACGCGTTGAGCTCTGCCGTTGCCCTCTCGGAATGGATGAATCATATTCATCTCGCCGTAGAAATCGGCTATGGCAGGGACTAGCTGTTCACGACGCAGCCCTTCGTACCAGTTAGCGCTCTCCAGAGCTCTGAATAACCTGGCTGATTCAGGCTCAATGCGATGTGCGGTACAGAAGCGGGTGTCTTGCTTGGAAATATCAATGGTTCGATCTCTCCAGCCCACTCGTAAACTCCACCAAAAAGCTGGCGATGGATTCGAGACCAGTAGGGGAGATCGTAGGGCGGAAGCTCAAATTCGATTTCTTCTAGAGCTGCCGCAGAAAGGTCACGCTCTGCATTGCTAAGCGCTTCCTCGTCTGTGAGGTTGAGTAGATTGCGGAGGACAGACGTTCCTGGGTAACAGTACGGGTCTGTACCCGTACCATACTTGTCACGCATTCAGCTTACGCACCGGAGACGACGAGCCCTTGTGGGAGGAGCTTTTAGTGGCTTCAGGCTTAGGCACATCAAAGCCCTCTAGACTCAGGCTGGCCGCATAGTTCGATTTGCGCGTTTGGGCGAAATAGGCCTTCTTAGCTTCGAATGACGGTTTCGACATACTGATCACCTTTGAGGGAGCTTCATTATCCCACGATCACCGATTGGTGCCAGGGCAAGTGGGTATTATCTCACGTCCGTACTATGTCAACGTATTAGCTACTTTATTGCAGCAATGCAAGCGACGAATGGCTCAAGGTCGCGCGGCGTCAGGCTTGCTGATCCATGCGAAATTTGATGGCCTCGGTAGGGGCGGACGGCGGCATCGGGGCGTGCTCGTCTTCGTACGTGCTCACAAGCAGAGCCAGCACTTCGAGTTCATCACCTTCAGGCGTACCAATCTCTGCGCCCCACAGCTCATCAATGCGCGCCATCGAAGCTGTGTAGTCTTGCTCGGTGCGAATGGGCTTGATGTTCATCAGACTGTCTCCGCGTCAAGCTGATCGTACTGGGCGTGTAGGCCAACGAAGCGAGCCACAACTGTACTTGCCGGTTTGGTCAGCTCGCTATCTGTAGCGGCTCAATGGCCTGCTCGATGGCTGCGCCAGACTCGGCGTAAGTGGTCGCCAGGGCATACTCGGTCTGCAAGTTCATCCAGAACTGAGCTGAGGTGTCGAAGTAGCGGCCTAGCCGAATAGCCGTATCGGCGGTAATGCCACGACGCTCCCGCACGATGTCATTGATGGTCGGCGCCGACACATGCAGAGCGCGAGCCAGTGCGGCTGGGGTCATGCCTAGCGGTTCAAGGAACTCTTCGCGTAGCACTTCGCCAGGGTGAACGGGGCGCATGCCGTTGATAGTCATGTTGCCACCTCCTCAGTGGTAATCGACGATTTCGACTTGTGTAGGGCCAGCGGCAGTCCACACAAAGCAGATTCGCCATTGATCGTTGATTCGGATGCTGTGTTGATCTGCTCGATTGCCCTGTAGCTGCTCCAGCCGGTTGCCCGGTGGGGAGCGAAGGTCGCGCAGCTCAACGGCTGCATTCAGCATCGTCAGCTTCCGCGTGGCCACGTTGAGAATGCTGGCCCAGCGTCTGGAGCTTCCTGACTCAAACAGAGCCTGGGTTTCTGCGCATCTGAAACTCAGGATCATGCGTTAATCCTTAACGTTAAGCGTTAATGTGATCATACGCGCCAGCCATCATCCGACACCAGCGCTTTTTACCTGTGATGGTTTTGCCACGGCGGACGCGCTGGTTATCAGCGCCACCAACGGTAGAGCAGGGCACGCAACGAGCGCTCGCCGGTTGCTGGCGCTGGAGTCTCGGGCTGATGCGCCAATCTAGTCAGCTTCGCCGGCCTGTGCGATGAGCGCATCGATATCGGCACGAACTGTGGGGGAGCCGTGCCGCATACGTACGGTTTCGGCCAGACGAGTATCGTCGATCATTTCCAGCATGGCCTCGTACTGTTCAGTGGGAACGGCATAGAAAACAGGTGCGTTGTGATTGAGGATCACCACAGTCTCGCCGCCGCATTCGTGAAGGATGCCTATTGGATCTTTCCTGAAGTCAGTCAGGGATGCGGCGGTATCGGCCAGTATTCGGCAGGTCTTGGCCTTGGGCGGTTCGATAAAAAGTGCTTCACGCAGCATCAGCGTATGCGCTCCATAGACCCCATCTTCAACTGACCTCTCCGTATCCCGGATGCTGGGCTCCCTATTTTCCCGTGGAGTTCCGTCATGATGCGTCCCGACGCCCAAGTGCAGAAGGTCTATCTCTACCCAAAGCCCGTCGACTTCCGCAAATCCATCAATGGACTGGCCGCGCTGGTCGAGCTGGACATCAAGGTGGAGGTGTTCAACCCGGTGCTGTTCGTGTTCCTCAA